>CAWGHV010000032.1:0-83597 GCA_963822375.1 uncultured beta proteobacterium | reverse complement strand
TGAAGGCTGAAGCGCTGGGCGTGTCTGCCGCCGATCTGAACGACACGCTGCAATCCACATTGGGCGTGGCCTACATCAACGACTTCGCGCGTGAGGGGCGCATCCTGCGCGTGCAGATGCAGGCGGAAGCCACGACGCGTCGAACCCCCGCCGATATTCTCAAGCTGTCGGTACGCAACAATCAGGGAAAAATGGTTCCGCTGGCGGAACTGGCCAAGGCGAGTTGGGTGGTCGGTTCGCCCAAGCTGGATCGTTACAACGGTCTGACACGAGCCCGCGCGATCCGCGGCGCAAGGGGTCGAGCACGGCGATCCAGGTGACGGACTCGGCTGCCGTGGAAAAGCAGATGGCCGAGGCCGGTTTCATCGTGTCGGCGCGGGGTGCGGTGATCCGCGTCGCGCCGCACTTCTACAACACCGAGGCGGATGTGGTGGGCGCGATGGAGGCGCTGGCGCGGCTGCGCTGAGGGGGCTGGGTACTGCCCCACGGTCGCCCGTGGCAGGCGTTCGTTTGCCCTCCTGCCTGAAAGCCGCCATACTCGCCGTCACTGTTCTTGGAGGCGCCACCATGCCAACTTCCCATGAAGTCGCGTCTCCGCAGGGGCGATCGATTTTGCGACCGAGCTCAGCGCGTTTTCACTTAGGTCCGTCCTTCGAGTACCCAAGTAGCTGCAAACTGCGACTAGCCGGCCAGACGGTGCGCAAGAAGCAAGACTTGACCCCACCAATCCCACCAATCCTGACCCCAATCCCGCATGCGCACTTTTCGCAGCACGTCGAAGACTACGACCGTGCCACCGAGTTCGAGGCGTTGGGCGGAAAGCTCATCGAGCTGGCCCCCGGCGACTGGAAGGAGTTGGCCCACGCCGCCTGGAGAATCCCCGAAGCGCTGCCCCGCGGTGCTTCGGGTTCGTACCCCTGATCGAGTTCCTTCCCTCGCCCGGCGCAGCCTCACGGTTGCCCGGGCATTTTTTCGTCTGTCAGCAGTGCTGACGGACATGTGTGCCGAACACCGTTCTACCGGTCTCACCGACGCTTGTTTCGCTCGCGCAGCAGTGCTGGCTTCCTGCGTCGCGTTGCTGGATCGGCGGGCAAGGCACCGAGCCATAGGAGCAGTAGACGCAGCAGGCACCCGGCTTCGGCTTCAACACGGTGTGGCATTGCTCGCATTCGTAGAACCATTGACACGCGTCCGTCGGCATGGTTTCCGTCTTGGCATGTCCGCAACTCGGGCAAGTGAGGGTCGATTGCAGGATCACCTTGCTCACTTGGCGCTCCCCGCGAGCGTGCGAGGCATAGCCGGCATCCCGCGTCGCGCGGGTCAGGGCATCAACATTCGTACGGGAATCGTCGAAAGTGACGGTCGCCTCACGCTTGTCCAGGTTCGCACCTCGGTCTTGGCGACCCCGGCCACCTTGCCCAACGCCTTCTTCACCGTGATGGTACAGGCCGCGCAATTGATGTCGGGCACCGACAGCGTGACGGTCTTGGGTGCAGACCAGGCGGTGCCGGGACATCGCGACGACGATGGCAAACGCGGGCAATGCTCTCTTTCGAGCACGGTCAACAATCTTGATGGCATTTGCCCGGTATGATCAAGCAGCGTGATGGTCGAGGGGTGATCCCCCTCGGGGAACTTGAACAAACGGACCCTTTGGGGGAGTCTCTGGTTTCCAAGCCAAGAGACCATCCAAGTGTGCCATGCCCTGCTGCAAGACCCCAAGTTTTTTCGATTGCTGTTCGCATTGATCAAGAGTTGGCGGCGCAGGCGCGTGCTGGCGGGTGTTTCGTCTGCGATGGTGTTCTGCACTGCGCCAACTATCCGCGCAAGCCACGAGCATGTCTGCCTGAAGCTCGAGACGATTACGACATGCGCTTCAGTTTCTGCTGCACCGTGTGCCGCAAGCGCTGCACATCGATGTCGGTGCGCTTTCTCGGGCGGCGCGTATACCTGGCGCTGGCGGTGGTGCTGGTGTCTGCCCGGCATGCCGGGCAGACACCAGCGGCGGCGCGGACGGCCGAGCGCTGGCGATTCCGGTCCGCACCCTGGAACGCTGGCGCCAGTGGTGGCAGACAGAGTTTCCGCTGACCCCGCTGTGGCAGGCGCGGTGCGCGCGCTTCATGCCGCCGGTCGCGACCCATCGACTCCCCGGCGAACTTCTCGAGCGCTTTGCCGGCGAGACGGCGGAGCCGCTGCTGCGCCTGCTGCTCTTTCTCGCCCGCTCACCGTCCGCGCCCTGATCGCGTCCGAGAGGGGCGCTGATCACCCGCAGAGGATGCGCATAGCCAAGCGACGGCGAGGGTTTGTAGCCTTCACTCCCAGTCGCGATGCCGCCGGCGCCGCCTCACCGGGAGACCTTCTTGAATACTGATTACGGATCCACCGCAACGTGATCGCTGGGCGCGGCTGCGCTTCTCGATCATCGGCCCCTTGCTCGCCGCACCGCCGGCGCCGAGGGCGAATTGCACGCGGCACTCGATCGCACTGGCCGCCAAGACCTGGCGTCATCCGCTCTCCGGCCTGGACGTCCGCTTCGGCGTCTCGACGCTGGAGCGCTGGTACTACGCCGCCCGCGGCGCGGCCGATCCGGTGGCCGCCCTGCGCAATCGGCTGCGCGGCGACGTCGGCCGCTTCCCCAGCCTCACGCCGGCGGCCATCGACGTCCTTGACGACCCAGTACCGCGAGCATCCGGGCTGGACCGCTGCAACTGCACTTCGACAACCTGCGCGTCGCCTTGGCGGCAGCGATGTCGCTGCTCCGTCGTATCCGACGGTGCGGCGCTTACCTCAAGGCCCAAGGCATGTTCCGTCAGGCCCGCCCCAAACGCGCCACCGACGGCGCGCTGCTGGCCCGCGACCGGCTCGAACAACTGGAGGTCCGCAGCTTCGAGGTCGATCACGTCTGTGCCCTCTGGCATCTGGATTTCCACCACGCCTCGCGCAAGGTGCTGACGCGCGCCGGCGCCTGGGTCAAGCCGATGCTGCTGGGCGTCATCGACGACCGCTCGCGTCTGGTCTGCCACCTGCAGTGGTACCTCGACGAAACCGCCGAGAGCCTGGTGCATGGCCTGTCGCAGGCGTTCATGAAGCGCGGTCTGCCGCGCGCGCTGATGACCGACAACGGCGCGGCCATGCTGGCCGACGAGACCGTCACCGGGCTGGCCGCCCTGGGCATCGTGCATCAGACGACGCTGCCGTACTCGCCGTACCAGAATGCCAAGCAGGAATCGTTCTGGGGCCGCGTCGAGGGCCGCCTGATGGCGATGCTCGAAGGCGAGCAGGCCCTGACGCTCGATTCTGCTCAATCAGGCGACCCAAGCCTGGGTCGAGCAGGAATATCACCGCACGCTGCATTCCGAGATCGGCGCCACGCCGCTGGCGCGCTATCTGGCCGGCCCCAATGTGCGGCGCGACTGCCCCGCGGCACGCGGAGCTGGCGGCGGCCTTTCGCATCGAGGTGGCGCGCCGGCAACGCCGCTCCGACGGCACCGTGAGCCTGGCCGGCGCGCGCTTCGAGATTCCCGCCGCGCTATCGCCACCTCAGCGTGGTGCATCTGCGCTATGCCCGCTGGGACTTGACCCGCGTCGACCTGGTCGATGCCCGCGCCGGCGCCGATGCTCTGTGCCCGATGCACCCGCTGGACAAGTCGGCCAACGCCGATGGCCAGCGCCGGGCCTGGCGTCGAGCGCCGCCCGGGCGAGCGATGCGCTGCCGCCACCGCCTTCCGGCATGGCGCCGCTGCTGCGCCAGTTGCTCGCCGAGTACGCCGCCACCGGCCTGCCGCCGGCGTACCTGCCCACCCACTGACGAAGGACGGCCGCATGAACCCAACACTGCTGGCCCTGTATGGGCTGAAATGGAATCCCTTCTCGCCGGAATTGCCCACCGAGGCGATCTATGTGCGCGCCCAAGGTCGAGAACTTCTGCTGGCGCATCGAGCAGGCGCAGATCCGCGAGGGCGGCTTCGCGATGATCCACGGCGATCCGGGCACCGGCAAGAGCGTGGCCTTGCGCCTGCTGGCCGAGCGTCTGTCGCGCTTGCCGGATGTCACCGTCGGCGTGATCACTCATCCGCAGAGCACCCTGGTGGACTTCTACCGCGAACTGGGCGATATCTTCGCCGTGCCGCTCAAACCCCATAACCGCTGGGGCGGCTTCAAGTCCTTGCGCGAGACGTGGTTCGCGCATCTGGAGTCGACGCGCCGTCGTCCGGTGCTGCTCGTCGACGAGGCGCAGGAGATGGCCCGGCCACGCTCTCGCGAGCTGCGCCTGCTGGCCAGCGCCCGCTTCGATTCGCAGCCGCTGCTGTGCGTGGTGCTGGCCGGCGATGCACGCCTGATCGAGAAACTCCGCCGCGAGGATCTGATCCCGCTGGGCAGCCGCATCCGCACCCGCCTGGCGACCGAGCACGCCTGCCGAGGAACTGCTCGCCTGCCTCGATCATCTGCTCGCCGACGCCGGCAATGCCAGCCTGATGACGCCATCGCTGCGCCATACGCTGTGCGATCACGCCGCCGGCAACTACCGCATCCTGACCACGCTGGCCGCCGAACTCCTGGCGGCGGCGGCGCAGCGTGAGTTGCCGCTGCTCGACGAGAAGCTCTACCTGGAGGTCTTTGCTCCGCCGGATAGTGTATCGCCTCGCCGGGCGAGTGCGAGCCGATGAGAACACCCTCCATCATGCGCACCGATCCCGTAACGGTCACGCTCAATCCGCCAGTGCTCGATGACGCCGCGGCCGTCATTGTTTATCACTCCCTCTGCGAACTCGTCGATCGCTTCGACGCGCACTACGGTGAGCAGATTTACCGCTTCTACGCGTTACAGGACGCCGCCAATAGCCAATCCCCTCCGATGACCCATCCCGAAGACATACCGTTCTGACTACACCCTCAGGAGCTCCACCACCGACAACGCCAGATTCATTCCCCGGCGTTGCGCCTTCTGCATACCCCACAGAACCATCACCAACTGTGAACATCGCGCCATCAAATCACGTGACCACACTCACGGGCTCGTCACCGATGGCGAATGGCACGAGTTCTGGCACTTCGCGCAGTCACAAGGTCGCGGCGCCAAGACGGTCGCCGCGATCGCCAACGTAGCTTACTTATCGAATCAGCGCCGCGAGGACGTGCTTGATTTGCACCTTTCGCAACTCAAGGACGAGGGCATCGAGTTCGCTCAGAAGAAGCGAAACGATGAGGTCAGAGTTCTCGTCGAGTGGACGCCGAGCTTGCTCGAAGGGATCGAGTACGCGAAGAGTCTGCGACGCAAGGTCACGAGCCTGTACCTATTCTGCAACCGCGCCGGACAGCCGTATACCGATGCAGGATTCAAAGCCATGTGGAATCGCCTGCAGGTCCGTTGGAATGCGGCGGGACACGAGCGATTCACTTTTCACGACCTGCGTGCCAAGGGGATTTCCAAGATGAAGGAGCAGGGTCGCAAGGCCTCCGAGATCAGCGGACACCTGACCGAATCGACCGCGGAGCGGGTCTATGATCGCCGACGGCTGCGCAAAGGTAAGGCCGTCGAATGAGACCCTTTGCGGGCCGCCCTGCGGTCAAGTTTTTTAGACACTTGCCAAAATATTAGACAGGTCAGCGAGATTTGGCAGTAACTTGTTGATTTTTGGGGTGGCTGATGGGACTCGAACCCACGACGACCGGAATCACAATCCGGGACTCTACCAACTGAGCTACAGCCACCACTGAAAAACGCGTCGACGACAACCAGCGTCATCTGGCCCGCCCGAAGGGACTCGAACCCCTAACCCCCGGCTTAGAAGGCCGGTGCTCTATCCGGTTGAGCTACGGGCGGTCGAACGAACGAGTCATACGGGGAGGCGCACTGGTCGGGGTGGAGGGATTTGAACCCCCGACATCTTGCTCCCAAAGCAAGCGCGCTACCAGGCTGCGCTACACCCCGAGCTTCACGCAGTCTACCGAGACCTTTCAGCGTGGTCAAACGCCGCAGATGCGCAATACGGTCGGCCCGGCGATCGCTGGCGAACCGAGATTGGAGCAGTCGAATGCAGCGCGGAATCAGAGGAGCTTGCCCGGGTTCATCAGGTTGTTCGGATCGAGCGCGCGCTTGACGGCGCGCATCAAGTCCAACTCGACCTCGCTCTTGTAGTGTCGAATCTCGTCGCGCTTGAGCTGCCCGAGCCCGTGCTCGGCGCTTATGCTGCCGCCGAGACGCGCGACGATATCGTGCACGATGCGGTTGGCGCGCGACGTCTGGCTGATGAATTGGGCGTTCTCGAGCGCGCCGGGGCGCGACAGGTTGTAGTGGATGTTGCCGTCGCCGATATGGCCGAAGGGCACGACGCGCACACTACCGAACGCGCGCGCCAGATCGGCGCCGGCGGATTCGAAGAGATCCGGAATCCGACTCACCGGCACCGAGACATCGTGCTTGATGCTGATACCTTCGATGCGCTGCGCCTCGGAGATGGACTCGCGCAGTCTCCATAGAGCGTCGCACTGCGTCAGGCTCTGGGCCACCACTCCGTCGATCACCGCTCCGCGTTCGACTTCCGCGGCCAGAAGCGCCTCCAGCGCATCGACATGCGCGCTCGTAGCCAGCGTATCCGAGACCTCGATCAGCACGTACCATTCGTGACGCCGCGTAAGCGGGTCGCGCGTGCCCGGGATGTGTTGAAGTACGAGATCCAGGGCGGAACGGCCAATCAACTCGAAGGCCGTAAGACGGTCGCCGAACTGGCCGCGCACGCGCTGAAGGAGGTCCACCGCCGCCTGCACCGAGGCGACGGCGGCCCATGTCACGACAAGCGTTTCCAACCGCGGCACCAGCTTGAGCACCGCTGCGGTGATGATGCCTAGCGTGCCTTCGGCGCCAATGAAAATCTGCTTAAGATCGTAGCCGCTGTTGTCCTTGCGCAGACCACGTAACCCGTCCCATATCCGCCCATCCGGCAACACGACTTCGATGCCGAGAGTAAGGTCGCGCATGTTTCCGTAACGCAGGACGTGCACACCGCCGGCATTGGTCGCCAGATTGCCGCCGATCTCGCAACTTCCCTGCGCCGCGATGCTAAGCGGAAAGCGCCGGTCGACAGCGGCCGCGGCCTGCTGCACCTGCTCCAGCACGCAGCCTGCATCGACGGTGATCGTGTCGTTTATCGGATCTATGGCGCGCACTCGAGCGAGCCGCGACATGGCGATCACCACCGCGTCCCCGCTGCCGTCGGGCGTGGCCGCGCCGCAAAGACCGGTGTTCCCGCCCTGCGGAACGATCGGTATGCCATGTTGCGTCAGCAGCCGCACCACCCGCGCCACTTCCTCGGTGCTTCCGGGCTTGACGATGCAACGCGCCCGCCCGCGGTAGCGGCCGCGCCAGTCTTCGAGGTGGGGGGTCATCTCCGCCTCGGCATCGAGCACGGCCGCGCGGCCAACGATGCTGCGCAGCTGTCCCGTGAGAGACATCGGCGACCTCACGTGGGGCGCGTTGCCATAAGCCGGGCTGCGCGTATCGTGCATAGATGCCAAGGCAGGCAACCCATTTCGCTATTTCGCGACAAACTCGGTGAAGGGACCATGAGCATCGGAATCGGTGACGCATGCCCAAACCAAGTCGCCGGGCGCGGTAAGACGCGTTTTGGAATCGACCAGAGGCTTCGGGCATCCAGGACAGACGAAGCCCACCTTCGGCGCTAGTGCAGCGGTCACGCGCGCCATCCGGTAGGCTTCGGTACCGGCGTCGGCCGGCAGGCGCTACTTGTTCTCGGCGCTTTCTTGTTGTTCGTTTTCGCCCGCCGGACCGTTGAAATTCGGGATCTTGAAACCAGCAAGCAAGGTTCGCGTCTGGGCCTGAATCTGCTCTTGCATCTGCGAAAACAGTTTCTGGCTTTGCTCGACGTACGCACCCATCATGCTCTGCAAGGCCGGTCCCTGGAAGCTCAAGAATTGCGCCCATAGATCCTTGCTCATAGGATTGTTCTCGCCATACATCGCGCGCGCCTGCTCCTGCAGTTTCCCCTGCATGTCGGTGAACGCCCGGATGTTGTTCTCCAGGTACTTGCCCATCATGCCCTGCATCGCATCGCCGTAGAAGCGGATCATCTGCGACAGAAGGTCGCTGGTGAACATCGGCACCCCGCCGGCTTCCTCATCGATGATGATCTGGAGCAGGATGCTGCGGGTGAGATCATCGTTCGTCTTGGCATCGACGACATGGAACTCTTCATTCCGCAGGACCAACTCCTTGACGTCCGCCAACGTGATGTATGCGCTGGTCCGCGTATCGTACAAGCGCCGGTTGGGATACTTCTTGATCAGTCTCGGCTGCTCAACTGCACTGTCTTTACTCGCGACAGACATATCCTTGCTCCCTCCTACATGAAACCACCCCTTATTCAATTATACACCGCAAGAAAAAATTGGCCCGGCTGAGAGCCGGGCCAATTCTCCAGCCTGCTCAGCGAGTTAACACATGTGAAGACCACCGTTGATGTTGATAGTCGCGCCGGTGATGTAACCCGCCATATCGGAGGCCAGATAGACGCACAGCCCGCCGATTTCCGCCGGCGTGCCAAAGCGCTTCATCGGAATGCCGTTGCGGATGGTCTCGCGGATATCGTCACGGATGGCCAAGACCATCTTGGTGCCGATGTAGCCCGGCGCCACTGCATTGACCGTCACGCCTTTCTCGACCAGCTCCTGCGCCAGGGACTTGGTGAAGCCGAGACACCCGGCCTTGGCAGCGGAGTAGTTGATCTGGCCGGCCTGGCCGCGCACGCCGTTGAGCGACGAGATATTGATGACCCGCCCCCAGCCGCGCTCCGCCATCTTGGGCGAGATGTTATGGGTTACGTTGAAGAGGCTGTCGAGGTTGGTCGAGATGACCGCATCCCACATGGCCTTTTCCATCTTCGGGAAAAACTTGTCGCGGGTGATACCGGCGTTGTTCACCAGGATGTCGATGGGGCCGACATCCTTTTCCACCTTCTGCACCATAGCCTTGCATGAGTCGTAGTCGGACACATCGGCCTCCGCGATGACGAAGTCGAAGCCGTCCGCCTTCTGCTCGGCCAACCACGCGTCCTTGTGCGGTAAACCGGGTAAATCGCAAGCGACTACCGTGTGTCCCGCCTTTCCAAGTTCCTGACAGATTGCCGTGCCGATGCCGCCCAATGCGCCCGTTACCAATGCGATTCTTTTTGCCATCTCTAAGCTCCCCGCGACGAATGATAATCAGATAAACATGCCTACGATTTCCAACGCCCGAGTATCGGTCCCGCGGACGCCGGCCCCTCAGAAGCCACCCCGGTCACGAAAGCGCCCATGTCGAGGCACAGTAGCAGCACGAGCGACCCGTACAAGTGTACGCCACAAGGCGCGCAAACGTAACGAGAAAACCGATTCATGATCGTCGCCATGCGCGATAGATTTTCTCACAAGCTGCTTATCAACCGAACCAATGCTCGACCACGTGGTGGGCGGCGACAATCGAGGCGATGCCGCAGCCTATGAGCACGACCTGCTGCACGGTGGCGGAGAGTTCCGGACGCCGGTGCAGCCCGGGAATCAGGTCGGCGACGGCGACGTAGATCATGCTGGCCGCCGCGAGCGCCAAAAGCACTGGAATCGCCTGCTGCACGCCCGACAGCGCATAGTAGCCGAGCAGCCCTCCTACCACTGTAGCCAAGCTGGAAAACAGATTGAACGCGAAAGCGCGCGCTTTCGTATAGCCCGAATGCAGCAAGATGAGGAAGTCGCCGACCTCCTGTGGAATCTCGTGGGCGATGATCGCCACCGCGGTGACGATCCCCAACGGGACGCTCTGCATGAACGCCGCTGCGATGAGCACGCCATCGACGAAGTTATGAAAGGTGTCGCCGATCAGAATGAGCAGGCCGCTGCGCCCATGATCGGTTGCCGGCTTCGGCGACTCGTGGCCCTCACAGTCTTCCTGGTGGCAGTGGCGCCACAGCACAAGTTTTTCCAGGACGAAAAACCCCAAAATCCCCGCCAGCACCGTGGCCGTCGTCGCGGCCGGGTCGCCGCTGCTGGCAATGGCGTTGGGCAGCACCTCCAGGAAGGAGGCGCCGAGCAGCGCACCGATGGCGAAGCTGATCAGCACCGAAACCCAGCGGCTGAGCGCCGACAAGGCGAACGCCGCGGCGGCGGCGACGCTGAGCGCCCCGCCGGCCAGACTCATTGCAATGATCCAGCCCAACAACGTCATCCGCTTCGCCCGGAAAAAAGCGTTGGATTATAGTGTGGGAGAGGCGTCCTCGCCGCGAATCGGCGCTGCACTCGGCGACGAGCGTCTTCGCGGCCGGGAGGCCGCTCCTCTTACATTCCAAGCCGACACTGAAATGGCGAGGCCCGTCTGCGTCAGTGCGTCAGCCAGATCAGCGACGCACAGCGCCCGGTCGAGCCATCGCGGCGATACGAATAGAAGCGCTCGCGTTCTCGCACCGTGTCGAATCCGCCACCGAAAACGGCGGTGCAGCCCAGTGCCGACAAGCGCTGTCGCGCCAAAGCGTACAGATCGCACTTCCACTTACCCGCCGCATCCGCGCGAAATGCCCGCGCTGCCTCGGCTGCACGCGCGGTGAATGCACGGCGCACGTCGTCGCTGACTTCGAACGACGCGGGACCGATCGCCGGCCCGAGGTAGGCGAGCAGGCGTTCGCCCGGAACCCGCATCGCCTGCACCGTCTGTTCGACCACGCCACCCGCCAGACCGCGCCAACCCGCGTGAGCAATACCGACCACCGTGCCTGCCACATCGCACAACAGAACCGGCAGGCAATCGGCGGTGAGCACCGCGCACACGACACTGGGATCCCGGGTAATCGCGGCATCGGCCGTAGCGCCCGGAGCGATGCGATCGGCGGCGACGACATGGGTGCCATGAACCTGGTTCAGCCATACCGGCTCGGCCGGAAGCACCTGGGTCAAGCGCGTGCGATTCTCGGCCACGCACTGCGGATCATCGCCCACGTGCATGGCGAGGTTGAGGCTCGCGTAGGCGCCGACGCTGACCCCGCCTGCGCGCGTCGTGACGAGTGAGCGAACAACGGCAGGCGCCGGCCACTGCGGCTCGATCCACGCGCTCATCGCAGGCAGGCCTCGCCGCGCTGGCGATCCAGCAAGTCGGCGAAGTCGCGCGGCAGCGGCGCCTCCCAGGTTCGCTCCACGCCGTGCGCCGGATGGATCAAGGTCAGGCGATACGCGTGCAGCGCCTGGCGGCGAAAGCCCGTCTCATCGTACTCCCGCCGCCGCGCGCCATACACCGGGTCGCCGATCAGCGCGTAGCCGAGATGCGCCATGTGCACGCGAATCTGATGCGTACGCCCGGTCTCCAGCGCGCACTCGACCAGCGTGGCGCGCCCGAAACGCTCGAGTACCCGAAAGTGGGTACGCGCGTTGCGCCCGTGAGCCGCCACCGCCATCTTGGTGCGCTGGGTCGGATGCCGTCCGATCGGCGCATCGACGCAGCCGCCGCGGACCACATCCCCGGTCACGAGAGCGAGATAGAGCCGCTTGACAGCGCGCGCCTGGATTTGCCGGGTCAAGTCGGTCTGCGCCGTCGCCGTCTTGGCCACGACCATGAGGCCGCTGGTGTCCTTGTCGAGACGATGAACGATTCCCGCACGCGGCAGCGCAGCCAGTTGAGGTGCATGGTGCAGCAGCGCATTGAGCAGCGTGCCGTCCCGGTTGCCGCTGCCCGGGTGGACCACCAAACCGGCAGGTTTGTCGATCACGAGCACGGCCTCGTCTTCGTTGAACGCGTACGAGTGCGATCGGCTCCGGCCGATCAGCGCAAGCCTGTTCCGCCATCTCGGGCACGACGACGAGCCGCTCGCCGCCCCAAACCTTGCTGCGCACCGCGGCGCTGGCGCCCTCGACCTGCACGCGCCCGGCGCGTACCCATTCCTGCAAGCGGCTGCGCGAGTGTTCGGGCAGCAGACGCGCCAGCGCCTGGTCCAGGCGCAGCCCGGCAAGCTCCGCGGGGACCACTACCTGCAAGGGACGGGGGGCCGTGGCGGCTGAGCTATAATCGGCGCAATGCGTTTGAACATCGATCATCGATGCGTAGTGTAGCCGCTCTCCTCGGCCTCCTGCTCGCGGCGCTTCTTAGCGCCTGCGCGGGTACCGAGATCAAGGACGAAACCGCCGGCTGGTCGGCGCAAAGGCTGTACACCGAGGCCCGCGAGGCGATGACGAGCGGGTCATACGAGCGCGCCATCAAGTATTTCGAGCACCTGGAGTCGCGCTACCCCTATGGCCGTTATGCCCAGCAGGCGCAGCTCGAGGTGGCCTACGCCTACTTCAAGAGCCAGGAGTTGGCCTCGGCGATCTCCGCCTGCGATCGCTTCATCAAGCTGCATCCGAACCATCCCAACGTGGACTACGCGTACTACCTCAAGGGGCTGGTCACCTTCAACGAGGACATGGGTTTGTTCGGCAGCGTGTCGATGCAGGATCCGACCGAGCGCGACCCCAAATCGGCGCGCGAGTCCTTCGATGCCTTCAAGGAACTCGTTGCCAAGTTTCCGCAGAGCAAGTACGCGGACGATGCCACCGCGCGCATGCGCTACCTGCTCAACGCGCTGGCTTCTCATGAAGTCCACGTGGCGCGCTACTACCTGCGGCGCGGTGCTTACGTCGCGGCAGCGAATCGCGCACAGTACGCGCTACTCACCTACCCCGAGGCTCCGGCGTTGGAAGAGGCCTTGTATATCATGGTGCGCGCCTACGAGAGGTTGGGGATGAAGGATCTGCGCGACGATGCCGAGCGCGTAATGCGCAAGAACTTTCCCGGCAGCACCTACCTCGCTCAGGGATTCGAGCGCAGCCCTTGGTGGAAACTCTGGTAGCGTAGCGGCGCGGCGGCGCGGGTCCGCCACGCAGACTTTCGACACCGAAAGATCGACTAGGAAGACAAACGCAAGGGCGGCGGACCGGATCGCGGCCCACCGCCCTTGGGTTTGTGGCCGGTGCAAACCGCGACCGGCGAAAGTTTGTACGCTGCCTTCGGTTCAGGTGGTGCGCTCGCGCAGCCACTTGCCGACCATCGGCGCCAACAGCTTTTGCGACGCCCCGCCGGTATAGATGCCGATGTGCCCGGTCTTGATCATCATCTCCGTGTAGTCCTTCGTCCCGACGTATTTGCCGAGCGCGGTGGTACAAGGCGGCGGGACGATGTGGTCCTTCTCGGCAAAGATGCTCAGTATCGGTATCTTCAGGTCTTTCAGGTTAACGCGCTTTCCGCCCAGCACGATTTCGCCCTTGATGAGTTTGTTGCCCTGTAGGAATTCGCGCACGAATTCCTTGTAGGTCTCACCCGCGGCGTTGGGACCGCCGAACAGCCACTTCTCCATGCGCAGGAAGTTGAGCAAGCCCTTGCGGTCTTCGAGGATGTTGACGACGTCGGCGTACTTGCCGAAGTTCAGCACGAACGGCGAGGCCATCAGGAAGGAAACGTTGAGCACCTCCGCCGGAACATTGCCGTAGGCCGCGACCATCTTGTTGACATCGACGTCGGCGCCGAGCGTGAACATCAAGCCCTCGTGAGGCTTCGACTTCCCCTTGTAGGCCGCGAAGTCGATTGGCGACACCGTGAGAATCAACTGGCTGATCTTGTCCGGGTGCAGCGTCGAATAGACGGTGCTCATGGTGCCGCCCTGGCAGATGCCGAGCAGCGCGATCTTGTCTACGCCGTGGTAATCGCGGATGAAATCGACGGCGTCGTCCAAGTAGCCGTTGATGTGGTCGTTGACAGTCAAATACTTGTTGACCGGGCGTGGATAGCCCCAGTCGTGCAGATGCACGTCCAGCCCTTCGGCGAGCAGGTTGCGCACCAGTGAGCGGTCGGGCTGCAAGTCCGCGACCTCGTACCCGTTGATCAGCGGCGGTACGATCAACAGCGGCGTCTTCAGGATCTTGCTTTGCTCGACCGTCGGGTGATAGCGATAGACGTTCACCGTGTCGTGGCTGAAGATGACGTCTTTGGGGGTACTCCCGATGTCGATCTCTTCGTCCTTCAGGGTATTGAGATTCTCCATCCCCCGGCTGATCTTGGCGTTGATGTCCGCGGCCTCAGCGGCGAGATCGCTCGGGAGAATCTGAATAGGAAACGAAAACATGGCTACTGCCCTCCGAGAGGTCTAGTTGAATTCACACCTTGAACGCGTTGCGCATATTGCGTACATCAACCCGCCTTTGACTGTCCTTTCGCCGCGCCGGCACGGGAGCCCGAAGCACGCGCCTTGGGCGCAGCTTCGCGCTCGGCGCCGCCTCGTGCCTTCTTGATGGCGCGAACCTCTTTCTTTAACTCGTGAATTACCTTATAGGCATCGTCCAGCTCCGTTCGAGTCGGCATATCGAGCGCGCGCAGCATGTCCTCCACGACCTCGCGCTGCTTGATCTTCAGTGTCAGGCCCGCCTTGGTGAAGTCGTTTTGGATATCAATGAACTCGGGCGAGTTGAAGGTGTGCATCAAGGATCCGTCCGCCGTGCGGAACCACAGGCGCATCAGATCGCGGACAGAGGTTATCTTTTCGCCCTTCTGCGCGAGATCTCCCAACTGATCGACCGTGGCCTCCACCGCTTTGGCCAATGCCTGCGCGAAAGCCGTATGGAACTTCAAGCTGCTCTTGCGCAGATCTACCGAGGCGTCGAACAGCCGCATCATCTTGGCGTTCTTTTCGCGGCTCACCCCAAAGCGCGGCAGTTCGCCCAAGCCGGGCAACGGATGCACTTCGGTTCCCATGTTCAACAAACGCGTGAGCCCGGCGGTCCCCCCCAGCGCTGCCTCGCCCAAGTGCCCCATCGAACTGGCCTGCGACAGGAAGCCCATCCAGGGGCCCAACGCTCCCGGCCAGTCTTGAACCATCGAGCGCGTCATGTCGCCGAAATTCGAGCCCATACCCAGATTGCGATTGAGCAGCGCGGTCGCTTCCTGCGCCCAGTTGGTTGCGAAGTTTTGCAGGTCGGGGCGCCAGTCCTTGCCGGCATCGAGGTTCGGCGCGACGACTTTCCACGATTTGAGGAAGAACTCCATCACCCGGTTCATCGCGCCCTGGCTGGACTGCATCCGCTCCATCAGTGCGCGCGCGGCTTCGTTGGTACCCTGGTTGAGAGCATCCACGCCCTGTTTCATTGCCGCCGCCGGCCCGCCATCGCCTGCGGCGCCACGCCCGATCCCGGCGCTGGTGAACATGCCGTACCACTCGTCCCACATGCGCTTTTGCATGTCGGCCCAGTTACCGATCGTCGCGCCTGCTTGTTCAGTACTGTTCATTGCTTATCTCCCGAAGATTTGAGTTCGCCGCCGGCAATTCATCAGCCGCGATGCCGCACGGCGGCGCGCCTATGTCGATCGAGTACGCATGATCGGTTGTCCCGCGAATACCGACTTGACTTCCAACGCTTGCCGCGTTACGACAATGCGACAAGCGCTTCGCCCTTGTGCTTCACCTCGCCCTTGTCGCTGGCGCAGGTCAGTTCCAGGCGCACGCACCTTTCCCCTCCCTGCTCGACCTTCTCCACCACCTTGCCGGTGCACACCAAAGCCTCGCCGATCCAAGTGATTGCTGTGAAGCGCACGCTGAATTTTCGGATCGACTCCTGCGGTACCCATTGCGTCAGCAGGCGTCCCAGGTAGGCCATCCCCAGCATGCCGTGGGCAAACACGTCCTTCATGCCCTTGGAGCGGACATAGTCCTGATCCAGATGCAGGGGATGATGGTCGCCGGAGCCGGTGGCATAAAGCGCGAGGGTCAGACGGGAAACGGGATCGCTGGTGAAGGCGGGAATTTCGTCACCCACTTTCAATGCTTCAAAACTCGGTTTCGCCATGGTTCCTCCGTCACTCCCGAATCACGATCACGGTACGCAGATCGCACAACACGTCGTTGCCCCTGCGCACCTTGACATCCTTGACGATGAATTGCAGGGCGCCGTTCTTCTTGTCGTAGATGTCGGTGATCTGGCCGTCGAATTCGAGCGTGTCGCCCGAGTAAGCCGGCTTGTGGTAAGTGAATAGCTGCTCGGCATGGAGCATCTTGCCCAGGTCGCAGCCCATTTCCTCCAGATAGTCGAAGGGCCGGTCCTTGTCCATGTCGCCGCAGAAGAAGAAGGTCGGCGGTGCCAGCACGCCCGGCAGTCCGGCCTTCTTCGCCGCGGCCTCGTCGAAGTAAATCGGGTTGGTTTCCCCGGTCGCCTTGGCGAACCACTTCAATTGCCACGCGGTCAGGGTGACCGCGTGCGTCGGCACTTTCGCGCCGATATGCTTTTTGTCGATCAGCATTACATCTGCTCCCTCGATGCCTCGGCGAGCGAGGCGGAGTCATTCCTCCGCAGTCGGATCAAAGGGCCTCCAACGCGATCGCCGTGGCCTCGCCGCCGCCCGCGCACAAACCCGCGATGCCGCGCTTGAGACCGCGTGCCTTGAGCGCGTAGAGCAACGTAATCAGAATGCGCGAGCCGGTGGCGCCTATCGGATGGCCCAAGGCGCAAGCGCCGCCATTGACGTTGACCCGGTCATGCGTGAGTTTGAGGTCGTGCATCGAAGCCATCGTCACTGCCGCGAACGCCTCGTTGATTTCCCACAGGTCCACGTCGCCCGCGCGCCAATCGAGCTTCTGCAATAGTTTGCCAAAGGCAGTTACCGGCGCCGTTGTAAACCAGGCGGGGTCATGCGCGTACGTGCTGTGGCCAAGGATCCGCGCGAGCGGCTTGATGCCGCGGCGCTTGGCCTCCGATTCGCTCATCAGCACGAAGGCTGCTGCGCCATCGGAGATGGAGGATGAGTTGGCGGGCGTCACGGCGCCATCCTTCTTGAAGGCAGGCTTGAGTTTGGCGATCTTGGAGACATCGCATTTCATCGGCGTCTCGTCCAGACTAATCACCTCATCGCCTTTTCTACCGCTCACGGTGACTGGTGCAAGTTCGGCGGCGAAGACGCCCTCGGTCACCGAGCGCTGTGCGCGCTTGACCGATTCGATCGCGAACGCATCCATCGCCTCGCGGGTGAAGCCGTACTTCTCGACACACAACTCGGCGAAGGCGCCCATGAGTTTGCCCTGCTCATAGGCATCCTCCAACCCATCGAAGAACATGTGGTCGTATAGCTGGCCGTGGCCGAGGCGGTAGCCGCTGCGCGCATTGGTCAGGATGTGCGGCGCATTGGTCATCGATTCCATCCCACCCGCGACCGCGATATTGACCGAGCCGGCCAAGATCTCGTCGTGGGCGATCATCACGGTTTTCTGCGCCGAGCTGCACATCTTGGTCAAGGTCGTGCAGGGGACGGATTTCGGCAGGCCCGCCCCGAGCACGGCCTGGCGCGCCGGCGCCTGGCGCAGGCCGGCCATCAGGCAGCAACCCATCAGCGCCTCGTCGATTTCTTCGCCTTTGACACCGGCCTGTTCGACCGCCGCTTTGATCGCGGTCGCGCCCAGTTGTGGCGCAGAGACCGCGGAGAATTGACCTTGGAAAGCTCCGACCGGAGTCCGCTTCGCGCCGACTATGACAACATTTTCACTCATCATAAGCTCCTCGAATAAACCCTTCGAACTCGAACAAATCGCATGCCGCCGCCGCGTCGCCTCACTTCGGCGCCATGCGGATCGCACCATCCAGGCGGATGACTTCGCCGTTCAGATAGCCGTTCTCGACGATGTGCTGCACCAAAGCCGCAAATTCGGCCGGCCTCCCAAGGCGCGAGGGGAACGGAACCATCTTTCCCAGCGCTTCTTGTGCCGCCGGCGGCAGGCCCTTCAGCATCGGCGTTTCGAATATCCCGGGGGCGATGGTAACCACGCGGATGCCATGGGCCGCCAACTCGCGTGCCACAGGTAACGTCAATCCAATGACCCCGGCCTTGGACGAAGCATAGGCGGCTTGGCCGATCTGCCCGTCGATCGCAGCTACCGAAGCGGTATTGACGATGACACCGCGCTCGCCCTCGGCGTTCGGCTGGCTCTTGCTCATCACTTCCGCGGCGAGGCGGATCATGTTGAACGTGCCGTTGAGATTGATATTGACGACGCGGACGAAGGTCTCGAGATCGTGCGCGCCTTCTCTGCCGACGACCTTCTTCGGCGGCGCGACGCCGGCACAGTTGACCAGCCCGTGCAGCCCGCCGAACGTGCTGACCGCCGCATCGACCGCCGCTTTCCCGCTCGCCGCATCGGTGACGTCGGTGGTGACGAACTTGGCGTTGGGCCCCAGTTCCGCCGCGGTGGCCTCGCCGGCATCCTTCGCGACATCGACGATAATTACTTTGCCGCCCGCTGCCACCAGCCGGCGGGCCGTCTCTGCTCCCAGACCGGAACCGCTGCCGGTAACGATGAATACGCTGTCCTTAACTTGCATTTTTCCTCCTGAATGAATCGTGCCTAAGCTATTGATACTCGGCCGCCGCCCACCCTCAGGTGGCTCCAGATGGGCGCTCCAGCTCGACAAAGCGTGAATTCGTGCGCATTCTATACCACCGCGCGCATCGAAGCAGCGGGTCGGCGGAATTTGTGCGCGGCGCCGCGCACGGCGCGCCGGGGCGGTGCGCGTGCGACTACAAAGCACTCCCCTATCAGCCGGCGTCGCGGGAGTTCCCGTCGGCACTGGGGAGGATTAGCGGGCACGAAAAAAAGGGCGCCTCGCGGGCGCCCTGCGCAACGTTGCTTTGCTTTACGCTTTCGCGCGTTTCGGGGCCGATATGTCGAGCTGGAACTTCACTGGGCCACGCGATTTGTTGCCCAGGGCATCCGTGAATTCGCCGTTAACTGGCGCCTTCTTCGCATAGGGGCTGGTGAGAACCGCGACGTGGCCACCGAAGAACGCGACCGACTCGAGCTGATTCCAGCCCTCGAGATGCTTGTTCCCCGCTGTCGCGCACGCGGGGGTTACCAGATCGTCCTTGATCGCGTAGTTCTGGTACCACGGCATCCCCAAGTCCATCAAGTGCTTGATGTTGAGCGGCTTGCCGTATAAGGGTACCGGCAAGGTGCCGTCTTCGGCAATGGGCTCCTGGAACGTGTGCGAACTCATATTGGCGATCGCCAGCGGCAGATGCACCCGCTCCTTGGTCAGCCAGCGGAACAGCGCCGCCGGTGTCTTGCCCGGGTTCAGATCCGTTGCTCTATGCAGCGATGCCTGATCCAGCACTTTGACCAGCGGCGTCTCACGGTCGATCGCTACGAAGCGCATGCCGAGGCTTAGGAGGTAACCGTTCGCGACTTTGTTGCCACTGGGCAGCGTGGTCGTGATGAAGTCGTGATGCATTGTCGGCATGCCGCTGATGGCATCGCTGTACGTGCCGTCGACCGGCGTCACGTTGGTGATCAGGGCATCGCAGACGTCCCGCAGTTTGTCCGACAAGATGTTCATCAGGCAGATATAGCCGCCCTGACACGTGCCATTTAGAGTGACTTTCTGGCCACCATTCAGCGCCTTCACCTTGGCGCACAGTTCGAAGGTCTGATCGCAATCATCCTCCGGTGTCATCGTCTGCACCTTGGGTTCATCGAAGATGTTCTTGACAACGCGGACGTAGGTGGGAATCCCCTCGTTGGCATAGGAGTGCGCGTAGCTCTTGTCGTCGTAGGGCAAGAACGAAAGGATGTGCACGCCCAGCATGTATGGCGGCACCAGGATCATCGGCTTCAGATCCTCACGCACCTTGACACCTTTCTTGAGCGGCAGCACCTGGTAGAGCAAAAACGAGTCGGTCTCTTGAACCAGCTTGTAGTTCGGCGTGTTGAAGTGGAATCCGAACTCGTCTTTGATCTTTTCGATCTGTTCGTTGAAGTTTGCCACTGCTTCCATGACTTCCGCCTCGCGGCGCATGAAGCCTGAGAGCTTTTCGCCCTCCCCATCATAAACGGTATTAATCAGCGCCCTAAGTCCCTCTTGCGCTTGATCAAAGCCGAAATCGGTCAACTTCGCCTGAGCACCCGATAAGCCTTTATTCATCAACGACATATTGTGCTGAAGGATCTCAGACATCTGCACCAGACTGGCCGGGTTTTCCTTCGCGCCTTGGAGAGCGATCTGTGAGGCTATGAGGAGGTTTTCACTCATCTCGCCTACTTCTCGGTTGGTGGCCCGGGCCATTGCCACGACATACCGACCCCAATTTGTTCCGAACTCAGGTAGATCATTTAAGAGCGCATACATTTTCTTTTCTCTCCGTAACTTGAAGTTCAGTTGCCAACCATCGCGCGAATAAACCAGTTCAACATTCTGATATTGCAGTGGTTTTGACAAACAGCCTCTATTCGTCGCGACGCTAGAATCCGCCAGGCCATGCTCCGTTGTTCACCCCGATATGCTGCTCGCTGGCACACCTCTTCGCGCTGCAAAGATTCAAAGCGCAAAAGACGCACCCAGGTCAATCCCGCACCACAAAGCGACGCTACGGATCATTAAAGGCCTAAATTTGATAATAGATTCATATCCTCCCAAGAGCAAGATGCTGCATAGCGGCAAACCCCCATGCAGCACAAAAACATTTTTCTAACGAAAAAGAAAATTTGATGCCGGCTCGGTCTCGTCGCCTCAAGAATCGGCACGCCCGGGGCGGGGCAAGCCGACTCTGGCTGTGCCGAGAGATCCGTCGGGAAGCCTAACGCGCGATACCGATCAACACGCTGCAGGGCGCCTCTTGGATGAGCGAAGCGCCGATCGAACCTTTCCACCATCGCGACAGCAGCGACTGGTGGCGATGATGGCCCACCACGATCAAGTCGCACCCGAGGTCGGCCGCGAGGCGGCAGATTTCGTCCACTGGCTCCCCGGTGACAAGATGCCCTTCCGCCTGCATACCTCTTTGCGCCAGGAGGCTAAGTCCTTCGTCGAGCACGGCGCGGTAGTGTCGATTTTCCTCCTCTTGCAGCGTATCCGGAACGAAACCCTCGGTAATATAGAGCCCCGCCATTAGTGGCGCGACAGCGAGCAGATGGATTTCCGCATTGAGCAGATGGTTTATGTCGGCGCACTCGAGCAATCCCGCGCGCCCGCTTTCAGAGCCGTCGTATGCCAAGAGCACTCGCCGATACATGGTGGCTTCCTCCCTGCTGTGTTGGCGCCTGCATGTTAAATGATCGCCGCAACGCGCGGCGAGCGCCTGAACCAGCCATGGATGCCGAGGTTCTGCGCGCGCTCGCCAAGTGGCCCGATGTCCCGGACTGCTATGGGTGGCTATACCTTTCCGCACGCGGCGAATGGTATATCGGCGCCCGCAACGCACGGTGCGAGCGCATCACCCACCGCGGCCTCGTCGAGTTCATCGACCGCAACTACGCGGTCGACGAGCGCGGCGCATGGTTCTTTCAAAACGGCCCGCAGCGCGTGTATGTCGAACTGGAAAAGACACCGTTCGTCTATAGCCTGTGCGGCGACGCTCATGATGCACTGGCAACCCACACCGGGGCGCGCGTCACATTGTTGCGTGAAGCATGGCTAGACAGCGAGGGTTGCCTGATCCTGCGCTCCGAACACGGCTGCGGCGTGGTGCTGGACCGCGACCTCGCCGCGGTGCTTCGTCGAGTGACCAACGCCACCGGTAGCCTCGCAGCAGACGACGCCCTAGAGCGGCTGGCCGGAAGCGCAGAAGCGCCGGCCGAAGGTGGCCTGTTTCTATCCTTGTGCGGAACCCAGGTGTCGATCGGCCGCATAGAGCGTGGCGCGTTGGAATCGTTGTGCGGCTTCATACCTATGCCGGCACCGGCGGAAGCTCGCTGAACGATAGCGTGGGGAACTCAGCCGCGGATCCGCTCGTGTCGCCCCGGCCGTGGCGCAGACGCAACGGTCAAAGCGCCGACATGCCGCCATCCACGCCAATGATCTGACCGCTGATGTACTTGCCGGCCGCGGAGGCCAGCAAGACCACCACACCTTTGAGATCGTCCTCCCCGCCCAGACGACCGAGCGGTATGGCACGGACTATCGTATCGCGGGCATGGTGAATCACCGCCTTGCTCATCTTGGTGCTGAAGAAGCCCGGCGCGATCGAGTTCACCGTAATGCCGTACTGTCCCCATTCCGTCGCCAACGAGCGCGTGAAACTGACGATCCCGCCCTTGCTCGTGTTGTAGGCGATGGATCGCAGAACTTCCACCGGCATCCCACGCTGACCGGTGATCGAGGCGATATTGATGATGCGGCCATCGTGACGCGGAATCATGCTGCGCTCGGCCACTTCCCGGGTAAGGACGAACACAGCGGTTAGGTTGGTGTCGATCACACGCTGCCAGGCGTCGAGCGGATGGCTTTCCGCCGCTGCTCCCCAGCTCGTGCCGGCGTTGTTCACGAGGATGTCGATGCGCTCGAAACTCCGCAGCACGCGGCCCACCAGATCGGCAGTTTGCGCCGGCGCCGTCAAGTCGCAGGGAAATGTCTCCGCCGCGATGCCGAGCGTGCCCAAATGCGCCCGCGCCTGCTCCAGCTCCGCGCCCTTGCGCGCCACCAGCGCAAGCCGAGCCCCCATCTCGCCCAGCGCCTCGGCGAGCTGCAGGCCGAGCCCGCGCGATCCGCCGGTGACAATCGCGACGCACCCATCCAGTTCGAGAAGCTGCCGTATCCCCATGCGTGGTCCTCCTGCCGGCTGCGCACTACATCTTAGCCCACGCCGCCGTGCCCGGCATCAGGGTCCGCGCATAGCGTTACCTCGCTCTCCACGGACCGGATCGCGGGCCGAGCCGCGCCGCCGATTTCTGTGTGTCATCCGCTCCTGCCCGAGTCGCGTTGGCGCCTTGCTGCAGGCCCGCACGTACCTCCCGCCAGGTGGCTGCCACAATGTATACTTGTAGGTTTGAACTCCCAGGCCGTTTCCTCTACCCCAGGACTCGCGTAAGAGGGAAACATGGATCAGCCAACCAAGCGTCGATCAGCAAAGGCAAGGAAATTGCCGTCTCGCGCCAAGGCCGCGTCGGTTGCCGATGCGGCGCCCGAGCGCGGGGATTCCATCAGCCTGGCCGAGCGAAATTTCGTCGTCGGCATCGGATCTTCTGCGGGCGGGTTGGAGGCGCTGACCCAGCTCGTGTCCAACCTCCCCGCCGACCTCGGCGTTCCTTTCGTCATCGCGCAGCATCTTTCGCCGACCCATCGCAGCCTGCTGGTGCAGCTCATCGAGCGCGAGACCAGCATGGCGGTGCGCGAGGTCGCCGACGACGCCCCGCCGGAACCGAACACGGTCTACATCACGCCGGCCAACGCCAATGTCATCCTGAAGGACGGCCGCCTGCATTTGGCGACACCGAAGGCGGGCGTGTCGCCGCGGCCGTCGGTCAATATGTTCTTCAGCTCGCTGTCGGAGAGCATCGGCGAGGATGCCATCGGCGTCATTCTTTCCGGCACCGGCACCGATGGTGCCGCCGGTATCCGCGCGATCAAGGCTGCGGGCGGCTTCACCATGGCGCAAGAGCCCGGCTCGGCCAAGTACAACGGTATGCCGCAGGCGGCGATCGATACCGGCAACGTGGACTGGGTGCTGACGCCGGCGCAGATCGCCGAGGAAATCGCCTTGCTGGTCCGCTCACGCGGCGTCACCGCTACACTGGACGATCAGGACAAGGCGCCGGCAACGCTGAAGAAGCTGCTGCTCAAGGTGCGCCAGCGCACCAAGGTCGACTTCACCGGGTACAAGGAGACCACGCTGTGGCGGCGCATCGAGCGGCGCATGCTAGCCAACCGGCTCAATACCCTCGACGACTATTTCAAGTTCCTCACGCACGACCCAGAGGAAATGGATCGGCTGTGCAAGGACATCCTCATTTCGGTCACGGCCTTCTTCCGCGACGCCGAGGCCTTCCTCGTCTTGTCGGAGATCATCGCCGAAATCGCCAAGAAGAAGCGCCCCGGGGACGAAATCCGCGTCTGGGTGGCAGGCTGCGCCACCGGCGAGGAAGCCTATTCTATCGCCATACTGTTCGCCGAGGCGTTGAAGGACGACTTGGCCACCATCCGCCTGCAGATCTTCGCCACCGACATCGACACCGACGCGATGGCGATCGCGCGCCGTGGAATCTACACTCAGGCGGCTCTGGCCGAGGTCGAGCCGCGGCTGGTGCAGCGCTACTTCACCCCGGTGGGCGACGGCTACGAAGTCGCCAAGCGACTGCGCGAACGCATGGTGTTCGCGCGCCAGGACTTGATTCAGGATCCGCCGTTCCTGCGCCTGGATTTGATTAGCTGCCGCAACGTGCTGATTTATTTCCAGCCATCGCTGCAGAACAGCGTGCTGCCGATCTTTCACTACGCCCTGAGCCCGAGCGGCTACCTATTCCTGGGCAAATCCGAAAGCATCAGCAGCCACCCCGACAAGTTCGAGCTGGTTAATCGCTCGGCCAAGGTCTTCCGCCGCTACGGCACCCTGTCCAAGCCCCCGGCGTTCGCCAACAACACGCTGCCACTCGCCGCCAACGATTCGCGCCATCCGGAACGCACTCGCTCGGCCCAGGAAACCCTGCTCGACTCGGCGGCGCGCCTGTACGTCCCGGCGAGCGTACTGGTCAATTCCGACATCGAGATCCTCCACACTCATGGCGATACGACCTCGTTCCTCGAGTTTCCGAGCGGCAGGCCGAGCCTGAATCTGCTGGATACTGTGAAGAAGAGCTGGCGCGTCGAAGTTCAGTCGCTCTTGCACAACGCACGTCAAAAAAAGCAGCCGGCGTTCGGACGCCCGCGCGAGCACAAGACCCAGAACGAAGACAAGGCGGTTCGCTTGGCGGTTCACCCGATCGTCGGCGAAAGCGGGGCCGATCGCTTCCTGGTGTGCTTCGAGTCGGTGTCCACCGTCTCGGTCGGGCCCCGCGCAGAGGGTGCAGACGCCACGGTGGACATGTCGAACGTGGCGATCAAGGAATTGCAGGACGAACTGCTGTTCAACGCGCGAGCACCTGCAAACCGTGATCGAGGAGCTGGAAACCTCGAACGAGGAGATGCAGGCGCTCAACGAGGAGCTGCAGGCAGCCAACGAGGAACTGCAATCGACCAACGAAGAGCTGGAAACCTCGAACGAAGAACTGCAATCCACCAATGAAGAGCTGACCACGGTAAACGACGAGCTGCAGGTCAAGGCCAACGAACTGACCGAAACCAACACCGACCTGGAAAATATCCAAAACAGCGTGCCCTATCCGCTCATCGTCGTGGACGAGCGCAACCGTATCACGCGCTACAACGAACCGGCGGGCAAGCTATTCAAGCTCACGGCGAGTTCGGTCGGCTCCGTCACGAGCGAGATCTTCGTGCCTTACGGCATCGCCGAATTGCCCGGCAAGATCGCGCGCGTGCTCGATATCAACCATCCGCTGGAAGAGCAGATCGAGCATCGCGGCAGCCACTACAGCCTGCGCGTCACACCCTGCCGGTTGTTGGCGCATGCCGCCTCGGGCGCGATATTGAGCCTGGTGGACACCACTCAGCTGGTCGAGGCGCAGCGCAGTCTGCGGCGCAGCCGCATGCGCCTGCTGGCGATGATGAACAACCGGGCGGCGCTGGTGACGGTGAAAGACCTGAAGGGGCACTACGAGTTCGCCAACACCGCCTTCGGCGAGGTGTTCGGGATCGATCCCGACGCGGTGACCGGTAAATCCGAACAGCAAGTGCTGGCGCCACCCATCGCCAACCTGTTTCGCGAGCGCGACCTTGCCGCGCTGCGATCATCCGATCCCACCGAATCCCAGGATACGGTGATCCTTAACGACGGTGAACACCATTTCCTCGCCGTGCGCTTTCCGCTCGCCGACGAAAACGGCGAAATCGATGCGGTGTGCACAATCGCAACCGAGATCTCCGCCCGCGTCAGGGCGCAAGAGATGCTGCGCGAGAGCGAAGAGCTGAGCCACGCGATCCTCGATTCGGTGCGCGCGAATATCGCCGTGCTCGACCGGAACGGGAAGATTTTCCTGGTCAACGAGCCGTGGCGCCAGGCTGCCCGAGACAATGGTGCCCCACGCGAGGCGAACTACTGGCTCGGTTCCAACTATCTCGACGCATGCGAGACGGTCGTCGGCATGCCGGCGGCAGAAGCGGCGCGCGCGCGCGCGGGCATCACCCAACTGCTGGCGGGCAAGCGCGAGACCTTCGCCATGAAATATCCTTGCCGTGTTCGGGATGAGGAATGCTGGTTTCTGCTCACCGCATCGAGCCTCGGCTGGCCTGCCGGCGGGGCTGTCGTCACTCACACCACGATCACCAGCCGGGTTCTTCTGGAGAACCAGTTGCGCCAGCTCGGCCAGGATCTCGAACGCCGACTGAATGAGTGCACCGTCAAGCTGAGCGCCTCGAACCGCGAGCTGGAGGCGTTCGCCTACTCGGTTTCGCATGATCTCAAGGCGCCGCTGCGCGGTATCGCGGGATTCGCCCACGCCCTGAGCGAGGATTACGACCGCCTGCTTGATGACAACGGCAAGGACTACCTGAGCCGCATCATCAACGCCAGCACAAATATGGCGCGGCTGATCGACGATCTGCTGCAGCTGTCGCGTCTGACGCGATCGGAATTGCACGTCGAGCCGCTGAACCTGAGCGCTATGGCGCGCGAGGTGTGCGACCAGATCTCGAGCGCATATCCGGAGCGCAAGCTCGAAATCACCGTTGCCCACGATATCTCGGCCCAGGGCGACCCGCGCCTGTTGCGTGTGGTGCTCGACAACCTGCTAGGCAACGCGGTCAAGTTCACCGCGCCGAAGCCGCTCGCCAAGATCGAATTCGGCACCAAGGCGCGCGACGGCCAAACCGTATACTTCGTTCGCGACAACGGCGTCGGCTTCGACATGACCTACAAGGACAAACTGTTCCTGCCGTTTCACCGTCTGCATTCGCCGGCCGAGTTTCCCGGCAACGGGATCGGGCTGGCGATCGCCTGGCGGGTGGTGCATCTGCACGGGGGCGAAGTGTGGGCGGACAGCACGCTGGGCTACGGCGCCACTTTCTACTTCACCTTGGGCACCTCGTAGACCACATCGCCAGCCGGCGCCGCCCTGCTTTCGTTGCCGGCCCCGGAATCTCGGCTCGGCCTCTGGCCAAGCGTCCTCAACCGCGGCCGTAGGTGTCGGAGTAGCGCACGATGTCGTCTTCGCCCAGGTAGGCCCCGGACTGGACTTCGATGATCTCCAGCGGCACTTTGCCCGGGTTCTCCAGGCGATGCTGGGTTCCAAGCGGAATGTAAGTGGATTCGTTCTCGCTTACCAGGTAAACGTCGCTGCCGCGTGTGACGCGGGCGGTTCCGCGGACGACGATCCAGTGCTCCGCGCGGTGGTGGTGCATTTGCAGGGATAGCGAAGCCCCGGGAAGAACGACGATGCGTTTGACCTGAAAACGCTCGCCGCTGTCGATGCTGTCGTAGTGGCCCCAGGGGCGATAGATCTTGCGGTGCGCGGCGACCTCGCTGCGGCCGGCCTCTTTGAGTTCGCTGACGATATGCTTGACATCCTGAGTCCTATCCTTCGCCGCGACCATAACGGCATCCGGCGTTTCGACCACGACCACGTCCTTGAGGCCGACACAAGCAACGAGCCGGCTCTGCGAGATCGCGAGCGTGTCCTCGGATTCGTGCATCAGAATGTCGCCGCGGCGGACATTGCCGGCTTCGTCCTTCACTCCGAGCGCCCATAGCGCGTCCCAGGCGCCGACATCCGACCACCCGGCGGTGAGCGGAATCACCGCCGCTTGAGACCCGGCGCCCGTTTCCGCCACGCGTTCCATCACGGCGTAGTCGATCGAGTCGGCGGGGCAGGCCGCGAACGTTTCCCGGTCGAACGTGCAGGAAAGTCTGGTCCGGCTGCGCCGCCGCCAGGGCGCCGCGGCAGGCTTCGAGGATATCGCCGCGGAAGCGCCCGATCTCGGCCAGCCAGACCGATGCGGTCATCATGAAGATGCCGCTGTTCCAAAGGTATCGGCCGGCGTCGAGATAGCGCTGCGCGGTCTGCCGGTCCGGCTTCTCGACGAAGCCCTCGAGAGCGAGCGCTGTGCCGGCAGCCTCCAACGCGGCTCCGCAGCGAATATAGCCATAGCCGGTCTCCGGCCCGGTCGGCGTAATGCCGAAGGTGACCAACAAACCCCGCGCCGCCAGATCGCTGCCCAGTCGCACTGCCGCGCGGAATGCCGAATCGTCGCGTATCACATGGTCGGCCGGCATCACCAGGAGCACCGGATCGCTCTGCGCCCCGTTCGCTGCCAAGGCCGCGAGCGTAAGCGCCGGTGCCGTGTTGCGGCCCATGGGTTCGAGAATGATGCGTTGCGGCGGCCGGGCGATCTCGCGCATCTGCTCGGCGACGATGAAGCGGTATTCCTCGTTGGAGACGATGATGGCGGGATTTGCCGGCAATTCGGCTTCCGCCAGACCCGTATCCAGGCGCAGGACGGTCGCTTGGAGCATCGTCGCCGCGCCGCTTAGCGCGAGAAGCTGCTTCGGATATTGCTCGCGCGACAAGGGCCACAGCCGGGTGCCCGAGCCGCCCGAGAGTATCACCGGCTGCAGGATGGACATCGGTTGGCTCGCGGCCCGCCAAGCAGAGTCGAATGGTCCCCGCCGCGCTATCTGGCCTGCGGTATCGCCGGCGTGGCGGGAGAAATCGGGTCGGTGGCACCGAAAGGCTGGCCCTCTACCGGGTTGGCTGAGGCCGCCGCGCCCGTGCCGCCGGCATAGTCCCCGAGATATTCGATCTTCGCCGTCCCGCGCAGCCGCTTCAGCTCCGCCTCGGCGAGTTCGCTACGCTTGCGGTTGGTTAGGTGCTGTTCGATAAACGGGATCGCCGTCTTCTCGTCGATGGGCTGGGTCTGCGACGCGACGAGCTGAACCACGAGGACGGCATTCTGCGATTCCATGACCGTCATATCGCCGTCTTTGAGCTTGTGCAGTTGCGGCAACAGGCCCAGCGGCACCTGCTCCGCCGCACGCGTGTCGGAACCCGCGCCGAAGCGGATGTTCTTTTCGCGCAACCGGGCGGCGACATCATTCATGGTGCGCGGCTCCTTGAGGTAGGCGCGCAGATCCGCCGCGACTTGCGCATTGGTGGGCAGCCGCAGCTCGTTGACGCGGTAGATGCGCCGCTCGGCGAATAGCTCCGGGTGTTTGCCGAAGAACTCGCTGATCTCCGCGGCCGTGGGTTTGACCGCTGCAGCGGCCACCTGATCGACATATGCGCGGGCGAGGATTTCGCGCCGCGCCGACTCCACGGCCTTGAGCACCTTTGGATCGGCATCCAGTTTCTTGCCAAGCGCTTGCTGAACCAGCAGCTCCTGATTGATCAGGCGCTCCAGAACCTGTTTGTTCATCTGCTGGGTTTGCTCCGGGGTGAGGTTGGCGACGCGCGAAGTAATCTCGCTGATTTGGCTCACGTTCACCGCGCCCTTGTTCACTTTCGCCGCCAATTGCGACGTATTGCCCTTGCTATCGTCGGCGTTGCACGCCGAGACCATCGCGGCGAGGGCAAAGGTGCCGGCAACCTTGAGCGGCTTCAATAGGATCATGGATTTTTCCTCTTTTGGCGAGATTTGGAACACAATCTGGGACGCGAATCGCGAGTACGCCGATTGTAGCAAAGGCGCAGGCACATCCGGTCAGCATTACAGAATCCCGTCGCCGTGTCGAATATGGCCGCAGTGCCTCCGGGCGGCACGGCGCATTCAGGTACCCGTCGTGGCGCTCGACAACGGATGCTAGAATCTGCCGCCACTTTCGACTGAATACCGCATGGACTACCCGGCCCGACTGCTCATCGAGATCCAGCGCAACGTTGCCACCGCCCTCGCCGAGGATGTGGGCACGGGGGATCTGACTGCGCTGCTGTCGCCCGCCGCGAGAGCCGCGCGGGGTATCGTCATTTCCCGCCAGGATGCCGTCCTCTGCGGCCAGTCGTGGTTCGATTGCTGTTTTCGCACCATCGATCCCAACGCCGCTATTCATTGGCAGGCGCACGACGGTGAGCTGATCGCGTCCAACGAAACGCTGTGCGAAATCCGTGCCGACACGCGGGCGCTGCTCACCGCCGAGCGGCCAGCGCTGAATTTCCTACAACTGCTGTCGGGTACCGCGACCACGACACGGCGGTTCGTTGACGCGATCGTCGGCACGCGCGCACGGATCGTCGATACGCGCAAGACGCTGCCGGGACTGCGTCTCGCCCAGAAATATGCCGTACGCGCCGGCGGCGGTACGAACCACCGCATCGGGCTCTACGACGGCATCCTGATCAAGGAGAACCACATCCATGCCGCGGGCGGGGTGGCGCCGGCGCTGCAGGAGGCGCGGCGAATCGCGCCGGACAATGTCTTCATCCAGATCGAGGTGGAAACACTGGAGCAATTGCACGATGCTCTCCAGGCCGGTGCCACCATGGTGCTGCTCGACAACATGACGCTTGAGGAAATGCGCGAGGCGGTGGCCATCAGCGCTGGCCGCGCGGAAATCGAGGCCTCGGGCGGCGTCAGCCTGGAGCACGTGCGCGCCATCGCCGAGACCGGCGTCGATCGAATCTCCATCGGCGGGCTGACCAAGGATGTCCGGGCGGTGGATCTGTCGTTGCGGCACGTCGAGGATTAGCGGTCGGATCAGATCGATAACAGAAAACCGGAGACCATTCGGGATGTTGTTCATCATTTACTACATCGTCGCCATCAGCATACTCATCCTGCACTTCACGGGCTTCCTTGCCCGCCACAATCTCGAGTGGCTGGTGTTGGTGCTCGCGGTCACGGTGTTTCCCGCGGTCATTTACCTATAGCGGCGCGCCCGGTCATCCGTGCATCTGGGGTCGAATCGCGACCATGTCGATCACCGCCGAACGCCCGTCGTGCCCGGCGCCTTCAGCCAGGATGTCGTCGTGCTCGTGAAGGTGCATGATGTCCAGCTCCGCGAAGGCTTCGCGCAGCAGGGTCTCGGTGTACATGTTCTCACGACTGGGCGGCCCGCCCGTCTTGTAGTCCACCTGCCGCGGCGTATAGCCTTGCAGGATGAGCAGGCCGCCGAGCTTGAGCGCGGCGACGATGTGGCGAAAGATGACGCTGCGCTGCGCGGGCGAGGCGAACTGGAAGAAAATCGCTGCGATGACGTCGAAGCGGGCCTCGCCCCATTCCCAGTCGAGGATGCTGGCGATCTCGAAGCGCGGCGCCACCCCGCGCTGCGCCGCGAGGCGACGTGCCTTGTCGACCGCGATGTTCGACAACTCGACCGCCACCACGTCGATCCCCTGCTCTGCCAGCCAGACCGAATTGCGCCCCTCGCCGTCGGCGATCGACAGCGCGATCTGCCCACGCCGCAGCAGGCGCTTCTGCGAGGCGAGAAACTTGTTGGGCGCGGTGCCGAACAGATAATCGGGCCGGTCGAAGCGCTTATTCCAAAACTGCTGCGCGTCGGAGAAGCTCATGCGGCTAGCCTCCGCTACACGTGGCCGGCGATGAAGTCCTTGACCGCCCGGGCATCCGCGTCCATGACTTCGCAGCGCTGCGGCAGGCTCTCGATGTCGGCGTAACCCTCGGGCCGTGGCGGCTTGCGGCCCAGCGCCTCGATGATCGAGTCCTCGAACTTGGCTGGCAGCGCCGTTTCCAGGCAAATCATCGGCACACCGGGCTCGCGGAACTGCTCGCCGACCTTGACGCCGTCGGCGCTGTGCGTATCGAGCATCACCCCATATCGCTCGTAGGTCCGCTGGATCGTCGCCAGGCGATCGGCATGCGTACTGCGGCCTGAAACGAAACCGAAATCCCGCAACCGCTCGAACAACGGCGTGGCGCTCAAATCGAATCCCACACCTCGATCGACTTCCTGCCACAGCGCACGCACCTTGGCTGCGTCGCGGCCGCTCAGATCGAAGACGAAGCGCTCGAAGTTCGATGCCTTGGAGATATCCATCGACGGACTCGAAGTCTGGCGCGTCTCCGCCGTGGTGCGCGGGCGATAGCGTCCGCTGCGAAAAAACTCGTCGAGCACGTCGTTCTCATTCGTCGCCAGCACCAGGCGGCGGATCGGCAACCCCATCATGCGCGCGATGTGACCGGCGCAGATGTTGCCGAAATTGCCCGACGGCACCGCGAACGACACCTGCTCGTCGTTGGCCCGCGTCACCGCGAGGTAGCCCTTGAAGTAGTACACCACCTGCGCGGCGACTCGCGCCCAGTTGATCGAGTTCACGGTCCCGATCCGGTAGCGCTCCTTGAACGCCAGATCGTTGCTCACCGCCTTGACGATGTCCTGGCAGTCATCGAACACGCCGCGGATCGCGATGTTGAATATATTCGGGTCTTGCAGCGAGTACATCTGCGCCGTCTGAAAACGGCTCATCTTGCCGTGTGGCGAGAGCATGAAGACACGGATGCCGCGCTTGCCGCGCATCGCGTACTCGGCCGAGGAGCCGGTGTCGCCGGAAGTGGCGCCGAGAATGTTGAGCTGCTCGCCGCGGCGCCCAAGCACGTACTCGAACAGGTTGCCGAGCAACTGCATCGCCATGTCCTTGAAGGCGAGCGTCGGGCCGTTGGAAAGCCCGAGCAGATGCAGGCCCGGCTCCAGCGTCTTCAGCGGCGCGATATCCTCGGTGCGAAAGACCGCGCGCGTGTAGGTCCGGTCGATCAGCGGCTTGAGATCCGCCGCGGGAATATCGTCGGCGAAGCACGCGAGAATCTCGTAAGCCAGATCAGGATAGGACAGCGCGCGCCATCGCTCTAGATCGTCCCCCGTCACCAACGGGTAAGTCTCGGGCAGGGTCAGGCCGCCGTCGTCGGCGAGCCCGCCGAGCAGAATCTCGCAGAAGGTCTTCGGCGGCATCCCGCCGCGGGTGCTGATGTAACGCATGGCGCGATGGTCCGATGTCGAACTCGACCCGAGTTCCTCGAGCCGGATTCGCGTGACCTTGCCCGTCACCACCGCCAACGCCTCGATCTTGGCGATCGCCGCATCGACCTGCTTCTCGCGGCACAAGTGCGTGAGCATGATGATGTCGACCTGCTGCTCGCCCTCGCCGGGCTCCTTCTGGATCATCGCGTCGATCGAGATATCCCGGTCGGCGAGGATGCGCGTGATGTCGGCCAGCACGCCCGGCTTGTCCTCCACGCGCAGGCGCAGGTAGTAGGCGGTCACGACCTCGCTCATCGGCAGGATCGGCAGGTCATGCACCGCGTCCGGCTGAAAGGCGAGATGCGGAACGCGGTGCTCCGGATCGGCGGTGTGCATGCGCGTGACATCGACCAGGTCGGCGATCACCGCGCTGGCGGTCGGTTCCGCGCCGGCGCCCTTGCCGTAGTACAGAGTCGCGCCCACCGCGTCGCCCTTGACCAGCACCGCGTTCATCGCGCCTTCGACATTGGCGATCAGGCGCCGCGCCGGAATCAGCGTCGGATGCACGCGCAGCTCGATCCCTGCAGGCGTGCGCTTGGTGATGCCAAGCAGCTTGATGCGATAGCCGAGCTGCTCGGCGTACTTGATATCCATCGCGCTGCAAGCCGGAGATTCCCTCGCGTGTAGCACTTGTCGAAGCTGCATCGGAATGCCGAAGGCGATAGCCGACATGATCGTCAGCTTGTGCGCGGCGTCCACGCCTTCGATGTCGAAGGTCGGATCGGCCTCGGCGTAGCCGAGACGTTGCGCGTCCGCCAGCACGGCGTCGAAGGACTGGCCCTTGTCGCGCATCTCGGACAGGATGAAGTTGGTGGTGCCGTTGATGATGCCGGCGATCCACTCGATGCGATTGGCGGTGAGGCCCTCGCGCAGCGCCTTGATGATCGGAATGCCGCCCGCCACCGCGGCCTCGAAGGCCACCATCACGCCCTTGCCGCTGCGCGGCGGCGAAGATCTCGTTGCCGTGGATGCGCGAGCAACGCCTTGTTGGCGGTGACCACGTGCTTGCCGTTGTCGATGGCCTTGAGCACCAGTTCCTTCGCGACGCCGGTACCGCCGATCAGCTCGACCACGATGTCGATATCGGGGTCGGCGACCACGGCGAAGGCGTCGTCGGTGAGGCGCACCACGCCCCCAGTCAATTCGCCGGCGCGCGCCAAATCCTTGTCGGCAACGACGGTGATGCTGATCGGCCGTCCGGCGCGCCGCGTGATTTCTTCCTGGTTGCGCGCCAGCACGGAGAATGTCCCGCCGCCGACGGTGCCGATGCCCAGCAGCGCCACGTTGATCGGTTTCATTTGAACGACTTATGGAAGTTGAACGAGGTGATTGCGAATCCCTCGCGAAAGTAGAATTTGTGGGCACGCGCCCGCTCGGTGCCGGAATCGAGCACCAGCACATCACTGCCAACATCGCGCGCCGCGCGCTCGACATGAGCGAGCAGCGCACTGCCGACGCCGCGCGAGCGCTGCACGACGTCGGTCACCAGATCGTCGATGTAGCATTTGATCCCGTCGAAGGTGTTCTCGTGCCAGCGATAGACGGCGACGCCGAGCACGCGCTCGCCATCGACCGCCAACGCCATGCGCGCACCGCCGGCGAACACCCGCCCCATCTTTTCCGCATAGTCCGGCGGAAGGTGCGGGCGCAGTTGCCGGTGCACCGAGTTCGGCCCGGCTCAGCCAAGCCGGCTCGGCGAGCGCGCCCGACGCGTCGGTGATCTCGATGACCTGCATCAGTTGCCCTGACGACTACGATAGCGTTCGAGGAAATGCGCGATGCGCCCGATGGCGTCCTGCAGGTCGTCGGCATTGGGCAGAAACACGACCCGGAAATGATCGGGATTCGGCCAATTGAAACCGGTGCCCTGCACCAGCAGCACCTTCTCCTCGAGCAGCAGGTTGAGGATGAACTGCTGGTCGTCGATGATCGGATAGACCTTCGGGTCCAGCCGCGGAAACAGGTACAGCGCCGCCTTGGGCTTGACGCAGGTGACGCCCGGAATATCGGCCAGCAGCCGGTACGCTAGGTCGCGCTGGCGGCACAGGCGCCCGCTCGGCCCGACCAGGTCGTCGATGCTCTGGTAGCCGCCGAGCGCGGTCTGGATCCCGTACTGCGCCGGGACGTTGGCGCACAAGCGCATCGAGGCGAGCATGTCGAGGCCCTCGATGTAGTCGCGCGCATGGCGCTTCTCGCCTGAGACGACCAGCCAGCCGGCGCGATAGCCGCAGGCGCGATAGTTCTTCGACAAGCCGTTGAAGGTCATGAAGAAGCACGTCGTCGGCGAGCGAGGCGATCGAGGTGTGGTGCATCCGTCATAGAGCACCTTGTCGTAGATCTCGTCGGCGCAGACGATCAGTTGGTGCTGGCGCGCGATCGCGATGATTTCTTGCAGCAGCTCGACCGGATACAGCGCGCCGGTCGGGTTGTTCGGGTTGATGATGACGATGGCGCGCGTGCGCGGAGTGATCTTGCTGCGGATATCGTCCAGGTCGGGCAGCCAGCCGGCCTGCTCGTCGCAGACGATAGTGGCGCGGCACGCCGCCTGCAAGGCTCACCGCCGCCGTCCACAGCGGGTAGTCAGGCGCCGGGATCAACACCTCGTCGCCATTGTTGAGCAGCGCCTGCATCGCCATCACGATCAGCTCGGACACACCGTTGCCGATGTAGATGTCCTCCATCTGGACGTCGCGGATCGCGCTTCTGCTGGGTGTACGTGCATGACCGCCTTGCGCGCGGCGAACAGGCCCTTGGAATCGCAGTAGCCGGAGGCGGCGGGCAGGTTGTGGATCACGTCCTGCAGGATCTCCTCCGGCGCCTCGAAGCCGAACGCCGCGGGATTGCCGATGTTGAGCTTGATGATGCGGTGGCCCTCCTCCTCCATCTGGCGGGCGCGCGCCAGCACCGGGCCGCGGATGTCGTAGCAGACGTCGGCGAGCTTGGCCGACTTGAGGATCGGCCGCCCGTCGTGGAGGTCTTCTTTGCGCAGCAGGGGTCTGTCCATCGGTTTTCCTTGTGTCGGTCGCAGCGTCGCGCGGTGCAGCACTTCAGGTGAGGCAATGCGTAAAGGTTATAATGTAACCGAAGCTTAGGCTTACTAAAAAGCGACGTGGGAAAGCCCCTGCATTGCGGACTTCCCGGGTCGTTTCCTCACGGCCCGTCCGCGTCGGTGGCCTACCGCAACAACTCATGAAAATTCAGCTCGAAGCCCGCACCGGTCACAACACGATCAGCGCCTATGGCGAGGACTTCATCGTCGTCAACGACGTGCGCTACGAAAGCGGCCTGATCCTACTGCCTGACCGGATCGTCACCGGCTGGGGCGCCGCTGGCTTCGGCGCGCTGACCGCGGCGGACTTCGAGCAGGTGCGCGACCTCGGCCCCGAATTGGTCATGATCGGCACCGGCCGGCGGCAGCACTTTCCGCAGCCGGCGCTGGTGCGCCCATTGATCGAAGCGCGCATCGGCTTCGAGCCAATGGATCTGCAAGCGGCCTGCCGCACCTACAACATCCTGATGGCGGAGGGCCGCCGCGTCGCGGCTGCCCTGCTCTTCGCGTAGTGCGAGACGCCGGCGACGACTTTGCGGCCGCCACCGGCCACGCAAACGCGCCATCGAGCGCGGTGCGCTTCGTTCCGCGTTGGCTATTGTGGGTACTCATCACCGCTTTCAGCCTGACTTGGTTCGGCACGCTCGAATCGCGCAAGCTGATCAAGACCGACGAAGGGCGCTACGCCGAAATCGCACGCGAGATGGCCGCGAGCGGCGATTGGGTCACGCCGCGGCTGAACGGCCTCAAATACTTCTACAAACCGCCCCTGCAATACTGGATGAGCGCCGCTGCCTTCAAGGCCTTCGGCGAGCACGAATGGAGCGCGCGCCTGTGGACCGGGCTGACCGGATTCGCCGGCATCCTGCTCGCGTTCTTCGTCGCCCGGCGGCTGTGGGACGCCGACACCGGTTTGCTCGGCGCGGCGGTGCTGGGCAGCAGTTTCGGCTACGTCGTCCTCGGCCATCTCAACTCGCTCGACATGGGGCTGACGTTCTTCATGCATCTGGCCCTTTCCGGCTTCCTGTTGGCCAACCGACCCGGCACCGACGCCGCTGCGGCGCGGCGCTGGATGCTAGTGACCTGGGCCGCGCTGGCATTGGCGGTGCTGTCGAAGGGCCCGGTGGCACTGGTGATCGCGGGCGGCTCGCTCGTGCTCTACTCGGTATTGACGCGCGACATCGGCCCCTGGCGCCGGCTCGAGTGGCTGCGCGGCCTCGGCCTGTTCCTGCTGATCGGCGCACCGTGGTTCATTGCCGTGTCCTGGCGCAACCCGGAGTTCGCGCATTTCTTCTTCGTGCACGAACATTTCGAACGCTTCCTGACCACGGTGCACCGGCGCTATCAGCCTTGGTGGTATTTCGGGCCGGTATTCATCGCCAGCGCGCTGCCCTGGACGCTGCTCGCGCTGCACAGCCTGGTCGCCGGCTGGCGCACGTGCGGCGCCGCGGCGTTTCAAAGCGAGCGGTTTCTGGTCGTCTGGATCGTTTTCATCTTCGTCTTCTTCAGCGCTTCGAGCTCCAAGCTTCCCTCGTATATCTTGCCGGCGCTGCCCGCTTCCGCCTTGCTCGTGGGCGCGATGCTTCCCCGGCTGCAGCCGCGGGCGCTGATGCTGCACCTCGCGCTGGTCACGCTGCTGGCCGCCGGTGCCCTGGCGCTCGCCCCTCGCATCAGCGATCGCGCCGATCACGAAACGCCCTCTGCGATGATGAACGCGTTCGAGAACTGGGCGATCGCCGCCGCCTGCATGTGGCTGCTCGGCACCGCGAGCGCGTTGGCGCTGACACGTAGGGCGCGCGTCAAGGCGGCGGCGCTATGCCTCGCGGTTGCCGGCTTCGCCGCGCAAAGCGCCGCCTTGCAGGGTCACGGCGAGCTTGCCAGATCGAACTCGGCCTACTATCTTGCCGAGCAGATTCGGCCATTGTTGTCGCCCGGCGTGCCGTTCTACAGCGTCGCCATGTACGAACAGACGCTGACCTACTACCTGCGGCGCACCGTGACACTGGTGAACTACACCGACGAAATGGAATTGGGGCTGCGGCAGGAGCCGGACAAGGGGATTCCGAGCGAGGCGGAATTCGAGCGCCGCTGGCTCGGCCACGACGACGCCTTCGCCGTGATGACAGCGGAGAAACATGCGGAACTGCGCGAGCGCGGCCTGCCGATGCACATTGTCGCCGAGGATACGCGGCGCCTCGTCGTGAGCAGGCGCTGAGCGGCCACCATGACCACGGTCAGCTTCGGCCTCATTCTCACCGGCGTGTTGCTCAACGCCGCCGCCCAACTGCTGCTCAAGGCCGGCACCAACGCCGTCGGCCACTTCGAGTTCCATGCCGGCAACATCGTTCCGGTGGGCCTCAAGCTCGCGCTGGAGCCGCACATCCTCGGCGGCCTCGTCTGCTATGTCGTCAGTCTGGTGGTATGGATCATGGGTCTGTCTCGAGTGGAGGTGAGCATCGCCTATCCGATGCTGTCGATCGGCTACGTGCTCAACGCCCTCGCGGCCTGGTACCTGTTCGGCGAGAACGTGACGCCGCTGCGGCTGCTCGGCATCGGCATCATCGTGCTCGGCGTGTTCATCGTCGCCCGCTCGTGAGCGCCACGGCCTTTTTGCCGTTCACCCGGCCGCAGATCGACGAGGAAACCATCGCCGGCGTCGCCGAAGTGCTGCGCTCGGGCTGGATCACCAGCGGCCCCCAAGTCAAGGCGTTCGAGGCGGCCTTGTCGAACACTTTGGCGGCCGACCGGTGCGCGTCGTCAATTCGGGTACCGCGACGCTGGAGATCGCGCTCGCGCTGGCGGGCATCGGGCCGGAGGCGGAAGTCATCACCACGCCCTTGTCCTGGGTGGCGACCGCCAACGTGATCCTGCGCGCCGGCGCCAGGCCGGTGTTCGTCGACGTCGAACCGGCCACGCGCAACATCGATCTCGACCTTGTCGAAGCCGCGATCACGCCGCGCACCCGCGCGCTCATGCCGGTCGATCTCGCCGGACTGCCGGTGGACCGCGACCGCTTGTACGCGATCGCCGCAGCGCCACGGCCTGCGCGTGATCGAAGACGCCGCGCAAGCCATGGGCGTCGAGCTGGCGCGGCCGGCGCATCGGCAGCTTTGGCGATCTGGTCTCGATCAGCTTCCACCCCAACAAGAACATGACCACCGGCGAAGGCGGCTGCCTGGTGCTGAACGACGAAGCCGAGGCGCAGGCATGTCGAGCGTTGGCGCCTGCAAGGGCGTGGTGCGCGACAACGACGGCGGCATGGATGTCGAGGTGATCGGCGGAAAGTTCAACCTGACCGACATCGCCGCGCGCATCGGCCTCGGCCAACTCGCTGCGCCTGGAGGAATTCAACGCGTGCCGCCGCCGGCTCGCGCGGCACTACTTCGACGCACTTCGATGCCGCGCCTGGGCTGCGGACTGCCGCCGGCGGACTTCGAGAACGGCAACTGGCACATGTTCCAGATCACGCTGCCGCTGGAGCGCCTGAGCATCAGCCGCGGCGAATTCATCCGCGCGATGCAGAAGCGCGGCATCGGCGTCGGCGTGCATTACCCGGCGATGCATCTGTTCAGCGCTCTACCGCGGGCTCGGCTTCAAGGAGGGCGACTTCCCGCAGGCCGAACGCATCGGCCGCGCCATCGTCACGCTGCCGCTGTTTCCGGCGATGGGCGATGGCGACGTCGAGCGCGTGTGCGGCGCGGTCGCCGAGATCATCCACGCTGAACCCGCGATGAGCCAGCCCGAGCTTTCGGTCGTCATCCCGGTCTACAACGAAGAAGCAGGCCTGCGCCGCCCTGTTCGCCCGCCTCTATCCGGCGCTCGACGCGCTCGGGCGTCGCCTACGAAATCGTCTTCGTCAACGACGGCAGCCGCGACCGCTCCGCCGCCATGCTGCGCGAGCAGTTCGCAGCAGCGGCCCGACGTCACCCGCGTGGTCCTGTTCAACGCCAACTTCGGTCAGCACATGGCGATCATGGCCGGCTTCGAGCGCTGCCGCGGCGATGCTGTCGTCACGCTCGACGCCGACCTGCAGAACCCGCCGGAGGAAATCGGCAAGCTCGCTGGCCAAGATGCGCGAAGGTCACGACTACGTCGGCACGATTCGCCGCATGCGCCAGGACATCGGCGTTCCGCCGCTATGCCTCGCGTGCGATGAACCGGCTGCGCGAGCGCATCACCCGCATCACGCATGACCGACCAGGGCTGCATGCTGCGCGCCTACAGCCGCGACATCGTCGAGGCCATCAACGCCTGCCAGCGAAGTCAACACCTTCATCCCGGCGCTGGCCTACACCTTCGCCCAGCAGCCGGTCGAAATCGAGGTCGCGCACGAGGAGCGCGCCGCCGGCGACTCCAAGTACTCGCTCTACAAGCTGATCCGCCTCAACTTCGACCTGATGACCGGCTTCTCGGTGGTGCCGCTGCAGATGGTCTCGATGTCCGGCATGCTGCTGTCGCTGCTCTCCGCCCTGTTCGTCATCTACCTCGCGATTCGCCGCTTGATCGTCGGACCGGAGGCGGAGGGCCTGTTCACGCTGTTCGGCATCGCCTTCTTCCTCATCGGCATCCTGCTGTTCGGCATCGGCCTGCTTGGGCGAGTACGTCGGCCGCATTTACGCAGCAGGTGCGGCCGCGGCCGCGCTATCTGATACAGGCAGTGCTCGAAAGGCGCGAGGCGACCGCGCTGGAGCACGAGTCAGAGCGCATCGGTGCGCCCGACACGCAGGCGGTGCGCTTCACGCCGCGGCAGCCATGACGCGCGCCGTCGTCTTCGCCTACCACAACGTCGGCGTGCGCTGCCTGTCGGTGCTGCTCGCCCATGGCGTCGAGGTGCCGCTGGTGGTCACCCACCGCGACAGCCCACGGAGAACATCTGGTTCGACAGCGTTGCCGCGGTTCGCCGCGGACCACGACATCCCGGTGCATCACGCCCGAGGACCCGAATACGGCGGAAACGGCGGCGCGGGTCGCCGCCTGCCGGCCCGACTTCCTGTTCTCGTTCTACTACCGCCACATGCTCGAGCCGGCGCTGCTGCGCCTCGCCGCCCGCGGTGCCTACAACATGCACGGCTCGCTGCTGCCAAAGTACCGCGGCCGCGTGCCGGTCAACTGGGCGGTGATCACGGGCGAGCGCGAGACCGGCGCGACCCTGCACGCACATGGTGGAGAAGCCCGACGCCGGCGCGATCGTCGCCCAGCAGGCGCGTGCCCATCCTGCCCGACGACACGGCGTTCGAGGTCTTCGGCAAGGTCACGGTCGCGGCCGAGCTGTGCTCTGGATCGACGTGCTGCCGCGCCTGATCGCCGGCGCTGCGGCGCACACCGAACAGGACTTGGCGCAGGGCAGCTATTTCGGCGGCGCGCAAGCCGGAGGACGGCCGCATCGACTGGAACGACCCAGCCGAACAGATCCACGACCTCGTGCGCGGCGTCGCCCCGCCCTATCCCGGCGCGTTCTGCGATCTGTCCGGGCGGCCGCGCTGCGCGTGCTGCGCAGCTTGCCGGCAGGCGCGGCGCCGGCAAGTTACGCCCGTCCGCACCTGTTCGTACGCGAGGGCGACGTCCTCGCCCAATGCGGCGACGGCGCGCCTGCTGCGCATCTTGGAAGCGGCGTGGGACGGCCACGACAACGGCTTCGGCAGGCTCCCCACTGGCGCTCGCAAGCGAGCCGCTCTCCCTCACTCCACCGCTATCGAGTATCCCGCCATGAAGAAAATCCTCATCCTCGGCGTCAACGGCTTCATCGGCCACCACCTGTCCAAGCGCATCATCGCCGACCACCGACTGGGAGGTCTACGGCATGGACATGCAGGCGGACCGCTCGCCGACCTGCTGGAGCACAAGCGCTTCCACTTCTTCGAGGGCGACATCACCATCAACAAGGAGTGGATCGAGTACCACGTCAAGAAGTGCGACACGGTGCTGCCGCTGGTGGCGATCGCCACGCCGGCGACCTACGTGCAGCGAGCCGCTGCGCGTGTTCGAGCTCGACTTCGAAGCCAACCTGCCGATCGTGCGCGCCTGCGTTGAACTACGGCAAACGCATCGTCTTCCCGTCCACCTCGGAGGTCTACGGCATGTGCCGCGACGCCGAGTTCGACCCCGAGAGCTCCGAACTGGTCTACGGCCCGATCAACAAGCCGCGCTGGATCTACGCCTGCGCCAAGCAGCTGATGGACCGCGTGATCTCGGCCTACGGCATGCAGCGAGGGCCTGGACTTCACGCTGTTCCGCCCCTTCAACTGGATCGGCGCCGGGCTCGATTCGATCAACACGGCGAAGGAAGGCAGCTCGCGCGTCATCACCCAGTTCCTCGGCCACATCGTGCGCGGCGAGCCGATCAAGCTGGTCGACGGCGGCGCGCAGAAGCGCGCCTTCACCTACATCGACGACGGCATCGACGCGCTGATGAAGATCATCGACAACACGAACGGCGTCGCCGAGCGGACAGATCTACAACATCGGCAACCCGAGCAACAACTACTCGGTGCGCGAACTGGCGACCATGATGCTGGAGCTGGCCGACGGCTACTCCGAATACCGCGACAGCGCGGCCAAGGTGAAGATCGTCGAAACCACCTCCGCCGACTACTACGGCAACGGCTATCAGGACGTGCAGAACCGCGTGCCCAAGATCGACAACACTTGCCGCGATCTGGGCTGGCAGCCGGCGGTCGGCATGGCGGACGCGCTGCGGCATATCTTCGACGCGTACCGCAACGACGTTGCCGACGCGCGACGGCTGGTGGAGTGAGCAGTGAGGCGATGAGTGCCTTCGAGATCCGCCCGGCGCAACCGGCAGACGTTCCCCATGTGCTGGACCTGGTCAGGGAGCTGGCCGAGTACGAGAAGCTGGCCCACTTGGTCGAATGCGATGAAGATCGCCTGCGGGCGGCGCTGTTCGGCGAGCGCTCCGGCGTCGAGGCGTTGTTGGCGAGCCGCGACGGCGCGCCCGCGGCGTTCGCCTTGTTCTTCCACAACTACTCGACCTTCCTCGGCAGGCCCGGCGTGTACCTGGAAGACATCTACGTCCGCCCGGCCTACCGGCGTCTGGGCTGCGGGCGGGCGCTGCTGGTGGAGCTGGCGCGCATCGCGGTAGCGCGCGGCTGCGGCCGTTTCGAGTGGGCGGTGCTCGATTGGAATACCCCTGCGCACAGTTTTTACCAAAGCCTGGGCGCGACGATACTGCCGGATTGGCGCATTACCCGCATCACCGGTGCCAACCTGCACGCGCTCGCGCAACAGCCCGTTTGGGCCGCGGGCAATTCGCCCGACGAGTAAATGCGCAAACGGCTGGCGCTCAAGGTCGACGTCGACACTTACCGCGGCACCCGCGAAGGCGTGCCACGGCTGGTCGAGCTGCTGCGCGAATTCGGCGCGTCGGCGACTTTCCTGTTCTCGCTCGGCCCCGACCACACCGGCCGCGCCATCAAGCGCGCGCTGCGTCCCGGCTTCATGAAGAAGGTTTCCCGCACCTCGGTCGTCGAGCACTATGGCATCCGCACACTGCTCTACGGCACACTGCTGCCGGGGCCGCACATCGGACGGCGCTGCGCGGGCATCATGCGCGCCGTTTGCGACGCCGGGCACGAAGTCGGCATCCACACCTGGGACCATGTGAAGTGGCAGGACGGCGTCGAAACCGCTGATGCCCGCTGGACCCGCGACCAGATGGAGCGCGCGTGCGAGCGCTTCTACACCGTATTCGGCACCGCACCGAAGACGCACGGCGCTGCCGGCTGGCAGATGAACGCCGAGGCCATGCGCCTGACGCAGCGCCTGGGCTTCGACTACTGCACCGACACGCGCGGCAGCCACCCCTACATTCCGGCTCAGCTTGCGGAGATCATCGCCTGTGCGCAAATCCCCACCACGCTGCCGACGCTGGACGAGCTGATCGGCACGGCGGGAATCGTGGAAGACAACGTGCACGAGCATCTGCTGGGCCTGACCGCGCAGGCGCCGCGGAGTCCGGCTTTCGCCGGCCACGTCTACACCCTGCACGCCGAGTTGGAGGGAATGCGGCTCGCATCGGTATTCGAGAAGCTGCTCGAAGGCTGGCGTGTGCAGGGCTACGAACTAGTGCCGACGCGGGCGATCTACGATGCGCTCGATCTCGAAGTGCTGCCGCGGCATGAGATCCTTCGGGGCGAGGTCGCGGGCCGCAGCGGCACCTTGATGCTGCAAGGGGAGGAGTTTCTCAAGGATGCGTAGAACACAACAATGCTTGCTTCAACTATGCTGGCCACTCAATGAACGTGGGGAGTAGTCGATGCTCAATCAGGTAGTCCAGGACTTCAATCTGCCGGGAACCGGCGGCGTGGCTTTCCAGCTCGCGGCTCACCGCGGTATGCCTGTCGTGCTGTACTTCTACCCCAAGGACAACACGCCCGGCTGCACCACCGAGAGCATGCAGTTCCGCGACCTGCACGGCGAATTCGAAAAGCTCGGTTGCCCGGTGTTTGGCATCTCGCGCGACTCGCTCAAATCGCACGAGGGCTTCAAGGACAAGCTCGGCCTGCCCTTCGAACTGCTCGCCGACACAGACGAGACGGCGTGCCGCCTGTTCGGCGTGATCAAGATGAAGAACATGTATGGCAAGCAAGTGCGGGGAATCGAGCGCAGCACCTTCGTCATCGACGCCGACGGCGTGCTTCGCAGCGAGTGGCGCGGCGTGAAAGTTCCCGGCCACGCCCAGGCCGTGCTCGACTTCGTGCAAGGGCTTTGACGCCCTTTCTGCCGTCGTGTTCCTCTGGCCTTAATTTTATGTACATTCCAAAACACTTCGATGAGCCGAAAGTTGAAGTCTTGCACGAGCTTATTCGTGCTCGACCGCTATCAACCCTCATTACGCTTTCATCGGGTGGACTAAACGCCGATCACATTCCTTTGCATCTTTCAGGGGATCCCATTCCGTTCGGCACATTGCGTGGTCATGTCGCCCGAACAAACCCAATCTGGAAGGATTTCGCCAAGGACGTTGAGGTCCTGGCAGTATTCCACGGCCCCAACGCTTACATCACACCGTCTTGGTATCCAACGAAAGCTGAAACAGGGAAGGTCGTCCCGACCTGGAATTATGCGGTTGCCCATGCCTACGGGACACTTCGCGTAGTCGACGACATTTCGTGGCTACGGGCCCACCTTGAGACACTCGTAACCAAACACGAAGCCGCGTTCTCCGAGCCGTGGCACATATCCGATGCACCTCAAGACTTTACGGGAAAGCTCATGAGGGCGGTCGTCGGTATGGAAATCGTCATCACTCGGCTATCCGGCAAGTGGAAGGTCAGCCAGAATCAACATTTCAAGAATCGAACCGGCGTCATCCATGGCCTGCACGCGAGTGGAAGTGCTGAATCCGTGGAGATGGCCGCGCTGGTCGAGAGGGCCGAGAATTCGTGCTAACCCATCGATCCGCGGGACCTGCGCGATAGACCGCGTAGGCCGTGATTCTCAAACGTTAGATCTCCCGATGTCAGCCAAGCGCGCCGCCCATACCAAGCTGTTCGTCCTCGACACCAACGTGCTGATGCACGATCCGACCAGCCTGTTCCGCTTCGAGGAACACGACATCTTCGTGCCGATCATGACGCTGGAGGAACTGGACAACAACAAGAAGGGCATGACCGAAGTCGCGCGCAACGCGCGCCAGGCGAGCCGCTTGCTGGACGACATCGTCAGCGGCGCACGAGCACAAGCATCGACGACGGCATTCCGCTCGCCGAGGCCGTCAGCGCGAGCTGGCGACGGGCCGGCTGTTCCTGCAGACCGAGGCGATCGACGGCGAGCTGCCGCGCGGCGCTGCCCACCGCGAAGGCCGACAACCAGATCATCGGCGTGGTGATGTACCTGCAGGCAGAGCAGCCGAAGCGCCAGGTCATCCTGGTGTCCAAAGACATCAACATGCGCATCAAGGCGCGCGCGCTGGGCCTCGACGCCGAGGACTACTTCAACGACAAGGTGCTGGAGGACACCGACCTGCTCTACACCGGCGTGCGCGAGCTGCCGGCCGGATTTCTGGGACACGCACGGCAAGGACATGGAATCCTGGAAGCAGGACAGCCGCACCCTCTACCGCGTCAAGGGCCCGCTGTGCCCGGAGCTGCTGGTCAACGAGTTCGTCTACCTCGATCCGAAGACGCCACGAACGGCCGTTCCACGCCGTCGTGCGGGAGAAGAACGGCAAGACGCGCGGTGCTCGAAACGCTCGAAGGACTACACGCACCAGAAGAACAACAGTCTGGGGCATCACCGCGCGCAACCGCGAGCAGAACTTCGCGCTCAATCTGCTGATGAATCCGGAGATCGATTTCGTCACCCTGCTCGGCCAGGCCGGCACCGGCAAGACCCTGCTCACGCTCGCCGCCGGGCTTGACGCAGACGCTGGAAACCAAGCTCTATCAGCGAAATCATCATGACCCGCGTCACCGTGCCGGTGGGCGAGGACATCGGCTTTCTGCCCGGCACCGAGGAAGAAAAGATGACGCCGTGGATGGGTGCGCTGGAGGACAACCTCGACGTGCTCAACAAGACCGACGACGCAGCCGCGGGCGGCGGCGACTGGGGCCGCGCCGCGACGCGCGACCTGATCCGCTCGCGCATCAAGATCAAGTCGCTCAACTTCATGCGCGGGCGCACCTTCATCAACAAATTCCTGATCATCGACGAGGCGCAGAACCTCACGCCGAAGCAGATGAAGACGCTGATCACCCGCGCCGGCCCCGGCACCAAGGTGGTCTGCCTCGGCAACATCGCGCAGATCGACACGCCCTACCTGACCGAAGGCAGCTCGGGCCTGACCTACGTGGTGGATCGCTTCAAGGGCTGGCCGCACAGCGGCCACGTCACCCTGCAGCGCGGCGAGCGCTCGCGGCTGGCCGACCACGCCGCCGAGGTATTGTGAGTTCGCCCGACCTTACGGCTACCGCAGCGATCGGCGTCTTCGACTCGGGGGTCGGCGGGCTCACGGTAGTGCGCGCGCTGATGGAGCGGCTGCCGTTCGAGAGCATCGTTTATTTCGGCGACACGGCGCGCGTTCCCTACGGCGTCAAGTCGGTGGAGACGATCGCGCACTACACCACGCAGATCGCAGAGTTTCTACTGGCGCGCCAGGTCAAGCTGCTGATCGTCGCGTGCAACACGATGGCAGCGGTCGCCGCGCCGCTGGTGCGCGATCTGTCTCCGGTGCCCGCGCTCGACGTCATCGACGCCGGCGCCTGGGCGGCGGCGCACACCACGCGCAGCCGCCGCGTCGGCATCATCGGCACGCCGACGACGATCAACAGCAACGCCTATGCACGTGCCATCCACGAGTACGAACCGGAGGTGCGCTTGTTCTCGCACGCCTGTGCGCTGTTCGTGCCGCTGGTCGAGGAAGGCTGGCTCGACCACCCGGTCACGCGGCTGACCGCGCAGGAGTATTTGAAGCCGGTGCTCGCGCAGGATGTTGATACCCTGGTCCTCGGCTGCACCCACTACCCGCTGCTCAAGCCGCTACTGCGCGAGGTCGCCGGAGCGGCGGTCGCCCTAGTCGATTCGGCGGAGAGCATGGCCGAGCGCACTGCGACGCTGTTGGCGGAGCGCGACCTCGCCTGCCCGGTGCGCGATGCGCCGCGCTACGAGTTTTTCGTCACCGACATCCCGCTGCGCTTCCAAACGATCGGCGAGCGCTTCCTCGGACGCACGCTGACCAACGTGCATGTCGCTAAACTGACATAGCGCCAGGGACGGTTTCGTAGGAGCGGCGTCCTCGCCGCGAATCGGCGCCGCGTCAACGCGAAAGCCGCGTTCGCGGCCGGGAGGCCGCTCCTACAACAATTCGAGGGTGATTTTGTCGGAGCGGCCCGACGTTCGAATGGCCGGGCTCAATACGACCCCGACCGTGCCGCGCTCTCGAAGCGCGTGTACTCGCGCAGGAAGGTCAGCGGCACCATGCCGATCGGGCCGTTGCGGTGCTTGGCGATGATTAGCTCGGCGATGCCCTTGTCCGCGCTGTCGGGGTTGTAGACCTCGTCGCGGTAGATGAACAGGATCAGGTCGGCATCCTGCTCGATGGCGCCGGATTCGCGCAGGTCGGACATCACCGGGCGTTTGTTGGGGCGCTGCTCCAGTTCGCGGTTGAGCTGCGACAGCGCCACGATCGGCACGTTGAGTTCCTTGGCCAGCGCCTTGATCGAGCGCGAGATCTCGGAGATCTCCGTGGCCCGGTTCTCGCCCTGCGTGGTGGCCGACATCAGCTGCAGATAGTCGACCACGATCAGGCCGAGCTTGCCGTACTGGCGGTAGCAGCCGCCGCGCGCGCGCCCGCAGGTCGACGGCGTTGATGCCGCCGCTCTCGTCGATGTGGATCGGCGCCTCGTGCAGCTTGCCCAGCGCGTCGGTCATGCGCTCCCATTCGTCGTCGTTGAGGCGGCCGGTGCGCATGCGCTGCTGGTCGAGCCGGCCATGCGAAGCCAATAAGCGCATCGCCAGTTGCGAGCCCGGCATCTCCAGGCTGAAGATCGCCACCGGTAGGCGCATGTCCACCGCCACGTGCTCGGCGATGTTGAGCGCGAACGCGGTCTTGCCCATCGACGGGCGGCCGGCGACGATGATCAGGTCGCCCGGCTGCAGGCCCGAGGTCATGCCGTCGAGATCGGTGGAACCCGGTCGGCACGACCGGTGATGTCGGACGGGTTGTCGCGGTCGTAGAGTTCTTGAATGCGGTCGACCACTTCGCCGAGCAGTGGCTGGATCGGCGACGAAGCCCTGGTGTGCTGCGCGCGCCGGCCTCGGCGATCTCGAAGATCTTGCTCTCGGCCTCGTCGAGCAGCGTCTTGGCGTCCTTGCCGAGCGGATTCAGCGCAGTGGACGCGATCTCGGTCGCCCGGCGCTGACGAGCTTTCGCAGGACCGCTCGCTCGCGCACGATCTCCGCATAGCGGCGGATGTTGGCGGCCGAAGGCGTGTTGTTGGCGATCTCGCCGAGGTAGGCGAGTCCGCCGGCCTGCTCCACTTCGTCGCTCTTCTCGATCGATTCGAACACCGTGACGACATCCGCCGGCTTCGCCAGCTCGATCAGCTTGCTCGACGTGCCGGAAAATGCGGCGGTGATCGTCGCGATAGAAATCGTTCTCGGTCACCAGATCGGCGATGCGATCCCACGCCGAATTGTCGAGCAGCAAACCGCCGATCAGCGATTGCTCGGCCTCGATCGAGTGCGGCGGGAGCTTGAGAGCGGCGACTTGTGGATCGAGTGTGGTGGGAAAAGCGAACGCGCGTGGCTGAGCCATCGTTTTGGTCTCCTCTAGTTCGCGAGGAGTCTACACGCGGACTCGGCGCTTGTAGAGAGAACAAGCTGTGGACAGGCTGTGGAAAACGAGTGGAAATCTTCGGTTCGAGCAATTGCGCCCGCGCGGCATACGCTCCAATAAAGAAAGAGGCCGCGCTGCGGCCTCTTTTGTTGCGCGGCTTGGGCCGCGATGCTAGCCCTGCCTACTTTCGCCGAGCACCGAGACGGTAATCGACGTTACGACATCAGCATGAAGCGCAATCTCGATAGTGAAGTCGCCGATCGCCTTTAGCGGCCCTTCGGGAAGCCGGATCGCGCTTTTCTCCACCTCCAAGCCTTGCGCGAGCAAGGCCTCGGCGATGTCGAAGTTGCTCACCGAGCCGAACAGGCGCCCGTCGAGACCGGCCTTGCGCGTGACTTGAACCGTCACGCCTTCGAGTTTTGCGGCGAGCTCCCGGGCGCCGGCAAGCTTCTCCGCCTGCACCTTTTCCAACTCGAGACGCCGTGCTTCGAACACCGCGAGATTCTCCGGGGTCACGCGCTTCGCTTTGCCTCTTGGAATGAGGAAGTTGCGCGCATAACCCGGCTTGACCTGCACCACCTCGCCCAGTTCGCCCAGGTCGAGTACGTTTTCCATCAGGATGACTTGCATCGTGCTCCCTCAGTGCAGATCGGAATACGGCATCAGCGCCAGGTAGCGCGCGCGCTTGATCGCCGTGGACAGCTGGCGCTGATAGCCGGTCTTGGTACCGGTGATCCGCGCCGGCATGATCTTGCCGTTCTCGGTGACGAAGTCCTTCAGCAGATCGACATCCTTGTAGTCGATCCACAGGATCTTCTCCGCCGTGAAGCGGCAGTACTTGCGGCGCTTGAAACCGCCACGCTGCCCGCGATCCTTGTCGCGCTTCTGCCCGGGCTTGGGCTTAGGTCTGAATGCCATGTTCCGTTCCTTCCAAGAATTCGATCGTTGTCACGTGCAGCACGGGCGTCTTGCTTCGCTGGCCTTTTGCCGCGAGGAACCCGGTGAGCTTGACTGCGCAACCGAGATTGGCAGCAGCGATCAACTGGCCAGGCCGTCCCAACGCCACCGCCTGCAGTTCGCACTCCACTTTCCTTGGCAGATCACTTTCGATTTGTTCCGATTCGTGGCGCAACCTGAAGCTCACGGCGGGCGTTCCGCCTGGTGTGTAGCGCAGCACCGAACGTTCGATCAATGAGCCGCCGAGCCGTACTTCGTTTTCCACATGGTGGCCCACCGCTCAAGCGGCAGGCTGTGTCTCGGGATCGGCCTCGGGTTTGGCCTCGGCCTGCGACGTCCCCACCGACGGAGCTTCAGCAGCAGCGGTCTCGGGCGGCGCGGCCGGCGCGGGGGTCAGTGATTTCGCTTTCTCTTCCTTCATCATCGGCGACGGCGTGGTCACCGCGTCCTTCATCTGCACCGTGAGGTGGCGCAGCACGGCGTCATTGAAACGGAAAGCATGCTCGAGCTCGCTCAGCGTTTCGCTGTCGCACTCGATGTTCATCAGCACATAGTGCGCCTTGTGCATCTTCTGGATCGGAAAGGCGAGTTGCCGGCGCCCCCAGTCCTCGAGGCGGTGAATCTTGCCGTTGCGTGCGGCCAGCAGGGTCTTGTAGCGCTCGATCATCGCCGGAACCTGTTCGCTCTGGTCCGGGTGGACGATAAAGACGATTTCGTAATGTCGCATGCGATCTCCTTGTGGATGGCGCTGCTGAGGCCCCCCGGCATGCGAAACCGGTGGAGCAAGGAAAGCCGAGTAGTATAGCCGATTCGAGCTCGAGTGCCAAAGCGCACCGCGCGGGGCACCCCTACAGGTCGGGGAAATCCTCCTCGAAAAACTCAAGACTGCCGCGCGTGGTGCCTGGCTGTCTACCCTGTTCGCCTTTGCGCAACTCGACGCGCCGGATCTTGCCGGAAATCGTCTTCGGCAGATCGGCGAACTCAAGCCGGCGGATGCGCTTGAACGGCGCCAGGCGCTCACGCGTGAAGGCGAAGATCTCGCGCGCCAACTCGCGGCTCGGCATGTGGCCGGCCGCCAGAACCAGGAAGGCTTTCGGTACCGCTAAGCGCAGCGGATCAGGGCTCGGCACCACCGCCGCCTCGGCGACTGCCGGATGCTCGATCAGCACGCTCTCCAGCTCGAACGGGCTGATGCGGTAGTCGGAGGCCTTGAACACATCGTCGGCACGGCCGACGTAGGTGATGTACCCGTCGGCATCGCGTTCGGCGACGTCGCCGGTGTGGTAGTAGCCGCCCCGCATCGCCTCGGCGCTCTTGTCGGCGTCGTCGGCATAACCGATCATGAGTCCGAGCGGCCGCGGCTCCAGCACCAGGCAGATCTCGCCCTCACTGGCCGCATTTCCCTCGACGTCGAGCAGCTCGACGCGATAACCGGGCAGCGGCCGTCCCATCGAACCGAGCTTCAGTGCCTGCCCCGGCGAGTTGCCGACTTGCGCCGTGGTCTCTGTCTGACCGAAACCGTCGCGGATCGTGATGCTCCAGGCATCGCGCACGCGCTCGATGACTTCGGGATTGAGCGGCTCGCCGGCGCCGATGAGTTCGCGCAGGCGGGTCTTGTAAGCGCCCAGGTCTTCCTGGATCAGCATGCGCCACACCGTAGGCGGCGCGCATAGGGTCGTCACGTCGCAGCGCACGATCACGTCGAGCACGGCGCGCGCGTTGAAGCGCGCGCTGTTGTAGATGAACACCGTGGCGCCGGCGTTCCACGGAGCGAAGAAGCAACTCCAGGCATGCTTGGCCCAGCCTGGCGAGCTGATGTTGAAGTGAACGTCGCCCTGGCGCAGCCCGATCCAGTACATCGTCGACAAATGGCCGATCGGGTAGCTTTGCTGCGAATGCAGGACCAGCTTCGGCTTCGACGTAGTGCCCGAGGTGAAATACAGCAGGAGCGGATCGTCCGCGGCGGTCGGCCCGTTCGGTTCGAAGCGCGCGGACACCTTATAGGCACCCTCGAAGCGATGCCAGCCAGGTACCGCGCCACCCACGCTGATGCGCGAGTAGTCTCCCGGCAGGGCATTGAACTTGTCGGCATTCGCCGCGCCGGCGACGACGTGGCGGATGTTGCCGCGATCAAGGCGATCGCGCAGGTCGGCGCTGGTGAGCAGCGTCGTCGCCGGGCTTATGACCGCGCCGAGCTTGATTGCCGCCAGCATCAAGTCCCATAGCGCCACTTCGTTGCCGAGCATCACCAGCAGGCGGTCGCCGCGCTTCACGCCAAGCCCGCGCAGATGATTGGCGACGCGGCTCGAGCGCTCGGACATCTGCTCGAACGATAACTTTTCCTCGCTGCCGTCTTCGTGCACGACCCACAGCGCGGGTGCCGAATTTCCGCTGGCCATCGGGTCGAAATAGTCGAGCGCCCAGTTGAACTGCGTCAAAGACGGCCAACTGAATTCGCGATAGGCCTTGTCGTAATCCGTGCGGTGCGCTTGGAGGAAATCACGGGCTTGCAGGAAGGCGTTCGTGTTCGACATTTGTTCCACCTCTCCGAGCTTGTTTAACGGTGCTGCGAGCGCTATTTTGCTCCGCAAGCGCGCTGCCGTCGCGCCTCGAACAGGCAGATTCCACTCGCCACCGAGACGTTAAGGCTCTCGACACTGCCGTACATAGGGATGTGCGCCAGTTCGTCGCAAGTCTCGCGTGTCAGACGGCGCAGCCCCGCGCCTTCGGCGCCCGCCACCCAGGCGATGGCGCCGCTCTGGTCGATGCCGTAGACATCCTTGGCGGCTTCTGCATCGGCGCCGACGGTCCAGATCCGGTGCTCCTGCAACTCGCGCAGGGTCCGCGCCAGATTGGTGACGGTGATGTAGGGCACGGACTCGGCGGCGCCGCAGGCGACCTTGACCGCTGTGGCGGTCAGCCCAACCGCCCGATCCTTGGGCGCGATCACGGCGTGCGCACCAGCGGCATCGGCGACGCGCAGACAGGCGCCGAGGTTGTGCGGATCCTGCACGCCGTCCAGAACCAGCAGCAGCGCCGGCTCCGCCAACGTATCGAGTACATCCTCCAGCTTGAGCTGACGCAGGATCGCCTCGACCCTCGCCACCACGCCCTGATGACGGACGTGGCCCACCATACCGTCGAGCCGCGCGGCGGCCACCGGGCGCACGCGCACACCAAGCGTGTCCGCGAGCTTGAGCAGATCGCGCACCCTAGCATCCTGACGGGCCTCGAGGACGAAGATCTCGCCTACGGAATCGGCGGACTGCCGCAGTTTCGCGCCCACTGAATGAAAACCGTAGATGAAGCGTGTCTCAGCCATTGAGGCTAGCGCTCCTTGGCGCAGGTCTCGTGCATGCGGCGGGCGCGCGCGACGCCGCATCCGCGCCAGGGCGTGCCGTCGATCTTGCGATCCGGCGATGGTGTGACGCGTTTCGCACCCCGCGGTTGGAAACCGCGCAGTTCATCACGGCCCGGATCGGGCAAGCGCCTCAATCGCGGCCCGCCCGCGCCGTTCCTGCCTGACAGATAGCAAGCATCACTCAAGACCGACACCAACGAGGACCAAGACATGAGACTGGACGACATCCCCTGCGAATCCCTCAACGCGTGCAGTCCCGCTCGATACTTGAAGCCGGCAGAGCAAGGCCTAAGCGCTCGGAGCCTGCTTGCTCAGCGGTTGGCTGCCCTCTCGAGCGAAATCGACCTGTCCACATTCGACGCAATCGACGACGACTGGCTGGTCTGGTAGCACCGCCAGTTTTTCGCTTCCGCCGGCCAGCGCCCCTAGCGCCGCGGCTTACTGGACTTCTCGCGGCGCCGCTCCAGGCTCGCGGCGCCGGCAAGGCGGAAGTCGATCTTGTTCTGATCCATATCCACCCGCACCAGCTCCACCCGCACCCGGTCACCTAGACGGAAGCGCTGGTCGCTACGCTCGCCGACGAGTTGGTGTCTGGCCTCCTCGTAGTGAAAGTAGTCGGCGCCTAGGTCCGAGATGTGCACCAGTCCCTCGACGAATACGCCGTCGAGCGCGACGAAGATCCCGAAGGGCACGACCGCCGAAACGCTGCCGGCAAACTCTTCGCCGATGCGATCGCGCATGTAGTAGCACTTCAACCAGGCTTCGACGTCGCGGGTCGCTTCGTCGGCGCGGCGCTCGGTTTGTGAGCAATGCAGGCCGATGTCGGCCCAGTCTCCGCCGCGGTAGCGCGCGCCGTTCAAAACCTCCTTGATCGCCCGATGAATCAGCAGATCCGGGTAGCGCCGGATCGGCGAGGTGAAGTGGGTGTAGGACTCGTACGCAAGACCGAAGTGGCCGACGTTGTCCGGGCTGTACATCGCCTGCTTCAGCGAGCGCAGCATCACTGTCTGCAATAGCTGCTTGTCGGGGCGTTCCTGTATTTTCGCCAGCAGATTCGCATAGTCGGCTGCATGAGGTTCTTCGCCGCCGCTCAGAGCGAGGCTGAACTCCTTGAGGAATTCGCGCAGCTTGGCGAGCTTTTGCGGCGTCGGCCCCTCGTGAATGCGATACAGCGCGGGCTGTTCGTTGCGCTTGAGAAAATCCGACGCGCACACGTTCGCCGCCAGCATGCACTCCTCGATGATGCGGTGGGCGTCATTGCGCTCATAGGGCACGATGCGCTCGATCTTGCCATGCGAGTCGAATTCCATGCGCGTCTCGACCGTCTCGAAATCAATGGCGCCGCGCTTCTTCCGAGCCTTGGCGAGTACGCTGTAAAGTGCGTCGAGGTCTTGAAGTTGTGGCAGCAACGGCGCCAGCTTCTGTCGGGCCTCCGACTCCGCCTCATAGAGCGCCGCCGCGACCTCGGTGTAGGTCAGCCGCGCATGCGAGTGGATGACACCCTGGGCGAAGCGATACCGCTTGATCTGCCCGCCGGAAGAAATCGTCATATCGCAGAGCATGACGAGCCGATCCACCTGCGGATTGAGTGAGCACAGTCCGTTGGAGAGTTTCTCCGGCAGCATCGGGATGACCCGGCGCGGAAAGTACACCGAGTTGCCGCGCTCGTAGGCGGCGGCATCGAGCGCGCTGGCGGCGGGCACATAGTGGCCGACGTCGGCGATCGCGACGACCAGCCGGAAGCCCCCGGCGACATCCTTGCCAGCCGCCGCGCTCAGCCGTTCGCAAAACACCGCGTCGTCGAAATCCTTGGCGGTCTCGCCGTCGATCGTCACCAGCGGCAGGTCGCGCAGATCCTCGCGACCCTTGATGTCGATCTTGCGCACAACGGCTGGCAGCTTGCGTGCCTGCGCGGCCGCTTCCTTGTCGAACTCGAACGGCAGATCGTGCTTGCGCAGCGCGATCTCGATCTCCATCCCGGGGTCGGCATAGTTACCGAGCACTTCGACCACGCGGCCCATCGGCTGCGCGTACTTCGACGGCTGCTCGATGATTTCGACGACCACGACCTGTCCGCTCTTCGGCTTGTGCCGCGCGCCCGGGGCAACCAGGATGTCCTGATTGATGCGGCGATTCTCGGCGACGACGAAGAGCACGCCATGCTCATCGAATACGCGCCCGACCAGGCGCGTGTTGGCGCGCTCCAGCACCTCGACGATCTTGCCTTCGGGCCGCCCGCGTCGGTCCGCGCCGACCAGGCGGACCAATGCCCGGTCGCCATGCAGCGCCTTTTGCATCTCGTTCGCGCCAAGAAACAGGTCGGCGCCCCCGGCATCGGGCACGAGGAAACCATAGCCGTCCGCATGCCCCTCGACCCGGCCCGCGATCAGGTCGGCCTTGTCCGGTATGAGATAGGCGCCGCGACGGTTCTGCATGAGCTGTCCGTCGCGCTCCATCGCCGCAAGGCGCCGCCCGAACGCCTCGTACTCATCGGCGGCAACTTCGAGGCCCTTGGCGACTTCCTCGAATGTCATCGGCACGCCGCGCTCGCCAAGGCATTGCAGAATGTAGTCACGGGAGGGCAGCGGCTTCTCGTACTTCGCCGCCTCGGCGGCGAAGTACGGGTCGCGGCGGCGCACCTTGGATGCTTTAGTTTTCTCGTTTGACAAGATCGGGGGTTCCGCTAAAATTCGGCCCTTCGCGCCCAGATGGCGGAATTGGTAGACGCACTAGGTTCAGGTCCTAGCGGTGGCAACACTGTGGAGGTTCGAGTCCTCTTCTGGGCACCACGGCACTCTTCAAGCCTGTTCCGCAACTCCCTGACTTTCAACGTTGCTGCGTTTTCGCTCGAGCGGCCGACTCAGTTCGGCTGCGAACGCCGACGCTTGAACCAGTTCCATCCGAACATCACATAGCCCGACAGGCCATAGCAAAGAAACAGCACGAACAGCACGGTCGGCGGGTGTATCGACACGAGTACGAACCCCATGACGACCGCAAGCATGACGATGAACGGTACGCTCTTGCGCAAATTGATGTCCTTGAAACTGTAATACTTGAAGCTGCTGACCATGGTGACCCCGGCGAAGATGGTGACCGCACAGGCGATCCAGCGCGCTTCCTCGCCGCTGTAGTTGAAGTCGATCATGATCCACACCAGACCCGCTACCAGCGCCGCGGCGGCCGGGCTCGGCAGCCCTTGGAAAAACCGCTTGTCGACGACGTCGAGCGTCGTATTGAACCGCGCCAGCCGCAGTGCCGCGCCGGCGCAGTAGACGAAGGCGGCGATCCAGCCCAACTTGCCCATTCCCTTGAGCGCCCACTCGTAGATCACCAACGCGGGCGCGGCGCCGAAGGACACCATGTCGGAAAGCGAATCGTACTCGGCGCCGAAGGCGCTCTGGGTGCGGGTCAGCCGCGCCACGCGCCCGTCGAGGCTATCGAGCACCATGGCGACGAAGATCGCCACCGCCGAGTACTCGAAGCGCATGTTCATGGCCTGGACGATGGCATAGAAGCCGGCGAACAGCGCCGCCGTCGTGAACAGGTTCGGCAGGATGTAGATGCCGCGGCGGCGCAGTTCGGGATTGAACAGCGCCTTGCGCGGTCGCATTTCCGGAGTCATGGGCAGCGCATCGCGAATCAGGCGAACTCGGCGAGGATCGTGGTCGTAGCGTAGACCTTGTCGCCGATCGTCACCTTCACGAGCGTGCCGGGCGGCAGATAGATGTCGACGCGCGAGCCGAAGCGGATGAAACCGTAGCGCTGCCCGCGCGCGAGCCGGTCGCCGGCCTTGACGTAGCACAGGATGCGGCGCGCGATCAGGCCGGCCACCTGGACGCAGGTGACGTCGCGGCCCGCGTCGGTCTGAATCCACAGCGCGTTGCGCTCGTTTTCCGTCGAAGCCTTGTCGAGCGCGGCATTGACGAATTTGCCGCGGTTGTACCACTGCTGCCTGACCTGACCATCCACCGGACTGCGGTTGGAGTGGACGTTGAACACGTTCATGAACACGCTGATCTTGATCGTCTCGCGATCGAGATACGGATCGCGCAGCCTTCTCCACCGCGACGATGCGCCCGTCCGCAGGGGCGAGGACGCTGTTGGGATCGCCTGGCACCGGCGCGGCGGGATCGCGGAAAAACTGCAGCGATGAACAGCGTGAGCAGCCACAGCGGCACGCTCCACCATCCAGCCCGCCGCGAGCGCACGACCAGCAGGCTCGCGACCAAGGGCGATACCGAGGAACAGCCAGCCTTCGCGGGCGATGATCGGGTGCGGATAGTTCATGCGAAGACGAGTGCCGACGGCTGACACGCGGACGCCGGCCGATCATGTCTCAGCGCATCCCGGCCCGTCCGCGACTGCTCAGTTCTTGCGACTTGTCGACCAGCTGGTTCTTCTTGATCCACGGCATCATGTCGCGCAGCTTCGCGCCGATGACTTCGATCGGATGCTCCGCGGCCAGGCGGCGCTGGGCGCTTGAGCATCGGCGCGCCGGCCCGGTTCTCGAGAATGAATTCCTTGGCATACTGCCCGGTCTGGATCTCGCGTCAGGATCTTGCGCATTTCAGCGCGTGGTCTCCTCGGTGATGATGCGCGGGCCGCGGGTGATGTCGCCGTACTCGGCGTTGTTGGAGATCGAGTAGCGCATGTTGGCGATGCCGCCCTCGTAGATCAGGTCGACGATCAGCTTCACTTCATGCAGGCACTCGAAGTAGGCCATCTCCGGCGCATAGCCCGCCTCGACCAGCGTCTCGAAGCCGGCCTGAATCAGCGCGGTCAGGCCGCCGCACAACACGACCTGCTCGCCGAACAGATCGGTCTCGGTCTCCTCGCGGAAGCTGGTCTCGATGACGCCGGCCGCGCGTGCCGCCGATCGCCGCGGCGTAGGACAGGGCGATATCGCGCGCCTTGCCGGACTTGTCCTGATGCACGGCGATCAAGGACGGCACGCCGCCGCCCTGCGCATAGGTCGAGCGCACCAGGTGGCCCGGGCCCTTGGGCGCGATCATGATCACGTCGAGGTCGGCGCGCGGCACGATCTGCTCGAAGTGGATGTTGAAGCCGTGCGCGAAGGCCAGCGCCGCGCCCTTCTTGATGTTGGGCTCGATGTCCTCGCGCCAGACCTGGGGGTGCGACTCGTCGGGCAGCAGGATCATCACCACGTCGGCGCCTTTCACCGCATCGGCGACTTCCTTGCACCTTGAGGCCGGCCTTCTTGGCCTTGTCCCACGAGGCGCCGCCCTTGCGCAGCCCGACCGTGACCTTGACGCCCGACTCGTTGAGGTTGTGCGAGTGGGCGTGGCCCTGAGAGCCGTAGCCGACGATGGTCACCTTCTTGCCCTTGATCAGCGAGAGATCCGCGTCCTTGTCGTAATAGACCTGCATGGTCGTCCTTTCTGAGAATTCGTGGGTTGGAGTCGTGCAGTCAGACTTTCGCCGCACTTACTCCAGCCATGTTGTTTTTATATTCGAAGTACCCGGTCGCCGCGGCCGATGCCGCACACGCCGGTGCGCACCGTTTCGAGAATCAGCGCGCGTTCGATCGCATCGAGAAAAGCGTCGAGCTTGTTGCTCGTGCCGGTCATCTCGATGACGTAGGTCGATTCGGTGACGTCGATCATGCGGCCGCGAAAAATATCGGACATGCGCTTCAGTTCCTCGCGATCCTTGCCCGTGGCGCGCACCTTGACCAACATCAGTTCGCGCTCGAGGTGGGCGGCTTCCGAGAGGTCCACGACCTTGACCACCTCGATCAGCTTGTTCAGTTGCTTGGTGATCTGCTCGATCACCTCATCCGAGCCGCTGGTGACGATGGTCATGCGCGACATCGAGGCATCCTCGGTCGGTGCCACCGTCAGCGATTCGATGTTGTAGGCGCGGGCGGAAAACAGGCCGGAGACGCGCGACAGCGCGCCTGCCTCGTTCTCCAGCAGCAAAGAGATGACATGTCTCATGGTGGGCGGAGCAATCGTGGAAGGTTGCGGGAGCCACGGCGGAAGGGGCAACAAGCTGCCGCGGGACGGTGCTTGGGGCGCTGGCATCGGGTGCGATGGCACAGCGGCGGCACGCCGGCCGGTGTGCCGGCGCGCCCCGCTCCTTGCGTGGTAGCGATCAAAGCTCTTCGGAGGACAGGATCATGTCGGTTAGACCTTTGCCTCCTTGAACCATTGGATAGACGTTTTCCGTCTGGTCGACCATGAAGTCGAGGAACACAAGCTGATCTTTGAGCTTGAACGCCTCGCGCAGCGCATCTTCGACGTCGCCGGGCTTGTCGACACGGATCCCGACATGGCCATATGCCTCCGCCAGCTTGGCGAAGTCCGGCAGCGAATCCATGTAAGACTCGGCGTAGCGGTTGCCGTGGAAGAACTCCTGCCACTGGCGCACCATGCCCATGTAGCGGTTGTTCAGGTTCACGATCTTGATCGGCAGGCGGTACTGCTTGCAGGTCGATAGCTCCTGAATGCACATCTGGATGCTGCCCTCGCCGGTCACGCAGGCGACTGGCGAGCCGGGGTGCGCGAGCTGCACGCCCATCGCGGCGGGCAGGCCGAAGCCCATGGTGCCCAAGCCGCCGGAATTGATCCAGCGCCGCGGCTTGTCGAACTTGTAGAACTGCGCCGCCCACATCTGGTGCTGGCCGACGTCCGAGGTGACGAAGGCGTCGCCCTTGGTGACCTCGTACAGCTTCTCGACCACGTACTGCGGCTTGATGATCTCGCTCGATCGATCGAAGCGTAGGCAATCGCGCTTGCGCCATTCGTCGATCTGCGCCCACCAGGACTTCAGCGCCTGCGGCTTGGGCCGCTCGCCGCCGGCTGCTAGTTGCTTCGTGAGTTCATCGAGAACGTCTGGCACGTTGCCGACGATCGGAACATCGACCTTGACGCGCTTCGAAATCGAGGAAGGATCGATGTCGATATGGATGATCTTGCGCGCCTCCTGGGCGAAGTGCGCAGGACTGCCGATGACGCGATCGTCGAAGCGCGCGCCGATCGCAAGCAGCACGTCGCAGTACTGCATGGCCATGTTGGCCTCGTAGGTGCCGTGCATGCCGAGCATGCCGACGAATTGCGGGTCGGTTGCCGGATAGCCGCCGAGCCCCATCAGCGTGTTGGTGCACGGAAAGCCGAGCAGCTTCACCAGTGCCGTGAGCTTCTCGGCGGCATCGGACAGGATCACCCCGCCGCCGGTGTAGACCATCGGCCGCTCGGCTTCGAGCAACAACTGCATCGCCTTCTTGATCTGCCCATGGTGTCCCTTGAGTACCGGGTTGTACGAGCGCATCGTGACGCTCTTGGGCATGTCGTACTCGCACTTGGCGATGGTGACGTCCTTCGGGATATCAACCAGCACCGGCCCGGGCCGTCCGCTCTTCGCGAGATAGAACGCTTTCTTGATGGTCGGCGCGATGTCCTTGACGTCCTTCACCAGATAATTGTGCTTGACGCACGGACGCGTAATACCGACCGCGTCCACTTCCTGGAAGGCGTCCTGACCGATGGCCGGCGTCGGAACCTGGCCCGAAATAATCACCATCGGAATCGAGTCCATGTAGGCGGTAGCGATACCGGTCACGGCGTTGGTGACACCCGGACCGGATGTCACCAGGGCCACGCCGACCCGCTCGGTCGAGCGCGCGTAGCCGTCGGCCGCATGCACCGCACCCTGTTCGTGCCGGACCAGGACGTGGCGTACCTTGTCTTGCTTGCACAGTTCGTCGTAGATGAAAAGCACGGCGCCGCCGGGATACCCGAAGGCATACTCGACCTTTTCATCTTGCAAGCACCTGATTACAATTTCCGCCCCAGTCAAGACCATCGCAGCACCCGAGTAAGGTAAAAGAAGGACAAAGCTCGAGGAAAGCTCGTCACGTTAATGGCTTGCCCGACTTTGGTCAAGGCATGCCGGAATGTGCTAGGAATCCCTCGCGCTGCGCACATTATAACCGGGTCATAAGGGCAACCCCGCTGGCCGCTCGCAACCAACTCTCGGATTTCCTCGCCAGCGTCGAGCGGCGCGCCTACAAGCAGGCGCTGTTCGCGCTGCGAGACGAGGAGCACGCACTTGATGCGGTGCAGGACGCCATGCTCAAACTCGTCGAAAAATATGGCGGCAAGCCGGTGACCGAGCTGCCGATGCTGTTTCAGCGCATCCTCCAAAACGTCATCCGCGACTTCTTCCGCCGCCAGAGAGTGCGCAACCTATGGACCACGCTCCTGTCTGCCTTCGGCAATCCGAACGACGAGGACGCCGACCCCCTGGAAACTCTCGGCGCCGGGACGAACTCCAATCAAGCGGAGACGCCGCACGCTCGCGCCGAGCAGGCACAGGTCCTCTCCATCATCGAGAAGGAGATTTCCAAATTGCCGGCACGTCAACGGGAGGCTTTCTTGATGCGTTACTGGGAAGACATGGACATTGCCGAAACCGCGGCGGCAATGGGGTGCTCCGAAGGCAGCGTGAAGACTCACTGTTCCCGCGCCACACGCACGCTGGCTACCGCCCTGAAGTCCAAAGGCATCGAGCTATGAACGAACTAGAAGCCGCTCACAAGATCAAGCATCGACTGAATCATGGCACCGATCACCTCGATACGAGCATCGCCGCCAGACTGCATGCGGCGCGAGAGCAGGCCCTTGCGCGCCATGGCGCCATATCGTCGAATCTGAGCCTGGTCGGAGTCGGCCACCTCTCGCATGTGCTATGGCTGCCGCGTATGCGCAGTGCCGTCGCAGTGGTTGCATTGGCCCTCGGCATCGTCGGCTGGAACTACTGGAGCGACCACCAACGCGCTGGCGAGATGGAGGTGATCGATACCGCGTTGCTGTCGGACGAGCTGCCGATCAGCGCCTATCTCGACCGGGGTTTCGACGCATGGCTAGAGCGTACCTCGCAGGAGCGATAGGTTTTTTGGGGGGGGGTAGCGCGCCGATTCTCCGGCCGCGTGATACGCGGTGTGGCAGGAGCGATAGGCTTTTTGGGTGGGTAGCGCGCCGCGTGGCAGTCGCGAGCGCCCTGCTCGCGCTTTCCGCTCCATTGCTCGCCGCGAGTCCGGAGCTCGTCCCACCCCAGTGGGCGGCGTTGTCGGCGCAGGACAGAGAGGCGCTGGCGCCTTTGGCGGACGAGTGGGACAAGCTCGAGGACTTCCGACGCAGGAAATGGCTCGGCATCGCCGAGCGCTACCCCCGCATGTCCGCCGAAGAGCAGCAGCGGCTGCACGTGCGCATGAAGCAGTGGACCGGGCTAACGCCGGCTCAGCGGCGCCAAGCGCGCGAGCGCTACCGCAACGTGCAGAACCTGCATCCAGAAGCGCGCGAGGCGCTCAAGCAGCAGTGGTTCGAATACGCCACGCTGCCTGAAGAAGAACGCATGAGACTCATCGACGCCGCGCGGCCGCGTCGCGCCGAACGAATTCCCAGTGCCAAACCGCCCGCACCGTTGAGCCTGCCGGCGACAAGACAAATACCCGTGCCGAGAATGCCGGCTGCCGCCCCCGCCCCTGCCCAGCCTACGCCCGCCGCGGCTCCCACGCCACCGGCCGCCGAGGCGCTTGCTCCCACCCCGGCAACGCCGGGGCTCCCAGCGTCTAGCAACACGCCCGCACATTGAGGGAAGGCGGCGCGCCGAAGGGCACCAGCCCGGCGACAACCGGCTCGAATGGCCGCAGCGCGCCGGCCGCCGGATTCTTTCGCCGCGTTGCAAGCATGCTCTACGAATGCCTGCTGATCATCGGCGTACTTGCGCTCACATTCATCGTGCCGCACATGATCATCGGCGTGATCTGGCAAGCTTCCGCGCCGGGCTGGTTCGAGTGGCTGCACCTGGCCGCGGTGCTCGGCGCCTACTGCACCTGGTTCTGGTGTCATGGCGGCCAGACTCTGGCGATGCGCACCTGGCGCATCCGGGTCGTCGATGCCACATCCGGCACGCTACTTACGTGGCCGCGGGCCGTGCTGCGGTACCTGCTATGCTGGCCGTCGATCGGGTTCTTCGGCGCCGGCATGATGTGGGCCTTGCTCGACCGCGACCGCCAGTTTCTGCACGACCGGTTGGCCGGAACGCGGCTAATCGATACCGGCAAGTAGGCTCGGCGCAATCATGCGACGCGCCTGATTCGACCGGCTAGCGCTTTTCCTCCAGCCACAACAGCGTTGCCGCGGCGAGCAGAAACAGCAGGCTCGGTGTGATGGCGCTGAACACCGGCGGCCAGTTGTTGATGACGCCGAGGCTGGAGAACAGCCCGTTGAGCATGTGGAAGAAGATCCCGATCATGATGCCGGCAAAGATACGGATGCTGATGCCGCCGAGGCGGTCGAGGCGAAACGCGAACGGCACCGCCAGCGCCATCATCACCAGCACCGCCAGGGGGTAGATGAGCTTTTTCCAAAAGGCAATTTCGTAGCGTTCGGTGCGCTGCTGGTTCTCCGCCAAGTGCCGCGTGAAAAGAAACAGGTCGCGCAGCGACATCCGCTCCGGCACCACGAGCAGCACGCTGAGAATGTTCGGGTTGAGCGCCGAGCGCCACAGCAGTTCGGGTTGCTGCGTCACGCTCGCACGGTCGCCCTCGATCCGTGTCTGGGTCACGCCTTTCAGCCGCCAGCGTCCGGGCGGCACAAATTCCCCTTCCGCAGCCTCGGATATCCCCTGCAACACCATGTCGCGGTCGAAATCGTAGATGCGCACGTCGCGCAATTTGCTGTCCGGCAGTACCGTGCGCACATTGACGAATGTGTTCTCGTCCTTCAGCCAGAGGCCGGAGCGGAACTCCTGCCCGACGACCGAGCTGGTCGCCCGTAACCGCAACTGCTGTGCCGCACGCTCCGAGTAGGGCGCGGCGAACTCGCCAAACAGAAACGTCACCGCGACGAAAAGCATCCCGATGCGCGCGAGTGCGCCGAGCAGCCCCAGCGTGGACATTCCCGACGCGCGAAACACAGTGATCTCGGAGTGGCGCGCCAGCGTCGTCAAGGCGTACAGGCTGCCGATGAGCACGGCGATCGGCGCCAGCTCATACACCCGGCCCGGCATGGTCAGGAGGACGAACAGCACGGCGTGGTGGAGTTGGTAGCCGCCGCGGCCCAGGTCGTCGAGTTCGGCAACCAAGTCGAAGAACGCGAAAAGCATGAGAAAGGCCAGCAGCACCAACCCGGTTGCCGCGTAAATCTCCTTGGCCAGGTATCTGACGTAGACCTTCATCGGCGCAGGCGCAACCAGGAATGCACCGAAATCCGGCGGAAGAACAGCGCGATGAGCAGCACGAACATGAACAGATGCACCGCCCATACCCCGACCGCGAAGCTCAGCTTACCCTGCACGACCCAGGCCTGGCAGACGCTGATCAAGTTGCTATAGAGCATGTACGCGAGAATCGCCATCACCATGTTGTTCGCGCGGCCGGCGCGCGGATTCACGAATGACAAGGGTATCGCAAGCAGAGCGAGGTTGAGCGCGGCGAGCGGGATGCCGACGCGCCACAGTAGTTCGCCCTTCATTGGATTGGTCGGGTTGCGTGTGAGCTCGGCCACGCTCATGGCTTTCGGCGAATCCTCGACGCGCCCGGCTTCCTTGCTTTGGATGCGTACCGAATAGCGCTCGAACTCCATCATCTGGTATTCCGGCGTGCCGGGAGTGCCCTCGTAGCGACGGCCGTTGAGCAGCACCAAGAACTTCCCGCCGTCCGGCTGGACCTCCTGATAACCCTCGCTTGCCACCACGATGCCGAGCTTGCCGTTCTGAATCGAGCTGACGAAGATATTTCTGACGATGGCTTCCTCGCCCGAGACCGACTCGACAAAGAACACGCGGTCGGCACCGGAGGATTCCCGAAACGCGCCCGGAGTGACCTGCGAAACGTCTTCGCGAGTAGTGAGCCGCTCCCGATACTCCGCGCTCTGCCGCACCGCCCATGGGGACAAGACGAGCGAGAGCGCGGCCACCGCCAAGACTAGCGGAGATGCGAAAACCAAAACCGGTCGAATCCAGGCGGTGAGCGATTGGCCAGAAGAAAACCACACTAGCATTTCCGAGTCGCGGTAGCTGCGCGACAAGGCGAGCAGGATGGAGACGAACAGCGTGAGCGAGAGCAGGATAGGCAGGTAGTTGAGCGCGCCGAACCCGAGAAGGGCCACCACCGCCTCGGAGGCCAGCTTGCCGCCGGCGGCCTGGTTCAGTAGCCGGATCAATTGCGTGGTGAGCAGGATCGCGAATAGGGCGACGAACACGCCGCCGGCGATATTGGCCAGCTCACGCAGTGCCGCACGATGAAAGACCGTACCACCGCGGCCTTTTGACTTTTCGCGCGCAGAATAGGGATAATCGCCGGGTTTCAAAATGCGGAACTCATTTCAAGCACTCGCGCGCTGTGCGTCGTACGCTAAACCGATTCACCGCCATCGCTCGCGCGCAAGGATTCGAGGGCTTGAGATGAGATCCGGTCAGATGCTTCGAGGAGCGGGGAAAGAGGAGCAGAGGCCGTGGAATTTAGCATAAAAACCGCCAGCCCCGAGAAGCTGCGCAGCGCATGCGTCGCCGTCGGTGTGTTCGAGTCTCGCAAGCTGACCTCGCCGGCACAGGCGATCGACGACGCCGCGCAAGGATACTTGTCGGATATCCTGCGCCGCGGCGACATGGCGGCCAAACTCGGCTCTACACTGCTGCTGTACAACGTGCCTGGCGCCGCTGCCGAACGCGTCCTGCTGGTCGGTCTCGGGAAGGAACGCGATTTTCACGAAAAGGCCTATCGCGAGGCAATCGCGGCGGCGCTGCGCGCGCTCAACGAAACCGGTGCCGCGGAGGCTGTGGTGTTCCTCACCGAGCACGGCCCGAAGAAACGTGATGTGCGCTGGCGCATCCGCCATGCCGCCATGACGTCCCTCGACGCACTCTACCGCTTCGAGCAACTCAAGTCCAAAAAAGACGAGGCGCAGCGGCGATTGCGCAAGCTTGCCTTCGCTATCGCGGACCGCGGCGACCTGGCGGCTGCCGAAGAAGCGCTGACCCAGGGCCGGGCCATCGCCGAGGGCATGAGCCTGGCGCGCGAGCTGGGGAATCTGCCGGCAAACATCTGTACGCCGACCTACCTCGCCGAGCAGGCCAAAGCGCTCGCGCGCCAGCTCAAGCTCAAGGCCGAGGTACTCGATCGCGCCGCGATGCAAAAGCTCGGCATGGGCTCGCTGCTCTGCGTCGCCGACGGCTCGCACGAACCGCCGAAGCTGATCGTGCTCAAGCACAACGGCGCGAAGGCCGGCGACAAGCCGGTGGTGCTGGTCGGCAAGGGCATCACCTTCGACACCGGCGGCATCTCGCTCAAGCCGGCGGCGGAGATGGACGAGATGAAATTCGACATGTGCGGCGCCGCCGCGGTGCTCGGCACCCTGCAAGGCGTGCGCGCGGATGAAACTCCCGCTCAATGTGATCGGCATCGTGCCGACGACCGAGAACATGCCCGGCGGGCGGCGCAACCAAGCCAGGTGACATCGTCACCTCGATGTCCGGCCAGACCATCGAGATCCTCAATACCGACGCCGAAGGCCGGCTGATCCTGTGCGACGCCCTAACCTATGCCGAACGATTCGAGCCCGATGTGGTGATCGATATCGCCACGCTCACCGGCGCCTGCGTCATCGCGCTCGGGCACGTCGCCACCGGGCTGCTCAGTAATCACGACGGCCTGGCGCGCGAACTTCTCGAGAGCAGCCACGCCGCTCACGACCGCGCCTGGCAGCTGCCGCTGTGGGACGACTACCAAGAGCAGTTGAAGAGCAATTTCGCCGATATGGCCAACATCGGTGGGCGCTCGGCCGGCACCATCACCGCCGCCTGTTTCCTCTCGCGCTTCGCCAAGGATCTACGCTGGGCCCACCTCGACATCGCCGGCACGGCCTGGAAGTCGGGAAAGGAAAAGGGCGCGACGGGCCGCCCGGTGCCGTTGCTCACCCACTATTTGCTTACACGCTGCGGCAGGCTGTGACCCGGATCGAGTTTCGCCACGGTGCGGCGGACAAGCTGGACGCTGCCTGCCGGCTGGTCCACGACGCCTACAAGCGCGGCTCGAGGATAGTCGTCTTCGCGCCCGATGAGAGCGTGGCCGCGCGGATCGATCGCCTGCTTTGGACGCAGCCCGCCATCGCGTTCATTCCGCACTGCGTCACGGCGTCCGCCCTCGCCGCCGAAACCCCTGTGCTCATCAGCGCGGCGCTCGACGACGCAAGCCATGATGGGCTGCTGATCAACCTCGACCGCGACGTGCCGCCCGGCTTCGGCCGGTTCGAGCAGCTGATCGAAATTGTCAACCAGACCCATGAAGACCGCGACGCCGCGCGCAAGCGCTACAAGTTCTATCGCGACCGCGGCTATCCGCTCGCCGCCCAAGATCTAGCAAGCTCAGGAGGGGACCGCAGAGGTGACCGACATAATCGATAGAGCGGATGCCTTCATGCGCCGCGACCGTTCGTTCGTCGCCGCGGCGGCGCCGATACCCGAAGACGACGATATCCCGCTGCTGACCGATGTCGTCGGCGCCGACGAACTGCCCGCCCTCGGTCTGGTGCGCGTGCAAGGCCTGCCATCCGTCACCGAGCTTGAACCCCTCGAGCGCGAAATACGGGCACAACTCGAGACGGAATTCGCCGCGCGCCTCGAGCAGGATGTCGCTACGCGACTCGAAGCGGAATTCTCTGCGCGGCTCGAGCAGGAGGTGTCCGCCCGAAGCGACCGGGAATTACCGGTGCGGGTCGAGGAAGAACTCGCGCGCCGCCTCCCCGATGCCGTCGCGGCACGCGTGGAACAGGACATGCCCGCGCGTCTCGATCAAGAAATCGCCGCACGACTGCCTCAGGAAGTCGAAGCACGCTTCACGGCGCTGTTACCGCAACGCCTGGCCGAGGAGCTGGCCGCCCGGGTGCCTAACGAGGTCGCCGCCGGCGTCGCCGAGGCACTGCCGTTGCGCCTGCACCAGACGCTGAGCGCACTCGCGCCCCAGGTCCATGCCATCCTGGAAGGCTGGTTCCAAGTTGCCCTCCCGCAACTCCTGTCGAAAGAGCTGGACGCCGCCGCAGAGCGCATCGCGCGGCAGGCGAGCGACCAGTTCGGCCAGTCCATCCAGGCCAGAGTGGCCGAGCTCTTGGAAAACACCGACCGCCCGGCGGGGAGTACCGAGTAGCGTTGGCTATAATCGGCGGTTTTCCGCCGTCACGCGTACCTCTCCATGGAACTGGCCAAAAGCTTCGAACCCGCCGACATCGAGCGCCGCTGGTATCCCGAGTGGGAATCGCGGGGCTATTTCGACGCCGGCCTCGACCCCGGCAAGCCCGACAGCTTCTGCATCCTGCTGCCGCCGCCCAACGTCACCGGCACGCTGCACATGGGCCACGGTTTCAACCAGACCATCATGGATGCGCTGACGCGCTACCACCGCATGCGCGGCGACAACACGCTGTGGCAGCCCGGCACCGATCACGCCGGCATCGCCACCCAGATCGTGGTCGAGCGCCAGCTCGAAGCGCAAGGTGTTTCGCGCCACGACCTCGGCCGCGAGAAGTTCCTCGACAAGGTGTGGGAGTGGAAGGAGTACTCGGGCTCGACCATCACGCGCCAGATGCGGCGCCTGGGCACCTCGCCCGACTGGACGCGCGAGCGCTTCACGATGGACGCCGGCCTGTCGAAGACCGTCACCGAGACCTTCGTCCGCCTCTATCGACGAAGGCCTGATCTACCGCGGCAAGCGCCTGGTCAACTGGGATCCGAAGCTGCTCACGGCGGTGTCCGACCTCGAAGTGGAGAGCGAGGAGGAAGACGGCTTCCTCTGGCACATCCGCTACCCGCTGGCGGACGGCGGCGGCCATCTCGTGGTCGCCACCACGCGCCCGGAAACCATGCTCGGCGACACGGCCGTGGCGGTGCATCCCGACGACGAGCGCTACGAGCGCCTGATCGGCAAGCACGTCCAGCTGCCGCTCACCGAGCGCACGATTCCGGTGATCGCCGATCGCCTACGTCGATCCCGCGTTCGGCACCGGCTGCGTCAAGATCACGCCGGCGCATGACTTCAACGACTATCAGATCGGAATCCGCCACGGGCTGCCGATGATCGGCGTGCTCACGCTCACCGCGGCGATCAACGACAACGCGCCGGCCGAATACCGCGGTCTCGACCGCTTCGACGCACGCAAGCGGATCGTCGCCGATCTCGACGCCCGAGGTCTGCTGGAAAAGACCGAGAAACACCGGCTCAAGGTGCCGCGCTGCGAGCGCACCGGCGACGTCGTCGAGCCGATGCTCACCGACCAGTGGTTCGTCGCCATGACCAAGCCCGGCGCGGATGGCAAGTCGATCGCGCGGAAGGCGATCGAGTGCGTGGCAGCGGGCGAGATCCGCTTCGTGCCGGAGAACTGGGTCAACACCTACAACCAGTGGCTGAACAACATCCAGGACTGGTGCATCTCGCGCCAGCTGTGGTGGGGCCATCAGATTCCCGCGTGGTACGATGACCGCGGAAATGTCTTCGTTGCCCACGATGAGCAAGAGGCCGCGCGGCTCGCCGCCGAGCAGGGCTGCGCCGGCTCATTGACGCGCGACCCGGACGTGCTCGACACCTGGTACTCCTCCGCCCTGTGGCCGTTCTCGACGCTCGACTGGACGCCCGAGTATCCGGCCGAGTCGAACCCGGCGCTCGATCTCTACCTGCCATCGACGGTGCTGGTCACCGGCTTCGACATCATCTTCTTCTGGGTCGCGCGCATGGTGATGATGACGACGCACATCACCGGCAAGATCCCGTTCCGCGACGTCTATGTGCACGGCCTGATCCGCGACGCGGAAGGCCAGAAGATGACCAAGTCGAAGGGCAACGTGCTCGACCCGATCGACCTGATCGACGGCATCGGCATCGACGCGCTGGTAGCCAAGCGCACCACCGGCCTGATGAACCCGCGCCAGGCGCAACAGATCGAGAAGCGCACGCGCAAGGAATTTCCGAACGGCATACCCGCCTTCGGCACCGACGCGCTGCGCTTCACCTTCGCCAGTCTCGCCTCGCCCGGGCGCGACATCAAGTTCGACCTGCAGCGCTGCGAGGGCTACCGCAACTTCTGCAACAAGCTGTGGAACGCCACCCGCTTCGTGCTGATGAACAGCGAGGGCAAGGATTGCGGTGTCGATCTGTGCGCCACGGAGAAGGGCGAGTGCGGCGACCGGCTCGACTTCTCCGCCATCGACCGCTGGATCGTCAGCCGCCTGCAGCGCACCGAAGCCGAGGTGGAGAAGCACTTCGCCGACTACCGCTTCGATCTGCTCGCCCGCGCCATCTACGAATTCGTCTGGGACGAGTACTGCGACTGGTATGTCGAACTCGCCAAGGTGCAACTGCGCGACGGCACCGAGGCGCAACAGCGTGCCACGCGCCGAACGCTGGTGCGCGTGCTGGAGACCGTGCTGCGCCTCGCCCACCCGCTGATCCCCTTCATCACCGAGGAGCTCTGGCAGCACGTGGCGCCAATCGCAGGTAGGGGCGGTCCAAGTATCATGCTGGCGCCCTATCCCGGAGCTGAGGCGGGAAAGATCGACGAGCGCTCCGAAGCCTGGGTCGCCACCTTGAAGGACATGGTGAATGCATGCCGCAGCCTGCGCGGGGAGATGAACCTTTCACCCGCGCAGAAGGTACCGCTGGTGGTCGCCGGGGATGCCGCCACCGCGCAGGCCTACGGCCCCTTCCTACAGGTGCTTGCCAGACTTACCGAAGTGCGCGCACTCAGCGCCGCACCGCTCGACGGAGGGGCCCCCGTCGCCATCGTCGGCGACTACCGTCTCATGCTCGAGATCGAAGTCGACGCCGGTGCGGAGCGCGAGCGGCTGGCGAAAGAAGTCGCGCGTATCGAAGGCGAGATCGCCAAGGCCCGGGGCAAGCTCGCCAACACTGGCTTCGTCGAACGCGCACCGCCGCACGTGGTGACGCAGGAACGCGAGCGGCTGCAAAGCTTCAGCGCCCAGCTCGACAAGCTGCGCGAGCAGGCGGACCGCTTGTAGCGAGCGCCGCGACCGCTTGGTTTTGTGGCAGCGGCGTCCTCGCCGCGGATCGGCGCCCCACGAGGCAACACCCGTCTTCGCGGCCGGGAGGCCGCCCCCACGCATGCCGCTCAGCGCCAGGCCACCGGCAACGCCTTCCGGCGCAACGTCCCAAGCTTGCGCCGGAGGGATTGCGGCGCCCGCCCCCGCTAGCGCAGGCTTATCGTCGCACCCTCGGTCAATTGGATCTCCTTGCCGGCGATGACCGCGCCGAACACCGTGCCGCCTTCGCCCATCACCTCGACCTCGCCGTCAGGCGCGAGAATGGTGCCCGCCAACTGGCTCGCCTTGTCCAGCTTCACGTCACCCTTATCGAATCGGTTGAACAGCACCCGGCTCGGTACCAGGGCACCGGCGACCCGGATCGCGGCTTCGTCCAGCTTGACCTTGTCGGTGACGTTGATGACGAACTCGTCCTCCGCGCCGCCCTGCAAGGTCAATGTCTCCATTTTGAGGTCGATGGACTTTACCCGGATGACGTTCAGTCCGCCGTTGCCGACGATGGTCTGCGAGCTCTTGATGTCGCCGAACACGTGGTTCGGCACCCACGCCGGCACATCGGTCGAGGCGCGTTGGGCATCCGCCGCCGCCTCAGCCAAGTCGCGCGCAACGGTGCCGACAGGCCCGTCCTGAGCAGCGCCGAAGGGATGAGGGTGAACGGCATGGAGCGCGTAAACCCGGGGTACACTTCGCTGCGCCCGAGCTACACTATGCTAAAAGCGTGAGGGTCTTGTGGGAGCGGCCTCCTGGCAGCGAATCAGCGCCCCAAGAGGCGACGCCCGTCTTCGCGGCCAGCAGGGACGCTCCCACCGATTTGTCGTCCCCGCGCAGGCGGGTACCGATAGGGCGGCAATCAGGAGATGCTTCATGGGTTCCCGGCTACGCGGGAATGACGGAGGTGGTGTCGTGGAAGCGGCGTGCTCGCCGCGAATCGGCGTCTGATGGCGGGAAGGCTTACTTCGCGGCCAGGAGGCCGCTCCTACCAGAGAAACAGCGGCCCCCTACTCCACGAGCTGCGCGTACTCGTCGAAGGCGACCCAGCCCGCCCGGCGCTCGTCGTCCCAGTACGCCGCGGGCGTGGACCATATCCATTCCATCTCACGGCGTGCGCGCAGCGCCTGCTCCAGGCCGGCCGCGAACTGCGCGCGGATATCGGATTCGAATTCCTCCAACGCCGCCTTGCCCGCGGTCAGCGCTTGAGCGGCGGCCTTGCCCGCGCACTCGCCCGAGACGACGGACGCGCTGATCCCGGCACCGGTGACCGGATGGGTCAGCCCCGCCGCATCGCCCACGAACAAGACACTGTCCATCGTTAGCTTGTCGCGCATTCCACCTACCGGTATCGGCCCACCCGACCGGCGCACGATCTCGCTGCCGAGAACCCCATCGACGCAAAGCTGGCGATGCAATTCATCGAGCGGATGGCGGGCGTCGCGCTCGTACTCGTGTTCGAGTCCGAGGCCCAGATTCGCCAGATCGCCGCGCGGGTAAAGCCAAGCGTATCCACCCGGGCAATCGGGCGATAGCCAGACCACCATATCCTGCAAGGTTTCGTGGAGCGCAACGGTGTATTGACGCGAATGCACGAACTTGTGCCGCGGCAGGCCGAGCAGTTCGGCGACCTTGGAGTACGGGCCATCGGCCGCGACCAGGTAGCGGTAACCGATCTCATGCGCCCCAGCGGCATCATGGACGAGCGCGACATGGCGTTTCGTGTCCAAGGCCTCGAGCGCGGTGCGGGTGTGGAGTTCGGCGCCGGCATCGACCGCCATCCGCGCCAACGCCTGATCGAAGGCTTTGCGGTCGATTATGTATCCTGGGTTGTCCGAGGTATGCACCGCGCCCGAAGGAAGGTAACTCTGCATGCCCTGGATGCGCTGGCGGATGATGTCCTGGCCCCGGACGTACTCGCCCAGGGCCATCGGAATGAACTCTGCGCACTGCACCGGCTCGCCGATTTCCTTCCGCCGCTCGACCGCGACCACGGCCGCCCCGGCGCGCGCCGCATGCATTGCCGCCGCCCCGCCGCCCGGCCCGAGCCCGACGACCAGAATGTCGCATTCCTGCCTCATCTCCGCCCCCTCTTTCGCCCCGCGCTCGCCGGGTTTCGCTTGGTCCCGCAATCCAAAACCGCGCCGGCTCTGCACTTCGCCACACGAGGGAGCGTCGTGTCGCGCAGTGCGGCCGGTAGTCGACCCCTAGCGCGGCGCAGCCTGGCGCCCCGCAAGTGGCGACGATCACACGCTGGCCGATCGGCCCGCTACATGTCCTGGAATCCGCTCATCGGCGCTTCATGAAGAACTCGAACTCGCGATTCTTCTCCCCGTGGCTCAGCAGCTCGTTGCCGGTTTGCTTGGCGAACGCTTCGAAGTCCTTCACCGACCCGGGGTCCGTGGCGACGATGCGCAGCACCTGACCGCTGCTCATGTCGGTCAGCGCTTTCTTGGCGCGCAAGATCGGCAGCGGACAGTTCAGACCGCGCGCATCCAGTTCCTTGTCGAAATCCATTCGCCATCCTTTTTGGCGCGGGCCGCCGGCGAGCACATCGCGAGCCGCGGGCCGCCCGTGCAGTTGCATTGTGCACGCCCAATACAGAATGGTATGGACGTGCGTGGAAGCGGTCAAACACCCGGCGCGACGGCGTGCCGACTGCCCTACTCCTTCACTCATCTACTCGTTTTCCCGCTTCGTCTCCTCGGTCTGCCGGGCACGCAGCGCGCGCAGCCGCGCATCGACCGCGGACTGGTCGTAGAAGTTGCCGTCACCGGCCCTCTGCGCAAGCTGCAGCTGCTCGATCGCGGCCGGCAATTGGCCCCGCAGCGCATAGAACTCGGCCTGCGAGCGATGTTGCTGCATACGCTTGCCCAGCGAGGCATAGCTCTTGGCCTGAAGTTCCCACAGACGGGGATCGCTTGAATACAGTTGCAGTTCCGCTGCGACATTCTGCTGTGCCTCTTGCGCATTGCCCGTTGCGAGCTGGGTGTCGATCAGCCCGTAGGCGAGCGCCCGACTGTGCGGATAGCGCTGCTTGCCGTCGCGATAGATTCGTAGTGCGGCGGCGCGATCCCCCTGCGCGAGCTCTATCTGCGCTGCGAGGTTGTCCACCATCGGTGAACCGACCTTGAGGCGGCGCAGCACGCCGATTTCGCGTTGGGCAACGGCGTATGATTTGGCGCGCAGTGCCGCATGCGCGAGGCCGAAGTGCGCTGCCGCTTCCGATGAATACTTCTTCTCCTTCAGGCGGCCTTCGAATCCCGCCATCGCCTCATGGGCAGATCCCTCAGCGGCACTCAGCTTGGCGCGCACCAACTGAAAATCAAGTGTGTCGGCCACCTGCCGGTAGGGGAGCTGCTGCGCCCGGTTCTCCATGTCGGAGATGCGCTCGGTGGTCAACGGGTGGCTGCGCAGGTAGACCGGCGCGTTGTTTTCGTAGAGACGGCTGAAACGCTGCAAGCGCTCGAAGAAGGTCGCCATGCCACGGACATCGAACCCGGCCTGCTCGAGGGTGCGCAGGCCGATGCGGTCCGCCTCGCGCTCGAAATCGCGACTGTAGGCGAGCTGGCTCTGAATCGCCGCCGCCTGCGCACCGGCGATGGCGGCCTGGCTGACATCGGAGTTCGAGCGTGCGGCGAGGATCGCGACGACCATCGCCGCCATCGACAGCAAGCCGACATCCTTCTGCTTGCCGAGCATGCGCGCGATGTGGCGCTGAGTGACGTGGGAAATCTCGTGAGCCAGCACACCCGCCAGTTCCGACTCGGACTGAGCGGCGGTGATAAGGCCGGTGTGGATGCCGACGAAACCGCCGGGCAGCGCGAACGCGTTGAGCGTGTTGTCGCGTACCGCGAAAAACTCGAAGTCGCGCTGCCCCTCGGGACTCGCCGCGACCAACCGCGCGCCCAACTCGCCGAGGTAGGCCTGAACCTCTGGATCGTCAACGTAGGCCGGATCACGCAGGCGAAACTCGCGCATGATCTGCTCGCCGATGCGCCGCTCCAGTTGCGGCGAAAGATCGGCTTGCGCGGCCTCGCCCAGTTCCGGCAGGCCCTCGGCCAGGGCGGCCGGATTCAGCAGCGCCAGACCGATCGTGGCTATGCCCAAAGCTCGCCTGAATTCCACGGTGCTATGATAACGTTTTCGCCGGAAGGTTGCGCCGCATGCGCCTTGGCGCCTCGACCACCGTGCGCGGCACCGCGCAGGAAGAGAGCACCATAAAATGAGCTCCCACGCTTTGCTGCTGGTGGATGACTCGCCGGAGGACATCCAGCTCATACTGCACGCGCTGCAGAAGGTGTTGCCGCGCGACCAGGTTGCGGTGAGCGACAGCGGCGAGGACGCCCTCGACTATCTGTTCGCGCGCAAGAAGTATGCGGCGCGTGACGTGGGCGAGCAACCGCGCGTTGTATTGCTCGATTTGAACCTCCCTCGGCTTCCCGGCCTTGAAGTACTGCGCCACATCCGCGCCAACGAACATACGCACATGCTGCCCGTCGTCGTTTTTTCCGCTTCGGTCGAGCAGCGCGACATCCGAGCCGCCATGAGCGCGGGCGCGAATTCCTACATCCGCAAGTCGCTCGATTTCGCCAAGCTCTCCGAGTCGATCGAGCTCCTCGCGCGCTACTGGATGGGGCTGAACATCGGCCCGCCGAGCGCGGCGCACTTCCAATAGGCTTGACGATGCCCCTCCATCGCAACGCCGAAGTCCTGCCCCGCGCGTGAGAAATGGGCGACGCAACGCTTAGTCACTTCGACGGCAAGGGCCAGGCGCGCATGGTGGACGTCGGCGCCAAAGCCGAGACCGAACGCATCGCGCGTGCGGCGGGAACCATATCCATGCGTGCGGAAACGCTGGCGCTGATCCAGGCCGGCAATGCCAAGAAGGGCGACGTACTTGGCGTCGCGCGCATCGCCGCGATCCAGGCTGCCAAGCGTACCTTCGAGCTGATTCCGCTGTGCCACCCGATCGCGCTGACCAAGGTTGGCGTCGAGTTCGAGATCGACAAGCCGCGCGCCGCCGTGCGCTGCGAGGTGACGACCCATAGCGTTGGCCGCACCGGCGTCGAGATGGAGGCGCTCACCGCGGTGAGCATCGCGCTGCTGACGATTTACGACATGTGTAAGTCCGCCGACCGCGCCATGCGCATCGAAGGCGTGCACCTGCTGGACAAGTCGGGCGGCAAGTCCGGCCATTGGCAAGCGAAAGCGGACGCCCGGGGCGATTAACGAAAACTCTTTTCCGCAGCCGTACTCCAAACCTCCGGGAAATGCGGCAAGCCGGCGCGCAAAGACACGTGGCGAACGAACTCAGAAGGGCGATCTTGAAAACCACCGGCGCGGCCGCGGCACTCGGCGCTGCGACCGCGTTAGGCTTGCTGCTACCCATGCGGGTGATGGCGGCCGAGTGGAATCGCGCCGCGTTCGGCGCCAAAGACCTTCCCGGCGCGCTGCACGCCGCCGGTATGGACGCGGCGGCGGAGTCGGCGGATCTCGTCCTCAAGGCCCCGGATGTCGCCGAGGACGGCGCGGCGGTGCCGATCGAAGTGATCAGCAACCTTCCCGGCACGCAAGAAATATCGATCTTCGTCGACGACAACCCGTTTCCGCTGGCGGCAAGCTTTCGCTTCTCCAACGGTGCCGAGCCGCGGATCTCGGCACGCTTGAAGATGGCCGAGACATCGAACGTTCGGGTGGTGGCCAGAGCAGCGGACGGCAAGTTCTACAGCACGGTCGGAGAAGTGAAGGTAACGATCGGCGGCTGCGGCTAGAAGCCGCGCGGCCGGCTCCCTCGACCCGGAAACCAGTGCATGGCAGACCCCATCAAGATTCGCGCCTCGATGCGGGGCGACTTTGCAGAGATCCGCGTCCTGATGGGCCACCCGATGGAGACCGGGCTGCGCACGGAAGCCCAGAGCGGGCGCAAGGTGCCGGCGCATTTCATTCAGCAGATCCGCTGCAGTGTCGGCGGCAAGACCGTGCTCGAGGGCCAGATTAGCACCGCCATCGCGCGCAACCCCGTGTTCGGCTTTCGTATCAAGGGCGCCAAGGCGGGCGACAAGGTAGTCGTCACCTGGGTTGACAACTTGGGCGCCACACGTACCGACGAAGCGACCGTCAGCTGAAAACCTCGGGGTGAAACCGCCCCGGCGCCGGCGCTGTAACAATCGCCGGCCGCGTACGTGCGAGAATCGCTCTCCCGCACTGCCCCTACCCCGCGCATCATGGCCACGGAAATCGAACTCAAACTGGCGCTTCCCGAGGCTCAGCAGAAATTGCTGGCGCGCCATGCGCTGCTCGGCGACCACGCCGAGTCGCTCGGCACCACGCGGCTACGCAACATCTACTTCGACACCCCGGAGCTTGCCTTGCAGCGGCGTGGCATCGCGCTGCGTCTGCGGCGCCAGGGGCGGCGCTGGCTGCAGACAGTGAAGTGCGCGGGCAGATCAACCGGCGGCCTGAGCGAACGACCGGAGTGGGAACAGCCCTACAACGGCTCGAGCTTCGAATTCCGCGCCATCGATTCGCCCGAGCTGCGCCGTTTCCTCAGCCGCAACCGAATTCTCGATACCCTCGCCCCGGTTTTCGAGACGACCTTCACCCGCCGCCACTGGCGCATATGCCCGAGTCCGGGCGCTGCCATAGTAGTGGCGCTGGACCGCGGCGCAATCACCAGCGGCGAGCGCTCGGAGCCCATATCGGAGATCGAACTCGAACTCGAACGCGGCGGCGCGAACGACCTTTTCGATGTCGCGCGAAAATTGAGCGCCGAATTCGCTCTCAAACCGGAGTCCCTTTCCAAGGCGGAACGCGGTTACCGCCTGTCCAACGGCGCCCCGTCACTGCCGGTCAAGGCCCGCGGCTCACCGCTGCGAGCCGAGGATACGCCGCGCGCTGCGTTCCACCGTATCGCGCTGGCCTGCGTCGCGCAGATTCAAGCCAACGAAGTCGGCGCCGTACACTCGGACGATCCCGAGTACATCCACCAGATGCGTGTGGCATTGCGCCGCCTGCGCTCGGCTCTGCGCGTGTTCTCACCCGTGATCAAGCCGCACGTGACAAAGCCGTTGCGCGCGCACTTGCGCGAGCTGACCCAGGTTCTCGGTCGGGCACGCGACTGGGACGTTGTCATCGATGACGTTTTGGCGCCGGTCGCGCGGGCGTTTCCTGACGACGCGCGCCTCGCACGATTGAGTGCGTCGGCCACGGCGCGCCGAGGCGAGGCCCGCGCGGCGGCTCGCGCCGCCTTGACCCATCCCTACTACGGCGGAACTCTGCTCGAACTGATGGCGGCCTTGCACGAAGTCCGCCACACCGCCACGAAGCGCGGTGAGCTCGACCTGCGCGCCTTCGCCCGCCAGCGGCTACGCAGGCTCCAGCGGCGCGTCGCGCGCGCCGCGCGCCGCAGCGCCGGGCTCGAGGTATCCGCGCTGCACGCGCTGCGCATCGCGGTGAAGCGGCTACGTTATGCCATCGAGTTTTTCGCTCCGCTCTACCGGGCGCCAGCGGTGCAGCGCGATTTGCGGCGGCTCGCCCGCCTGCAACAGGATCTTGGCTCGATCAACGACCTGGCCAACGCCGGCCCGCATCTCGAGCGGTGTGCCGGCGACGAGGCGGCGCTGCGCGAGGCGATCGCCCTTGTGGGCGGCTGGTACGGACCGCGCTACAGCGAACTGCTGTCGCGCGTACCGCGCGACGTGCGCGGGTTGTTCAAGGCCAAGCCGGCTTGGCGTCAATGACGGGGAGATGACGAATGGGCGGCGGCAAAAAGCAGCCGGATAGTTCGGCGATGGCGATTATGCTCTGGCGCCACGCCGAAGCCGAAGACGGGATGCCCGACAACGAGCGGGCACTGACTCCGCGTGGGATCAAGCAGGCCAAGTGTGTCGCGCGCTGGCTCGAACCGCGCCTGCCCAAGGACACGCGCATCATCGTCAGCCCCGCCACCCGCGCCCAGCAGACAGCGGCTGCGCTGACGCGCAAGTTCGAAATTGTCGAGCGGATCGGCACCGGCGCCAACGCCAAGGACATCCTCGCCGCCGCCGGCTGGCCTCACGCTGGCGGCACGGTACTGATCGTCGGCCACCAACCCACGCTAGGCCGCGTCGCCGCCCAACTCCTCGCGGGAAAACAAGCCGACTGGCAGATCAAGAAGGGCGCGCTGTGGTGGTTCGCTTCGCGAGCGGGTGATGGCGGGCCGGAGACGCTACTGCAAGCGGTAGTGGGACCGGATCTGGTGAAAACTTAAGACAAGGTACGTTGGCATGCAGCGGCGTGCAGCCCGGATGGATCGCAGCGCAATCCGGGGCCGTAGTGGCCCGCCAGTGTCATACGCCGTCGAGGCAACCGCTATGTCGCCGTGAGCGGATTTTTCCACTTGAGCTGAGGAAACTGCGCGAAATCGCGATCAGTCGTGTTCAGCGTCGCACCGTGCTCGAGCGCTGGGGCGGCCAGCGCGGCGTCCATGACCAGCGAACCAGTCGCCTGCCCTTCCTGCATGACACGCTTGAGGATATCCCAATAGCGTTCTCCCGGTTCGAGCACTCCCGCGACTGGTTAGCTCAACCAAGAAGAAACGGCGGCCTGGGCTTCCGCCACCGAAAGAGGGCGCTCGAACACACGGACGTTGGTGGAAATCCTCAAGAACGCCCACACGGTAAGCCACGCGAAACGCACCGCGCGCGGCCCGGACAGCGTGCTCTCCCGCCAAGACTTGCTCGCCTCGTGTTGTTCCGCCCTCGTGTGGTAAGCGTAAAGCAGAAGGTTCGCGTTCACCAGGATCATCGATGCAAGGGCCCCTCCTCCACTTGCTCCAGAAGATTGGCGATGTTGTCCAAACCGAGCCCCGGCTTGAGGTTGCCAAGATCGCGAGGCGTCACCTTGAACGCGGCTCGTGGTGTTGACGCGCTTCGTCTTGTCAGGCTATCGCGCAATGCCTGGTTAACCACGTCCCGAAAAGGCCGGGAGCTATAGTCGAAACTGGTGTATGAGCGGCTGCTGACATGTTGATCGGGTGGCGTACCTCTGCTGAAATCGGATTGTCGAGATTCGAAGTCAGCAACTACGGGAGATACGCCATGAGCAAGGATACGAGCAGGACGAGCGACGGTGCAACGGAAATCGGACTGACGCTGGAGCAGTTGATCCGGCGCGGCGCGCGCGATCTGCTGCAGAACGCCATTGAGGTCGAGGTGCGAGAGCTGCTCGCCGAATACGGCAACGTGCGCACCCTGTCGGGCGCGACAGCGGTCGTGCGCAACGGCTACCTGCCGGCGCGCGAGATTCTCACCGCGGTGGGCCCGGTGCAAGTGCGCGTGCCCAAGGTGCGTGATCGCTCGGGGGCCGGGGTGAAGTTCAACTCCGCGCTGGTGCCGCCCTATGTTCGGCGCTCCAAGACGATCGCCGCGGCCCTGCCCTGGCTGTATCTGAAGGGGATCTCCAGCGGCGACATGCGCGAGGCACTCGTCGTGCTGCTCGGCGAGGACGCCAAGGGGCTGTCGCCCAACGTGGTCAGCCGGCTGAAAGCCGAGTGGGCCGCGGAGTACGCCGGGTGGATGAAGCGCGACCTCTGCACCAGCCGCTACCTGTACTGGTGGGCCGATGGCATCCACAGCGGGGTGCGCGAGCAAGACGCTGCCCGCTCCTGCCTGCTGGTGATCATTGGCGTTACCCCAGAGGGCAAGAAGGAACTGGTGGCGATCGGCGATGGGCTGCGCGAGTCCACCGAGTCCTGGCTGGAGGTGCTGCGTGATCTGAAGGCGCGCGGGCTCGCCCACGGGCCGCTGCTGGCGGTCGGCGATGGTGCGCTGGGCTTCTGGGCGGCGCTCGCTGAGATCTATCCCGAGACGCGCGCGCAGCGCTGCTGGGTGCATAAGACCGCCAATGTCCTCAACGCCTTGCCCAAGAGCCTGCACGGCAAGGCCAAGGCTGGCCTGCACGAGATCTGGATGGCGCCCACGCGTGCCCAGGCGAAGAGCGCCTTCGAGGCCTTCCTGAAGACTTACGGGGCGAAGTACCCGAAGGCGACCGAGAAGCTCACTCGTGATCGCGATGCCTTGCTTGCCTTCTACGACTTCCCGGCCGAGCACTGGATTCATCTGCGTACCAGCAACCCGATCGAGTCGACCTTCGCCACCGTGCGCCAGCGCAGCACGCGCACGAAGAACTGCGTGTCGCGCGCGACCTTCTTGGGCCTGGCCTTCAAGCTGGTGCAGGAAGCGCAGAAGTCCTGGCGCCGCATCCAAGGCGCAGAGCGCATCGCCGACTTACTGAAAGGCATGGTCTTCAAAGACGGGGTTGCGGTGCCGGACGATCCGCCGCAGCCGCAGAGGATGGCCGCCTGATCTGAGCATGCTTAAGGCATCTCATACACCAGACTTGACCATAGCTCTGCTGCTCCCGCCGCGGCTTCGAACGTTTGTTGGGCTCTGCTTTGCGATGGCGAGGTCGGTGCGGTATTCAGCATCGAGGCCTCGCGGCTGGCACGCAATGGTCGCGACTGGCATACGCTTCTGGAATTCTGCAGTCTGGTCGGCGCCTTGTTGATCGATGCCGATGGTATTTACGACCCCTCGCACATCAATGATAGGCTGCTCTTGGGGATGAAGGGCACGATCAGCGAGATGGAGCTGGCGAGCTTCCGGCAGCGGGCGCAGGCTGCGATGGCGCAAAAGGCCAAGCGTGGCGAGTTATACAACCAGGTGCCGATCGGCTACGTACGCACCCTGGATGATCGGGTTGAGAAGGAGGCCGATCAGAGGGTGTGCGCCGCACTCGATCTGGTGTTTCGCAAGTTCGCCGAGTTGGCGAGCGTTCGCCAGCTCTATTTCTGGCTGCAGCAGCAACAGATCAAGCTTCCGGCGATCAACGGCGCGGGTGCGGCGCGCCACATCGTCTGGAAGCAGCCGCGTTACCACGTGCTGTTGAGCTTGTTGAAGAACCCCATTTACGCCGGTACCTACGCCTATGGCCGCAGCAAGACGATCGTGCGGATCGAACACGGTCGCAAACGCATCGCGCGCACACGGCAGCTACCGCTTGAAGACTGGGCGGTCTTGATTCCCGATCACCATGAAGGCTACATTAGCTGGGCAGAGTATCAAAGCAATCAGGCTGTAATTGCCCATAATGCGAGCAGAGTCGGCGCCATGGTTCGGGGATCGGTCAAAAGCGGTAGTGCGTTGCTCTCGGGTCTGTTGCGCTGCGGCCATTGCGGCACCAAGCTTGTTCCCCGCTATCCGGCTCCGGGCGTCATACGCTATCAATGCGCTGGTCGCATCCTCGATCGCGAAGCAAGTTGCTGCGTCATGTTCGGCGGTCTGCGTGCCGATCAGATGGTGGCCGAGCAAGTGCTGGAGTGTTTGAAGCCCCATGCGATTGAAGCGGCAATCCAGGCGATCGAGAACCTGCAGGGTGCGAGCGACGAACGTGCCCATCAGAAGACGCTTGCCCTGGAGCAGGCGCGCTATGAGGTCGCGCGGGCGCAGCGCCAGTACGATGCCGTGGATCCGACACAGCGCTTGGTCGCCGCGGAACTTGAGCGGCGCTGGAACGAAGCGCTGAGGGTGCAAGCACAGATTGAACAAGAACTCGCCGCGCTCAAGGCTGAGCGTCCCAACCCGGTTGCGGCGACGACAAAAGAGGAATTGCTGGCACTAGCCGAGGATTTACCCTGCCTGTGGGATCACCCGGACAGTCAGCCCGAATTCAAGAAACGTATCCTGCGTACGGTCCTGAAGGAGATCATCGTCACCTCCGAGGGGAAGACGATCCACTTGGTCCTGCACTGGCAAGGCGGGGATCATACCGAACTGCAGTTTGAAAAAGGCCGTCCGGGTGTTCATCGCCATGTCATGGATGCGGACACGATCGAACTGATTCGTTCCTTGGCGAGGATACAGCCGGACTCGATGATCGCCTCCATCCTGAACCGGATTGGACGGCGCACCGCCCATGGCCAGAGCTGGACGGCCACGCGCGTGTGTTCAATCCGCAATAACCACGCCATTGCCGTGTATCGCGAAGGGGAGCGGCAATCCCGTGGCGAGCTGAG
>CAWGHV010000031.1:0-42827 GCA_963822375.1 uncultured beta proteobacterium | reverse complement strand
AGTTTCCCGGTTCGAACAAAATCGTCGATGCAATGCACCACACAAGCCGGGTTGATATCGAAGATGCGTTCACGCATAGCGTGCACTTTAGCCATGCCCAGTGTTGGTGTGAGTGCATGGACTTGACGATTGACATTGGACTCCGTAATGTGGTCCATGTCGATCAAGGTAGACACCACACCACTGGGGAAGAAGGCCTCGGCCGAGCAAGACCCCACCCCACCAATGCCCACAACGACGACATGCAATTCGCGTGATCCACCGCCTCACCACCACTGACTCCATAAAGTCGATCTAGACCAGAAAATCTACGCACCAGGTCGGCAGAGCCCACCGTAGCTGTAGTGGGCGGAAGCTGCGATGTCACAGCAATTTCCTATTTGAAGCGCGCGAGCCGCTCTTTGCCAGCTGCAGCCGCATCAGTGTTGGGAAAGTTCACCAACAACTCCTCCAGCGTTTTGCGTGCGCCTTTCGTATCCTTTAATTCCAACTGGCAATCGGCAATCGCCAGCACTGCCTCAGGTGCGCGCTGGTGGTCTGGAGCACCAGCGACTAGGTTTCGAAAATTCGCCATCGCCTCTTTGTAGTCTTTTGTGGCGTACGCGCATTTCCCAACCAAAACAAGAGCGGAGGGCCGATAGCCCGAGATGGCGTAGCGGCTTAAAAAATCAACAAAAACTACTTGGACAGCCGCGAACTCACCCTTGCGAAACATCGCAAGCGCAGCTTCGTAATCACGACGTTCTGCAGGCTCAGCCATGAACTCTCGTCCGTCCAAAGTAACCTTTGCAGGCTCGAATCTGCGCAACCGATCATCCAAGGACTGCGTCATGTCCTTTTGACGTTTTTGAACCTCTGCCAAATCACGCACCACCTGCTCGTCCTGGCCTTTCAATCTGGCGAGCTCAGCGCGTAGGCTCTCGATCTCATTTTGAAGATCCAGCGACTTCTGCGTAGCTGCGCAGATTCATCGGTAGAGCGCTTTAGTTGATCGACAAACCTCTGGTCCGTTTCGACCTTGGCTGCCTCCACCTTTTGTCGCAGATCCAGTATGGCCCGGCGAGCCTCCTCATCGTCAAATAGACCAGTGACAGTGATGATCCCGTAGGTGAGTAGGGCGAACAGCGTGGCGGTGATGGCCAGACCCACCAAGAGCGGTTTACCGAGTGCGGTAACGCGCTGCCATAGCCTAGTATCCGGATCGATCTTCTTCATACCGCCGGTGGCGACCACCTTCGGCAGTGACCTGTCGCCGGTCACCCAGGCGCCGAGCCGATAGGCCGCATAGTAGATCGGCCCGAAGGTCAGCGGATTGGTGACCAGCGTGCTGACTGCGGCGGCCGGAACGTTGGCGCGCAACACCACGGCGGCGCCGACCGAAAGGGGAATCTGCGCGATCGGGATGAGCAACCCGAAGAACACGCCCAGCGCCACGCCCAGCGCGACGCCCTTTCGTGTCCAGCGCCACAGCCCGGGGTGGAGCAGACGTGGTCCAAGCCAGGAGAGCCAGCGATTGGCGTGAAGTTGTTCGCGGGTCGGGATGTGTGCGCGCAAGCGCTCGCGCCAGCTCATTCAGATGCTCTGAACTGCAAGACGCCGCAGCACGGCCTTTTCGGCTTCCACCGCAAGAAACTTGGCGAAGCCCAACACGACGATGACCGTCACCATATTCACCCATAGGATCTGGCCCGCGGTGACCGGCAGCGCCAGCCCGGCGAAGACGGCGAGCAGGATCACGCCCGCTTCTCCGCCGTTGGTTGGCAGGATGAAGAGCAGCGACTTCTTGATGTTGTCGAACACCACCCGCCCCTCGCGCACGGCGTGGGCGATGGTGGCGAAGTTGTCGTCGGTGAGCACCAGATCGGCGGCCTCACGCGCGGCATCGGTTCCCTTACGCCCCATGGCGACGCCGATATCCGCGGCCTTGAGCGCCGGGGCGTCATTGACGCCGTCGCCGGTCATCGCCACCCACTCGCCCTGCGCCTGCAAGGCGGCCACCAGGCGCAGCTTGTGCTCGGGACTTGCACGGGCGATCACGTCGCTCTCCAAGGCACGGCGGCGTAGCGCCGCGTCGTCCAGGGCTTCCAACATCGCGCCGGTGAGCGGCCGACCTGCGCTCAGCCCCAGTTGGCGTCCGATCGCCGTCGCGGTAACCGCGTGGTCAACGGTGATCATCTTGATACGCAACCCGGCGCGCTGACAGTCGGCCACCGCCGCGATCGCTTCCTCGCGTGGCGGATCGATGAGACCGACCAGACCCAGCAAGGTGAAACACGCAGTGATATCGGCCATGGACAGCACGGTCGTGCCCGCGGCCAGCTCGCAGCGCGCGAGCGCTAGCACGCGCTGTCCGGCGCCCGCGGCCTCATCCATGCGCCACGCCCATGCCGCGCGATCGAGAGGCCTGTCACTGGAATCCCGCAGGCATAGATCGAGCACCTGCTCCGGCGCGCCTTAGAGCGGCACGAAGGCGTGCCCCCGTGGTCGTGATGCAGCGTGGCCATGTAGCGGTGCTCCGACTCGAACGGAATCTCGTCGAACTCGCGGTGTGGCAGCGACGATCTGCGGCGGGTCGAGCCCGGCCTTGCGCGCGAGCGTGAGCAGAGCGCCCTCGGTGGGGTCGCCGACGATTCTCCAACCAGCCTCCGCGTCCTGCCTGAGGTACGCGTCGTTGCACAGCAGTGCGCAGCGGGCCAAATCTTGCAACGCGGCGTCCTGCGCCGCGACCACGGCCGCCCCGCCAGCGCGAAGCGCAGCAGCGGCCCGCGTCGCTTCGGCGCGGGCAGGCTGTTGCGACCGTATCGATCGAGACGCCGGGCAGCCTCGTCGCGGCCAAGGCCGACGCCGACACTGACCGAGAGCGACTGCAAAACCTCGTCGAGGGGCATGACGTGCTAAGCGGGCGAGTCACCGGCTGTCGAACCTTGTGTTGGCCTCATCGTTGTCCAGTTCGCGGAGGCCAGGGCCTGTTGACATTCCCTCGCCGCGAGCCCTTTGGGTCGCAACGCGCTCCGTCGCGGGAATATCAACAGGCCCTAACCGTAGGCGCGCCTGCAACCCATTCTACCGGCTTGAGGTTGACGCGCGCTGCGCGGCGACCTCAATTTGGATATTCTTGCGCCAATAGCGCGTCGAGCGCGAACTTGGTATTGCGGGATCCTTGCGAAGTGAGGATGGATTGATACCGACGCATGCTTATGATGACATCCGCGATGCCATACGCGCCCTGTGCGTTGCGTATCCGGATGAGTACTTTCGCAAGATCGACGCGCAGCGCGGCTATCCCGAGGAGTTCGTCGATGCGCTGATCCGTGCTGGCTGGCTCGCCGCCATGATCCCGGAAGAACACGGCGGTTCCGGCTTGGGGCTCGCCGCGGCCAGCGTGGTCATGGAAGAGATCAACCGCTGCGGCGGCAACGCCGGCGCGGTGCATGGCCAGATGTACAACATGGGAACGCTGCTGCGCAACGGCAGCCGCGAGCAGAAGGAGAAGTATCTGCCGAAGATCGCCGCCGGCGAGCTGAGGATTCAGTCGATGGCGGTGACCGAGCCGACCACCGGGACCGATACCACCCAGCTCAAGACCACTGCCGTGCGCAAGGGCGAGCGCTACGTGGTAAATGGCCAAAAGGTGTGGATCTCGCGCGTACAGCATTCCGACCTAATGATCCTGCTCGCACGCACCACGCCGCTGGCCGAGGTGAGCAAGAAGTCAGAGGGCATGTCGGTGTTCATCGTCGATCTGCGCGAGGCGATCGGCCGCGGCCTTACCGTGCGCCCGATTGCCAACATGGTGAACCACGAGACCAACGAGCTGTTCTTCGACAACCTGGAAATTCCGGCGGAGGACTTGATCGGCGAGGAGGGCAAGGGGTTCAAGTACATCCTCGACGGGCTGAACGCTGAGCGCACGCTCATCGCCGCCGAGTGCATCGGCGACGGCTACTGGTTCATCGAGCGCGCCGCCAAGTATGCCAACGAGCGTATCGTCTTCGACCGGCCGATCGGCAAGAATCAGGGCGTCCAGTTCCCCATCGCCGAGGCCTTTATCGAGGTCGAGGCGGCGAACCTCATGCGTTTCCGCGCCGCCGAGCTTTTCGACTCCCACCAGCCCTGCGCGGCGGAAGCGAACATGGCCAAGCACCTCGCTGCCAAGGCCTCCTGGGAGGCGGCCAATGTCTGCCTGCAAACCCACGGCGGCTTCGGCTTCGCTTGCGAATACGACGTCGAGCGCAAGTTCCGCGAGACGCGGCTGTACCAGGTGGCGCCGATTTCCACCAACCTGATCTACTCGTACGTGGCGGAACACATCCTCGGACTGCCGCGGTCGTACTAGGGCCTGCCAACATACCCGCGACGGAGCGCGCCCCATGAGACCGCTGGAAAGCATCACCGTCGTCACCCTCGAACACGCAATCGCTGCGCCCTTCTGCACCCGACAACTGGCGGACCTGGGGGCGCGCGTCATCAAGGTGGAGCGCCCTGGTGCGGGCGATTTCGCCAGAGGCTATGACGAAAGGGTGAAGGGACTGGCCTCGCACTTCGTGTGGACCAACCGCTCGAAGGAGAGCCTGACGCTGGACGTCAAGCACGTGCAGGCGGCCGACGTGCTGGCCCGCCTGCTGGAGCGGGCCGATGTGCTGGTGCAGAACCTCGCGCCGGGCGCCGCTGCGCGCTTGGGTCTTTCCTACGAGGCCCTGAGGGCTAAGCATCCGTGGCTGATCGTCTGCGACATCTCGGGCTACGGCGACTCAGGCCCGTATCGGGACAAGAAGGCCTACGACCTGCTGATCCAGAGCGAATCCGGCTTTCTCTCGGTCACGGGTACGGCGGAGGAGCCCTCCAAAGCGGGTTGCTCGATCGCGGACATCGCCGCCGGCATGTACGCCTACACCAACATCCTCGCGGCGCTGCTCCAGCGCGGCAAGACGGGTCAGGGCTGCCGCATCGAGGTTTCGATGCTGGAGGCCATGGTCGAGTGGATGAGCTATCCGCTCTACTATGCCCACGAGGGCGCCGCGCCGCCGCCGCGCACCGGCGCGGCGCATGCCACGATCTACCCCTATGGTCCGTTTCCCGCGGGTGACGGCAGGACCGTGATGCTGGGACTTCAGAACGAGCGCGAGTGGGCGGTGTTCTGCGAAGGGGTCTTGCGCCGGCCCGAGCTTGCGAACGACCCGCGCTACGCCTCGAACTCCAAGCGCACGATGACCCGCAACGAGCTGCGCGCAATCATCAGCGAGGCCTTCGCGTCGCTCAGCTCCGAGCAAGTGATCGAGCGGCTCGACGCGGCGGGCATCGCCAACGGGCGCATGAACGATATGCACGATGTGTGGGAGCACGCGCAGTTGAAGGCGCGCGGCCGCTGGGCCGAGGTGGATAGTCCGGCGGGCAAATTGCCTGCGCTGCTGCCGCCGGGCGTTCCGGAGAACTTCGCCGCCCGCATGGACGCCGTTCCCGGCCTCGGCCAGCACACCGAGGCGATCCTCGGCGAACTCGGCTATGACCGCGAGGCCATTGCCCGATTGCGGAGCGAGTCCGCCATCTGACATGCCCAGCTTTGGGATCCCACCGCAGGCTCGGCGCTCGCGCGAGCGCGAAACTCCAACCGTTCCCTCTCGGCGCCGAGCGAGTTCAATCCAACATCAGTAGCTCATTGATGTTGATGGCGTCCCCACGGGGATTCGAACCCCGGTTACCGCCGTGAAAGGGCGGATACAACGCCAGTTCATCGGCCGGCTCAGTTGATGGTGAATATGGACGGCTGCGGTTTTTGCCACCATCTCGGCATGAGGCACCGCTGCATGGCGCGCGGCTCTACCCCGAGGGTGCCCGGTCGCAGAATCTGTAGAAACATGGTTGGCGCGGTGCTGAATACTGTGCGGAAGGGATTCTGGGCCGCACGTGATGTTCCACGCCCGCTCCATCGTTGCTTCGTCTGGACTCACGTAGCGGCCCCACAGGGTCTTGCCCGCCAACGAACGCCGACTAGCCGCATAACTTCAAATCACAACGATAACTACTTGAATACAGATAATACATGCTTCGGATTGTCCCTCTTGGGTGACGCTACAGCGTGGCCATCGGGAAACCATAAGGCGGTTGAATCAGTACAGGTAAGCCACCTGTCTATCAAGACATTAACGCTAGTGCACTTGATCGCTTCACCGACTTCATGCGCAATGGTTCGTTTTCGGTGAGGTGTGCGCCAAGACCGATGCCAGGCGGGCTATGAAATTGGCATCTGCGCAACCGTCTTGGATTTCTACAATTGACTGGTAAGCTTATGATTCCTTTGGAGCGCTTTGTCGCGTTTTGGCACGCATTTTTGACCTAGGTTGATGACCTAAGTTTCTGATGTATAAACAGTAAATGAGAATCCTCTTTGTTTGCATGGGCAATATCTGCCGCTCACCCACGGCCGAGGGAGTTGCCAAAAAAATAATACAAATTAAGGGATTGGATGGCGAAATTAAAGTGGATTCTGCTGGAACCCACAGCTACCATGCCGGTCAGCCTCCCGATCCCCGGGCGCGCAAGGCGGCGCTGCGACGCGGCGTTGATTTGAGTCGGCTGCGCGCACGGCGGGTGGACGCCACCGACTTCGAGCGCTTCGATCTGCTTTTGGCTATGGATCGGGACAACCTCGAACATCTGACGCGCGACTGCCCACGCGCGCACACGCCCAAGCTCGGCTTGCTAATGCGCTATGCGCACCACTTCGATGTCGATGACGTGCCGGACCCGTACTACGGAAGTGACGTGGGGTTCGAGCTGGTACTCGACATGGTCGAAGATGCCGCGCAAGGTCTCATAGAAACCGTGCGCTAAACCCTGCTAGACCTGCTCGGCAACCCCTACTTCCGAGTTTCGACCTGCTCGAGCGGTTCATAGCTGGGAGCCGGCGCCGGGTCGGCGCGATGACGGCGCGTTTCGGCGGGGGCGGGAGGCGCCGCCTCGCTCTCGACCTGAGGGCTCCGGTCTGGGCTGGTTTCCACCATCACAAGTCCGCTTTCCTCAAGGACCGAGGCGAGATCTTCCAGGTGTGCCGGGGGCGGTTCATCGTGTGGCGGTTGCGTGCTGGCCAAGACAAGCTGGCCCTGGAAAGGAGCGGCTTCCGGCGCGGCAGGGGCCGCGAGTTCCGCTGCCGCTGGGTCTGCGATCGGCACCGGCTGCGGCGCGAAGCTGCTCGGCGCTTCTGCATCGTAAGCCGCCGACTGGGGCTCGAGCGTCTCCGGTTCGCCCAGGCGAACCGGGGCGAGGGCCGCATCGCCGGACTCCGCCGCATCCAACAGTTGTTCCGGGGCCGAAACCAGCGCGGCGGCAACGACGGGGATGCTCGTTTGCTGATTGGTCGAAGACTCGCGCAGCGATTGCTGGCCATCCTCCGCCAGCAGGGCCATCGGCGCCGCGTCGGTACTCGCTCCGGCCGCGGCGGTGGGTGTGGCATCTTGGCCGACGGGCTGTTCCTGACGCTCGCGGCGCCCGCCACGTCGCCCGCGCCTGCCGCGCCCTTGCCCTTCGGCTACCCCTTCCGCGCTGCCACGTGGAGCGCTGGTCTCCAGCGCGCTGGCTGCGGGCATCGCCGCTGTATCGGCCTGCCCTGGAACGCCCGGTTGATCCTGCTCGGGTCGAGGGGTACGTGCGGCGCGTGGATCCGCGCCCTTGCCTTCGCCGCGCGGCGGGCGGGCACGCCGCTGATCGCGCGGCTCGCCAGTTTGGCTTCGAGGTTGTGCGGTGCGACCGGCACGCTCGCCTTGATCTGCCAGAGGCGCGCGTGGTCCGCGCTCGCCGCGCTCAGGCCGGCCTTGGCCATTGCGCCGGCTGCGTCCGCCACGGCGTTGATCTCGTTCGACATCGGCACTTCGCTGCGGCGTTTGTGCCGGTACGGCAGCGGCCGGTTCCTCTTCGCGAGTGCCGCGGAACCAGGTGAGGATTCGTTGCATGATTCCCTGCTGGGGCGCCGTTCTTGGAATCCCTGGCGGCACCAGTGCGGCGGGCTGGGTTCGTTCTTCGACGATCGGGGCCGGCTGGCCGGGCGTGATGCCCTTGACGGCGGCTTCCTGGCGCGGCGCACGCGGCTCCGGCTGTGCATTCGCTTGATAGCCTTCCGGCTGCGGAGGCGCCTCCATCATTTTGTAACTGGGTACGATGGCCTCTTCCTGGTTGAGCTGGTCGTGGCGCAAGCGCACGATTTCGTGCGCCGGCGTTTCGATATGGGTGTTGGGAATCAAGAAGATGTTGACCTTGTGGCGCATCTCGATGGCCTGGATGTCCGTGCGCTTTTCATTGAGCAGGAAAGTCGCGACATCCACCGGTACCTGGGCGTGAAGCGCGCCGGTGTTCTCCTTCATCGCCTCCTCTTCGAGGATGCGCAGGATGTGCAGGGCGGCCGACTCGGTACTGCGGATATGGCCGGTGCCCATGCAGCGAGGGCAGGGGATGTAGCTGGTTTCCGCCAGCGCCGGGCGCAGCCGCTGGCGCGATAGCTCGAGCAGACCGAAGCGCGAGATCTTGCCCGTCTGCACCCGTGCGCGGTCGAAGTGCAGCGCCTCGCGCAGACGGTTTTCCACTTCGCGCTGGTTGCGCTGGCTCTCCATGTCGATGAAGTCGATGACGATCAGCCCGCCCAGGTCGCGCAGGCGCAACTGGCGGGCAACCTCGTCGGCTGCTTCGAGATTGGTGCTGAGCGCGGTTTCCTCGATGTCGGCGCCGCGCGTGGCGCGGCCCGAGTTTACGTCGATCGATACGAGTGCTTCGGTGTGGTCGATGACGACGGCGCCGCCCGAAGGCAGCGTGACCTGGCGCGCGAACGCCGATTCGATCTGGTGCTCGATCTGGAAGCGCGAGAACAGCGGCACGTCGTCGCGGTAGCGCTTGACGCGTGCGACGTTGCCCGGCATCACGTGAGCCATGAACTGCCGTGCCTGGTCGTAGATGTCGTCGGTGTCGATCAGGATTTCGCCGATGTCCGGGTGGAAGTAATCGCGAATGGCGCGGATGACCAGGCTGCCTTCCTGGTAGATCAGGAAGGCGCCGGTCTGGGATGTCGGCCGCGCTTTCGATGGCCTGCCACAACTGCAGCAGGTAGTTGAGGTCCCACTGCAGCTCTTCCAGTGTGCGGCCGATGCCGGCGGTGCGGGCGATCAGGCTCATGCCTTGCGGGACGTCCAGCTGGTCCATGACCTCGCGCAGCTCGGCGCGATCCTCGCCCTCGACGCGGCGCGAAACGCCGCCGCCGCGCGGGTTGTTGGGCATCAGCACCAGATAGCGGCCGGCCAGGCTGATGAAGGTGGTCAGCGCCGCGCCCTTGTTGCCGCGCTCGTCCTTGTCGACCTGGACGATCAGTTCCTGGCCTTCGCTCAGGGCATCCTGGATGCGCGCTTTGCGCGGGTTCGACGTCGGGCTTGAAATAGGCGCGGGAGACTTCCTTGAAGGGCAGGAAGCCGTGGCGCTCGGCGCCGTAGTCGACGAACGCGGCTTCGAGGCTGGGCTCGATGCGGGTGATGACGGCCTTGTAGATGTTGCTCTTGCGTTGTTCCTTGCTGGCCGATTCGATGTCGAGGTCAATCAGCTTCTGACCGTCGACGATCGCGACACGGAGTTCCTCGGCCTGTGTCGCGTTGAACAGCATGCGCTTCATTTATTGTTCTCCCGCGCGCGAGCCACGGGCAGACAACCGCTTGCCGTTGTAGCGGGCCGGATTAGTTTGACTTAGGTGAGGTCATGAGCCGGGGAGTCGCAAACCATTGGTTAGGGCTGTCTCTTTCGCGTCCTGACAGGTCTTCATGGAGCGTCGGGCTTGATCCCGGGAGACCGGTCGGAACTGGCGATCGTGCGGATGCTACACGCGCGCAAAATCAAGTAGTATCGCTGCTCCTGGTGAGCGAAATTAACCGTACTTGCAACTGCTTTGTCCTCGTCGTCGCGTCGTCCGTTCCAACGCTTTCGGACCACACCGCTTTCCGAGCAATTCGCAGCGAGCTTTCCGCTCGGTCCGAGTGCACCGTACCGCCGCCTTGGGCCGGGAGGTGCTTCGTGACATAAAGCCGCAAACCTCGCTGAGTATATTGGAAATGAAACAACCTTTCAAAAACCTCACCGTGGTGCGCGAGGTCGTCGGCGTGGAGGAAGAGCGCCAGCGCATCGACAACTACCTGCTGCGGGTCTGCAAGGGCATTCCCAAGAGCCATATCTACCGGGTGCTGCGGCGCGGCGAAGTGCGCGTGAATAGCCGCCGGGTCGATCCGACCTACCGGCTGGCGCTCGGCGACGAGGTTCGGATTCCTCCCTTGCGCATGGGTGATTCCGGACGGGCCGGCCATTCCGTGCCGCCCGGCGAACCCTTCGACGTGCTGTACGAGGACGATATGCTCCTCGCCATCGACAAGCCCGCCGGGGTCGCGGTGCATGGCGGCAGCGGGGTGAGCTTCGGCGTGATCGAACGCTTGCGCCGTCAACGTCCAGAGGCGAGATTCTTGGAACTGGTCCATCGCCTCGACCGCGAGACGTCCGGCGTGCTTTTGGTCGCCAAGAAGCGCTCGGCGCTCGTGGGCGTACACGATCTGTTGCGGCGCGGCGAGATTTGCAAGACCTATCTGGCTTTGGTCAAGGGGCGCTGGCTAAATGTGTTGCAGCAGGTTCGGCTACCGCTGCACAAGTATTTGAATGCCGCCGGGGAAAGGCGCGTGGCGGTTTCCGTCCACGGCAAGTCGGCGCACAGCGTCGTGCGTTTGCGTGCGCGCTGGCGTAGCCTCAGTCAGCTCGAAGTGGAGTTGAAAACCGGACGCACTCATCAGATTCGCGTGCACCTCTCGCATCTGGGTTTCCCTCTTTGCGGCGACGCCAAGTACGGCGACTTCGTGCTCAACAAGGCATTGCTGCAGCAAGGACTGAAGCGCATGTATTTGCATGCGCAGCGGCTTGAGTTCCGTCATCCCACTAACGGCGAACGCTTGACGATCGAGGCGCCGCTGGCGGCCGATTTGAGAGGTTTTCTGGCGCGTCTGGACGCTCACGAACCGCGTGACGATGTTTAGGCGTTTTGACTTGATCGTGTTCGACTGGGACGGAACGCTGATGGATTCGGCAGCGGCGATCGTCGCGGCAATCCAGGCAGCCTGCCTCGATCTGGGAATCGATCCGCCAAGCGACGAGCGGGCTCGCCACATCATCGGTCTCGGCTTGCAGGACGCCATGCTCAGTGCGCTGCCGCAGCTTGCGGCGCGCGACTACCCGCGGGTGGCGGAGCGCTATCGCTTCCACTACTTGGCGCGGGATCATGAGTTGGCGCTGTTCCCTGGTGCGCTCGAACTCGTTGCGGCGCTTCACGCCGCGGGCGTCAAGCTCGGTGTCGCCACCGGCAAGGCCAGACCCGGCCTCGACCGGGCGTTGCAGGCTACCGGGCTCGGAGATTTCTTTCATGCCACCCGTTGCGCCGATGAATGCTGCTCCAAGCCGCATCCGGCGATGCTGCTCGAGATCATGGAGGCGCTCGGTGTTTCGGCCGATCGCACATTGATGGTCGGCGATACGACACATGACCTGGATATGGCGCGCAACGCCGGCGTCGCGTCGCTCGCCGTGACCTTCGGCGCCCATCCCGCGCACGCCTTGGCCGCCGCGGCCACGCTCGGCTGCGTCGCGAGTTTTGGCGAGTTGCATACGTGGCTGACGGCGCCCGCGTAGTTTGCGCGAGCGCGCAACTCGTCGAGGGCGGCGCGGGTGTGCGCTTCGAAGTCGAACTCGAGGGACAGGCTACCGCGGCGTTCGCATTGCGCTACGACGGGCGGGTCCACGCCTACTTGAACCGCTGTGCCCATGTTGGCGTCGAGCTGGACTGGCTGCCCGGCCAGTTCTTCGATGGTTCAGGTTTATACTTGGTTTGTGCGACCCACGGGGCGACCTACGAACCCGGCACCGGGCGCTGCGTCCACGGCCCTTGCAAGGGGCAGGCGCTGGTGCCGGTCGGGGTCTTCGAGCAGAACGGACAAGTCATTTTGAGATAAGGCTGGCACCATGCAAGACGCCCCCGGCAACGAACCGAATTGGGAACGCAAAGTCGTCGAACGCCTGGCCTTCGAGGCACTGGCGGAGCAGCGGCGCAAGCGCCGCTGGGGCATCTTTTTCAAGCTGCTCGGGTTCGCCTACTTCACCGTGTTGCTGATCATGCTCTTCGACTGGGGCGATACGGCGGAGCGCCTCACCGACGGCAAGAAGCACACGGCGCTGGTTCAGGTCGATGGCGTGATCTCGGTGAATGGCGAAGCGAGCGCCGAGCATGTCACCGGCGCGCTGCAATCCGCGTTCGAAGACAAGGGTACCCAGGGGGTCATCATTCGCATCAACAGCCCGGGTGGGAGTCCGGTGCAGTCGGGCCTGATCAGCGACGAGATCAAGCGCCTGCGCGCGAAGTTTCCCGCCATCCCGCTATACGCGGTGGTGGAGGACGTTTGTGCTTCGGGCGGCTATTACATCGCCGCGGCGGCCGACAAGATCTTCGTGAACCAGGCCAGCGTGGTGGGTTCGATCGGCGTGCTGATGGACGGTTTCGGCTTTACCGGCACGATGGACAAGCTCGGCGTCGAGCGGCGTTTGCTCACTGCGGGACAGAACAAGGGATTCCTCGATCCGTTCTCGCCCCAGGAACCTCGGCATCTCGAGCACGCGCAAACGCTGCTCAACGATATCCACCAGCAGTTCATCAAGGTCGTGCGCGATGGGCGCGGCAAGCGCCTCAAAGATGCGCCGGAGCTGTTCAGCGGCCTGATGTGGACCGGCGCCAAGAGCGTCGAGTTGGGTCTGGCCGACGAATTCGGCGGTGTGGACTACGTGGCGCGCGAGGTCATCAAGGCCGAGGACATTCGGGACTACACCGTGAAGCAGAACTTCGCCGAACGGCTGGCCCGCCGCTTCGGCACCAATATGGGCGAAAGCCTGGCGAATTTCCTCCTCCGGACCAGCCTGCGCTAGCCTGCTCACGCTGGCGGCTTATACCCCCTTCGATCCGCTTACCGCGGCGCGCATCGCCGCTGCGCGGGCGCTGCCTGCCGGTGCTATCCTTCGCGACTGCTGGAGCGCTTGCGCCAAGCATGGACTGAGTAGGCCCGCCAGCCGGTACGCACCGCGAAGTAACCTGCGAGCGCGAGGATTATTGCCAGCAGCAACAGGCCCAGGGCCAGCGGTTTTCCCAGCGCGGCCATCCAGTCGATGAACTGTTCGATCCATATCGTGAAACCCTGCCGCTCCCAATCCGGCGGCGCCACGAATTGCGCATGCGCGCCCGGAATGACCCACTTCCCCAACTGATAAGCGACCACGTACAGGGGTACGATGGTCAGCGGGTTGGTGTAAAGGGTCGTGAACAGGGCGAGCGGCAGGTTGACCTTGAAGATGATGCACAGCGCCGCGGCGGTGGGCATCTGCAGCGGACCCGGGATAAGGCCGCAGAACAGTCCCACGGCGACGGCACCGGCGGCGGAATGCCGGTTCAGGTGCCACAGCCGCGGATGCAGCAAGGTGTCGCCGAACATCGCCAGCCAGCGGTTGGCGCGCAGTGCCGCGTGATCGGGCAGGTATCGTCTGAGCTTCTTGCGCATGGGCTGCGCTCGGGAATGGCGGATTGTAGCGGAAAGGTTGCAGCCGGGCGGTGTTCGGGCCGACCTGCCCGCGACGCACCGAGGCTGTCCGAGGCCTGAGCGCGAACCTGCCCTTATACTCTGGCCATGCGTCTGGCAATTATCGCGTTTGTCATCGGCGTATGGTCGTGCCAGCAACAGGCTCGGCTTCCCGGCTGGCCGATACTGCTCGGTCTCGCCCTGGTTGCCGCCGCGGCCGCTGTCGGCGCCGCCTGTTTTCACGATCGTTCGGATAGACGCTGGCGGCTCGCGTCGCGCGTACCGGCCGTCGCCGCGGCCAGCCTTGCGGGGTTTGTCTGGGCTGCCGGCATGGCGCAATGGCGATTGGCGGACGCGCTGCCGGAAGCCAACGAAGGACGCGACATCCGCCTCACCGGTGTCATCGCCACGCTGCCCCAGAGCTACGATCACGGCGTGCGTTTCGAGTTCGAGGTCGAGCGCGCCGCAGCCCGAGTTCCGTCGCGGCTGTGGCTGGCCTGGTACCGCGGCTGGCGCGAGGAAGAATGGCATCGGCCGCCTCCCGTGCATGCCGGCGAGCGCTGGCAATTGACGGTGCGGCTAAAGCGCCCGCATGGCAATCAGAATCCCCACGGCTTCGACTACGAGGCCTACCTGTTCGAGCGCGGACTGCGCGCCACCGGCTACGTCCGTCCCGATCCCGAGAATCGGCGCGTGGATGCTTTCGTGGCGCGGCCGGGCTTACTGATCGAACGCCTGCGCGAGGGCGTGCGCGATCGATTCGCACGCGTGCTCGAAGACAAGGAGTACGCCGGGATCCTGGTCGCGCTGGCGATCGGCGACCAGCGCGCGATCGACGGCGACCTGTGGCAGGTATTTAACCGCACCGGCATCACCCATCTGATGTCGATCTCGGGCCTGCACGTGACGATGGTCGCCGGCCTGGGCTACTGGCTGGTGTCGTGGGGCTGGCGGCGCGTGCCTGGGCTTGCGCTGCGCCTGGCAACACCGAAGGCGGCGGCGCTCGGCGGCTGGTGCAGCGGGCTCGCCTACTGCCTGCTGGCCGGTTTCGGCGTGCCGGCGCAGCGCACGCTGTACATGCTCTCGGTCGTGGCGCTGGCACTGTGGCGTGACCGAGTCAGCTCGCCCAGCCGCGTGCTGGCACTCGCATTGCTCGTCGTCTTGCTTGTCGATCCATGGGCGGTTTTGGCCGCCGGCTTCTGGCTTTCCTTCGGCGCCGTGGCCCTGCTGTTCTACGTGAGCAGCGGACAGATCGGGTCCGTGCATTGGCTGCGCGCGTGGCTGTCCGCGCAGTGGGCCGTGACCATCGGTATGATTCCGCTGCTGCTCGCGCTGTTCCACCAGTTCTCCCTCGTGTCGCCGCTCGCCAATGCGGTGGCGATTCCGCTCGTCAGCCTGGTCGTCACCCCGCTGACGCTGATCGCCGCGGCGCTGCCGTTCGACCCGCTGCTGAGTCTGTGCCACTGGCTGGTCGGCATGCTCATGATGTTCATCCACGCGCTCGCGCGACTGCCTCAGGCGGTGTGGCAGCAGGCCGCCCCGGCGCCCTGGGCGATCGTCCTGGCGCTGGCCGGCTGCGCGGTGGTGCTGCTGCCGCGCGGTGTGCCGGGGCGCGGTGCCGGGGCCGTGATGTTCCTGCCGCTGGTGCTGATCGCGCCGCCACGCCCGCAACAGGGCGCGGCGCTGGTGACCACGCTCGATGTCGGTCAAGGGCTCGCCGTGCATGTCCAGACGGCGGGTCACGACCTGATCTACGATACCGGTCCGAAGTTCTCGCCGGACGCCAATAGCGGCAACCGCATCATCCTGCCCTACCTGCGTTCGCGCGGCGTGAGCCGGCTCGACGGCTTGATCGTGTCCCACGCGGACACCGACCACGAGGGCGGGGCGGCGAGTATTCTGGAAGTCCTGCCGGTTGGCTGGCTTGCCAGTTCCTTGCCGGCGGACCATCCGCTGCGCGCCGCGAGCTCGCACCACCTCCCCTGTTTCGCCGGCCAGCGTTGGGTATGGGACGGCGTCGAGTTCGAGGTTGTGCACCCGGCATGGGAGGCCTACGCAATGCCACCGCGCAAGAGCAACGAGCTGAGCTGTGTGCTTGCCGTGCGCGGCGCGGGCGGGAGCGTGTTGCTGACCGGCGACATCCAGGCCGACTCCGAATCGCTGATGGTCGCGCGCGCCGGCGAGCGGCTTCGCACCGATCTGCTGCTGGCGCCGCATCACGGTAGCCGCACGTCATCGACCGGCCCATTCATCGACGCCGTCGGCGCGCAAACGGTGGTCTTCTCGGCGGGCTACCGGAGCCGCTTCGGCCATCCGCATCCGCAGGTCGAACGGCGCTATGCCACGACCGGCGCACGCTTGCTGCGCACCGATCGCGATGGGGCGGTGTCCGTGCTCCTGGGTTCCGAGCCGCAGCCGACGGTGCTGGAACGGGTGGCGCGCATGCGCTATTGGCACGGGCGCTAAGGCGAGCCGACAGCGGGAATGTAGGAGCGGCCTCCCGGCCGCGATCACGGCCTTCTCTGTGGAAAGCCGATTCGCGGCGAGGACGCCGCCCCTACGACTTCAGCCTCGGATGCTAGACTACCAAGAGACGAAACGCATCTTCTGGAAGGTAGAGAAATGAACATCCTCGACGAACTGAAGAGTTGGTTGCCGCGACCCGTTCCGGCGCTGCGCGAAGCATCGGTGCAGGGATTGGGGCCGCATGGCCTGCATCGCATGCGCTATGTCGAGTGGGGCGACGCGGACAACCCGAAGGTGCTCATATGTGTACATGGCTTGACGCGCAACGGCCGCGATTTCGACGTACTGGCCTGCGCGCTGGCCGACGAGTACCGCGTGGTGTGCCCGGATGTTGTCGGCCGAGGACGCAGCGATCGGCTCCCTATCGCCGACGACTACGCCGTGCCGGTCTATGCCTCGGACATGATGGTGCTGATCGCCCGGCTGAATGTGGAAACCGTACACTGGGTCGGCACCTCGATGGGCGGGATGATCGGCATGACGCTCGCGTGCATGCCGGACTCGCCGGTCACGCGCATGGTGCTGAACGATGTCGGGCCGGTGGTGCCGCTGGCGGCGCTCACGCGCATCGCCGCGTATGTCGGCAAGGCGCCGCCCTTTGCAAGCATCGAGGTTGCCGAGACGTACCTGCGTACGGTCGCCGCGCCATTCGGCCCGCTCAGCGATGCGCAATGGCGCCACCTGGCGACTCACGGCACACGCGCCCGTCCCGAGGGCGGCTTCGAAATGGCCTACGATCCGGCGATCGCGCAGCCGTTCGGCAAGGCGGTGGAGCAGGGGGCGGACATCGACTTGTGGGGGCTCTACGACGCGGTGCGCTGCCCGACGCTGGTCTTGCGCGGCGCGCAGTCCGACGTGCTGCTGCACGAGACCGCCGAGGAGATGTCGCGGCGCGGGCCGCAGGCGAAGATCGTCGAGTTCCCCGGCATCGGCCACGCGCCGATGTTGATGGACGAGACGCAGGTGCGCATCGTGCGCGAGTTCCTGCTGGCCAAGCCCTGACGCGGCGCCTTGAGCGCTCTGAACACGCGGTGTCATCCCCTGGCACACGGGAATACATACCAATAACGACATGTCAATCAACGATCTCGACCACAAACCCGTTCCGCCGGGATTGCACGCGCTCGAGCGCATTCGCATCGACGGCAACGATCTCGAGTACCAGCTGATTCCGGCGCACCAGACGAATCGCCCGCCGCTGGTGTTCCTTCACGAGGGCCTCGGATGCATCGCCATGTGGCGCGACTTTCCGGCGCGAGTGGCGGCCGAGACCGGCTGTCAGACCTTGATCTATTCGCGCTACGGCTATGGACAATCGGACGTACTCGCCAATCCGCCTTTGCCGACGCGTCGCTTGCATCACGAAGCCCAAGTCGTGCTGCCCGATTTGCTGGAACGCTTGGGTATCGTGAAGCCGCTGCTCATCGGCCACAGCGATGGCGCCTCGATCGCGCTCATCCACGCCGGATCCCGGCGCTGGGACGTGGCCGGGCTGGCGCTGATGGCGCCGCACGTCTTTGTCGAGGACATGTGCGTCGACGGGATCGAGCAGGCGCAGCGCACCTTTCACACCACCGATCAGCGCAGCCGCCTGGCGCGCTACCACCGCGATCCGGACAAGACTTTTCAGGCGTGGTGCGGCATGTGGCTCAACCCCGAATTCCGGCGCTGGAGCATCGAGGAGTATCTGGGGGCGATCCGCTGTCCGATACTGGCGATCCAGGGCTATGACGACGAGTACGCCAGCATGGAGCAGATCCGGCGTATCGCCGCCAAGGCCGCCAACGTTGAGTTGCTGGAACTCGCCGATTGCCGCCATTCGCCGTACAGGGATCAGCCCGAGGTCGCGCGCGAGGCGATCGTGCGCTTCGTCACCGAGGTGACTTAGCGGCCGGCGCCGGCGGCCGGATCCTGGCGGTAGAACAAGCGCAACTGCTCATACACCGCCGGATACTCGCGCGCGAGCACCAGCGGCGTTTCGAAGAACGCCTCGCTCATCACCGCGAAGAACTCCGAAGGATGCTCCGCCGCGTAGGCATCGAGCATGGTCGACGCACGGCGGTCCACGCGCCGGCAAAAATCCTCGTAGGCGGAGCCGAAGGCCGCCGCCCAGGCGCCGCGGCTCATCGTCGTCGGCAGCGGCGGGAAGCCATCGACTTCGCCGTTCGCCATGTCCAGCTTGTGGGCGAATTCGTGGATCACGACGTTCACGCCGTCGGCGGCCTCGTCCGCGTCGAACCACGACAGCAGCACCGGGCCGCCGGTCCACGCTTCGCCGAGCACCGCATCGTCGTACTCGTGAACGACGCCGGCGTCGTCGACCTCGCTGCGCGGGATGATGAAGTCGCCCGGATAGACGACGACGCCAACCCAGCCTTCATACAGCTCGATGCCCAGGTTGAGCACCGGCAGGCTGGCCTGGAGCGCGATCGCCAGACGGATTTCGTCGTTCACCTCGAAGCCGCGGGCGCCCGCGATCTGCTTGGCGGCGAGAAAGCGCAGCGCCAACTCGCGCAGCCGCGGCTGATCTTGCGGCGGCAAGTAGTCGAGAAACGGCAGCCGCGACTCGACTCGGTGCCATAGCTCGGCGCTGACCTGCGCCGGGTCGGCGGCGCGGCGGCGGCGCCAATCGCGGAGTCGATCCAAGATCATAGAGCAGCGTCTCGGCGCGTGGTGAGGTAAATGCCGGTACAGATCAATGTGATGCCGGCGCCATGGTGAAGCGCCGGCCGTTCGCCGAGAAAGGCGACGGCGAGCACGATGCCGAAGGCCGGCATCAGATGCATGAACAGCCCCGCCTTTTGCGCACCGATCTCCGTCACCCCGCGGTTCCAGAAGATGTAGCCGAGAAAGGCGGGGAAGATGCCGGTGTAGGCGATCGCCAGTGCCGCCGCCGGGGTCGGCTCGATGAGCTTGCCCCCGGCGATCTCCCAGGCATAGACAGGCAGCGTAGCCACCAGGCCGACCAGCGCGATCCAGAACAGGAAGGCGAGCGGATGCAGGCCGGCAGGCCGCCATTGCAGAAAGCAGGTGTATAGCGACCAGAACAGCACCGACGCCAGTACCCACAGATCCCCGCTATTGAGCTGGAGATGCAGCAGCATGGATAGCCGGCCCTGGGTGATGATGATGAGCACGCCGAGCAACGAAACGGCGACGCCGAGGCCTTCGGCCGGGCGCAGCCGCTTGCCGAAACCGAGCCACGCCAGCGCGACTATCATCACCGGTGCAAACGAGTTGAGCAGCAAGCCGTTGGTCGCGGTGGTCAGCGAGAGGCCGATATAAGCCAAGGCATTGTAGAGCCCGGTGCCGATCACGCCGAGCAGCAGCAGGACGCGCCAGCCGCGGCGCGCGATGTCGAGCTGCGCAGAAACGTGCGGCCACGCCAACGGCGCGATTAGCGCCCAGGCGATGACCCAGCGCCAGAAGGTGAGCGCGATCGGCGGAACGTCGTAGCGGATCGCGCGTCCCACCACCCAGTTGCCCGCCCAGAACAGCGAGGTCAACGTGAGCAGCAGGTAAGGCGAGACGCGCGGGCGCTTGATTGCCACGGTACGAGCACGGCGAGGAGCGAGACGCGCATTATGCGGTAGGCCGGCTCGGCGCTGCCGGGCCTGGCCCGCTGAATTTCCTCGACGCGCCACTTCGATAGAATGCGCCCATGGTCTCAGTGACGCACGCGGTTCCCCAGGCCGACGCCGACGAGGTGCCGCTGGACTTGCTGGCAGAGGGGCTGCCGGCCGCCGGGCGCGAGCGGATCGAAGCGGCGCTTGCGCTGGCGCGCCAGGTGTACGGCGATGATCGGCTGGGCACCGGCGAGCCGTTTCGCCGCCACGCCCTGGGCATGGCGCTGATCGTCGCGGCGCTCAAGCTGGACGAGGAAACCCGGCTCGCCGCGCTGCTCTTCGGCGCCTCCGACCGGCTCGACGATTGCTTCGAGAAGCTCGAGAGCGGCTTCGGCGAAACCGTGGCGCGCCTGGTCGACGGTCTGTGGCGGCTCAACGGCCTGCAACTGGTGACGCACGCCCAGGCTCGGACGCCGGAGCACAAGGGCGCCGATGTCAAGGCGCAGTCGGAGGTCCTGCGCAAGATGCTGCTGGCGATGGTGGAGGATATCCGCGTGGTGCTGCTGCGCCTGGCTTCAGCGAACTGCAGACGCTGCGCTAGTTCGCCGAGAACGCCAGGCCCGCGGCGCGAGGAAGCGGCGCGCGAGAGCCTCGACATCTACGCGCCGCTGGCCAACCGGCTCGGCGTCTGGCAGCTCAAGTGGGAGACTCGAGGATCTGTCGTTCCGCTTCCTCGAACCCGATACCTACAAGCGTATCGCCACGCAGCTCGACGAGAAGCGCGTCGAGCGCGAGCAGTTCATCGTCGACGCCATAGCCACGCTGCAAGGCACAGCTGCGCCATGGCGGGTATCGACGGCCGACATGTATGGGCGCCCCAAGCATATCTACAGCATCTAGAACAAGATGCGCAGCAAGGCGCTCGACTTCGAGCGAGGTGTACGACGTGCGCGCGCTGCGTGTGATCGTGCCCGATGTCAAGGACTGCTACACCGTGCTCGGCATCGTGCATCAGCTGTGGCAGCCGATTCCGAAGGAATTCGACGACTACATCTCGCACCCCAAGGGCAACGACTACCGCTCGCTGCATACGGCGGTGGTGGCGCCGGACGGCTCGCTCGCTCGAAGTGCAGATCCGCACGCGCGAGATGCATCACCACGCCGAACTCGGGGTCGCCGCGCACTGGCGCTACAAGGAATCGGGCGCGCCCGCCAAGGCCGACAGTGCCTACGACGACAAGATCGCCTTGCTGCGCCAACTGCTGTCGTGGCGCGACGAGATCGCCGATGCGCGGACTGGGTCCAACAATTCAAGCGCGCCGCCCTCGACGACACGATCTACGTCATGACGCCGCAGGGCAAGGTGATCGATCTGCCGCACGGCGCCACGCCGATCGACTTCGCCTATCGTGTGCATACCGATCTCGGCCATCGCTGCCGCGGCGCCAAGCTCGACGGGCAATTGGTCCCGCTCAACACGCCGCTGCGCAACGGGCCAGACGGGTCGAGATCACGACAGCCAAGCAGGGCGGGCCGTCGCGCGACTGGCTCAATCCCGCAGCTCGGCTATCTCGCGACCGCCGGCGCTAGAACGAAGGTCAAGCGCTGGTTCGGCAACCTGGAGGAGGCGCAAACCCTGGCCCAGGGCCGCGCCTTCGTGCTGCGCGAGTTGCAGCGCGACGGCCAGACCCAGGCCAACATCGACGAATTGGCGCGCAAGCTCGGCTACGCCGATGTCGACGCGCTCTATCTCGCGGCCGGGCGCAACGAGGTCGGGCCGCGCCAGTTGCAGGTCGCGCTGCGCCCGGCGGAACCGGCACAGGCGCCACAGCCGGACGAGATCAAGACGCAGCGCAGCCGCGCGGCGGGCGGCGGGGACGTGCTAATCGTCGGCGTGAGCAATCTGCTCACGCAGCTCGGGCGCTGCTGCCGGCCGGCGCCGCCCGATGCGATCGCCGGTTTCGTCACCCGCGGCAAGGGCGTGTCGATTCATCGCGTCGACTGCCGCAATTTCGCCCACATGGTCGCGCGCAATCCCGAACGCATGATCACCGCCGACTGGGGCGAGGCCAGCGATGCGCTCTATCCGGTCGACATCTTCGTCGAGGCCAACGACCGCCAGGGACTGCTGCGCGACATCTCCGAGGCGCTCTCGCGCGACAAGATCAACGTCATCGCCGTCAACACCCAATCGCGCCAAGGCCGCGCCTACATGGGCTTCACGGTGGAGGTAAACAACGTTCCGCAGGTCATGCGCACGCTGGGGATGATCAAGGAGATCAAGAGCGTGATCGAGGCGCGCCGGGCGTGATTCCCGCCGGCAACTCGGTCGGCTGCTGCTCGCGGTCTACGCGCTCTTACCCAACTCGGCCAGCAGCGCTTCCTGCGCGCAGAAACGGGCGCGGCGCGCGGCGCCGCGGCGGTAGTCGCCGTCGGCGTTCATTTCCCAGGCTTGCGCGTTGTCGAGCAGATAGGGTTTCAGGCCTTCCTTGATGACGCGGCGCTTGAGCTTCGGGTCGAGCACCGGGAAAGACAGCTCGATGCGGCGGAAGAAGTTGCGTTCCATCCAGTCGGCGCTGGAGAGATAGACCTGCTCGGCGCCGTCGGCGTAGAAGTAGAAGATGCGCGAATGTTCGAGAAAGCGCCCGACGATCGAGCGCACGCGGATGTTGTCCGACAGGCCGGGCACGCCGCGGCCGCAGCGCGCAGACGCCGCGCACGATCAGATCGATCTGCACGCCGGCCTGCGAGGCCTCGTAGAGCGCCTCGATCATCTCCGGTTCGAGCAGCGAATTCATCTTGGCGATGATGCGCGCCTTGCGGCCGGCACGCGCGATCTCGGCCTCGGCGCGGATCGCGCGGATCAGATTCGCGTGCAGCGTGAAGGGCGCCTGCCACAGGTGGTTCAGCGCGTTGGCCCTGCCCAGTCCGGTCAGCTGCTTGAACACTTCGTTGACGTCGGCGCCGATCTCCTCGTTGCAGGTGAGCAGGCCGAAGTCGGTGTAGAGGCGGGTCGTGCGCGGGTGGTAGTTGCCGGTGCCCAGGTGCACGTAGCGGCGCAGCCCGCCTTCCTCGCGCCGCACCACCATCAGCATCTTGGCGTGGGTCTTGTAGCCGACCACGCCGTAGACCACGTGCGCGCCGACCTCCTCCAGCCGCGCGGCCCAGTTGATGTTGGCCTCCTCGTCGAAGCGCGCCATCAGCTCGACCACCACCGTGACTTCCTTGCCGCTTCTGCGCGGCGCGCAGCAGCGCTTCCATCAGCACCGAGTCGGTGCCGGTGCGGTACACGGTCTGCTTGATCGCCACCACCTCCGGGTCGTCCGCCGCCTGCTGCGACGAAGTCGATGACCGGCGCGAAGGACTGGAAGGGGTGATGCAGCAGGATGTCGTGCCGGCGGATGCTGTCGAAGATGTCGTGCGCTTGTCGCAGCGCCTTGGGCAGTCCCGGGCTGGAACGGCGGATACTTCAGGTCGGGCGCGGTCCACCCGGTCGGGCACCTGCATCAGGCGCACCAGGTTGACCGGCCCGGCACGCGGTACAGATCGTCGCGGCCGAGGTCGAACTGCTGCGAGCAGGAAGTCGGCCATCGACTTCGGAGCAGTTGTCGGCGACCTCGAGGCGCACGGCATCGCCGAAGTGGCGCTGCGGCAGCTCGCCCTGCAGCGCGGTGCGCAGGTTCTTGACCTCCTCCTCGTCGACGAACAGGTCGCTGTTGCGCGTGACGCGGAACTGGTAGCAGCCGAGCACGTTCATGCCGGAGAACAGCTCGCCGACGTGCGCGTGCAGGATCGAGGACAGGAAGACGAAGTCGTATTCGAGGCCGGTCAGTTCGCGCGGCAGGCGGATCACGCGCGGCAGCGCGCGCGGCGCCTGGACGATGGCGGCGCCGGAGTTGCGGCCGAAGGCGTCGCGTGCCCTCCAGTTCGACGGCGAAATTCAGGCTCTTGTTGAGCACGCGCGGGAACGGGTGCGACGGGTCGAGGCCGATCGGCGTCAGCACCGGCATCACCTCGCGCAGGAAGTAGCTCGCGGATCCAGTGCGCGCTGGGCGTCGTTCCACTCGCTGCGGCGCAGGAAGCGGATGCCTTCCTCGGCGAGCGCGGGCAGGATCACGTCGTTGAGCAGCTGGTACTGCTCGGCGATCAGCGCGTGCGCCTCGGCGCTGACGACGCGGAACGCTTCGTGCGGCGTGCAGGCCGTCGGCGCACCGGCGACGATTGCGCCGAGCTTGAGCTGTTCCTTGAGCCCGGCGACGCGGATCTCGAAGAACTCGTCCAGTTGCTGCGAGACGATGCACAGGAAGCGCAGGCGCTCCAGCAGCGGAACCGTGGCGTCGGCCGCCTGCGCGAGAACGCGGCGGTTGAACTTCAGCAGCGACAGCTCGCGGTTGAAAAAATGCTCGGCCGGAAATCGGCGGTACGCAGGCAGGCGGTCCAATCGAGGTGTCCGTAAGTTGTGTGGTGCGAACCCGGTGCGGTGTTCGCCCGCACTTCGGCAGTATGTTGAAATCGGATTACGCAAGCATGACATAGGCGCGTGCCGGCCTCAAGAAGAAGTGCGCTCGGCAAAGCCCCAGCCATGCGGGAACGGTGGTTTCACGGTGCTACAATGCCGCCACTCGCTTCGCCGTCCCTCGCCGCGCCTTCATCCTTTAGGCATCGACCATGGCTTATGAACTGATCGCCGCCGTCGATCTGGGATCCAATAGCTTTCGCCTCGAAGTCGGCCGCGTCGTCGGCGACCAGATCTACACGCTCGATTCGCTCAAGGAGTCGGTGCGCCTGGCGGCCGGACTGACCCCGCGCAAGATACTCGACGGCGCTTCGCAATTGCGCGCGCTCGATGCGCTGCGCCGCTTCAGCGAGCGCCTGCGCGGCTTCGATCCCGGCGCGGTGCGCGCGGTGGCGACGAACACCTTGCGCGTGGCGAAGAACGCGCCCGATTTCCTGCTCGAGGCCGAGGCGGCGCTGGGGTTTCCGATCGAAGTCATCGCGGGCCGTGAAGAAGCGCGGCTGATCTATGTCGGCGTCGCGCATGCGCTTGCCAACCCGGCGCGCCAGCAACTGGTGGTGGATATCGGCGGCGGTTCCACCGAGTTCATCATCGGCCGCCGGTTCGAGCCCATCGTCATGGAATCGCTGTACATGGGTTGCGTCGGCTACAGCCTGAAGTTCTTTCCCCGCGGGCGTATCGAGAAGAAGACCTTTCGCGACGCCGAATTGGAAGCGCGGCGGGAGCTGCAGGCGATCGCGCGCAACTTCCGCGAAACCGGTTGGGAGGAGGCGGTTGGTTCCTCCGGCTCGGCCAAGGCGATCGCCGACCTGATCCAACTCAACGGCTTCGGCCAGGAGGGAATGACGCGCGAGGGCATCGAGCGTCTCAAGGAACACCTGTTCCGCGCCGGCGATCTCGCCCGCGTCGACCTCCCCGGACTCAAGGCGGAGCGCATTCCGGTGCTGCCGGGCGGCTTGGCGATCATGTCGGCGGTGTTCAAGGAGTTCGATCTGCAAAGCATGATTTTCTCCGAGGGCGCGCTGCGCCTGGGGGTTCTCTACGACCTGCTCGGCCGCTACCACCATCATGATCTCCGCGATGCGACGGTGCGGCAGTTCATGCGCCGCTACCAGGTCGATCCGGGCCAGGCCGGACGGGTGGCGACGAGCGCTCTCCAGTTGCTTGCGCAAGTGGCGCCGGAAACCGACGATAGCGATCATCCGGATGCGCGCATTCTCGCGTGGGCGGCGCGGCTGCATGAGATCGGCATCTCGGTGGCGCACAGCAGCTACCACAAACACAGCGCCTACATCCTTGCCAATGCCGACATGCCGGGCTTTTCCAGAATGGAGCAGGGGCGCATGTCGCGCATCGTGCTGGCCCACCGCGGCAAGCTGGAGCGAGTGCAAACGCTCGACCCGCGCAGCCGCGACTGGCTGTTGATTCTGTGCTTGCGCCTGGCCTCGATACTGCACCGCGCCCGCGACGACACGCCCTTGCCGACGCTGCACGTGCGGGCCGGGAGCAAGGGCTATCAGGTGACCGTTAATGCTGATTGGCTGGAGGCATCACCGCTGACCGCCGCCGCGCTGGAAGAGGAGGCGCGGCAGTGGGCAAGCGTGGCGCGCGATTTTCGCTTGAAGCCGGGGCGCGACAAGGCGACGGCGGCGGTGTAGGGGCGCCGCTCCGCGCAGTGAAATCGCGCCGGTCGCATACGGGAGGTGGATGATTGAGTAGCCCGCAACTTGCGGTCGAGATCCGCTCCGATGGTCGGCGCGTTGCCGCGCTCCAAGGCGTATGGACCCTGGCGGTGCTCGGGCCGGCAGTCGCGGCGGCGGAGGAAAGGCTGGCCACCGCGGCGCGGGACGGGGCGCTCGGCTGGGATCTCACGCGCGTCGGCGGCCTCGATACCGTCGGTGCGATGCTGCTGTGGCGGGTGTGGGGGCGCAAGTTGCCCGCCGATCTCACCCTTACACAGGAACAGTCGCGGCTGTTCGAACAAATCGGGCAGGCACAGGAGCGCTCGCCGCCGAAGGCGGTTCCGCGTTCGCCTTTGGCATGGCTGCTCGCGCCCGGCGGTTTCATCCTGGATTTCCTGCGCAACGCCATCGACATCACGGCGCTCGTCGGGCGCGTGGTTCTCGATCTCGGCCGCCTGCTGCGTTCCCCGCGTGAAATTCCCTGGCGCGAGATCTCCGCCAACCTCTATCGCGGCGGCGTGCTGGCGATGCCCGTGAGTGCCCTGGTGGGCTTTCTCATCGGCGTCGTCCTGTCTTATCTGTCGGCGCTGCAATTGCGCAGCGTCGGCGCCGAAATCTACATCGTCAATCTGCTCGGTATCGGCATCGTGCGCGAGCTCGGGCCGGTGCTCGTCGCCGTCCTCGTGGCCGGGCGCTCCGGCTCGGCCATGACCGCGCAGCTCGGCGTCATGCGCGTCACCGAGGAGATCGACGCGCTGGCCACCATGGGCATTTCGCGCACCATCCGCCTCGTGTTGCCGAAGATCGTCGCGCTGGCCATCGCCATGCCGCTGCTGGTGCTATGGACCAACGCCGTCGCACTATTGGGCGGGATGGTATCGGCCGCGGTCCAACTCGACATCAGCTACGGCTTCTTCATCGAGCAACTACCCAGGGTCGTACCGATCGGCAATGTCTGGATCGGGCTCGTCAAAGGCTTCGCCTTCGGCATCATCATCGCGGTGATTGCCTGCCACTTCGGCCTGCAAGTGCGGCCGAATACGGAAAGCCTGTCGGCCAACACGACGACGTCGGTGGTCACCTCGATTACCGCTGTGATCCTCGTCGATGCCATCTTCGCCATCGCCACGCGCGAGATCGGCATTCCATCATGAGCAGCCCGGTCATCGAGGCCAAGGACGTGGGCGCCCGCTTCGGCAGGGTATGGGTGCTGCGCAAGCTGAACCTAGTGGTCGAGCAGGGTGAAGTGCTGGCACTGGTCGGCGGCTCGGGCAGCGGCAAGACTACCCTGCTGCGCCAGATCAGCGGCTTGTTGCGCCCGACACACGGCGAGATGAGGGTCTTCGGCGAGCCTCTTTTCTCGGGCGACGCAGGGGCCGATCGGCGCCTGCGCCAACGCTTCGGGGTAATGTTCCAACAGGGCGCGCTGTTCTCCGCTTTCAACGTGTTCGACAACGTGGCGTTGCCGCTGCGTGAACTCGGCTCCTTGCCCGAAGATCTTGTTCGCGAAATCGTCATGGTCAAGCTGGAGATGGTGGAACTTCTGCCAAGGCACGCGCGAGTCATGCCTGCGGAATTGTCCGGCGGCATGATCAAGCGCGTCGCGCTGGCGCGCGCACTGGCGCTGGAGCCCGAGCTGCTGCTGCTCGACGAACCGACCGCGGGTCTGGACCCGGATCGCAGCGACTCGTTCGTGCAGTTGATTCGCCTGCTCCATGCCCAGCTCGGACTCACCGTGGTCTTCATCACTCATGACATCGACACGGTGGGCGCGCTGGCCACGCGCGTTGCCGCGCTGGCCGAACAGCGTATACTCGCGTACGGCACCATCGCCGAGATCACCCAGGTGCAGCATCCCTTCATCCAGAGCTTCTTCTGCTGCGGCCGTTCGCAGCGGGCGTTACAGCGCGCCGCGGGGTGAGGCGTGGAAAATCGCGCTCACGCCGTTGCGGCCGGCATATTCACGATCGTACTCGGATTGGCCGCGGCGTTCGCGGTATGGTGGTTCTCGGGAAACCGCGAGGCCACCAAGGAGTATGTCCTGGTGACGACGAACAGCGTGACCGGGCTCAACGCGCAGGCCACCGTGCGCTACCGCGGCATTCGCGCCGGCAGGGTGAACGCCATCGGTCTCGACCCGAACGATGCGCGCAACATCCTGGTCACCATCGAGATCGACAGCGATATTCCGGTGACCAGGAGTACGACGGCGCGGCTCGCCACCCAGGGCGTGACCGGGCTGGCCTACGTCCAGCTCGAAGACAGCGGCGCGAGCAACGAGGGGCTGAGCGGCGAACTCGCGCGCATACCGATGACCGGGTCTGCCACCGATGCCCTCGCCGATACGGCGGTGGACGTGCTGGCGCAGACCAGGACCCTGCTCGCACGCATGGAAGGACTGCTCGACGACGAGAACCTGGCTCGCATATCGGTGACGCTGAAGAATCTGGAATCGGCCTCGGCCGGACTCGACCAGCGGGTGCGCGACCTCGGCCCGCTGCTTGCCGACGCGCGCCGCGCGTTCGATGACAAGAACATCAGTCGGCTGCGCACGATATTGGCGAACGTGGAAAAGGCGAGTGGCCAGGCAACCCCGATCGCCAACGAACTGCGCACGCTGCTTGGGTCGCTGCAGGCAGTTGCGCGGAGATTGGACGCGGCGGGGGCCGATGCGGCAGGCGAGTTCGTCGGCAATACTTTGCCGCGGGCGAATAGCCTGCTGCACGAGTTGGCCACGACATCGCGGCAGCTCACGCGCGTGCTCACCGAGCTGGAGGACGCGCCTCAAAGCCTGGTATTCGGACGCGTGCCGCCGCGCCCGGGGCCGGGCGAGGCAGGGTTTCAGGCTCCGAAGTCTGCGCGGCAATGACAAACGGGATAGGCAGGGTAGCGCGCATGAGACTCTTGCTTGCGTCGTTGGTGGTGTCGGCCTTGGCGGCGTGCAGCTTGGTGCCGCCACGCCACGAGAACCCTACCGCGCACTACGATCTTGGCCCGCCGCCGGCGACGGCGGCGCAGGCGCCCGCGTTGAGCGTGCGCGCGGTCGAAGTCGAGTCGCCGACCTGGCTCGACGGCACGGCCATGCACTATCGCCTTGCCTATGCCGACGCGACGCGGCGCGAGTCCTATGGCGATAGCCGCTGGGTCGCGGCGCCGGGCGAACTCATGCAACGGGCGCTGCGTCGTGCCGTGTTCTCCGGCGCCGACTCGGTGCGCGGCGGTTGTACGCTGCGCGTCGATCTGGACGAGTTCCTGCACGTATTCGATCAGTCATCGGTGAGCTTCGGGTTGGTGGAAGCGCGTGCGGCGTTGTTCGCCCCGCGGACCGACACGCCGGTTGCGCTGCGCAGCTTCAGCTTGCGTCAGCCGGCCCCATCGCCCGACGCGCCCGGCGGCGTGGCCGCACTGAGCGGCGCAGTGGAGCAACTCGCGCAAGGCATTCGCGAATGGCTCGCGGCGCTCGAGCGCGACGCGGCGGCGGGCATGAACGTCGCCCAAGCCTGCCGCGGGTCTTGAGCGACGGCAGTGCGTGCGATCCCCATCTCGCTTGAAGAATGTCGGAGGGCAGCGTCATGACGGCCAATATCTACAGCACGGGACTCGACAAGAACGCGGCCAACTACGTGCCGCTGACGCCGCTGAGCTTCATCGAGCGCTCGGCGCAGGTCTATCCGCGGCACACCGCGCTGATCCACGGCGCGCGCCGCTACACCTGGGCGCAGACCTACGAGCGCAGCCGGCGCCTCGCCTCCGCGCTGGCAGCGCGTGGAGCGGGTCCGGGAGACACCGTGGCGGTGATGCTCAACAACACCCCGGAGATGTACGAGTGCCACTTCGGCGTGCCGATGTCCGGGGCGGTGCTGAATACGCTCAACACGCGCCTCGATGCCGAGGCCATCGCGTTCATGCTCGATCACGGCGAGGCGCAGATCCTGATCGCCGATCGCGAGTACTCGGCCACCGTCAAGGCGGCGCTGGCGCTCCTCGGCAGACAGATCGTGGTGGTCGACGTCGACGATCCGGAGTACGAAGGGCCAGGCGAGCGGCTCGGCACGATCGAGTACGAGGCGCTGCTCGCCGAAGGCGACCCGGACTACGCGTGGCGGAGCCCGCCGGACGAGTGGGATGCGATCTCGCTCAACTACACCTCGGGCACCACGGGCAACCCGAAGGGCGTGGTCTACCACCACCGCGGCGCGTACCTGAACGCGGTGAGCAACATCGTCACCTGGGGTATGCCGCCGCACGCGATCTACCTGTGGACGCTGCCGATGTTCCACTGCAACGGCTGGTGCTTCCCGTGGACCATGGCGGCCAACGCCGGCACCAACGTGTGCCTGCGCCGCGTCGAAGCCAAGCTTGTTCTGGATGAGATCCGCGAGCACAAGGTCACGCACTACTGCGGCGCGCCGATCGTCCATGCGATGCTCGTCAATGCGCCGGCGCAGTTGCGGCGCGGCATCGACCACAAGGTGAGCGCGCTGGTGGCCGCGGCACCGCCGCCGGCCGCGGTGATCGAGGGCATGGAGCGCATCGGCTTCGACATCACCCACGTGTATGGCCTGACCGAAACCTACGGCCCGGCGTCGGTGTGCGCCAAGCACGCCGAATGGCAAACCATGAGCATCGAGCAGCGTACCGAGCGCAATGGCCGCCAGGGCGTGCGCTACCACCTGCAGGAGGGCATCACAGTCGGTGACCCGCAGACGATGGAGTTGGTGCCGTGGGACGGCGAGACCATGGGCGAGATCATCTTTCGCGGCAACATCGTGATGAAGGGCTACCTCAAGAATCCGGCGGCAAGCGCCGAGGCGTTTCGCGGCGGCTGGTACCACACCGGCGATCTGGCGGTGATGCAGCCCGACGGCTACGTCAAGATCAAGGATCGCTCCAAGGACATCATCATCTCGGGCGGCGAGAACATCTCCTCCGTCGAGGTCGAGGACACGCTATACCGCCACCCGGCGGTGATGGCGGCGGCGGTGGTGGCGACACCCGATCCGAAGTGGGGCGAGGTACCCTGCGCCTTCATCGAGACCAAGGACGGCGCCAGCGTCACCGAAGAAGAACTGATCGAGTTCTGCCGCGCCCGCATGGCACGCTTCAAGGTGCCGAAAAGAATCGTTTTCGGCGCGTTGCCGAAGACCTCTACCGGCAAGATTCAGAAATACGTCCTGCGCGAGCGGGCGAAGTCGTCCGCGGCGATCGGCTAGGGCGTCGGCCCGTGGCAGCGGCCTCCCGGCCGCGACTACGGTCTTCGTGTTGCCGAACGCCGAATCGCGACGAGGACGCCGCTCCCAACACACCACCCCTTTCGTTCGCGCGCAGGCGATAACAGCAGGGACTAATCGGAAGATCGCTTTACGCTGCCCGCGCCGGCGATCTTCTGGCTGAGGGTCGGGTTGCCGCTGTAGCGAACGTCACCGGCGCCGGATATGTCCACGTCGAGCGTCTGCGCGGCGTTGACGCTGGCGTTGCCCGCACCCGAAAGCTTGACGCTCACCCGTTCGCCCGCCAGATTCGCACCGCTGTATCGGCCGGCGCCCGATAGCCTGACCTCCTGGCGCTTGGCTCTGCCTTCGAGCGCGACATTGCCTGAACCGGAAAGCGTCGCGCGCAGTTCGCCGAGATCGAGACCGCTGCCGCTGATGTTCGAGGAACCGGCGGCTTCGATCCGCAGCACCTCGCCGCTGATGCCCTCGAGCACTACGGCGCCCGTCGCGAATGCGCGCAGCTCTTGCAACTGGCGCACCGTGAGGGTGAATCTGATCGGCTGCTGGGTGATGATCGGACTCGCCTTGCTCTCGATGTAGAGGATGCCGCCGCGCACTTCGGTGCCGAGCTTCGGTAGCACCGTCGCCTCCGCTTCCACGACCAAGGACTCGTGCTCGCCCCGTGTGATCTGAAGATCGCCGACCGTCTTCAATACCACCGTGTGAAAGCCGCCGACCTGGCGTTCTTCCTTAGCCATGTCGGCTGCGCCCGCGGGCAGCGACGGCAAAACGCAGAATGCGGTCGGTAGCACGAAAACCCGCGCCAAGGTTGCCAACCAATGCCTCATCTCCATCTCCGCGTCCAGTGTGGGCTCGGTCCCGAGTATTACCCATTGTGCGCCCGCGGGTTGCGCCCGAGCGGAATATTTACGAACAGATCGACAAACAGGCCGGGATCGAGCGGGTCGCCGCGGCGCTGGAAGTCGAGCCTGGACGCGATCTCCTCGAGCGCGAGCCGGGTCCTGTCGTCCAGCACGCCGTTCGGCTTGATGTCGAACCCGTAGTCCTTCAGTGTGTCTTGCAGCCATTTTACTTTGGTCGTTCTGTCGGCGCCTTGATAGCGCTTCGCAACCGTCTGCAACACCACCGGGTCGGGCCGGGCGCCCGGGATGCAGCGCCAGTATGGCACCGCCATATAGCGCCCGAGGATCTCCAGCACGCTGAGATCGACCAGCAATCGAATCGCGCTGTGGCGTCCCTGAAGATAGCGCGTGTTGCTGGTGATGCCGAAGCCCGAACCGTAGATGGCGAAGTCGAATGAATTCTCGTAGGTCTCGTTGAGTACCCGGATCGTGTTCGCCGCCTGCATCTTCGGGATCATGATCTGCCGATCGAAGTCCACCAGGTTGAGATCCAGCGATAGGTCGGACAGCGTGCTGGTGGCTTTGCGTTCAAGAGCGATATCGGATTGGCCGCGCCCACCACCGACCGACAGGTTGGCATTGTTGCCCTTGCCGGCGCTGCTCAGCGCGCGGTCGAACTCGGTGATCGCGCCGGTGATCAGCACGTTCGGCAGCGTGAGCTGCATCTTGGCGCCCTGCTGCGCCTGGGCAAAGACGTAGTCGGGATGGAAAGGGACATAGATGACTCGCTCGCCGATACGGTTGATGGCGCTGCGTACCATCTCCGTGATGTCGTTGGGCAGTTCGGATCCGACCAGCGGATGCGACAGGCCGGTCGAGTCGGAGATGGTGCGCGTCTGCACGTAAACCGCTTTGCCGGAGGAGCGGTAAATCTCGAGCAGCCTGCCGAAACTGTCCAGCGAACGTGCATACCGGCTCACCAGGGCCCGTGGATTCTCGCTCACCCGTTCCTTCTTCTCCAGCAGCTCGCTTGCGGCCTTTTGCGTCTGCGCCGTGGTGGCGCAGCCGGCGAGCCACAGGCACGCGGCGGCCAATCCAAGGGCGTGGGCGATATGCCGAAAGGGTGTGTACGACAGTAGGGTTGGCATGATCTGTTTCACCGCTTGATAGAGGTTACGTCGCCCTTGATCGCGCCGCGCTCGACGATGACATTTACGTTGCCCCTGACGTTGCCGTCGATGCGCGGACTGGCGATGTTGACGATCGAATCGCCGGTCTCTCCTGGCTGGCGCGCCCGGTCGTCGACCACGATGTTCTGGTCACCACTGCGGCTGTTCAACATGGAGCGCTTGGCTTGGCTTTCGCCGAGCACCTGGAAGTAGGCGGGGTTGCGCACGTTCTACCGGCTCGCGGCCCATCTCGGATAGATACACCTTGATCGGTTCGTCGTACTTGTCATCCTTGGCGATGGCACCCGCCCCGCACAGTGAGAGTCCGGTTATTGCTATCGCGATCCGAAAATGCAGTCTCATGATCTACCTCCAGTTCGATTGGGGCGGCAGCCGCTCGGGCTGCCGCCCGATCTCACCTACTTTCCGACCACAACGGAGTTCACGTTCACCTTGCCGCCACCCCAGTTCGCTACGTCGTTGGCTTGGTTGCCGGAGATGTTGACGGTGCCGGTGACCTTGCCGTCCTTAAGCACCAGGGAGTTCACGTTGGTCTCGCCCGCCGCGTCGATAGAACCGGCGTTAAGAAAGCCGATCTTCAGCTTGCCACTGGCGCCGCCGGATTGAATCTTGCTCGCCTTGTTGTTGGTGACGTTGACGGTGCCGGATATCTCGGGTGCGGCGAAGGATGCCGCGCTGAACCCTGCGATGCCCAACGCTAGAAGAAGGCGTGTGGATGTCTTCATGATTTACTCCTTGAGATTGAGGTTGAACAACACGGTTGGCCAGCCGTTCTTGGGTCCGCCGCGACTCGCCGGAGGCGCGTCGTGCGGACGATTCTTCAAGCGTCGAGGGCGCGGAATTGAACGCGACGGTTTGGCGCCGCGGCCGGGTCTTCGGGCAGCAGCGGTTTCTCCGTGCCATAGCCGAGCGTGATCAGCGCGTTGCCGGGAATGCCGTGCCTGGCCACGAGATAGCGCTTGACCGCGTCGGCGCGCAGTTGCGACAGCCTCATGTTGAGGGACGCCTTGCCGGTGGCATTGGCGTGACCCTCGATCAGGATGCGCCGTTCGAATCCGGCCAGCTTCATGCCCTCGGCGACGGAATCGAGTGCCCGCGTCGCTTGCGGTGCGAGCCGCGCCGAGTTGTTAGCGAAGGCCACCATCAGGGCAAGCGCGCCGGCGTTCGGCGCCTGGTTTGTCGAAGCTGCCTGCGATGGCTTTGCCGTCGACATAGTGGTTGCAAGGGGATGCCGTTTCGCCGTGCCGTCGCGATCGGCTTTGGGCTCGCCGGCGGCCGGCGCCTGTCTCGCGGCGACCGCAGTGGCGGTGGGTGAAGCCGCCGCCACGAGCGCCGGCTTGTCGGCGACGGCAGGCTGAGTGGATCTCGGCGCTGCTATCCCGTTCCCGGAAAGACGCTGGTTCCACGCCGCGACCGCCTCGCGTGCCGCCGAGTCGATGCGCGCTTCGGCGATATCCTGCCCGCCATCGGCCAGCACCGCCGCACCTGCTGGGCTAATCGAAAGACCGCGGGTAGCGCCGTGCGCCGGTGGCTGCCAGCGCCCGCCGCTGAGAATGCTGGCGACGACGCGCGGATCGGGAACGTCCTCGGCTCCATAAAGCCGCACGGTCCCCGCCTGCAATTGAAGCGAGGCGAGGGAGAGGCCGGAACAGGCGACCAGTAATGACAAACGGCGCGTCGTTTTCATTTTCAGTTGTCCTCCCGCGAATGGGTTCTTTGGGGGTGTTGCATTCGACTGCGTGGGTGCGGCCTACCTGTTCAGTGAGTCGCGCCGAGCGCTGGATCGGTTCAAATTTCTTGTCGTGCGATGGTTGTTGCGGGGCACCGCGCAGCATGTACGCGGACCGATCTTGCGATTGCCTTGATCAGTGCGCGGCGACGCCGGTGCGCGTGCGCAGCAAGCGCATGTCGCCCGCCTGGGCGGGGGTGAGGAGCTGGGGGGTTTGCGGCCCGAAGGCGCGGTCGCGCAGGGTCTCGACCGCCGGCGCGACATATTGGAACAGCTCGCGCAATCCGATGATGCCGTCGCCATCGGTATCGCCGGCGCCGGCGAGGCCGCGCAGCAGTACGTAGGTGAACAAGCCGTGCCGCGCGGGTGTGTACTCCTGCGAATTCTCGCCGCCCTTCGCCGCCACCATCAGGGAGAATCGCGACGAGGCCGAGCGCTTGGCCAGCGCGTGCGCGTCGAAAACGCCGGCGATGTCGCGCGCATGGCAGGTGTCCACGATGAGCAAACGCCGGCCGGCGGTGGCACGCAGCGCGTCGAAGAAGACGGTCCATTCGATCAGGGAGTCGCCGCGCGGGCGTCGAGCCTGCATCACGCGCTCGACGTCGGGCCAGTCGGCATCTGCGGGCGCGAAGAAATAGTTGCCCGCGGCATCGCTGGCGCCGTGGGAAGCGAGAAACAGCACCACGGTGTCACGTGCGCCGGCGTTCTTGATAAACTCGAGGGCGTTGACGATGGCGCGCTTGTTCGGCAGCGCGGGACCGCCATCGGAGACCACCTTGGTGTTGATGTTCCTGTAGAAGCCCGCGCCGTGGCGGCGGAAGCTGTCCGCGATTTCCTGCGCATCGCGTGCGGCATAGGACAGTTTGAACTTGGACGGCAGCTTGGCGAACGCGTTGACGCCGATCGCCAGCAGGTAGAGATCGCCGGGGGGCGGATCGTCCGGCGGGCTCGTCTCGGTAGTTAGGAAGCGCTCGGCGACGCCCATCGATGCGCCGTTGAACACCTCCACGCGTATCTCGTTGTCCTCGCCCGGCAACTCCACTTCGAGCTGGCGCGAGAAACCTCGCGCATCCTCGCCGCGCAGCACGCGCTCGCGCGCCGGAGTGACCGGAACGCCATTGACGAACACCGTGTAGTCGCGTAGCGGCAGATGCGATTGGCGTGCCGATACGCGCATCAGCGCGCGCGGCGGCACTTCCTTTTCGTTCACTGTCAGCACTTCGACCCGGATGCGCGGCGGGCTCAGCTCGCCGAGCCGGGCGATATCGAAGCCGCGCGTGTCCGTCGGCGCAGCGGCGGGCGCCTCGCCGCGGCCGTGAAAGTAAGCGATCACCTGGTCGGGGCGATACAGCAGCCGCTCGAATTGTACGGCGAGGTAGAAATCGGGCGCCGCATCCTTGCCGCGGTTGACGTGCCAGCCGATGTAGTTGTCGCCACGCGCCGACGACATGTAGTAGCCGCTCGGAATCCAGCACACCCAGTCCTTGGTCGATGGCAGGACGAACAAGGCCATGATCTCGACGCCGTCGCGCATGCGATACCAGCGTATCGTGCCGTCGGCGAGCGCAGCGATCGCGATTCGAGCGTCGGCGGTGATGTTGACCGCGCGGGCCTGCGTCGGCAAGGCCGCCAGCCATTTCTGCTTGGCATCCCGATCGAGGAGGCGCAACGCCCAATCGGTGCCGAGCAGCAGCGTTTGCCCGTCCGGCGCGACGGCATAAGTGCGCGATACCTCGTAAGGCTCGAGGTCGATGGCCTTGCCGTTGATCTTGGTGTCCTTGCGGCCGTTCCAGTTTTCCACCGCCAAGCCGCCGGCCGCGAGCAGCGGCGGGCGCAGCGCCGCGACTTGGCGCGGCTCGGGCGTCGTATTGCGCTCGCTGAGCGAGAAGAAGAGCTTGGTTTGGCCGCCGCGTCGCGCCGGAAACTCGATCAGGCTGCCGTCCGACGTCGCGCGCAGCCGGCCGTGTGAACCGGCGAAATCGATCAGGTCCGGCGCGCGGACGAGCTTGTGCTGGCCGTCGGCGCCGACGATGCCGAGCGCCGGATCCTCCGCGACGAAGGCGAACTCGTCGCCGCCGATGCCGTGTAGATCGACCAGCCGATGGCTCGCCGCCGCGATCGCCGTGCGCCGGCCGCGGCCGGCGTCGGCCCAGCATTGGATGGCATTGACACCGGCGCCGCGGTGGTCGCCGGCGGCGCACAGTCGGCTGCCGTCCGCCGACCAGGCCACCGCCGCCAGATTGGCATAGCCCGGGACCCGGGCCGGCGCATACTCCAAAGACATGTCGCTCGCCGCCACTACGGCGAATCGTGCGACATCGTAGAAGCCCACCGCGAGCCGCCGGCCGTCGGGGGAAAAGCGGATCGCGATCGGTTTCTCGCCCACCGGAACGCGTTTGCGGCCGTACAGCTCGAACTGTTCGTCATAGACACGGATCAGTCCGTCGAGCGCCGTCACGGCCAGGCGCCCGTCGCGGCTGAAATCGGCCTCGAGCACCTTGTCGCCGTACTCGGCGTCGCGCATGACGACTTCGAAGTCCGCCATGCGCACGACGAAGAGACCCTGTTTCCCCTGCAGGCCGACGGCGAGATGGCGCCCGTCATGGGCGAAAGCAAGCGCGCTGATGGTGTTCGGGAAGCCGGCCAGGCGGCGCACCAGGTCGCCGGTTTCAGTGTCGAGCAAGTAGACGCTGCCTTGCTCGTCCCACTCCCAACCGGTCCAGCCGGCGACGGCGATGGTCTTGCCGTCGGGCGACAGCGCCAGGGCGAAGAGCTGGCCCTCATTGGCGGGGCCGATCGGCACCCGGTAGGTTGCCAGGAGGCGCAGATCGGGCAGTCGCCATACGCGTACGGTCTTGTCCTCGCCGGCAGTAATGATGCGCTGGCGCCCGCGATCGACTGCCAGCCGATGGATCAATGCCGTGTGCATCGCCGTTTCGAGGCGCAGCACGGGTGCGGAGGGGGGCTCGCCGGCCCGCGCTGCGACCCCTAGCATGGTGATTGCCAGTATGCCGGCCAGCCGGCGCACGGCGCTCGCGGCGCGAAGTATTTGCACGAGGACAGAACCGGCGCGCGAACGGGGGCTTTGCGCGGCGAAGCCCCTGGTCAATTGCAGGGGATGGCTGCCCGGCCGAATTGGTCCGCTTGGAAGTAGGCGCTTCCTACGAACAGGCCCGCGGCGCATTGGGTCCGCGCCACCACATGATGGCTGGTGTTGAACACGTCCGGCGCCGCGCCGTAGGTCGGCGAGCCGCGACCGAGGTCGGCGGTCTGGCCGATACCCCGCCCACCCACCATCGCGAGCAGGGCCGGCTCCGGCGCGGCCGACGGTTGGGCGCTCGTTTGGCGAGAACGGCTCGTGGTGCGCAGCGCCACCGCCGAGCGGGTCGAGCGCGAAGCCTCGCGGCCGGGCGCCAGGCGAACCGTGCTGGACTTGCGTGCGCTCCCCGGCGCTGTCGCAGCAAGTGCGGTCCGCGAGCCTGCGCTGGTGTTACGCCCGGCTTTCGGTGCGTTCGACGTCGCCGTTACTGCCGTATTCGCCACCGGCCGGACATTCACCACCGGATTCACCTCGGATATTGCGATGCGGGATGCCGCCGCCGTGCTCGCATGCGGTGCATTGCCGTTGATGACGATTGTGTTAGCACTGGCACCTGCCGGGGCGCTCGCAGGAGCGGCGGCGCCCGTTGCGGGCGCGCTCGTCGGTCTTGCCGCTGCCACAGAAGCGGGTGGCGCCGGGGAAGGTTGGGAAGCGGGTATCGGTTCGCGCGGCGCAACGGTGGTGGGCCGCCGCGGACTGATCGCGGCGGGCGCCTGCTTCGCTACCGCTACCGGGCGTATATCCGGCTGACGCGCGATGGCGCCGCCGACGCAGGTTCCGTTCGAGCACACTACGGCGGGTATATACGACCAGCCCCCGTTCGGCTCCATGCGGAACCCCGGCTTGTTTCGCAGTTCGGGGGGCGGGGTCTGCGGAACATCCTGAATCGCCGCAGGGGCGGGCGGCGCCTTCGCCACCGGGGCAGGAGCGGGCGGCGCCTTTGCCATCGGTGCGGGAGCGGGTTGGCTCCTGGCTGCCGGTGGCGGCGGAACGACCGGCTCGCGGGCCACGATCTTCGCTGCCGAACGTCGCACTGGCTTGGCCTTCGCCGCTGGCGGCGGGGCGGGCTTGGCTTTGGCAGCAGGTGCTGGTGCAACCGGTTCACGCGGCGGGACGCCAAAACGGGCGGCATGCGCACCAAGCGCATCGTCCATGCGTTGCAGCGTTCGCGCGGCGAAGCTGTTGTCTGGAGTCGCCGAGCGATGGTCGAAGACCTCCTGTGCCATCAGCGCCACGAACAGCGTGCTAAACGCCAAGGCGGCAGAGCCGATCAGCCGGAAGGCAAGCCGGCGCACCCAGCGCAGCGCACCCGTCAGTTGGCGTGGTGCCGAAACCGCAAGTTGCATGGCAGGCGTAGGCGATTTCATGATTTCTCCTTCGGCTCGTCGATCACTGGTTCAACCTTGTCAAAACCTCAAGGCTATGCCGGCGAACAGCCGCGCATCCCGATTGCGTTCCGCCGCCACATCGCGCGTCAGCGGCTGGGCGACTTCGATGAATGCGCTGGTGCGCTCACCGAGGTTCATGCGCGCACCCAGGCCGGCCGATGCGCCGGATTGCCGGCGCATCTCGCCGAACTCGGCCAGCGGCGTACGCAGCCAGGCGATGCCGACATCGTAGTAGGCGTAGAGCGTGTAGGCTTCGAGCAGCGCGCCCGGATTGCTACCCGCATAGCGCAGCTCGAACTTCGCCGCCGCTCCGGAGTCGCCGACGAACTCCGCGGCGTCGTACCCGCGCCCGAATTGTTCGCCGCCGAAGGCGAATTGCTCGGGCACCAGCAGATCGCTGAACGCGTACTGCGCGGAGAGCGCCGCCAGCACGGACCACGGCCCGTGCAGCGACTGTAGTCGCGCGGCATACACGGTGAGCTTGGCGAAGTCAACGCGCCCGTGCGGGCGCGAGAGTTCCTCGGAATCGTTGGCGCTGGCTCCGAGACCCCTCAACCCTTGGCTCACTTCAATGTCGATGGCATTGACTCCCCGGAGCGTGTCAACGGCGTCGAAGCCCAGACCCAGCCGCAGCACGCGCAGGCGATCGCGCGTGGGACGAAACCCGCTGAGCGTGGTTTCGCCATTGTGGGCGGTGAGCGCGCCGCGCAAATACAGGTTGTGCGTGCGGTTGCGCAGCAGCGGGTAGCTTGCGCCCAGCGCGGCGGCGCGGGAGCGCGTTTCGAGGTTGGCGTTGAAGGTGTCGGTGGCGTCGATTTGCGATTCCACGGCGCTCACCGATGCGTTGATCCTCGCGCCGTCGCTGCCCACGGGCTGCTCGTGATAGAGCGAAACGTAGTCCAGTTCGCGATTGGCGGTGGTGACGAGCCGGAAGCCGGTGTAGTCGAAGCTGCGCAGCAGCGAATATGCGTCGAGGTCCGCTGTCAATCTCCAGGGGCCGAGCGAGCGGCTGCCGAGATTGTTGATCCCAACGGCGCCGCCCCAGTCGATGCGGCCCACTTGCACGGATAGCTCAGCCGCCCCCGTTTGGTCGGCGGGCGGCGTCAGCGCCGCGCTTGCCACGGCGCCGGGAAGATCGTTCAGCAGCAACAGGTAGCGCTCGAGCACCGCCGCCTGCAGGGGTATCGACCGCGTGATGGCTTCAGCATAGGCGTCGACCGGGCCGCGGTCGGCCGGCAGGTCGCCGCTCACGCTCACCGCGCTCACATAGCCTTCCACGGCGCGCAGTTCGAGCTTTCCATCGCGCACGATCTGGTCCGGAATCACGACCTGCGAGAGGACGTAGCCGTCGTCCTGGTACTTCTGCGACAGCGCGTCCGCGAGGTCGTAGAGCTCGCGCAGACTGACCTCGCGTCCGGTGTATTGTCCCAGCAGCGGGTCGAGTGCCGCGGCCGGATAGACGGTATTCCCCGCCACGTCGATTGCCCTGATTTCGAGCCGAATCGCGTCCATGTCCTCGCGCCGCACTTGTCTGGGCAATACCACGGCCGGCAGCGCCTTGCGCGCGGGTTTCGGTTGTGGAACCCGCCGCAACTCGCGCTCGATCTGGCCGCCACCCTGAAGGCCGGGCCCTTGGGCGATCGCCAGCGGGCTCGCCAAAATGGCCAGAGCGCCCGCCCGGAGCCAGCGCGCCGTGTTGCTTTTGTTTGCGTGTTCGATCGTTGTTCTCCGCACTGCGCAGCCAGCGCAGCTTGCCGCGGCCGCTCTAAAGTGAGTCGCGCACGAACGCCGGCGGGTTCAATCCGTTTGCACGCGAGTGAACCGCTTCCGAGTGTTGCGAGGAGGCCGAAATGACATCGACCGACCTTCCGAGGGTGGTTATTCTTGTTATTTGAAACCGCGGCGATCGAGTGGGAGCAGCAGCGAGCCGAGCCCCGGTCAGGGACCGCGCGCAGGATAGCAATATCGGCGCGCAGCGTCCACCGCGACGACCGACCGATGCAGCATCGGCAGGGCGATACGACCCACGCCGATCGTCGCGGCTACGCACCGATGCACTCGTGTAAGATGCCTTCGCGGGGCGATAGGCAGCCCGCCACGGCTCATCCTTCTCGGAAACATTGAACCCAAGCCTTCTTTCCTACGACTCATGGTTTAGTCAGCGCGCGAGTGGAACCGGACGACCGAGAGATCCTGGCTCTGCTGCGCCGAGTCCAAGCGCGCGATGAACAGGCGATGCGTTCGCTGTATCTGGCATTCAACCGCCGAGTCTTCGCCTTTTCGGTAAATAGACTCGACGACCCGGACGAGGCGGAACAGGTCGTGCTGGATACGATGTTCGAGGTGTGGAACAACCCGAGCCGGTTTCGCGGCGAGTCGCGCTTCGGCACTTGGCTGCTCGGAATCGCGCGGCACAAGGTTCTCGATACGCTGCGCGCGCGCGGGGTGCAGCACGGCGAGATCGACGATGAGGTCGAGCAGATTCCTTCGCCCGACCCCGACGGTTTCGACCTCGTGCTCCTGCGCCAGAGGAAGGATCTGGTGCGCCACTGTATGAACCGGCTACCCGACGAGCAGCGCGAATGCGTTCACCTCGCCTTCATCGAGGACATGCCCTTGCAGGACATCGCGGCCGTGCAAAACTGCCCCGAGAACACGGTCAAGACGCGGCTGTTCCACGCCCGCGCCAAGATGAAGACTTGCCTGAGCCGGCTGCTGAGGAGCGATTGAGATGCAGGACGAAGTCCAGCGCCGGCTCGACGAAAAATTGATCTGGTATTCGAACGGCTCCTTGGACGCCGAGGATCGCGCGTTGGTCATCGACTATGCAAAGCAGCATCCCGACGCCGAGGCCGAGATCCAATACTTGGAAACCGTGCGGGAGGCGCTGCGCGGCACGGCGCCGCAGCGTGCCGCCGACGCCGGCCTGGACAAGTTCATGCAGCGCCTGCACGGTGCGCGCGGGAGGGCGGCAAACATCGGACTGCGCGCCAGGCTGGCCGCGATGTTGCGCGAACTGGCAACCCCGAGGCTGGGTCTTAGCGTCGCCGGCCTGCTCATCGTCGTACAGGCCGGCGTCATCGGTGTCATGCTGGGAGAGCGACGCGCGTTACAGGCGGACGCGCCAGCAGGCGCTGCAATGACCCGCTCGCTGGAGGCGGCGACCCCCGTTGCGCCGTATCTCAAGGTGCGCTTCAAGCCTGCGGCAACGGCGCGCGAGATCGATCAGCTTCTGCTCGATGTCGATGGCGGCATCGTCGCCGGCCCCATGCAAGGCGGGTTCTATGCGATCAGGTTGCGCGAGGGTGACTTGGCTCGCGCGGCATCCCAAGTCGGTGCGCGCAGCTTTGTGGACGACGTGATCGCCGTGGAGTCGTCCTCTACCGGCCGCCGCTGATCCGCGTCCGCTCGGTGCGCTGCTCGCGCAGCGGCGTTGCA
>CAWGHV010000030.1:0-81342 GCA_963822375.1 uncultured beta proteobacterium | reverse complement strand
ATCGGCGCAGGCTACTAAGATACGCATATTGCGCCCCCGCACCTACTATTATACCGCTATTCTATGTCTCGTCGCAGGTCTGGTCATATATGGGCAAATCACCCGCAAGCCTGTTGATCTGCATGTTATGCATAGCCGCAATCCGCTGCTCGTCAGATTATCTAACGGCGACATCCGCAACAGCTATGACATTAAAATCCTCAATAAAGCCCATGCAGATGGAAATTTCACCCTTGCGATTGAGAATTTTCCCGATGCCAAAATCGATATCAACAAGGCCGGCCACGACTCTTCCGCTATACTCCACGTACCAGCTGACAGCGTCGGGACTTTTAAAATCTTTGTGACTGCTAAACCCCAGTCATTCTCATCAGAAGATATTGATTTTATCCTTGTTGAGAAAGATAGCGGGTTTAAAACAACTTATAGAAGCATGTTTATGAGCGAGGAGAAATAGAATGAGCCACGTCGTTGAGCATAAGCCGATCGATAAATGGATTCCCTGGTTGGTCGTCCTCTTCTTTTTAACATTCATGAGCGTCGATGCCGTGATGGTAACTATGGCGATCAGGACCCAAACAGGCGTTGTGACAGAACAGGCCTACGAAAAAGGGCTTGAATATAACCGCACTATCGAAGCGGCTGCAGCTCAACAGAAACTCGGCTGGAAAGATAAGATTTCTCTGGATGGCCATGCCCTGCGTTACACATTACAGGACAAGAATGGAAACTTCCCGGCAGGTGCGGAGGTAAAAGCCAAGATCAGCCGCCCAACTCAGGATGGCTATGATTTTGAAGTGCCGTTACAGAGGATAAATGACTCAACTTACGGTACAGATGTTTCTTTCCCGATGCCTGGCGCATGGAACGTCAGAAGTCTTTGTTAAATGGCCTGACCGGGACTATCAGTCGAGCGAGAGTGTTCTGGCCCCATGATTGCCTACGAAACATCAAGGGCCACCCCTTACGTGCGTACAGATGATGAGAATATTCATCATCTCTCGCTGGCCGTTGATGGTATTCATTGTGCAGGCTGTATCCGAAAAATAGAATCCTCCCTCAAGAACATCTCGCAGGTTAAAACCGCACGCCTGAATTTTTCAACCAGACGCCTTGCCATCAGCTGGAGCGGAGATAAAAGTCTCGCCGATAAATTAAGCGCAACGATTTCAGCTCTGGGCTACAAAAATACGGCTTTCGATCAGCAAAGCCTCAGCCGCTCAAGCGAGAGAGAGGCCAAGTTCCTTCTGCTCTGTCTCGGTATTGCTGGCTTCGCGGCAGGAAACATTATGCTCGTTTCCTTTGCGTTGTGGACCACCGACATCCAGACGATGGGCGTTGCGACACGCGACTTTCTGCACTGGATCTCAGCCCTGATCGCGGTACCCGCCATCGCCTTCTCTGGCCGCCCCTTCTTCTTCTCTGCCTTCAATGCCCTTAAGGCCGGACGCACCAATATGGATGTTCCTATTTCGGTTGGGCTGACCCTGACCACAGGGATGAGTCTTTTCGAGCTTGTTACGCATGGGGAACACGCCTATTTCGATTCAGCAGTGATGCTGATGTTTTTTCTTTTGATTGGTCGCTATCTTGATTTTCTGGGGCGCGCCAGTGCGCGGCAGGCCGCCAATGATCTCCTGTCTCTGATGAGCGGAACCGCGATAGTTCTCGAAGACGGAGTTTTGCGCAGTATCCTGATCAAGAATATCCAGAAAGGCATGACTCTCCAGATCGCCATGGGCGAACATATTCCGGCGGATGGCGTCATCATCGAAGGCAAGACGGATATCGACACCAGTCTCGTGACCGGCGAAAGCCTGCCGCGTCAGGCCGAGACAGGCAGCGAGGTTCTCTCTGGAACTCTCAATCTTTCCGCCCCTATCTTAATCAAAACCCTGCAAACCCCTGAAGAATCACAACTAGGCGGAATGGTCCGCTTGATGGAAAAAGCGGAGCAATCTCAGGCCTCTTATGTCCGCATAGCTGACCGCGTCGCGCGGCTTTATACGCCCGTGGTTCATATTCTTGCACTGGCGGCTTTTCTTGGTTGGCTATTCCTCGGTCATATGATTTGGCAAGACGCGCTGCTGATTGCGGCAACTGTTCTGATTATAACCTGCCCGTGCGCTCTGGCGCTGGCGGTTCCGATCGTTCAGGTTTTGGCGGTGGGCCTGCTGATGAAACGCGGCATCATGGTGAGGTCCGGCGATGTGCTGGAGCGGCTGGCAACGATTGATACAATCATTTTCGACAAGACCGGAACCCTGACCTGCGGCAAGCCACAGCTGATCAACGCAGATCAAATCGACGCGCAGTCCTTCGCAATCGCAGCTGCCATGGCAAGTCAAAGCCGCCATCCGTTGGCCAAGGCGCTGGTCGCTGCTTACCATCTGGATGCAAAACCCATGCAGGTAGATGAGATTCCCGGGTTCGGCTTGCTTGCCACTTATAACGGGCAGGAGTTCAAGCTGGGCAAACGCAGTTGGGCGACTGATCAGGCTTTGCCAGAGCATCCCGATCACATGGAAATCGTCCTTGCAACTGCAGGACAGCACCCTGTTTCCTTTCTGTTTAAAGATGAACTGCGCAAGGATGCAGTCAGCGTTATTCAAGACTTTAGAAGGCGCGGCCTGAAAATCCATCTGCTGTCAGGTGATCGTCTGGATATCGTTAAATCAGTCGCCGGCACCCTTGGCATCGCTGAGTTTCAAGCCGACATGAGCCCGGAACAAAAATTTACGTATATGGAGCAGCTCAAAACTCAGGGTCACAAAATCATGATGGTCGGCGATGGCATTAATGATGCCCCTATTCTTGCTGGTGCCGATGTCTCCGTCTCACCTGCCTCGGGCATTGATATCGCGCGAAACGCTTCCAGCGTCGTCTTTACTGGCGACCATCTCAGCCCACTTCTGCAACTCTTTAGAATCGGTATCGCTTCCCAACGTCTCGTTCGTCAGAATTTTTCTATGACGATCATCTATAACCTGATCGCCATACCAGCTGCCTTCATGGGATTTGTAACGCCACTTGTCGCGGCAGCTGCGATGTCGCTCTCGTCGCTCGCTGTTATCGCCAACGCCTTCCGCATCAGGAGAGTTAAATGAGTATTCTGCTCTACATGATTCCTTTGGCCATTTTACTTGGTTTGATCGGACTCGTTGGCTTTATCTGGTCTTTAAAATCAGGACAATTCGAAGACCTTGAAGGCGCAGGATACCGTGTCCTGATTTCGGACGAAAATCCTCCTGAACCCCTGGAATAGCTTGATTTTTATCAAGTACAGCTTTGCCTTGGTCCTTCATAGTATGCGCACTTAAAACTGCTACGCTCCTGAGGATCAAAATGAGAAAGTTCACAACCGCGGCCATGCTATGCACAGCACTCGGCCTGATTATATCCACCCAATCATCATTTGCTGCCGATGGAGCGAATTTTCTTGATAAGGAAAACTGGATGTTCCGCGTGCGCGCAATCGACATTGCGCCGTCTGACAGCTCAACCGTCAATATTGGCGGCGATGCAAATGTCGGAAACTCAGTGGTTCCGGAATTAGACATCACCTACTTCTTCACCAAAAACATCGCCACTGAATTGGTTCTGGCAACGGCACGGCACGACCTGACCTACACTGGCGGTGTCGATCTGGGCAAAACCATGATTCTGCCACCAACCCTGACGATGCAATACCATTTCACCCCTGACAGCTCGTTCAGCCCATACCTTGGTGCTGGCCTGAACTATTCGATGTTCTATAACGAAAATGCCGCCAATGGATTTTCGAACCTCGATGTCAAAGGCGGTGTCGGGTATGCGCTGCAAGCCGGTGCGGATTACTGGATCAACGAAAACTGGGGCCTTAACCTCGACGTGAAGAAAATCTATCTGAACATTGATGCCAAACTCAATGACGGCGCGGTTCGCGCTGATGTGGACCTTGACCCATGGGTCGTTGGCGCCGGTGTGTCATACCGTTTCTAGTGTAGATCATCCCCCCTCCCCTGGATGATCGGATGAGACCCTGAAAAGGGTCTCATTTTTTTATGCTGAGGATACGTGACGGCGCTGCGTGCTCTGCGACAGGCGTGTATCGAAGCAGGCAGAAACAAGTCGCGCGGCCTGACGGATCAGGGCGTATATCGTTCCATCTTCGGCAATAACGATCAGCTTGTCTTTTTTAAGTTGCTGCATCTGGGCATAGGCCGATGAAAAATCATAGTCCGGCAGCCCAGCCGACTGCGCGACTTTATATGGGTTCACGGATAGATCGCACATCATCTCTTTGATAACCGCCGCATGTAAAATATCTTCATCACTGAGCAGGCAATTTTTCTCGATGGCAAATTCACCCGCTTTGATGCGGTCGCGATATTGCGGCAGGAAAGCGACATTCTGCGCATAGGTATCGCCTAGATTGCTAATCGCGCTCGCGCCGATCCCAATGAGATAGTTCGCGCTGTCATTCGTGTATCCCTGAAAATTCCGGTGCAATGCCTTGGTCCGCGACGCAAGCGTCAGCTCATCCTCGGGCTTTGCAAAATGATCAATTCCTATGGGGATATACCCCGCCTCTTCAAAAATCTCTGCGGCGACCTCGAATAAGCCAAGACGCTTCTCCGCAGACGGCAAAGCATCTTCATCCATCAGGCGCATATGTTTTTTAAGCCATGGCACATGCGCATACCCGAACAGGGCAATCCGGTCAGGATCGAGTGTCAGCGCCAGTTCCGCGCAATCGGCCATCGTCGCTGCGGTCTGATGCGGCAGACCATACATCAGATCAAGGTTGATTTTATGAATGCCCTCTGCCCGGCACAACTCAATCATATCGCGGTCCAGCTCGTAACTCTGGGGCCGATTTACGCCCTCCATGACCGTCTGATTAAAATCCTGAATGCCAAAACTGACGCGGTTGACCCCCGCCTTGGCGTAGGCCTTGATCTTGTCTGCATCAATATTACGGGGATCTATTTCAATGGCGATTTCAGCGCCTGGCATAAAACTGAAATACTTCTGAACGGCATCGACAAAATTTCTGAAATCTCCCGCCTTCAGAATGGTCGGCGATCCCCCTCCGAAATGCAGATGCGATATCTTGATGCCACGGTTGGCAAGGAATGGCGCAAGCATCTTGAGTTCAGCCAGCAAAAGATCGACATAGGCGTCGACAGCCGCATAGCTGTTGGTTACGCGGGTATGACATCCGCAAAACCAGCATAATTTAGGGCAGAAAGGCACATGAACATACAGAGAGATCGAACTGTTATCAGGTATCGCCGTCAGTCTCTCAGAGTACCAACCCTGCAGCAGCCCCGCCTGAAAATGAGGGGCTGTGGGATAACTGGTATAGCGGGGCACCATACGGTCATTCCGCAAAAGCGCAGCTTTAAGAAGGCGATTCATAGTTTTTTTGTAAAGCACAGGTCGCCAACAGACCTTGATATAGGTCAAGTGTCCTTCATCTGAGGAAACCTCGCTATGTGAGATCATCCTTACATAAGTTAAGCTGAAAATAATGGTGCGCCTCTAAAAGCTTCTGCAAAGCAAGTCCATGCAAAAAAGATATTTTATTGATATAAAATATCAGTGAAACTTCAATAATTGAAACTAATGAAAAAAAATAGGGACTCAAAAGTAATTTTAATACATGATTGCCAATATTCGCAGTGGTGGTTGTTTTTCCAACCCCGCCTTTTCCAGAGGTAACAACAATCACTCTAGTGTTGGAAACGTTTTCAGTTTCGGTTTGGGAAGACACTGCTTGCAATTTTGAGCCTGATCTGGAAGTCAAATTTTTCATAAATGAAATAAAATTAAAAGTTTTTTAGAAAAAGTTTTTGCAAAAGTTGAAAAACGATTGGAACTGTTTCAAACAGGGGCCTCTGGCTGAACATAGAAAACTGTGTCGATGGAAAGCATGGGCGATCTTCCCAATGCAAACTTCCAACGGTTCCTTTGCCGTCCGACAATACCGCAGGGCCGTTGACCAGAGCTTCGTTGTGAGGCCCGGTGATCTTCGCCGGAACCGTACAGGAATATCGCCTCGGTAACGCTTCCCTGCTGGCAGACGATTTCCCGGACGGAAGACTCAGGTAAGTCGGAAACATGATTTGCTCCCACCCCTCCGGCTTGCCCTCGTCGTCGAGGCGGTCGGGGAAGAGGTCGGCGAGGGGCGGGGAGGCCGGGGTCGCGGCCTTCGACCTTGGCGCGGACGGGGTCGAAGTCCACGAACCACGACTTGAAGAGCGCCCGCGCCATCGCCTCCAGCGTCTCGTTCATCCGCCGGTTCAGCTCGATCTTGTCGTCCAGCGTGCCGAGGATGTGGGCGATGGCGCGTTGTTCGGCAGAGGCGGGAGCAGACCGAGAACTCTAGGTTCTGCAGTCGCTCCGCTCGTGATGCCGAGCCCTTGCCCCTTGCTCGACAAGGTTTCGGACGCGCTCGCATGTAGATGGCAGTAATAGAGTAGAAGCGCGGATTGCTTGTCGAGATCGCAAGTTTCAGTACGAGTCAGGCGATCCATCGTGGATGCTCGGTACATCGCTCATGAAGTCGAGCATTCCCAGCGTGACGAGCGACTGTCGGACGAACAGCAGTACCGTCGACTTCAGTACGCCATTTCTCGTGCCTCGGGATTGATCACTGGCCACCGATGATGTCACGCGTTCCGGAGTCTTGGATCTGAACAGCTCGCCCATAGTTGAACCGTCGTCACGCCAGCGCCCGAATCGATCGGCCATTGTGGCCGACGGCAAGCGCTTGCCGTAAGTCTGCGACTTCGAACGAACTCACTCGAATGTCGCGAATTTCACCCGCCATACCCAAGCTCCTTCAGGTTGGCGGCGATCGCGGCATCGAGCTTCGCGGCTTCCGCCTGCTGCTCGCGCATGCGTCGCTGAGCCGCTGCATCTTCTCGTCGAACGGCTCGCCGTCGTCCTCGGCGGCCTCGGCGCCGACATAGCGGCCGGGCGTCAGCACGTGGCCGTGCTTGCGGATCTCGTCCAGCGTCGCCGCCTTGCAGAAGCCGGGCACGTCGGCGTACGTCGCCGGCGTCCTTCTCGCCGCGCCAGGCGTGGTAGGTGTCGGCGATCTTGGCGATGTCGTCGTCGGTCAGCTCGCGGTGGGTGCGGTCGACCAGCGTGCCCAGCTTGCGGGCGTCGATGAACAGCACCTCGCCGCGCCGGTCGCGCAGCTTGCCGGCTTGCCGTTGACTTGTCGCGGGCCAGGAACCACAGGCAGGCCGGGATCTGCGTCGAGTAGAAGAGCTGGCCCGGCAGCGCGACCATGCAGTCGACCAGCGTCGGCCTCGATCATGGCCTTGCGGATCTCGCCCTCGCCGCGACTGGTTGGACGACATCGAGCCGTTGGCCAGCACGAAGCCGGCGGTGCCGCGCGGGCGCCAGGTGGTGGAGGATGTGCTGCAGCCAGGCGAAGTTGGCGTTGCCCGCGGGCGGCATGCCGAACTTCCAGCGCGCGTCCTCGCGCAGGCGCTCGCCGCCCCAGTCGGAGATGTTGAAGGGCGGGTTGGCGAGGATGTAGTCGGCCTTCAGGTCGGCGCAGCTCGTCCTTGTGGAAGCTGTCGTCGTTGTTCCAGCGGATGTCGGCGTCGATGCCGCGGACGGCGAGGTTCATCTTGGCCAGGCGCCAGGTGGTGTAGTTCGATCTCCTGGCCGTAGATGGAGATGTCGCCGATGCGGCCGCCGTGCGCCTCGATGAACTTCTCGCGACTGCACGAACATGCCGCCCGAGCCGCAGCAGGGGTCGTAGACGCGGCCCTTGTAGGGCTCGAGCATCTCGACCAGCACGCGCACGACGCGAGCGCGGCGTGTAGAACTCGCCGCCGCGCTTGCCCTCGGCGCCGGCGAACTGGCCGAGGAAGTATTCGTAGACGCGGCCGAGCACGTCGCGTGGCGCGTCGCTGCCTCGTCGCCGAGCGCGATGCCGGAGATCAGGTCGATCAGCTCGCCCAGCATGACCTTGTCGAGCGCCGGGCGGGCGTAGTCCTTGGGCAGCACGCCCTTGAGGCGACGGGTTGTCGCGCTCGATGGCGGCCATCGCGTCGTCGATCAGCTTGCCGATGGTCGGCTGCTTGGCGTTGGCCTTGCAGGTGCGACCAGCGCGCCTCCGGCGGCACCCAGAAGACGTTCTCGGCGCGGTACTCGTCGGGGTCCTCGGGTCGGCGCTCGGGTCTTCGGCCAGCAGCTGCGCGTGCTTGGCCTCGAAGGCGTCGGAGATGTACTTGAGGAAGATCAGGCCGAGGGCGACGTGCTTGTACTCGGCGGCTCCATGTTGCCGCGCAGCTTGTCGGCGGCCTTGAAGAGCTCGGCCTCGAAGCCGAGGTTGCCGCCGTTGTTCTTGTCTTTGCCGTTGGCCATGTGTCGTTCCTGTTGTTCCTTGTTTCTATGTGGCGCGGAGCCGGTCAGTCCAGCACCACGAGAAATTCGGTGGTCAGCGCCTCCGGACGCACGGCGCGGGTGTCCGGGCTGCGGTGCAGCTTCACCAGACCGTAACCCTCCAGATTGCGCAGTGTGCGCGACAGATTGCTGGCCGCGCGGCCCGAGAGTTCGGCCAGTTCCAGTACCGTGCGCGGCTGCTTCTCCTGCATCAGGCGCAGCAGGGCCCGGTTCTCGTCCGACAGCACGCCGGCCAGCTGGCGCCATGAGGCGAACCAGACCGTGGGCGTGGGCGCTTCGCTGTGGCTGGAAGCCTGGCGGGCCCGTTTATCCGAGCGGATGCCGACGACCGTGCGCATGAATGATGCTCTCCCCTGTGTGCCGTTGATGCTATCACGCGAACATCGTATCGGACAGTCGCAGCATCGAATTTTTGCGGGCCTGCAAACCGCAAACCCTGCAAACCTCGGTTTGCACCCTGACGGTAAACGAGCAGCGCGCTCGCGCCCCCCGTATAGGATTCCGGCCAGGAAGGACCCGTCTGCTCCGTTGCCGGGCGAAGGTGAGGCCTATTGCCCGCTGTCGTCGGGCGCCAGGATCGCTGGAATGTCCCGCGCGCCATGCAGGACGCGGATGATGGTGACTTCCTCTATCGTCGCCACGAAGAAGATCACGTAGTTGCCGTGGGCGCAGGAGCGGATGCCGTCGCCCAGTTCTGGTCGCAACCGGTAGCCGGGCGGGTTGGCGGTGATGCGTCGGCACTGGGTGCGCAGCTCACGGATGAAGCTGACGGCCCGGCTGGGATTGTCGGCGGCGATGTAATCGCCGATGGCCTCGAGGTCCTGTTCGGCGAGCGGGGTGAGGGTCAGGCGCATCAACGCGACGCGTCGTCAGCCTGGCCGCTGTACTTGGCCTCGAGCCGTGCGAACACCTCGTCGGCAGGTTTGGGAGCACCACTGGCCTTGCCGGCTGCGATATCGGCACGCAGGGCCTGCAGCTCGGCCTGATGGCGTTGTTCGTGCTCCTCCAGCAAACGCAGGCCGGCGCGGACGACTTCGCTGGCATTGTTGAAGCGGCCGCTTTGCAGTTGCTCGCGGATGAAGGTCTCGAAGTGGCTGCCCAGAGCGACGCTGGTTGGCATGGCGCATCTCCTATCTGTTAATAACAGTTATTAAGGCAGTGCGCGCCATGTTCGTCAATGCCAGAGCAAGATCGAGGGAGGTGAGCATTCCCGATGCTCACCCTCTCTCTTTAGAGAGGAATCGCCGGGAACCGGGAAAGTGGCGTCGTTGCTGGGTTTGTGCGTTCCCACCCCCATCCGGGAACGGTTTTGGCCGGGAACGCTGGAAACCCGCGCCAGGCTTGGGTTTGCCGTTCCCGCCCGGCCCTGCGTTCCCGGTCGGGAAGCGGGAAGCCGGGAACGGAGGCCTGCCCCGGGAATGCTCATGGCTGATTCCGCTGGCCAGTGTTCGCGCGCTTCAGGTGCCCGGTGACGAAGGCGGCCTCGCCGCTGGCCATGGGGCCGTCGGGCACGTCCAGCCACTTCACCAGCTTGGAGCCGTCGACCATGGCCATGACCAGTTCTTCCCGGTCGAGCAGCGTGCCCACCCACTCGGCCAGCCGGTGCTTGCCGATGGCGTGGAAGGCCTCCGGCAGTTCGTGGCGGCGCTCATAGACGCCGTTGCCGCCGGTCTTGGTGTAGGGCTTGCCCTCAGCGGCGGCCCGGGCGATGGCGGCCTTGAGCTCGGGCAACAGATCCACGTCGGTCTGGCGGGCGCGAATCAGGGCGTCGCTGCGATCCACCAGCAGGCCACGGCTGTCGCGCAGGAAGGTGGTCACCCGCAGATTGGCGCGGCCATTGGCCTTGACCACGCCGCCCATCACCACCCGGCCGCGCTCGAAGGGTTCGCCCAGTGCCTTGCAGATCGCCTTGGCCTGATCCTCCTTCGGGTTCCACAGTGCGTAAACCGAGCGCACGCCATCGACCAGGCCGCCGGTGCCCCGGATCGCTTCGCGGGCCTGCTCCGGTGTCGAGGCCTCGCGCTTGGCGAAGTGGTGCGACACGATGACGGAGGCGCCGGTGCTGGCGGCCAGTGCGGCCAGGCGGGAGCAGACGAACTGGGCGTTCTCCGGGACGTTCAGATCCAGCGCGCACAGCGGCTGCAGCGGATCGAGGATGATCAGTCGCAGACCGGTCAGCGGTGGTCAGTTGCTGCTCCAGCGCCAGCCACGCCGGCGTGGTTGACGGCCCTCGTGTCGCCGGATCGGGCGCGAACAGCGGCACGGCGCCGCCGGTATCGGGCAGCGGCAGCACGTAGAGTCGGTCCGGGATCGGCCCCAGCGCATTGAGGCGGTTGTGCACCTCGATGGCGTCGTCCTCGGCGGTGACGTAGATCGCCACGCCCTGGCCCGCGAGCGCGCCACCGAACAGGGTGGGCGCATTGGCCCAGACGCCGTCAGAGGCCGCGACCTCGCGGGCCAGCGCCAGCAGCAGGAACGATTTACCGACACCGCCGCCAGCCGCCACCAGCGCGGCCTGTGCCAACGGGAACACGCCTTGGATCAGCCAGCGCCGGGGTTGAGGTTCGCCGGTGAAGCGTTCGCGGGCGCGCCACTGCGCGATCTCGAACGGTTGGCGGGACTGATCGCTTGGCGACCGGGATCGCGTTGGCCAGCAGAGAATGAACATCGGCGCCCTCGGCCACGGCATCGGCGGCATCCCACTTCTGCGGCTTGCCGTCGGGTAGTCTGATGCGTCGAGCCTTCGCGCCGATGCTCCTGCAATTTCGGGATCACCGCGTTGGCGTACCTGGCACCCGCCTCATCGTTGTCCGGCCACACGATGACGGTCTTGCCGGCAAGCGGCGACCAGTCGGTCTTGGCGAGGGAAGTGGCCGCGCCGCCCATGGCGGTCGTGGCGACGATGCCGATGTGCATCAACGCATCGGCGCATTTCTCGCCCTCGACCAGCACGACGGTATCGGCCTTTGCCACCGCAGGCAGGTGGTAGAGCGGGCGCGGGTCGGGCATCCGCGTCTGGCGGGAGGCGACATCCCACGGCCGGTATTGCTTCCCCTCGGGCGTGTCGTAGCGGTACACGCAGGCCAGCAGCTCGCCGTCGGCGCTGCGGTAGTCCCACTTCGCGGTGTGCGGGCCGAGCGTGTCATGGGCGACGGACGACTTGGCCGGTGCCGGCATGAACGAGGTCGGCACCACCAGCCAATCGCCCACGTCATCCAGCAGTTCCCCGAAGTCGCGCGGCACCGCAAAACCCCGCACCGCCGCCCACAGCGCCAGCACGTCGCCGGACTCGCCGGTAGCGAAGTCGATCCACACTCCGCGCTTCGGGCCTTCGAGTTCGATCACCAGGCTGTCGCCGGCATCGCCCTGCACATTGCCGACCACGAAACGTGAGCCCTGGCGCTTGCCGCGCGGGAACAGATAGGTGAGGACGGCTTCGAGCTGATCGAGCAGACGGTTGCGCAGCTCGTCCTTGTCGTGGCGCCGCTCGATGCGATCGGGCGCGTCGTTGAAGTCGAAGAAGGGATGGGGCGGGACGATCACCGCGCCTATGGCGGCACTGTTCATTGGGTGTGCTCCCCGTCGAGCTGCGCCTTGAACCAGTCGCCGTTGGCGCGCACGCAGTAGTACGAACGCCCCGGTCCGACGTGCTGCGTGTCGGGCACGATCCAGAGTTCCTCGTCGGCGTCATAGCGCCAGCTGCCGGGGCCGAACATCTTGTCGAGCACCGGCTCGATGCCATGCCGGGCGATGTGGGCGCGCAGTTGCCGCGTCATGCGTTCGCGCTCGCGGCGCTGCTGGCGGTTCATCATGCCCACACCTCACTCGGTCGATCGCCAGCGGTGCAGCGACGGGTGCGTTCGCGTTCATGAGCTTCGATCTCGGCCAGGCTGTAGAGCACGCGGCTGCCGAGTTTGAGGAACGCCGGTCCGGTGCCGAGCATCCGCCAGCGTTCCAAGGTCTTTTCAGACAAGCCCCAGCGCGCGGCGAGCTGGCGCGGGCTGAGTAGTTCGGTGGGTGGCAGGGTGACGTTCATAGGGTAACTCCCGTTCGGTAGGCAGTGCCCGCAGCGGCCCTCGCTGGGGCTCGGTGACAGCTGATGAAAGGGATTCTTCGCGGTGTTCGCCGGCGCGGCAATGACGCGCGAAGCGTCAATCCCCGCAGCCGTTGGCGTGGGTTCGAAGCGCTTCGAGCTTCCATGCCGTTTCATTCCCGAGCACGCGGGCGTGCGCATCAGCCCGCGTCGGTCATCGACAGACCGCGTTCGCCCGCCGCGCCCTGATCGACCAAACCAGTCTCTGGCAGCGACCATTTCGTCAGTGCGAAACGGTCGCTGCGACGTGGTGTCGTGGCGATGCCAACCCCAGGAGCCCGCCCATGAAATCGAACCCCTCACGCCGTCAGGCATCCACCAACTACCTCGACACCCTGCGCAGTGAACTCGATTCGCTGACCCTGCAGCTGCAGGAAGCCGAGACCGCCGCCAACAGTGCGCAGCAGGAAGCTGATGCCAAACGCCGTGCCTATCACGAACTCGAACGGCGCTCGAACTCGACACACTGGTCGGTGACCGAGCAGCGCCTGTTTCGGGAGAAGAACCAGCTCGAAGCCGTGGCCCGGCAACTGCATCAGGACCTGGTGCCCTTGCGCGAAGAACACGCGCGGCTGAAGCGCAAGGTCCAGGCACCTGCCCAGTTGGAGGCAACGCGCGTCGAGATGGCGGCGCTGACGGATCGGCGCACGGCGCTGGCCCAGGAGATCAGCAAGGCCAAAGCGCTGCAGACGCAGCTCGATGCCCGCATCGAGGCCGTGGAGCAGCAGATCGCCAGCGACACTCAGTCCACCGCCAACCGTCTGATCCATGCCGGTGAGTTGACTGCGCTCCCGGCGGCGCTCGCCCCACTGCACGCGGAACTGACCGCCACCCGCCACACCCGCGACGAAGTGGCACGGCGCATCCAGAGCCTGCAGAGCGAGCATGACGCCTTGCCGGAGCAGATCCGTCTGGCGCGCGACAGCTATCGAGGCGCACAGGCCATCGTCGCCGAGATCGAACTGCAGGAGCAGTTGCCGGCCTTCATCGGCGTCATCGCCCGGGTGGCGGTCGCGCGGCACCGGGCGGGGTTCTCGCGGGAGCAGGGGCGGTACGAGATCGCGATCCCCGTTGAGGCCCTGGAGGCGGCCAGTACTGCGCTGGACGCCGACCTTTCGGTCGGCTGAGAGGGGTTTCACCTTGGCTTCTGCCCGCCACAGCGCGTTCATCGACCTGTCTCAACCACAGCAATAACACGATGACCGATACCGCAATGAACGACAGCATCAGCGCGCAGGTGGCGGCGCTGCCCGGCCTGCCCATGAAAGACCTCTGGGCGCTGTGGGACGCGCACTTCCCGCGCCGTCCGGCCCACACCAACCGCCACTACGTGGAATCGCGTCTGGCCTATCGGCTGCAGGAGCAGGCATATGGGCCGCTGCCGGCGGGCGTGCGCCGCTATCTGGTGGAGCGCGGCGCGCAGTTCTCGAAGATCCAGCAGGCCGGGCGCGGCACCGAATGCCATCTGATGCCCGGCACGGTGCTGCTGCGCGAATGGGATGAGCGCGAGTACCGGGTCACGGTCACCGCCGACGGTCTCTACGAACTCAACGGCACAACGCTTCAAGAGCCTGTCGGCGGTGGCGCGCCACATCACCGGCACGCAACTGGTCGGGGCCGCTGTTCTTCGGGCTCAAAGCGGGCAAGGGAGGTAGACGATGAACACTGCCATCCTGGCCTCACCCAAGCGCTGTGCTGTCTACTGCCGCGTGTCCACCGACGAACGCCTCGACCAGTAGTTCAACTCCATCGACGCGCAGAAGGAAGCCGGCCACGCCTTCATCGAGAGCCAGCCCATCGAGGGCTGGATTCGCGGTGGCGGACGACTACGATGACGGCGGGTTCTCCGGCGGCAACATGGAGCGGCCCGCGCTGAAACGGCTGCTGGCCGACATCGAAGCGGCCGCATCGATATCGTGGTGGTCTACAAGATCGACCGCCTCACGCCGTTCGCTCGCCGACTTCGCCGCGCATGGTCGAGGTGTTCGACCGCCGCGGCGTGAGCTTCAGCGCCGTCACCCAGCAGATCAACACGACCACCTCGATGGGGCGGCTGATGCTGAACGTGCTGCTGTCCTTCGCCCAGTTCGAGCGCGAGGTCACCGGCGAGCGCATCCGCGACAAGATCGCCGCCAGCAAGGCGCAAGGGCATGTGGATGGGCGGCGTGCCGCCACTGGGCTACGACGTCGAGAACCGCCTGCTGGTCATCAACGAGACCGAGGCGGCGGTGGTGCGGCGCATCTTCGAGGACTTCGCCCGCGATCGCTCGACCACCCACATGGTGCGCAACTACGCGGCCGAAGGCATCCGCACCAAGACGGGCCGCACCTTCTGCAAGCAGTCGATCTACAAGCTGCTGCACAACCGCATGTACCTCGGTGAGATCGTGCACAAGGGCCGCTACTACCCCGGCCAGCACCCACCGATTCTGACAGTGGCGCAATGGCAGGCTGCGCATGACGTGCTGGCCCAGACCACCGAGGAACGGCGCGCGGCGGTCGCCACCGACGGGCGCGGTTTGCCGCTGCTGCGCGGATTGATCTTTACCATCAGCGGCGAGCGGCTGATTCCGACCCGCACGACCAAGAAGGGCCAGTGCTACCGCTACTACACCCCGAGCAAGGATCGGCACTTCGGGGCGGGCGCCTCCGACTTCGGCAGCCTGCCTGCCGAGCCCATCGAGGCCTTGGTGGTAGAACAGATCTGCCAGGTGTTGCGGGCGCCGGAGAGCGTGCAGGCGGTGTGGGACCGGGTGCGCGAAAGCGGCCTCGATCTCGACCAGGCACGGGTGGTGGTTCCAATGCGCCAGCTCGCCGCCGTCTGGCCTTCGCTGTTTCCGGCCGAACAGCGGCGCCTGGCACAACTGCTGATCGAGCGGGTGCTGATCGGCAACGAAGGACTGGAGATCCTCTGGCGCGACGCCGGCTGGGTGGAACTCATCGACGAACTGCGTCCCGGCAGCATCGGCGCGGAACTGGCGGCAGTGGAGATGACGGTATGACGCGGATACGGCAATCGGGCGAGGCCACCGTGCAACAGCGCATGGATGGCGGGGCCGTGAAACTCTCGACCTTCATCCCACTCCAGATCCGCAAGCGCGGCGTGCGCAAGGTGGTGATCCGCCCGGACGGGGAGAGTGCAGGCAGCACCATGCGGGACCAGTTCGACAGCCCCATGCTGGTGGCGCTGGCGCGGGCCTTCTACTGGCAACAGCTGCTCGACGACGGTGTGGTCACCAGCGGCACCGACATTGCCCAGCGCGAAGGCCTGCATCACTCGACAGTCAACGAACTGCTGCGCCTGACCCTGCTGGAGCCCGCCATCATCCAGGCCATTCTGGTCGGGAAACAACCGCGCTGCATGAGCCTGATCTGGTTCCAGCGCAACCCGCTGCCGCTGGACTGGATCGCGCAGCGGCGGGTGGTCGAACGGGTTCGATGCGTAACGGTTTGACCGCGTATCGGTGGGCATGGTTCACCACGAAAAGGCCGCGCCAAGTCCCTGTAAATACAGAGCTCGACGCCGCGACTACCCGCAGGGCAAACAGAGAAAAGAGACTGGGCTGGCCGGGAAATGGGCCGTTTCGGCACCTCTGGCCGAGGTGCCACCCGCAGGGCGAACGCCCGGAACTCCGCGCCACGCGGGGATTCGCGCAAAGAAAAAGGGCCTGGAGACTATCCAGACCCTTGTGATTGGTGGAGGCGGCGGGAATCGAACCCGCGTCCGCAAGCCCTCTACAGGCAGTTCTACATACTTAGCCAAGTTATTTGATTTAGCCTGCTACCCGCCAACCGGCAGGCTGGTGTCAGGCGATCCGCTGGGTTTTCGTGCGGCTTCCGCGCGGCCGGGAAGTGCCTTAGCTCGTGAAAATGACTCTGCAGCCGCTCGTATTGCTACAAGCCTGGGCTTGCGCCCAGTCTGGCCCGACCCATGAGCAAACCGGTGCAGAGTCCAGCCGGTATTAAGCGGCTAGAGCGAAACGCTCGTCGTTGGCGTTTATTGCATTCCAGTGGATTTACGAGGTGAACTGGTCCTCGGTATGCCCTGCGCTGCTTCGCGACCCACGTCGAAGCCAGGTCGCCCCCATTCGCGGCTCATTCTACCGTGATTGACCGAAGTTCGGTCTCTCCGTTCGCACAAGAAGTCGTCGCGCACAGCAGCGCGAGCAGTTCTGTAGGCTCTGCAATCAGATGGTCCGCACCCCATGCCGAAACGGGCTCGCTGGCGCCGAGGTATCCGTAGGTGGCGGCGACGCTGGTCATCGCTGCGGCGCGTGCCGCTTGCACGTCTCTCAGATCGTCGCCGACATACAGGCAGCGCGACGGGGCGGTGCGCAACATGCCGGCGGCAAGCAACAGTGGGTCGGCGTAGGGTTTCGGGCGCCGCGCCGAATCGCCGCTGACAATGCAGGCCGCGCGCCGGGCGAGCCCGAGCTGGTCGACGAGCGGCAAGGCAAAGCACTGGGCCTTGTTGGTAACGATACCCCAGGCAATGCCCATCACTTCGAGTCGATCGAGAAGCCGCGGCACGCCTTGGAAAAGGCAAGTGTCCACGCAAAGCCGGACGGGATAGATTTCCAGAAAGCGTTGCTGCAATTCGGCGTAGGTAGGATGGTCGGGTGCAATGCCGAATCCGATACGCAGCAGTCCGCGTACGCCGTTCGACACGTAGGGGCGCAAAGTTGTGATCGGCAGGGCGGGCAGCCCGGCATGTCGGCGCAATTCGTTGAGCGTGCCGCCGAGGTCGGGCGCGGTGTCTGCCAAGGTGCCGTCGAGGTCGAACAGGACTGAGTCAAGCATTCCGCACGGCTCGGATGACGTAGTTCACGTCGGTGTCGCGGCCAAGACGATAGACCTTGGTCAGTGGGTTGTAGGTCATGCCGAGGATGTCGGCGACATCGAGTCCGGCATCGCGACAGAAGCGCGCAAGCTCGGCCGGGCGCAGGAACTTGGCATAGTCGTGGGTGCCGCGCGGCAGCAGCCCCAGCAGGTACTCGGCCCCGATAATGGCGAACAGATACGACTTCGGGTTCCGATTGATCGTCGAAAAAAACACCTGACCGCCGGGCTTGACCAGCGTGGCGCATGCCTGGACCGTGCTTGCAGGGTCTGGAACATGCTCGAGCAACTCCATGCAGGTAACGACTTCGAACGAGCCCGGTTTGTCGCGGGCGAGATCCTCCGCGGCGATCTTGACATACTCGACCGCGTTGCCGCTGTCGTAGAGGTGCAAGCGCGCCACACCCAGCGCCTTGTCCGAGAGGTCGATCCCGGTCACCTGCGCGCCGCGCGCCGCCATCGACTCGGACAGGATGCCGCCGCCACAGCCGACGTCCAGCACGGTCTTTCCTTTGACGCCTACATTCCGGTCAATGTAGTCGAGTCGTAGCGGATTGATGTCATGCAGCGGCTTGAACTCAGCGTTCGGGTCCCACCATCGGTGGGCCAGTTCGCCGAATTTCTCCAATTCGCGCGGATCGACATTCATCGGTAGGTTCTCCGTCATTCGCACCCAGCGCCGGAAGGCAATCTACACGCGTGGCGCGCGCCGCCGAAAGCGCTGTCGTCTCGCCACTGCACTTCATGCGCTTGGGTCGGATGTGGCCGGCACGACGTTTCGTTCAGACAGCCGCTCATAGGCTAACGTGGCGGCAGCGCAAAAAAAAGCCCTGCTCTCGCAGGGCTTTCAAGTTGGGTTGAGTCGGGCTTACTTGCCTTCGCTCGTCCCAATGATCTCGATTTCGACACGCCGGTCAGGTTGCAGGCAAGCGATCAAGCCCTTGGTCGGCCGACTACCCTTGCACTTGTCGCCGGTCACCGGTTGTTTCTCGCCCTTGCCTTCGGTGTAGACCCGGTTCGGCTCGACGCCCTTGCCGACGAGGTAGGCCTTGACCGCTTCGGCGCGGCGCTCGGACAGTTTCTGGTTGTATCTGTCGCTGCCCAGGCGGTCGGTGTGGCCGACGGCGATGATGACCTCGAGTGTGATGCTCGGCAGTTTGCTGACCACGTCGTCGAGCTTCGCCCGGCCCTCGGGACGCAGCACTGCTTTGTCGAAGTCGAACAAGGCGTCCGCGGCCAGCGTTACTTTCTCGGCAGCGGGTTTCGGCGCGGGTGCCGGTGCGGGTGCCGCGACAGGCGGCGCCGGGGGCTCACATACTTCCTTGGGCAACAAGTCCTTGTCGCACTTGCAGCCCATTTCCGGAAACTGGGCAGCCAGCTGCGGCGTCCAGTATCCGGTGCGCCAGCACAATCCAGTGCTATTGCGCGCCACGACGCCTCGCGCATCGATGACGTAAGGAACGACACCGCCCTTCATCTCGCCCGCCGTGATATCCGGAAACTGCTGCGCGGACGCAACGGACGCACCCATGGCAAGCGTGGCGGCCGTCGTGGCCATCAAGACATGTTTTGAAATTTGTTTGATCATATTCCCCTCGATCCGAAGAAGTTTCTCGTTGTGAACCGGCCATGTACAGCCGCCCTGGGTTCGGCCTCTAACCTGGCAGATCAGGCGTGCCGCAAGACAAACTCATAACCCGTTCAAGCGTTCAATCGATTCTGCCACAGTTGCGCAACGCCAAGCAAATCTATGTTGCTTATTTGCAACAGTCGGCCCTCGCTCACTCGCGGAACGCCATCGACCCAGACGTGGCTCACCGCCTCTCGCCCTACCACATAGACCAGATGCGACGCTGGGTCGTAGCAGGGCATCGACTCCCACCGCGAGAGGTCCACCGCGCAAAGGTCGGCTCGCTTTCCGGCGACGATAGAGCCGATCCGATCGCCGAGCCCAAGCGCGGCGGCGCCCTCGAGCGTGGCCATGCGCAGCACGGTGTGCGCGTCGAGCGCGGTCGCGTCCGCACTGGCGACCTTGGCCAGCAGCGCCGCGTGGCGCATTTCCTGAAACATGTCGAGCCGGTTGTTGCTGGCCGCGCCATCGGTACCGAGACCGACGCCCACACCTGCCTGGCGCGCGGAGGCGATCGCAGCTATGCCACTCGCAAGTTTCATGTTGGAAGTCGGACAGTGCACGAGCGTTGCGCCCTGGGCCGCGAGCAGGGCGAATTCGTCCGGTGCCAGGTGTACCCCATGAACCGCGATCAGCCGCGGGCCGACGACACCCAAATCGCCGAGCCGCCGCAGCGGTCTCACGCCGTAGCGACTGAGGCTCGCGTCCACCTCGCTCTGCGTTTCGTGGACGTGGATGTGGATGGGGAGATCCAGTTGCTCGGCCAGCGTCACGACTCGCTCGAAGCTCTCGTCGCTGACGGTGTACGGCGCGTGCGGTGCTATGCAGAAGCTCACCAGCGACTCGTTGCGCAACTCATCGCGCGCGGCCAGGCCCTTGCGCAGATAGTCATCGGGATCGGCTGCGTAGGCCGAAGGAAACTCGAGCACGATGATGCCGAGTGCGGCGCGTATGCCCAGGCGCAAGGCCGCCGCAGCCGCCGCCTCGGGGTAGAAGTACATGTCGTTGAAGCAGGTAACGCCGCCGCGGAGCATCTCCGCACATGCCAGCAGCGTGCCGTCGCGCACGAAATCGGTTGAGGCGTGCTTGGCCTCGGCGGGCCAGATCCGCTCGTTCAGCCAGCCCATCAGCGCCATGTCGTCCGCATAGCCACGAAGCAGGCTCATGGCGGCGTGGGTGTGGGCATTGACCAGGCCGGGAAGCAGCACCTGCTCGGGGAGATCGACGCGCTGTGCCGGCTCGAAGCGCCGCGCCGCCTCCTCGCTCGGGACCACGGCGAGGATGCGGCCGCCGTGAACGGCAACGGCATGGTGTTCCCGCACGGTCCCGCCCGGTTCTATCGGTATCAGCCAGCGCGGCGTGATCAGCAGGTCGATCGCTTCGGGCACGGTGCTCGCTCGCCGGCTCGGGCAGGATAAACGCGCGGATTTAATCATGAATGCTCCGGCGCGACAAATCGCAGGCCGCCGCTCGCGCGCAGCCCGCGCGCTCTTCCAGCGAAGTCGTCGAGCTTCTGGGAAGGCCGCCCCGCATGGTAAAATGCGCGCTTTTTCGCGGTCTACGGGCGCTCGCCCGCCAGCTCTCCGCGCAGTTCCCGAAAGATGACTCAGTTCGCCAAGGAAACGCTCCCGGTCAGTCTGGAAGAGGAGATGCGCCACTCGTACCTCGATTACGCCATGAGCGTGATCGTGGGCAGGGCGCTGCCGGATGTGCGCGACGGCTTGAAGCCGGTGCATCGGCGCGTGCTATTTGCCATGCATGAAGCGAACAACCTTTGGAGCCGCCCTTACGTGAAGTGTGCGCGGGTCGTCGGCGAGGTGATGGGGAAGTTTCACCCGCACGGCGACTCGGCGATCTACGACACGCTGGTGCGCATGGCGCAGCATTTCAGCCTGCGCTACATGCTGATCGACGGGCAGGGCAACTTCGGATCGGTGGATGGCGACAACCCGGCCGCGATGCGCTACACCGAGTGTCGCCTGGCCAAGATCGCCGGCGAGCTGACCGCCGATATCGACAAGGAGACCGTCGATTTCGTTCCGAATTACGATGGCAAGGAGCTTGAACCCTCCGTCCTGCCCTCGAAGCTGCCGAATCTGCTGATCAACGGCAGTGCCGGGATCGCGGTCGGCATGGCCACCAACATTCCGCCCCACAACCTGGTCGAGGTGACCGACGCCTGCCTCATGCTGCTGGGCGATCCCGCGACGCCGATCGAGGATCTGATCGAGCTCGTGCCCGCGCCCGACTTCCCCACCGCGGGAATCATCTACGGTCTGGCCGGCGTGCGCGAGGGCTACCTCACCGGCCGCGGCCGCGTCGTGATGCGCGCGCGCACCCATTTCGAGGAACTGGAAAAGGGCGGGCGCGAAGCCATCATCGTCGACGAGTTGCCCTACCAGGTGAACAAGCGTGTCCTGCTCGAGCGCATCGCCGAGCTGGTCAACGAAAAGCGGCTCGAAGGTATCTTCCACGTCCAGGACGAATCGGACAAATCGGGCATGCGCGTGGTCGTCGAACTCAAGCGCGGCGAGATGCCCGAGGTCGTGCTCAACAACCTGTTCAAGCTGACTCAGTTGCAGGATACCTTCGGCATGAACATGGTCGCGCTGGTGGATGGCAAGCCGCGCCTGCTCAACCTGAAGCAGATGCTCGATGCCTTCCTCTCGCACCGGCGCGAGGTGGTCACCCGGCGCATCGTTTTCGAGTTGCGTCAGGCGCGCAATCGCGGCCACGTGCTCGAGGGACTTGCCGTCGCGCTGTCCAACGTCGATGAGATCATCGCCCTGATCAAGGCGGCACCCGCGCCGGCGGATGCCAAGCGCGAGTTGATGGCGCGCCTGTGGCGATCGTCGCTGGTCGAGGAAATGCTGGCGCGGGCCACTGCCGACGACTATCGTCCGGAAGGGTTGCCGCCCGAGTTCGGGCTTTCGGCCGGCGGTTACCGCCTGTCCGAAGTCCAGGCGCAGCGGATATTGGAGATGCAGTTGCAGCGCCTCACCGGCCTCGAACAGGACAAGATCGTTGCCGAGTACCGCGAGGTCATGGATCTGATTGCCGACCTTCTCGACATCCTCGCCAAGCCCGAACGGATTACTCAGATCATCGGCGACGAACTGCATGCGCTGAAGTCGCAGTTCGGCGACAAGCGCCGCAGCGAAGTCGTGCTCGATACCCAGGACTTGAGCCTGGAAGACTTCATCATGCCCCAGGACGTCGTCGTGACCCTGTCCCACACCGGCTATATCAAGTCCCAGCCGCTCGCCGATTACCAGTCGCAGAATCGGGGCGGGCGCGGCAGGCAGGCGGCTCAGGTGAAACAGGACGACTTCGTCGATCATTTGTTCGTCGCCAATACACACGACTACATCCTCTGCTTCTCCAACCGCGGACGCGTCTACTGGTTGAAGGTGTACGGCGTGCCACAAGGCGGGCGCCAGGGTCGCGGCAAGCCGATCGTCAACCTGTTTCCGCTCATCGACGCCGAAAAGATCACCGCGGTGTTGCCGGTCAAGGAGTTCGACGAGGACCATTTCGTCTTCATGGCGACGGCGCAGGGGACGGTCAAGAAAACGCCCTTGTCCGATTTCTCGAATCCGCGCAAGGCCGGCATCATCGCCGTCGATCTCGAACCGGGCGACTATTTGATCGGGGTAGAGATCACCGATGGCATGCACAACGTGATGCTGTTTTCCGACGCCGGCAAGGCGGTGCGCTTTCACGAGGAAGACGTGCGCCGCATGGGGCGCGGAGCGCGCGGTGTGCGCGGCATGTGGCTGGAGGACGGGCAGAGCGTGATCTCGATGCTGGTGGCCGCTGACGAAAGCCAGTCGGTCCTCACCGCCACCGAGAACGGTTTCGGCAAGCGCACGCCGATCGGCGAATACACGCTCCACGGCCGTGGTACCAAGGGCATGATCGCGATCCAGATGAGCGAACGCAACGGCAAGCTGGTCGGCGCGGTGTTGGTGCGCGAGGACGACGAGGTGATGCTGATCTCGACCGGGGGTGTTCTGATCCGCATGGCGGTGCGCCAGATCCGCGAGATGGGGCGTTCCACCCAGGGCGTGACGCTGATCAGCCTGGACAATGGTACGCGGCTCGCCAGTGTCGAAAGAGTCGTGGAGAGTGACGACGAGTCGCTCGAGCCGTAAACAGGATTCATGAGTCCCCTTCCAAGGAGCAAAGATGGCACGAGTCTTCAATTTCAGCGCCGGTCCGGCCATGCTGCCGGAAGAGGTGCTGCGGCAGGCAGCGGACGAAATGCTCGACTGGCACGGCAGCGGCCAGTCGGTGATGGAGATGAGCCACCGCGGCAAGGAATACATGAGCATTCATGCGCAGGCGCAACAGGATTTGCGCGGCCTCTTGGGCATTCCCGGGAACTACAAGGTTCTGTTTCTCCAGGGCGGGGCGACGCAGCAATTCGACCTGGTGCCGATGAATCTGCTGCGCGGTAAGTCCAGCGCCGACTACGTCAGCACGGGCGAGTGGTCGGAGAAGGCGGTCAAGGAGGCCAAGGCGTTTTGCCGGGTCAACGTCGCGGCATCGAGCCACGGCCAGAAATTCACCTGTGTGCCGCCGCGCTCCGAGTGGAATCTAGACAAGGATGCGGCCTACGTTCACATCTGCTCGAACGAGACCATCGGCGGCGTCGAGTTCCACTCGGTCCCCGATACCGGCGATACGCCGCTGGTGGCGGACATGTCCTCGCACCTGCTCTCGCGCCCGGTGGATGTGTCGCGCTACGGCCTCATTTACGCCGGCGCGCAGAAGAACATGGGCCCCGCCGGGCTCACCGTGGTCATCGTGCGCGAAGATCTGATCGGCGGCGCGGTGCCGAAGCTGCCGCCGATGTTCGACTACAAAGTGCAGGCCGACAACGACTCCATGCTCAACACCCCGCCCACCTATGCGGTGTACATCGCAGGCCTGGTGTTCCAGTGGGTGAAGCGCCAAGGCGGGCTGGCCGAGATCGAGAAGCGCAACATCGAGAAGTCGGCTCTGCTCTATGAATACCTCGACCAGAGCCGGTTCTTCGTCAGCCCGGTGCGGCGCGAAGACCGCTCGCGCATGAACGTGCCATTCACGCTGCGCGATTCGCAACTGGACGAGGACTTCCTCAAGGGCGCCAAGTCGCGCGGCATGTTGCAATTGAAGGGCCACCGCTCGGTCGGTGGCATGCGCGCCTCGATCTACAATGCGATGCCGATCGCCGGCGTGCGCGCCCTGGTGGACTACTTGCGCGAATTCGAGGCCGACCATGCTTGACAAGAAGAAGCCGTTTCGGATTCTCACCCTCAACCAGATATCGCCGGTGGGGCTGAAGCGCCTGCCGTCCGATCTCTATGCCGTAGGCAAGGATACGGCCGAGCCGGACGCGATCCTGGTGCGCTCGTACGAGATGCATGGCATGGACATTCCGGCCAGCGTCAAAGCGATCGGCCGCGCCGGTGCCGGAACCAACAATATTCCGGTCGCCGCCATGAGCAAGCGCGGGGTGCCGGTGTTCAACGCGCCCGGTGCCAATGCCAACGCGGTGAAGGAACTGGTGCTCGCCGGGATGTTCCTCGCCGCGCGCAACCTCACGGGTGCGCTGAGCTTCGTCGCCGGCCTCGATCTCAAGTCGGCCGATATGGCCAAGGCGGTGGAGGACGGCAAGAAAGCCTTCGCCGGGTTCGAGCTTGCCGGGCACACGATAGGCGTCATCGGGCTGGGCAAGATCGGCTGTCTGGTGGCGGATGCGGCGATCAAGCTCGGGATGCACGTGCTCGGCTACGACCCGGATATCACCGTCGACGCGGCATGGAGCTTGCCCTCGCAAGTGAAGAAGGCCAACAGCGTGGCGGAGGTGCTGAAGGGTTCGCACTTCGTGACCTTGCACGTGCCGCTGGTGGATGCCACGCGGGGTCTGATCAACAACGAGAATCTGGCGCACGTTCGCAACGGGACGGTGCTGCTCAACTTTTCGCGCGAGGGCGTGGTGAATGAGGAAGCCGTTCTCAGTGCCCTGGATGCGCAGCGGCTGCGCCAGTACGTCTGCGACTTTCCCAGCGCGCGGCTGCACCGCCACCCGCAGGTGATCGCGCTGCCGCACCTGGGCGCCTCCACGCGCGAGGCGGAGGACAACTGCGCGGTCATGGTGGCCGACCAGTTGCGCGACTACCTGGAACACGGCAATGTAACGAATGCCGTCAATTTCCCGGATGTCTCGATGCCGCGCGAATCCGCGTTCAGGATCGCCATCGCCAACGCCAACGTGCCCAACATGGTGGGGCAAATATCCACCGCCATGGCGCAGGCCAACCTCAACATCCACAACATGCTGAACAAGTCGCGCAAGGAAATGGCATACACGCTGGTCGATGTGGATAGCGCCGTGCCGCAGGATGTGGTCGGCTCGATCGGGTCCATCGCCGGCGTGCTGGCGGTGCGCTACTTGCCGGCCACAGCTTGAGCGCGGGCGGAGCCGAGCGGGCAGCAGATGAGCGAGGAACTCGGCCTGCTGCGTGAGGCGATAGACGGTATCGACGCCGAGTTGCTGGAGCTGGTCAGCCGCCGCGCCGAGCACGCGCGGCGCATCGGCGAGGTCAAGCAAGGCGCGCCGTATCGTCCCGAGCGCGAGGCTCAGGTGTTGCAGCGGATGATCGAACTCAATCGCGGTCCGCTCGACAGCGAGACGATCGGGCGCATCTTCCGCGAGATCATGTCCGCGTGTCTGGCGCTGGAGCAACCGCTGAGGATCGCTTACTTCGGCCCGGCCGGCACGTTCACCGAGAGCGCGGCGCGCAAGCATTTCGGTTCGGCGCCCGAGTTCTCGCCGCTAGCGGCGATCGACGAGGTGTTCCGTGCGGTGGAGGCGACCAGCGCCGACTACGGCGTTGTGCCCGGTGGAGAACTCGACCGAAGGCGCGATCGGCCGTACCCTCGACTTGCTGCTGGCAGCTCCGCTGGCGATCTGCGGCGAGGTGGTGCTGCGCGTTCACCACCACTTGCTCGGCAAGGGCACGAAGCCGGAGTCGGCGCAGCGGCTTTACTCGCACGCGCAATCGCTGGCGCAGTGTCACGAGTGGCTCAACCGCAATCTCGCGGCTGTGCCGCGCGTGCCGGTCGCGAGCAACGCCGAAGCGGCGCGCCTGGCAGCGCAGGATGCGACAGCGTGCGCGATCGCCGGCGCCGCCGCCGCTGATCTGTACGGGCTCGAAGTGCTCGCCGCGAACATCGAGGACGATCCGAACAACACCACGCGCTTCCTGGTGCTCGGCCGACCACGACGCCGGTCCCTCGGGCCGCGACAAGACCTCGATCGTGTTGCTCGGCGCCGAATCGGGCGGGCGCGGTCCACTGCGTTGCTCGCGCCGCTCGCCGGCCAGGGCGTGAGCATGAGCAAGTTCGAATCGCGGCCGGCGCGCGAACTCGGCGCGAGCGAGTGGGAATACGTCTTCTATGTCGATATGGAAGGCCACCGGCAGGAGCCGGCGGTAGCCGCCGCGCTGGCCGAAATGCGTGCGAACGCCGGGTTCCTCAAAGTGCTGGGTTCCTATCCGTTGGCGGTCTACTGAAGAGTGAGGGCTGCGATGAACATAGCCGAACTGGCCCCCGCCAACATTCGCGCGATCTCGCCCTATCAGCCGGGCAAGCCGATCTCCGAACTGGCGCGCGAAATGGGTATCGACGAGGCGCGGATCGTCAAGCTGGCCTCCAACGAGAATCCGCTTGGCATGAGTCCGCAGGCCAGGCAGGCGGCGCTCGACGCGCTCGAGGACATCGTCGCGCTACCCGGACGGCAACGGCTTCGAGTTGAAGGCGGCGCTGTCGCAAAAGTTCGGCGTGGCGACGGATCGCATCGTCCTGGGCAACGGCTCCAACGATGTGCTGGAACTGGCCGCGCGCGTGTTTCTTTCGTCATCGACGGCGGCGATGTACTCTCAGCATGCCTTCGCGGTCTACCCCTTGGCGACGCAGGCGGCGGGTGCTGTCGGAATCGAGGTGCGCGGCGCGCGACTATGGCCACGACCTCGACGCCATGCTGCGCGCGATCACCGCCCAGACGCGCATGGTGTTCATCGCCAACCCCAACAATCCCACCGGCACCTTCGTATCCGGCGGCGAGTTGGAGGCTTTCCTCGCCGCTGTTTCGCCGGCGGTCATGGTCGTGCTCGACGAAGCCTACAACGAGTATCTGCCGCAAGACCAGCGCTATGACAGCATCGCATGGCTGGAGCGCTTTCCCAATCTCATCATCACCCGGACGTTCTCCAAGGCCTACGGCCTGGCCGGCCTGCGCGTGGGTTACGCCCTCGCGGGCAGGGAAGTGGCCGATCTGATGAATCGCGTGCGCCAGCCCTTCAATGTCGGCAGCATCGCCCTGGCGGCGGCGGCGGCGGCGCTGGAGGACCAGGAGTTCGTCGTGATGAGCTTCGAAGTCAACCGCCTCGGCCTTCAACAACTGACGACGGGTTTCGAGCTTCTCGGCCTGGAGTACATCCCTTCCTGCGCCAATTTCGTCACCTTTCGCGTAGGCGACGCGGCGCGCGTCAATCAAGGCCTGCTCCGGCAAGGCATCATCGTGCGGCCGATCGCCGGTTACGGCCTGCCGCAACACCTGCGCGTGACGGTCGGGCTTGAGAGCGAGAACGCACGCTTTCTCGAAGCGCTGGAGCGCGCACTCGGAGCCTGATCGCGCCATGCGACCGATCGCCAAGCTGGTCGTCTGCGGCGTTGGGCTGATCGGCGGTTCGTTCGCCATGGCGCTGCGCGAGCGCGGCGTGGTGGGCCGGGTCGTCGGCATCGGACGCTCGCGCGCCTCGCTCGACTTGGCGCTCGAGCGCAAGGTGATCGACTCCGCCACCGGGGACTGGGCCACCGCGCTGGACGGCGCGGACCTCGTACTACTCGCTCCGCCGGTCGGGCAGATGGATTCGGTGCTTCAGGCAATGGCGCCGCGCCTCGCCCCGGAGACGATCGTCACCGATGCCGGCAGCACCAAGCGCGACGTGGTCGCGTCTATCTATCGTCATCTGCCGAACCACCTGGCGTGGACGGTCCCGGCGCATCCCATCGCCGGGGCCGAGCGGAGCGGTGTGGCCGCGGCAACCGCCGGCCTTTACCGCGAGCGCAAAGTCGTCGTGACGCCGCTGCCCGAAAACGCGCCGGCGGCGGTGGCCCGTACCCGCGAAGTGTGGGAAGCCTGCGGGGCGGCAGTCAGCCAGATGGAGCCCGAGCAACACGACCGGGTGTTCGCTGCGGTCAGCCACTTGCCGCATTTGCTGGCGTTCGGCTTGGTGAATGAACTGGCGCTGCGCGACGACGCGGAGCTGCTGTTCGGCTATGCGGCGAGCGGATTTCGCGACTTTACGCGGATCGCCGCCAGTCACCCGGAAATGTGGCGCGACATCTGTGTCGCCAACCGAGCGGCGCTGCTGCGGGAACTCGACGCCTACCTTGATGAACTGGCGCGCTTGCGCTCGGCGCTCGAGCGCGGCGACGCGGCGGAACTGGAACGGACTTTCTCCGCTGCACGCGGCGCTCGAAACGCATGGACGCGACGGACCGGGGAGTGAGTGCCGGCGTGGCGGAACTCAGACTCCCGCCCTTGCGGGGCGCCGCCGGAACGGTGCGGCTTCCAGGCTCGAAGAGCATTTCCAATCGCGTACTGTTGCTCGCTGCGCTCGCGCAAGGCGATACCGAAATCCGCGACCTGCTCGATGCCGACGATGTCGAACGCATGCTCGAAGCCTTGCGCGCGCTCGGCGTCGTGTGCGAGCGTGGCGGCAGTGCGCACGACTATCGAATCCACGGCGTCGGCGGGTGCTTTCCCGTCCAGTGTGCCGACCTGTTCCTAGGCAACGCGGGGACCGCCTTGCGTCCGCTCGCTGCGGTGCTGGCGCTGGCGGGCGGCCACTACCGGCTGTCCGGCGTGCCGCGCATGCACGAGCGCCCAGTCGGCGATCTGGTGGACGCGCTGCGGCAGCTCGGCGCGCGGGTGCGCTATCTCGACAACGAGGGTTTCCCGCCGCTGGAGATCGAGCCGGCAGCGGTTGGCGGTGACGGATGCGTGCGTGTGCGCGGCGAGGTTTCGAGCCAGTTTCTGACGGCGCTGTTGATCGCCTTGCCGCTGACCGGACACGCGACCACGCTGCAGGTGAGCGGCGAGTTGATTTCGAAACCCTATGTCGAGATGACGATCGCGTTGATGGCGCGCTTCGGAGTGTGCGTCGAGCGCAGCGGCTGGACCGCATTTGGAATTCCCGCGGCGGTGCGCTACCAGAGTCCCGGTGCGTTCCGCGTCGAGGGGGACGCCTCGTCGGCGTCCTATTTCCTCGCCGCCGGCGCGATCGGCGGCGGCCCGGTCAGAGTCGAAGGAGTGGGGCGCGACAGCATTCAGGGCGACGTGCGCTTCGCCGACGCATTGCAGGCAATGGGCGCCAGTATCGACTCCGGCGAGAATTGGATCGAGGCGCAGGCGCCGGCGGGTTGGAGCGAGGCGCGCGACGCGGGACGCGGCTGGCTCAAGCCCTTCGACGGCGATCTGAACCACATTCCCGACGCAGCGATGACGTTGGCCATCGCCGCGCTATTCGCCGACGGCCCAAGCACGCTGCGCAATATCGGCAGTTGGCGCGTCAAGGAGACCGATAGGCTGCATGCCATGGCGACCGAACTGCGCAAGCTCGGCGCGGAGGTGGAGGAGGGTTCGGACTACCTGGCGATCGTCCCGCCGCAGCCTCTGCGCCTGACCCCCGACGCCAGCATCGCCACCTACGACGATCACCGGATGGCGATGTGTTTCGCTCTGCTCACATTGGGCGGAGTCGGCATCGGCATCGAGGACCCGCAGTGCGTGGCGAAGACTTTCCCGGACTACTTCGAGTGCTACGCGGCGATCGCCGAAACGATCGGCAAGGCTTGATGCATATCGACAACGTGCCTGTCATCGCGATCGACGGACCCTCCGCTTCCGGCAAGGGTACGGTGGCGGCGCGTGTGTCGCAGCGGCTGGGCTTTCACCACCTGGACAGCGGGGCGCTCTACCGCTTGGTGGCATTGGCGGCGGCGCGCTCGGGCGTTGCGCTGGACGACGAATCCGCACTGGAACGCATCGCCGCGCAGCTGCCCGCCCGCTTTGCCGGCGGTAGGGTGCTTCTCGGCCCGGACGACGTCTCGGACGAGATTCGCAGCGAGCCGGTCTCCGCCGCTGCATCGCAGGTCGCGGCTTGGCCGCGGGTCCGCAGCGCGCTGGTCGAGCGGCAGCGCGCCTACCGCCGGGCGCCTGGACTGGTGGCGGAGGGCCGCGATATGGGCAGCGTGATTTTCCCCGACGCGCAGCTCAAGGTCTTCCTCAGCGCGAGCGACGAGGCACGTGCCGAACGTCGATATAAGCAGTTGATCGAAAAAGGCTTGACTGCTAACATGGTCGGTCTTTTGCAGGATCTTCGCGAGCGCGACGCCCGCGACACGGCGCGCAGCGTCGCGCCGCTGCGGATGAGCGCGGACGCGGCACTGCTCGATACCACCGACATGACGCTGGAGCAGGCCGTCTGCGCGTTGTTGGACTTGATCCGGCAACGCGTGGGAATCTCGCTGCCGGCGCAAGCGCCGTCAGCGCGGAATTGAGGTGTCGCTGACTATACGCGGACGCCGGGGCAATCCCGGCGGATAGGCGATGCGGATGACTGCAAGTGTCCGGGTCTTTCCTGCTCGGTTCGTGCCGAGCGCCCGCTGTCAGCGGCTTTACTAAAACGATCCGCCGTGACATCACGGCTTTAGGTTTCCAATGTCCACTGCCACCCTAACCGAAGCACCCCAGGACGCATCCGGGGAAAGTTTTGCCGCGTTGTTCGAAGAAAGCCTGTCGCGCCAGGAAATGCGCGCTGGCGAAGTCATCACCGCCGAAGTCGTTCGCGTCGATCAAAACTTCGTCGTCGTCAACGCCGGTCTGAAATCGGAGAGCTTCATCTCGATCGAGGAGTTCCGCGACGATCGCGGCGAAGTCGAAGCCAAGCCGGGTGATTATGTCTACGTAGCCATCGAGATGCTGGAGGACGGCTACGGCGAGACGCGGCTGTCGCGCGAGAAGGCCAAGCGGATCGCGGCTTGGAACGAACTCGAAAAGGCCCTCAACGAGAGCACCTTGGTCAAGGGCGTGATCAGCGGCAAGGTCAAGGGCGGCCTGACGGTGATGGCGAACGGAATCCGCGCCTTCCTTCCCGGGTCGCTGGTGGATATTCGGCCGGTCAAGGATACGACTCCGTATGAAGGCAAGGAGTTCGAGTTCAAGGTCATCAAGCTCGACCGCAAGCGCAACAACGTCGTGCTCTCGCGCCGCGCCGTGCTGGAAGCCAACGCCGGCGAGGAGCGTGAAGCGCTGCTGGCGAGCCTCAAGGAAGGCACCGTCGTCAAGGGTGTGGTCAAGAACATCACCGACTACGGCGCCTTCGTCGATCTCGGCGGCATCGATGGCCTCTTGCACATCACCGATCTGGCGTGGCGCCGCGTGCGTCACCCGTCCGAGGTGCTGACCGTGGGCGACGAGGTCCAGGCCAAGGTGCTGAAGTTCGACCAGGAAAAGAACCGCGTCTCGCTCGGCATGAAGCAGCTCGGAGAAGACCCTTGGGTCGGCATCTCGCGCCGCTACCCGCAGGGCACGCGGCTGTTCGGCAAGGTCACCAACCTTACCGACTATGGCGCCTTCGTCGAGATCGAGCAGGGCATCGAAGGGCTGGTGCACGTCTCCGAAATGGACTGGACCAACAAGAACGTTCATCCGTCCAAGGTCGTCCAGCTCGGTGACGAAGTCGAAGTCATGATCCTCGAGATCGACGAGGATCGGCGCCGGATATCGCTGGGCATGAAGCAGTGCAAGCCCAATCCGTGGGAAGACTTCGCCATCAATCACAAGAAAGGCGACAAGGTCCGCGGCCAAATCAAGTCGATCACCGATTTCGGCGTCTTCATCGGGTTGCCCGGCGGTATCGATGGGCTGGTCCACCTTTCGGACCTGTCGTGGTCGGCGACCGGCGAGGAAGCGGTGCGCAACTACAAGAAGGGCGACGAAGTCGAGGCGGTGGTACTGTCGATCGACGTCGAGCGCGAGCGCATCTCGCTCGGCATCAAGCAGCTCGAGGGCGACCCGTTCACCAACTTCATCGCCACCCACGACAAGAATTCGGTGGTCAAGGGGACGGTGAAGGGCATCGACGCTCGCGGCGCGGTCATCCTGCTCGAACAGGAGGTCGAAGGCTACTTGCGCGTGTCCGAAGCGACGCGCGAGCGCGTGGAAGATCTGCGCACGCTGCTCAAGGAAGGCGACGAGGTCGAACGCGATGATCATCAACGTAGACCGCAAGTCGCGTTCGATCAATCTCTCGATCAAGGCCAAGGATCAGGCCGAGCAATCCGAGGCGATGCAGAAGCTGCAATCGGACAGCGCCGCCAACACGGGCACCACCAATCTGGGCGCGCTGCTCAAGGCCAAGCTCAACAATCCGCAGGACTGATCGCACCCATCATGACCAAGTCCGAGCTGATTGTAAGGCTCGCGGCCCGGTTTCCGCAGCTTGTAGCCAAGGATGCGGATTTCGCCGTGAAAACGATCCTGGACGCGATGACCGCTTCGCTGGCCCAGGGAGACCGCATCGAGATCCGTGGCTTCGGCAGCTTCGCGCTGAACTATCGGCCACCGCGGATCGGCCGCAACCCAAAGTCGGGCGAGCGGGTGCAGGTGCCGGAAAAGCGCGTTCCGCACTTCAAGGCCGGCAAGGAATTGCGCGACCGCGTCGATCAGCGGCCGTGACCGGACCGCTCGGCCGGCAAGCCGGGCAGCGCATTGCGGTGCTCCCGGGTTCGCCATGACTGCGGCGCGCGGGCTTGCCTGGCTGGTGAGGTTGATCGCATTCCTGTTGTTGCTGGGTTTCGCGATCAAGAACAGTGATGTTGTGACTCTGCGTTTCTTCTTCGGTATGCAGTGGCGGGTACCGCTGGTGCTCGTAATGCTGGCGTTCTTCGGCGCCGGCGCCGCGATCGGGCTTACGGTTGCGTTGTCCACCGTTCTACGTCAGCGACGCGAGTTGGGTCGCTCGCAGCGCGGCAGCGCCCAGATGCGAACCCAAATGCAGGTACGAGAAAGCGTTCAAGAGCGTTCCGGCGGTTAGCAAAGCTCCGACAACCAGAACAAGTAGAACCGGATGGAATTCGAGCTGTGGTGGCTGCTGGCGTTTCCGTTGTTCTTCGTGCTTGGATGGATTGCCGCACGCATCGACATCAAGCACCTGGTGCAAGAGTCACGCGCGCTGCCGCGGTCGTATTTCCAGGGCTTGAACTTCCTCCTCAACGAACAGCCGGACAAGGCGATCGAGGCCTTCATCGAGGCGGTCCGGGTCGATCCTCAGACGATCGAGCTGCACTTCGCTCTGGGCAACCTGTTTCGCCGCCGCGGCGAGATCGACCGTGCCATCCGCATGCATCAGAACCTGATCGAACGCGCGGACTTGGCGGAGGACCAACGTCTGCAAGCGCTTTCCGAACTCGGCCAGGACTACCTCAAGGCCGGCCTGCTCGACCGCGCCGAGGAGACGTTTCAAAGGCTGCGTGGCTCCGCCGCCAACGAGACCGCGCTCGGCTATCTGCTCGAGATCTTTCAGCAGGAAAAGGAGTGGGCGAAGGCGATCGAAATCGTGCGCGAGCTGCCTGACGACAGCGGGCATCTGCGCAGCAAGGAGATCGCCAACTTCTACTGCGAGATGGCGGCGAGCGAGATCACGCATTCACGCCCGGACCACGCGTCGCAACTGCTCGAGGAGGCGCTGGCGGCCAATCGCAAGTGCGTGCGTGCCACGATGCTCCTCGGCGACCTGGCGGCGGGCCGCGGCGATCTCGAAGGGGCGATCGACCTCTGGAAGCGTGTCGAGCAGCAGAACCCGATCTATCTGGCGCTCGTCGCCGCGAAGCTGATCGAGGCTCATCGCAAACTCGGTCGCGTGCAGCCGGGGTTGCAATTGCTTAGCGGCTACCTCGAACACCACCCCTCGCTCGATCTGCTGGACGCCGTGTTTCAATGGAAGCTCGAAACCGACGGTCCGGAGGCGGCCTATACCCTGGTGCGCGACGAGCTGCGGCGCAATCCGACGCTGCTCGGGCTCGACAAGCTGCTCGAAGCGCAGATCCTGGCCGCGTCCTCCGAGCGGCGGCCCGACCTGGAGCTGGTGAAGAACCTGATTCACACCCATACGCGGCGCGTCGCGCGGTATCGCTGCGACAACTGTGGCTTCAAGGCGCGCCAGTTCTACTGGCGCTGCCCGGCCTGCGGCGGCTGGGAAACCTATCCGCCCAAGCGCACCGAGGAATTCGATCTGGCGCCATGACGCGGGGCTGAACTTGGGTGGATCCTGGCCGCGGCGCGAAACGATGGAGGAAGCGTGAAGATCACAGTAGTCGGCACCGGCTACGTCGGTCTGGTCAGCGGCGCCTGCCTGGCCGAAGTCGGCAACGACGTGCTCTGCGTCGACGTGGACGCGAAGAAGATCCGTATCCTCAATGAAGGCGGCATCCCGATCTACGAGCCGGGCCTGGAAGCCATGGTCGCGCGCAATCGACGCCGCCGGACGCCTGCGTTTCACCACCGACGTGGCGAAGCAGCGTCGCCACGGCAGCATTCAGTTCATCGCCGTCGGCACGCCGCCCGACGAGGACGGCTCGGCCGACCTGCAGTACGTGGTCGGCGGCCGCGCGCAACATCGGCCAGCACATGGACGGCTACCGGGTGGTGGTCGACAAGTCCACGGTGCCGGTCGGCACCGCCGACAAGGTGCGCGCGGCGATTGCCGAGGAACTCGCGGCACGCGGCGCCGACGTACGCTTTCAGCGTGGTCTCCAACCCGGAGTTCCTCAAGGAAGGCGCGGCGGTCGAGGACTTCATGCGCCCGGACCGCATCGTCATCGGCGCCGACGACGAGCGCGCGATCGCAGCTGATGCGCGAGCTCTACGCGCCGTTCCAGCGCAATCACGAGCGCCTGCATCGTGATGGACGTGCGCTCGGCGGAGCTGACCAAGTACGCCGCCAACGCGATGCTGGCGACGCGCATCTCGTTCATGAACGAGCTGGCCAACCTGGCCGAGAAGCTCGGCGCCGACATCGAGCTGGTGCGCCAGGGCATCGGCTCCGATCCGCGCATCGGCTACCACTTCCTCTATGCCGGCTGCGGCTACGGCGGCTCGTGCTTTCCCAAGGACGTGCAGGCGCTGCATCACGCACCGCGCACGACGCAGGCAGCGAACTTGTCGGTGCTGCGACGCCGTCGAAGTCGGCCAACGAGCAGCAGAAGACGCGTGCTCGGCGCGCAAGATCGTGGCGCGCTTCGGCGAGCGATCTCGGCGGGCGCGAATTCGCCGTCTGGGGGCTCGCCTTCAAGCCCAACACCGACGACATGCGCGAGGCGCCGAGCCGGGTGCTGATCGGCGAGCTGCTCGCGCGCGGCGCCACCGTGTCGCGCCTACGATCCGGTGGCGATGGACGAGGCGCGGCGCGTATTCGGCGACGAGCCGCGTATCGCCTATGCGGCGAGCGCCGATGGCGGCGCTGGACGGCGCCGATGCGCTGGTGATCGTCACCGAGTGGAAGGAATTCCGCAGCCCCGATTTCGACGCGATCAAGCGCCGCGCTCAAGACGCCGGTGATCTTCGACGGGCGCAACCTGTACGATCCGGCGCACGGTGCGACAGCAGCGGCCTCGAGTACTTCCCGATCGGCCGCCGCTGAACCGGCAATGAGCGCGACCAAGCTGCATCTGCCGGATACCTCGCGTGCCCGCGTGCTGGTGGTCGGCGACGTGATGCTCGACCGCTACTGGTTCGGCGAGGTGAGCCGCATCTCGCCGGAAGCGCCGGTGCCGGTGGTCAAGGTCGAGCGCACCGAGGAGCGCCCGGGCGGCGCCGCCAACGTGGCGCGCAACTGCGCCGCGCTGGGCGCGCGGCGTGGCGCTGCTGTCGGTGGTCGGCGCCGACGAGGCCGGGCAGCGCGCTCAGCGCGTCTGCTCGAGGCGCGAGGCATCGACGCCAGCCTGCATCAGATGCCGCGACTCGGCGACCACGGTCAAGCTGCGCGTCATCGGCCGCCAGCAGCAGCTGCTGCGCATCGATTTCGAGAACTGGCCGCAGCACGAGGTGCTGCAAGCCAAGCTCGCCGAATTCGAGGAGCGCTTGCCCGCCTGCGATGTCGTGATTCTTTCCGACTACGGCAAGGGCGGGCTCACCCACATCACCGAGATGATCGACTGGCGCGCGCGCCGCCGGCAAGCCGGTGCTGGTCGATCCGAAAGGCGAGGACTACGCGCGCTACGCCGGCGCGACGCTGCTGACGCCGAACCGGGCCGAGCTGCGCGAGGTGGTCGGCAGCTGGAGCGACGAAGACGATCTGGCGCGGCGTGCCCAGGCGCTGCGCCGGCAGCTCGGACTTGAGGCGCTGCTGGTCACGCGCTCGCGAGGAGGGCATGACGCTGTTCAACGAGGAAGCGCGTGACGCACGAGCCGGCGCAGGCGCGCGAAGTGTTCGATGTCAGCGGCGCCGGCGATACGGTGATCGCGACGCTGGCGGTCATGCTGCGCGAGCGGCGCCGATCTGGCCAACGCGATGCGGCTCGCCAACCGCGCCGCCGGCATCGTGGTCGGCAAACTGGGCACGGCGGTCGCGAATCTGGACGAACTGCGAGCGGCGCTGTGACAATGCTGCGAGAACGAGATGTAGGAGCGGCCTCCCGGCCGCGAATCGGCTTTGGGTCTGTGTCGACATCATTCGCGGCCGGGAGGCCGCTTCTACGCGAAGGCGAAGGGGGACCATGTATTACATCGTCACCGGCGCGGCCGGATTCATCGGCTCGAACCTGGTCAAGGTGCTCAACGAGCGCGGCATCAAGGACATCGTCGCGGTGGACAACCTCACGCGCGCCGACAAGTTCCGCAATCTGGTCGATTGCGAGATTGCCGACTACCTCGACAAGCATGAGTTCATCGAGCGCTTGCAGGCCGGCGAATTCGACGGCGCGATCGAAGCCATACTGCATCAGGGCGCCTGCTCCGACACCATGGAGACCGACGGCCAGTACATGATGGCGAACAACTACCGCTACTCGCTGGCGCTGCTCGACTACTGCCTGGATCAGGAGATTCCTTTCCTCTACGCATCGTCGGCCTCGGTCTACGGCGCCGGTCCGGTGTTTCGCGAGTCGCGCGAGCACGAGTCGCCGCTCAACGTCTATGGCTATTCCAAATTCCTGTTCGACCAGGTCGTGCGCCGCCGGCTCGCCGACGTTTCCTCCCAGGTCGCGGGTTTTCGCTACTTCAACGTCTATGGTCCGCGCGAGCAGCACAAGGGGCGCATGGCCTCGGTGGCATTCCACTTCTTCAACCAGTATCAGGCGGAAGGGCGAGTGCGGCTGTTCGAGGGCTCCGACGGCTACGCCGATGGCGAACAACAGCGCGACTTCGTCTCGGTGGACGATGTCGTCAAGGTCAACCTCCACTTCCTCGATCATCCGGAGCGCTCCGGCATCTTCAATCTCGGCACCGGGCGCGCGCAGACGTTCAACGAGGTGGCGGTGGCAACGGTCAATGCCTGCCGCGCCGCGAGCGGCGAGCCGCCGCTCGCGCTCGATCAACTGCGCGCGCGCGGCATCATCGAATTCGCGCCGTTCCCCGATGCCCTCAAGGGCAAGTACCAGAGCTACACCCAGGCCGATCTGACTTTGCTGCGCCAGGCCGGTTACGAGGCGCCGTTCGACGACGTGGCGACCGGCGTGGCGCGCTACTGCGCCGATTTGCTCGATAGGGCTTAGTTGGCTGGAGCCGGGCGACTGGCGGAGTCGGTCCGGCGCCTCTGGGTTCCGCTGCGGGTGACCGCTGATGCTAGGTGAGGGCTTGAAGCCCCAGATGCGCTCGACTTAATGCGTGCCTGACCCCTTTTCCCCGTGTTTCCAAGGTCAGCCAGCGACAGTACGGGCATCTTCCGGGCGTAGCGCACCTTTCGAGCATGCAGGAGCGGATGCGCCGTCTTGTCAAAGCCGAAGCACACACCGGTATGATTTGAGGCGTTTATCGGGGTCTGTCCCCTATATTACGGGGGACAAGTCCGAAAGATTGTTGTGCCGCTTCGGGACCGGTAGCTACGGGTTCGAGGGGCGGTATCCAATGAGCAGATCGCGATCACGGGTGACGATGAGAGCGGCCTGGGCGGCCAGTGCCGCGGCGAGCACGGCATCGTCGTCCGGGTCGCGGGCTGTGGGTGGGATCGGGGCCGGCAGCTCGATGGCGACCAGGGCGCGGTAGCCGGCGATCAGCTGCGCTGCGGAGCTGCCGACCTGGGTGATACGGGTAGCGAACTTCTCACGCGCGAGCAGCTCCTCCAACTCGGCCAGCAGCGCAGGACTGGTGTGCAGGCTGATGCGCCCCTCGCGGGCGGCATCGAGGACTGCCCTGGGCGGCCCGCCCCACAGGAACGCCGACACGACGGTGTTGGTCTCAGCGACGACGCGCACGCTCGGCGCGCGCGGCGGCGATCTCCGCGTCGATCTCGGCCTCGGTCAGGGCGGGTTCGAGGGCGGCGAGCTTGCCCATGGTGTCGAAGAGCCTCTCGACCTGGCGCTTCTTCATCGCCTCACGCAGCAGTTGCTCGATGGCCTCGGAACGCAAGAGCCCGGCAGACTGCGCCTGACGGGCCAATTCGTCGGAGATTGAGACGGTAATGTTGGTCACGGGGCACGTCCGTTGCCGCGTAGTTGCTCGGCGTCGATGAACGAGTCGATGATCGAGAGCAGCTGTTGCTTGGGTCTGGGGCTGAGGCGCTCGATCTGCTTCAGGCGCCGTTCCAGGCGCGGGCTTAAGGACACCTTGCTCTTGCGGGCGCCGGCGGCTTGGCCCAGCAGCGCGTCGGTGGTGGTGCCCAGCACGCGGGCGAGATCGGCGAGGAACCCTACGGGCGGGTGGTCGCTCTCGGCCTCATAGTAGGCGATGCGGCGGCGGGAGATGCCGAGTTCTGCGGCGAGTTGTTCCTGGGTGTAGCCAGCGCGCTTGCGCAGGCTTGCGAGGCGTTCGCCGAAACCTTCTGCATCCGGTGCGATGTACTTGGTCATGGGCCGACTCTCGTGGGGTGTCGGCTCAGGAGTATATATCCGGTTCTCGTACACGGGGCTTGTCCGGTGGTTGGGGACGCTCTAGACTGTACGGGAATCGTGCAATCTGCTGTCACGATCCTCAAGCGAGAAAAATGGGCCTCTGGGGGCTTGACAGGTTTTTGGAGAACTCCGATGGCGCGTATCCCCGACGGTGAGCTCGAGCGGCTGAAGCGCGAGGTGAGTATCGCGCGGCTGATCGAGGCGCAGGGGATCGCGCTGCAATCCCAGGGCAAGGATCTGGCCTGCCGCTGTCCGTGGCACGAGGGCGATGACACCCCGTCCTGCATCGTCTCTCCGAAGACCAATCTCTGGCACTGCTTCGGCTGCGATGCCGGCGGCAGCGTGATCGACTGGGTGATGCGCACGCACAAGGTGAGCTTCCGCCATGCGTGCGAGCTATTGGCCCAAGAGCATCCCGCTTTAGCCGCGGCGGTCTCGCCAGCCGTAAGGACAATCGGGGACAGGGCATGATTTCTCGCAGAGAGCTTCGGCTACGATCAACTGAACCGACTCGTCTCGGCCAGCGCCACCAACGCCCCGGCGAAGACGCTCGCCTACGACGCCATCGGCAACATCGCGCTCAAGTCAGACGTCGGGGGCTATACGTACGGGGCGAAGCCGCACGCGGTGTCCGGCATCACCGGCACGGTCAATGGCATCGCCAGCCCGAGCTTCAGCTACGACGCCAACGGCAACCTGACCTCGGGGGCGGGCCGATCCTTCACCTGGACCAGCTTTGATCAGCCGGCCATCATCACCCAAGGCGCCACCAGCGCGAGCTTCCTCTACGGTCCCAAGCACCAGCGGGTGAAGCACACGGCCGCGGGCACCACCACGATCTATCTGTTCTCGCCCCACTACGAGAAGGAGACCAGCGCGTCGGGCACCGAGCACAAGCACTACCTGTATGCCGGGGGCCAGTTGATCGGGCTATACACCCAGCGCACCAACGGCACCAACGACACGCGCTACTTTCACAGCGATTCACTCGGCTCGGTGAGTGTCATCACCGACGAGGCCGGCCGAGTGCTCGAGCGCCTGTCCTTCGATGCCTGGGGCAAGCGGCGCCAGCCCAACGGGGCGGACAATCCGGCCAACACCCTCCGCCCCGCCATCGACCGCGGCCACACCGGGCACGAGCACCTGGATGCGGGCGGGATGGGGCTCATCCACATCAACGCTCGGCTTTACGACCCGCAGCTCGCGCGCGTGCACTCGGCCGATCCGATCGTGCAGGCGCCGGGGTTCTCCCAGAGTAGCAACCGGGAAAGGGGCCAGTATCCGGGCCGCGACCTAATTCCTCACCGTCTGAAGCAAGGGTCGGCAACTAACGGTAGTTGACTGCTCAACTGATACGCGCCTCGCTTGGGCGATACTTCTTCTAGCAACCATGGTCGGATCACTGTGTCGCGTCGGCCATCGCGGTCATGGCCATCGTAGAACAGTACGTTAGGCTACGCCACCGGAGGGACTTGCCGCAGGTCCGCGTTCAAGTGCCGCTGAACCTTTCGGTAGGCGCGCAAGCGAGCACAACTCCACGCCCCAATGCGCGTGGGAACAGCGGCTTGTTCAAGCTGTCCCTGCGACCGAACCAGGCTCGGGGAGGGGGGTCCAAATGTTGCTATGATTCGCCCTCCCCATCGACGCCGCTTCGCGCTCCCATCCTGACATCGTGGAATTCAAGTCGCTCGAGGATTTCGTTGGCAATACGCCGCTGGTGCGGCTGAAGCGAGTGCCGGGCGCCGAGAACGAGCGCCGCGGCAACGTCATCCTGGCCAAGCTCGAAGGCAACAATCCGGCGGGCTCGGTGAAGGATCGGCCGGCGCTGTCGATGATCGTGCGCGCCGAGGCGCGCGGCGACATCAATCCGGGCGACACGCTGATCGAACCGACCAGCGGCAACACCGGGATTGCGCTGGCGATGGCGGCGGCGATGCGCGGCTACCGCATGATCCTGGTCATGCCCGAGCACCTGTCGGTGGAGCGCCGGCAAACCATGCGCGCCTTCGGTGCCAGCATCATTCTTACGCCTGAAAAAGGCGGCATGGAAATGGCGCGCGACGTGGCCGAGCGCATGCGCGACGAGGGCCAGGGCATCATCCTCGATCAGTTCGCCAATCCGGACAATCCGCGATCGCACTTCGAAGGCACCGGGCCGGAAATCTGGCGCGATACCGAGGGCACCATCACCCACTTCGTCAGCAGCATGGGGACGACCGGCACCAGCATGGGTGTTTCGCGGTTCCTCAAAACGAAGAACCCGGCGATCCGGATCATCGGCTGTCAGCCGCAGGAGGGGTCGCAGATTCCCGGGATCCGCAAGTGGCCGGAAGCCTATTTGCCGAAGATCTACGACAAATCGTGCGTCGATCGACTGGAGTACGTCAGCCAAGCCGACGCGGAGGAGATGACGCGGCGGCTCGCACGCGAAGAGGGCATCTTCGCCGGCATCTCGTCCGGCGGCGGCTTGGTGGTTGCGCTGCGCGTCGCGGGCGAAGTCGAGCACGCCGTCGTCGTAACGATAGTCTGCGACCGCGGCGATCGCTATCTGTCCACGGGCGTTTTTCCGGCTTGAATCCACGGGCAACGACGCGGCGTCGTTGCTCCGTCGCTGCCCGATGTGTGCCGTCCGGCTGATTCTGATGGCATTGTGCTTGGGCGCCGCCGCGGCGCACGGCGCACCCGCGCTCACCCTTGTCGTCGAGTCCATCCAACACCCGCAATTCTCGCTGAGCGGCATTCGTGCCCACATGGCGACGCTGGGCGGCGGCGCCGCGGAGGTTGAAGTGGGTGAGCTGCGGGTTGCCGGTCAGCGCTATACCGACCTCCGACTGCGTTGCGCGAGCTTGTCGTTGACCGCGGCGGGAATCGACTGCCCGCGAGGCGAGTTGGTGAGCGCCGGGGCACTGCCGCTGCGCGCCGGAGTGCGGTTCGGCTACAAGCCGGCAACCCAGGCGCTAGACGTGCACATCGAGCCTTCGCCCGGCGAGTCGTGGGTGTTGCGCGCGCGCGGCAGCGGCCCGCGGCGGACGCTCGAAGTGGAACTGGGCAGTGCGCGCGCGCAGCGTCTCGCGCACATCGTCCCGGCGCTGGCGACTTTCGGCGTCCAGGCGCAAGTGAGCGGAAAAGCGACGCTGAACCTGGCACCGCGCGGACGGTCGCTGGATGCCGAGTTGGACGTCGAACGCGGCGCGTTCGCCGACGCGAGCGGCAGCCATGCGGGAGACAAGCTCGCGTTCCGGGCTCGCCTGAAGGTTCGGGAAAGCGGTCGGCGCTGGCGATGGAATGCCGACCTTGCCTGGACGGCGGGAGAGGTGTTCTGGCAGCCCTGGTACTGGAGTGATCGGCCGTTGCGGATCGCCGCCGAGGGCACGCTCGACGAGTCGGTGGTGCGCATCGCGCATGCCGACGTGGCGATCGCCGGCGTCGGCGCGGCAGCGGTGTCGGCGACGCTGGCGCGCAACGACGGGTCGCTGCACGAGGCGTCGTTCGACGCGCAGCGCATCGACCTGGCGACCGCCGCGCCGCTGTTCGTCGCGCCACTTCTGGAACAGGCCGCGCTGCCGAAGCTCACGGCGAGCGGAACATTGGCCGCGTCCGGCCGATTCGCGAACGGCGAGCTGCGCGAGCTGGATTTGCGCCTCAGCGATGTCGCGCTCGCCGAGGCGAGCGGGCGCTACGGCGTGCGCCAGGTGAGCGGCGAAGTGCCGTGGCGTGCCGCCGCGGCGACGCGAGGCGAACTGCAAGTCGGTGCAGCGAACTTCGGCCGGCTCCCGCTCGGCCCCTTCGCGTTGCGGCCGGAGTTGAACGGCCTCGGCGTGGCTCTCGCGCGCGTAGATATTCCGGTGCTCGACGGCAGGCTCATGCTGGAGGACGTTCGTGCCGCCAAGACGGCCCACGGCTGGCGCGGACAGATGAGTGGCGCCTTGCAGCCGGTGAGCATGGCCAAAGTGACGGAGGTTCTGCAATTGCCGCGCATGCCGGGCATCGTTTCGGCCTCGATTCCGCGCATCACGCACGAGCGATCAACCTTGAAGCTGGATGGCGCGTTAGTGATTCAGGTGTTCGACGGCTTCGTGTCCGCCACCGATTTGCGCATTGTCGAGCCGTTCGGCCGCGCGCCGAGGTTGCAGATGGATGCCGAGGTGCGCCATATCGACCTCGGACAGCTTACGGAGGCGTTTTCTTTCGGCAGCATCACCGGCTTCATCGACGGTGACATCAAGGGACTCGAAATGGCGAATTGGCAGCCGCAGCGCTTCGATGCCTTTATCATGAGCAGCCCGGGCTCCTACCGCAAGCGCATCAGCCAGCGCGCGGTGCAGAACATCTCCGCGCTGGGCGGCGCCGGCGCGGCGGCGGCGATCCAGCGCAGCCTGCTGCGCATCTTCGACGAGTTCGGCTACGACAAGCTGGGGCTGTCCTGCGTGCTGCGCGATGGCGTGTGCATCATGGGCGGGGTCGAGGATGCCGCTCCGGGCTATGTCATCGTGAAGGGCGGCTGGGTGCCGGCGATCAATGTCATCGGCTACAATCGCCGGGTCGATTGGGAAGAGCTGTTGTCGCGGTTGCAGCGCGTGACGGCAAGCAACGCACAACCCATCATTGAATAGGGGTCGACGATGCCGATCGAAGTCAAGCGCTGTCTGATGGTCGTCGCCGCCGCGCAGTTGGCGGCTTGCGTGACGATCAACATCTACTTCCCTGCCGCGGCGGCGGAGAAAGCGGCGGACAAGATCATCGACGAGGTTTGGCAGTTGCAGGGCAACGGCGTCGTCAGGCCCGCGCCGCCGCCACCTGCGAAATCGGGAGAGAAGCAATGACTTCGCAATATTGGCTCAGGTTCGTGCTGTGGATGCTGCTGTGGCCGGCTGCGCTGGCCTGGGCGCAAGTGCAACATCGACGTCAGCTCGCCCGCCATCGCCGCGCTCACCGGTTCGATGCAGCAGCGCCACGGCCAGCTTGCTCCGTACTATGCGTCCGGCGCGGTCGGGCTGACGCGCGACGGCCGCATCGAGCTGCTCGATGCCAATGCCGTAGCGCTGGCACAGCGCCAGGCCGTGATCGGCCTGGTGGCGGCCGAGAACGGCGATCGCGCCGCGCTCTACCGCGAGATCGCCCGCGCCAACGGCCATCCCGAATGGGAGAACGACGTGCGCGAGACGTTTGCCCGGCGCTGGGTCGACAAAGCGCAGTCGGGTTGGTGGGTGCAGAGCGCCGGCGGTGCCTGGACCAAGAAGTGACGCCGGTTCTGGCCTTCGACATCGAGACGGTCCCCGACGTCGCGGGTATTCGAGCGCTCTACGACCTGGGCGCCGATCTCACGGATTACGAAGTCGCCGAATTCGCCTATCAGCGCCGGCGCGCCGCGACGGGAAACGATTTCCTGCCGCTGCACCTGCAGCGGGTCATCGTCATATCATGCGTGCTGCGCGGCAGAAAGCCAGATTCGAGTCTGGTCGCTGGCCGAGCCGGATTCCTCCGAAGGCGAGCTGATCCAGCGCTTCTTCGACGGCATCGAGAAATACACGCCGCAGCTCGTGTCGTGGAACGGCGGCGGCTTCGACCTGCCGGTGCTGCACTATCGCGGCCTGATTCACGGCGTGGTCGCGCCGCGCTACTGGGAGCTGGGCGAGGACGATCGCGAATTCAAGTGGAACAACTACATCAGCCGCTATCACTCGCGCCACCTCGACCTGATGGACCTGCTCGCGCTGTACCAGCCGCGCGCCAACGCGCCGCTCGACGAACTGGCGAAGCTGATGGGCTTGCCGGGCAAACTGGGCATGGAGCGGCGGCGAAGTATGGACCGCCTATCGCGACGGCGGCATGGAGGATATTCGCGACTACTGCGAAACCGACGTCGTGAATACCTACCTGGTGTTCCGGCGCTTCCAGCTCATGCGCGGACATGCGTCGCGCGAGGAGCATGACAAGGAGTTGCGGCAGGTGCGCGCAGCCCTGGCGGCGCTCGATCAGCCGCACTGGCGAGACTTTCTCGCTGCCTGGGCTTGAAAGCCTTGTCATCGAGGGGCGACAGACTTTCCGACTTCAACCGCGAAGGAGAGCCGTATGGGTATCATCATGACCATCATCATCGGATTCATCGTCGGCGTCGTGGCCAAGCTGCTGCATCCCGGCAAGGAGAATATGGGCCTCATCATGACCACCCTGCTCGGCATCGGCGGCTCGATGCTGGCGACGTATGGCGGGCAGTTGCTCGGCTGGTACCAAGCGGGGCAGGGTGCCGGGTTCATTGCCTCGACCGTCGGCGCGATCGTGATCCTGGTGATCTACGGTATGGTCAAGGCCAAGCGTCCGCAGCCTTGATAGCCGAATTTTTCTTCCGCCCGGGCTTGCGCTATACTCCGCACTCTTTAGGCGCGTAGCTCAGCTGGTTAGAGCACCACCTTGACATGGTGGGGGTCGTTGGTTCGAGTCCAATCGCGCCTACCAAAAACCTATCCCATTCCACGTTTCGCCTGTTAACACGGCTGTCGGCACGGCTACGGCTTAATCTCGGCGCCTATTGCTCGACAGTACGAGGAGTCGGAGTTGAACTCGGTGACTGCCATGGAGTGAGATGCCACCCGGACGGCGATCTCAACTCCCTGCCACGCTCGCCCAGTCCAGCCCGAAGCGCGCGAGATACTTGCGCAGCCGGTCGGCATCGTTGGGCTGCTTTTTTTCCAGTCGCGATACGGAAAAGAGCTTGCGTCCCGCCTCTGACAGGCTGGCCGATGCGCGGCAGGTTTCGATCACCGCGGCGAGCTGCGCCCGATCGAATAGGTCGAGCCGTTCGAAGGCCTCGCCGACCAAGCCGCGCAGCATATCTGCCCCAGCGCTTCCTGCCATGCTCTCGCTGCCTATCCATGTGCGGCGCAGGCGCTCAATCTCCTCAGTGACCAGCGCGTCGGTGATGCGCCCGGCATCGGCCAGAGTCGCCATGCGCGTGACCGAAGCCGACAGCTCGCGGAAGTTGCCCGGCCAGCGTGCCTGTGGCGAGGCGGCGAAAGCAAGGTAGCCGCGCCGCGCTTCGGCGTTGAAGCGCACCTGCACGCCCTGCTCGCGGGCGTGGCGCTCGAGTTCGAAATCCAGGTTGGGCTCGATGTCCTCGGCACGCGCGGCGAGGCCCGGCAGCTCGAAGGTCCACAGGTTGATGCGCGCGTACAGATCCTCGCGAAACCGCCCTTGCGCCACCGCACTGCCGCAGGTCGCGATTGCGTGCCGGCGATCAGTTGGAAGTCGCTTGCCACCTCGCTGTCGGCGCCATAGGGCAGAAAGCGCTTTTCCTCGATCGCCTTGAGCAGCATCGCCTGCTCGTCGGGGCCGAGTTCGCCGATTTCGTCGAGGAACAGCAGGCCGCCGTCGGCCGCGCGCAGCAGGCCGGGGCGCGCCGCTTGCGCGCCGGTGAATGCTCCCTTCACATGGCCGAACAGTGTGGACATCGCCGAATCGCCGCGCAGCGTCGCGCAGTTCACCTCGACGAAGCGCCCACCGATCTGGTGCCGGCCGTGCTTGAGCTCGTAGATGCGCCGCGCGAGAAAAGACTTGCCCGCGCCGGTGGGGCCGACCAGCAGCACCGGTGCCTTCGAGCGCACCGCCACCTGCTCGATACGCTCGATCAGGTGGTTGAAGCGCGGGTTGCGCGTTGCGATACCCGCCTTGAGGAAGGACACCGTATCGGCGTGTTCGCGCCGGAAGCGCTGGGCGATCGGTCGTAGCGCGAGAGGTCGAGATCGATGATCGCGTAGTTGCCTACCGAGTCGGCCAGCGCCTTGCTTCCGCGGCGGCGCGGTCTGCAGCAGCCGCGCCGGGCAGCGTGCGCGCCTCGGTCAGCAGGAACCAGCAGATCTGCGCGACGTGGGTGCCGGTCGTGATGTGGACCAGGTAATCCTCGCGCTCGGTGTCGAAGGGGTAGCCGCGGGCGAAGTCGTGCAGCGCGGCGTAGACCTCCTCGAAGTCCCACGGGTCGCGCAATTCCATCTCGACGCGGCGCACCTCGGTCTCGGGTGCGATCGACGCGATGTCGAGTCTGACCCGTTCGGCCAGGCCGCGGTTGCGCGCATCGTGAATCAGCTCGAGCCGATGCACCAGCAGGTCTTCGTGCTGACACAGCGCAACGCTGGGTCGCCACTGGTCCCAGCGCGACGAGCCTTTGCCGGCGTAGTCGAGCACGCTGCCGAGAAAGCCGATGACGACCGTTTTTCGCATGGACGGTATCTTATTGGATAACAGATTATCCTACGTTATAAGGTTTCCGTCTGGCACTTTGGCGACCCGCTTTCAGCCTCCGTTCCGGCACCTGTAGTTCTTTCGGTAGGGCAATGACTTGCAAGATATCCCGCAGCCTTGCCTCGGCCTGGCACGCGGCTCGCAATGGGAACTGTGATCGCAAAGCTGGCCGCACCGCCGAGGAGCCGGGTTCAACCACCCCGCTGGTGCGCAGGCCAAACGAGCAGCAGCGCCCCCTCCCGCATTGGCGTGAGCATCATGGAGCTGGCCCATGCGTCGTCAACGGCCAAACGAGCAGCAGCGCCCCCTCCCGCATTGGCGGGAGGGGTGGGGGCAAGGAGTTGTGAGATGAAAAGCGGAAAACAGCGTCGGGCAGAAATTCGCGCAGCGCGATTGCGGCGTGCGCACGAGCGGCATCCGTTGTCGCCGGGTGCGCATGTGCAGGTCGATCCGGCCCAGCTTGCGCCGGACAATAGCTGCGGTGTGCCGGATTTCGTACGGCGCGGCTGGTATGTCAACCTGGCGTTCCGCTGCGTCGATTGCGGCGCGCATGGCGTGTGGACGGCGCAGCGGCAGCGGTGGTGGTATGAAGTCGCCAAGGGCGGCGTGTGGACGACGGCGCGCCGGTGCCGTGAATGCCGGGCGCGGCGGCGTGCGCAGCGCGAGGCCTCGCGTGTAGGCTGCGTCGAGGAAACGGCACGAAAGCCCGCATCGATGGCACAGTGAATCGTCATGCCCGCGACCATCCGGGTGGCGGGGCCGGGGCAGACCGCCTCGAAGGAGAACAGACATGGAACAGCAGGATTACGAGCTACAGCGAGTCGAGGATGGCAAGCCGATCAAGATGTGGACGCACGGCGTGCCGGTCGAAGACGACGCGCGCAGGCAGTTGATGAACACCGCGCAAGATGCCGTTCATCTTCCGCCACCTGGCGGTGATGCCCGACGTGCATCTGGGCAAGGGCTCGACCATCGGCAGCGTGATCCCGACGCAGGGCGCGATCATTCCGGCCGCGGTCGGCGTCGACATCGGCTGCGGCATGATGGCCGTGCGCACCACGCTGACCGCCGCCGACCTGCCCGACAACCTGCACGGCCTGCGCAGCGCGATCGAGCGCGCCGTGCCGCACGGCCGCACCATGCGCCGCGGCGCGGCGCGACGAGGGCGCGTGGGAAAACCCGCCCGCCAGCGTCGATGCCAGGCTGGGCGCGAGCTGCTGGCCGGCTTCGAGCGCATCACCGAAAAGTACCCGCGGCTGAAGAACACCAACAACTACAAGCACCTCGGCACGCTCGGCACCGGCAACCACTTCATCGAGGTCTGCCTGGACGAAGCCGGCAGCGTGTGGTTCATGCTGCACTCGGGTTCGCGCGGCGTCGGCAACGCCATCGGCACCTACTTCATCGAGCTGGCGCAGCAGGACATGCGCGCCGCACATCGCCAACCTGCCCGACCGCGACCTGGCCTACTTCGAGGAAGGCAGCACAGCACTTCGACGACTACGTCGAGGCGGTCGGCTGGGCGCAGGACTACGCGCGGCAGCAACCGCGAGGTGATGATGGCGCAACGTGATCGCCGCCGCGCGCAGCGCGATCGCCAAGCCGTTCGAGGCCGATGTCGAAGCGGTGAACTGCCACCACAACTACGTGCAGCACGAAACGCCACTTCGGCGAGGACGTGCTGGTCACCCGCAAGGGCGCGGTGTCGGCGCGGAAGGGCGAGCTGGGCATCATCCCGGGCTCGATGGGCGCCAAGAGCTTCATCGTGCGCGGCATGGGCAACGAGGAAGCGTTCTGCTCGCTGCAGCCACGGCGCCGGGCGCACGATGAGCCGCACCGAAGCCAAGCGCCGCTTCACCGTGGCCGACCAGATCCGCGCCACCGCCGACGTCGAATGCCGCAAGGACGCCGACGTGATCGACGAGATCCCGATGGCCTACAAGGACATCGACGCCGTGATGCAGGCGCAGAGCGAGCCTGGTGGAGGTCGTGCACACCCTGAAGCAGGTGGTGTGCGTGAAGGGCTGAACGAAACCACGAGAAGAAGAGCAGAAATGATCGAACTCGACGGCGCGCAAGGCGAAGGCGGCGGGCAGATCCTGCGTAGCGCGCTGACGCTCGCCATGATCACCGGCACGCCGTTTCGCATCGAGCGTATCCGCGCCGGGCGCCAGAAGCCTGGCCTGTTGCGCCAGCACCTGACCGCCATCGAAGCTGCGGCGGCGATCTCGCGTGCGCATCTCGACGGCGCCGCACCGGGCTCGCAGACGCTGACCTTTGCCCCGCAGTCGATCCGCGGCGGCGACTATCGCTTCGCCGTCGGCACCGCCGGCAGTTGCACGCTGGTGCTGCAGACGGTATTGCCGGCACTCTGGTATGCCGATGCGCCGAGCACGCTGACGGTGAGCGGCGGCACGCACAACCCGGCTGCGCCGCCGGCGGATTTCCTGATCCGTGCCTGGCTGCCGCTGATGCGCCGCATGGGCGCGGTGGCGGAGATAGAACTGCTGCGCCACGGCTTCTACCCGGCTGGCGGCGGCGAGGTGCGCGCCAGTGTCGCGCCCTCGCGTCTCGCGCCGCTCGAACTCGACGCGCGCGGCGAGCTCCGCGCGATGCGAGCCGAGGCCATCGTCGCCGCCGTGCCGGGTAACGTCGCCCGGCGCGAACTGGAGGTCGTCGCACGCGCCTTCAGCGGTGTCGATACGCAAATCCGCGAACTGCCGCAGCGCGAAGGCCCGGGCAACGCGCTGCTGATCGAAGTCGCGCACGAGCAGGTGACCGAGATGTTCACCGGCTTCGGCGAGCGCGGCGTCTCGGCCGAGACCGTCGCGAATCGCGTCGTGCAGTCGATGCGCGGCTATCTCTCGAGCGGCGCCGCTGTCGGCGAGCATCTGGCCGACCAGCTCGCACTGCCGCTCGCGCTGGCCGGCAGCGGCCGCTTCACCACCTGCACGCAATCGAGTCATCTGGCGACCAACCTCGCGGTGATCGAGCGCTTTCTGCCGGTGCGTTCGCGCGTCGAGGGCGTCGCGGGCTGCTGGGCAATGTCGATCGAGGCAGGCAGCGAGGAATAGTCCGCGGCGGGCAGCCCCATCCGTCCAACCGGCCGGTGCTCGGACCCACTCAGCCGGGCTATGCGCTATTGTAGTTGTCGGATCGACCGGGCAATGCGCCCATCATTCTGATGACTTGTCCCTGAACAGGAGATCGCCATGGCTCACGGAAGCTGCCTTTGCGGCGCACTGCAATACGAACTCGACGGACCATTCGGCGCGATGGTGAACTGTCACTGCTCGATGTGCCGCAAGGAGCACGGCACCTTGTTCGCCACCTATGTCGTGGCGCCGGCCACCGGCTTTCGCTGGATTTCCGGCGAGGAGGATGTGGTGCACTACGCGTCCTCGGCGCAGGGCACACGGGGATTCTGCCGGGTTTGCGGATCGGTGGCGCCGGGCGTCATGGCGGAGATGGGCATCGTCTTCGCGCCCGCGGGCAACCTCCAAGGGCCGCTCGGCATCGCACCGCAACGCCACATCTTCGTCGGCTCAAAGGCGCCTTGGTATGCGATCACGGACAGCCTGCCGCAGCACGAGGCCTATCCCCCGGAAGTTAGCGCGAAAGGGGTGGCGCGTCCCGCGGTCACCCCGCGCGCCGGCTTCGCCGACGGAAGCTGCCTGTGCGGCGAGATCGCCTTCGAGTTGAGCGGTGCGCCCCAGCGGGAAATGAACTGCCACTGCACGCGCTGCCGGCGCGGCCGCAGCGCGGCACACGCCACCAATCTGTTCTACAGCCCCGCGCAGTTTCGCTGGACGCGGGGAGAATCGCTGCTCAGCGCATACAAGATTCCCGACGCGCGGTTTCACACCACGACGTTCTGCTCGCGCTGCGGGTCGAAGATGCCGCGGGTCTCGGCCGAACGCGGCATCGTCGTCGTACCTGCCGGCGCGCTCGACACCGATCCGGGCATGCAAGCCGCGGCGCATATCTTCGTCGCCGACAAGGCGCCGTGGTTCGAAATCTCCGATGCCCTGCCGCAGTTCGCCCAGATGCCTCCGTCGTAAGCCGGTCGTTGGGCGCATCGGCTCGGTGGCGGGCGCCTCCCCGCCGATGCAAAGGCGCCCCTATCCGCAGCGTTGGAAAAGCCGCGTCGCGCTACCTCAACCCCTCCGGCAGCAGTATGCGTTCCGCGCCGTCGAACGACCATTGGACGAGCAGCGCCAGGGTGGCGGCGGGTATCGCGCCGGCGAGCAGCATGGTGTTGTCGTTCAGTGCCAGGCCGCTGACGATACGTTCGCCGTAACCGCCGGCGCCGATGAAGGCGGCGATGGTCGCCGTGCCGACGTTGATCACCGCCGAGGTCTTGATGCCGGCGAGGATGGAGCGCGACGCCATCGGCAGTTCTACGCGCCACAGCCGGGCGAATGTCGGCAACCCGAGGGCGAGGGCGGCTTCGCACAGCGGTCCGGGGATGTCGGTGAGACCGCTGTAGGTGTTGCGCACGATCGGCAGCAGCGAGTAGAGAAACAGCGCGACCAGCGCCGGCAGCGTGCCGATGCTCCCGAGCAGCGGAATCAGGAAGGCGAGCAGCGCGAGCGAGGGCACGGTCTGAACCACGCCGACCACGGCGAGGATGGCGGGCGCCGCGCGCGTGCTGCGCGCGGCCCAGGTGCCCAGCGGTACGCCCACCAGCACACCGGCGGCCAGCGATAGCCCGACGAGGGCGATGTGCTGGCCGGTCAAGCGCCAGAAGTCCGCGCCGAAGACGAGCCGCCACAGCCCGGGACGCGCCTCGGGTCGAGGCGCCGTCGCCGCGCCGTCCGCGGAGAGAAATTCGGCGGCGATCCGCGCGAACGATGCGCCGTCGAGTTCGGCCTGAGCGTTCATCGCGATCATCCGCGGCGCGGCGATTCCGCCCTCCAATTGTTGCAGCGCGGCCCAGGTTCGCGGCAGGCGCGCCGGCAAGTCGGCGCGGTAGAGCAGCACTGCTGCATACTCGGGGAAGTAGCGACGGTCGTCCTCGAGCACGCGCAGCCGGTACTTGCCGATCGTGGCGTCCGTCGAGTAAATGTCCATCACGTCGATCTGGCGCGCGGCGATCGCTTCGTAGGCCAGTCCGTGTTCGACGCCGCGTGGCGTGAACGACAGCGCGTAGGCCGACTTCAAGCCCGGCCAGCCGTCGCCGCGGTTGAGAAACTCCGGCGACAGGCCGAGCGTGAGTTGGGCGTGACGCGCAAGGTCGCCAATGCTGCGCACGCCGAGTTCCTCGGCGCGCGATTCCAGCATCGCCAGTGCATAGGTGTTGTCGAAGCCCAGCGCCACCCCCGCGGCAAGGCCGCGCGGTGCCAGTGCGCGATTCAGCGTGGCTAGATCGGCGCCTTCCGTCTTGGTGATTTCGGACGCAATCGTTCCGGTGTATTCCGGATAGATGTCGATGGCGCCGTTGCCCAGCGCGGCGAAGACGATTCCCGTGTTGCCCAGGCCCGGCCGATGGCTGACGCGGGCCTCGCCCACCCGCGCCGCGGTCTGGGTGACGATCTCCGCCAGGATGTAGGACTCGGTAAAGCGCTTCGAGCCGACCACCAGCGTTTGCTCGGCGTGCGCGGTCAAGGCCGCGAGCGCGGCGGTTGCCGCCACGAGGACTCTTACCCGGCTGAGCCAGGCGCTCATGCCGGCTCGGGCAGGTGAGAACGCTGGGCGCGGATGAACTCGCGCACGAACGGCTCGGCCGGGCGCTGCAGCAGGTCGTCCAGCCTGCCGCGCTGGACGATGCGCCCCTCGCGCATGAGCACGATTTCCCCGGCGAAGTACGCGGCCTCGTTCATGTCGTGAGTGACGAGCACGACCAGCTTGTGCAGCGCGCTGAAGATCTCCTTCAGCTCACCCTGCAACTCGAAGCGCGTGATCGGGTCGAGCGCGCCCAGAGGCTCGTCGAGCAACAGCAGCGGCGGGTCGAGCATCAGCGCGCGCATCAAGCCGACGCGCTGGCGCTGACCACCCGACAAATCGCGCGGGTAGCGCGCGAGCAGCGGACGCGCGATGCGCGTCAGCTCCGCCAATTGGTCGAGGCGCTCGGCGATCCAGCGCGCAGGTTGGCGCAGGTGGCGAGCCAGCAGGGTGACGTTGGCCTCCGCAGTCAAATGCGGGAACAGCCCGCCGTCTTGGATGACATAGCCGATGCCATGGCGCACCGCGTCGACGTTCGCCGCCGTGAGCGCCGTGTCGCCGATCGTCACATGGCCGGTGTCCGGTTCCAGCAACCCGACGATCAGCCGCAGCAGGGTCGACTTGCCGCAGCCGCTCGGCCCGATCAGCACCACGGTCCGGCCCGGCGCGAACGCGAGCGTCGTGGGCGCAAGCGCAACCTGCGCGCCAAAGGATTTCGCGACGTTGTCGAGCCGGATCATGCTGTCGGTCATGGTGGCGATTGACACCCGAGCCTGAACTGCGCCCCCGGGGGAAAGGGAGAATACCGCAAGCTTCCTGGGCCCCCGCTTCGAAGGGGGCAAAACGATTCCCGAAAACCGCTGTCCTATCCGAGTGATTGGCAGAGCATTGCATTTTCCAGCACTCCATGCGGGAGGCTCCCATGAATAGTTTCGCGCGTTGGTGCTCATTGCTGATTCTCCCTCTCGGATTCATGTGCGGCGCTGCCACGCTGGCCGCGGACAAACTGCCTGCGCAGTCCGGCGCGCCAGCCAAATCCGACCGGCAGGCGGAGGACACCGTCGCGGCCATCGTCAAGATCAAGGTGACCGCCCTGTCGGACGCCCGCACGACGCCGTTCCTCGGCAGCGAGCGCGAGGGCTCGGGCATCGTGATCGACGATCGCGGCCATGTCTTGACCATCGGCTACGTGGTGATCGAGGCCGACTCGATCCAGATCACCGGTGCCGACGGCAAGACCGTTCCCGCGCGTCTGGTGGGCTATGACCATGCCAGCGGTTTCGGCTTGCTGCGCGCGACGCTGCCGCTCAAGGTCAAGCCCGTACCGATGGGCATTTCGGCCGCAGTGGCCGACCGCGATCCGGTTTTGGTGGTGCCCTACGGCGGGCGCGAGGCGGCCCGGCTCGCTTTCGTCGTGTCGCGTCGTGCTTTCACGGGGAGTTGGGAATATCTGCTCGATTCGGCCATCTTCACCACGCCGCCGAGCGACCAGTGGGCCGGCTCGGCGCTAATCGATCGCGAGGGCAAGCTGATCGGCGTCGGGTCGCTCCTGGTACGCGACTCGGCGGAAACCGAGACCCCGATACCCGGCAACATGTTCGTGCCGATCGACCTGATCAAACCCATCCTTGCCGGCCTGATCGAGAAGGGTCGCGCACCGGGACCGGCGCGGCCCTGGCTCGGCTTGTCAACCGAGGAGGTACAAGGCCACCTGCTGGTCAGCCGCGTCTCGCCCGAGGGCCCCGCGGCGAGAGCCGGCGTCAGGCCCGGCGACATCGTCGTCGGCGTCGGCGCGGAACCGGTTAGGGCCCGCGCCGATCTGTATAAGCGCGTCTGGGGGCTCGGCAGCGCCGGCGTCAACGTGCCGCTAAAGGTGCTGCAAGGAACCGATGTCAAGGACGTGAAGGTACGCTCGATCGATCGCATCGAGTACTTCCGCAGCAAGCCGGCGTATTAGGGAAGGGCTGCGGTCCGCCAACTCTGCATAGGAAAAAAAATGACCGATCAGGAACAGCAGGCGATTCTCACCATTTGTTTGATGGCCGCATTCGCCGACGGCGCCAAGGATGAGCACGAGCGCGGCGAGATCAAGCGCATCGCCGAGACGCTTTCCACCGGCGCGGAGGTGAACCTCGCCGCGCTGTATCAAGACGTGCTGCTCAAGCGCCGCGACCTCGAGCAGACGGCGCGCGAAATCCAGACCCCCGAGGTCAAGCACTTGGCATTCGAGCTGGCGGTGTGCGTGTGCAATGCCGACGGCGCGCAGAACGACGCCGAGCGCGCTTTTCTCGACGCGCTGCGCGCCGCTCTGGGTATGGAGGCCCGGGCAGCGCAAGCCTTCACGCGCGAGGCGGCGGCGGTGACCGGCGTGGCGGTCGAGGAATCCGCCGCGCCGGTGCCGGTGGTCGCCGCGCAGGCGGAAAACGAGGCCGAGTTGGACAAGTCCATCCTCAACTACTCGATACTCAACGGTGCGCTGGAACTCCTGCCGCAGTCGTTGGCGTCGATGGCGATCATTCCGCTGCAGATGAAGATGGTGTATCGCATCGGCAAAGCCTACGGCTACGAGCTGGATCGCGGCCACATCAAGGACTTCCTCGCCACGGTGGGCGTGGGGCTGACCTCGCAGTATGTCGAGGAGATCGGGCGCAAGCTGGTCGGCGGCCTATTGCGCAAAGTCGGCGGGCGAATGCTCGGCGGCCTGGGACGCCAGGCGACCGGGTCGGCGTTCTCGTTCGGTACCACGTACGCCTTGGGGCATGTGGCGAAAAGCTACTACGGCGGCGGCCGCACGCTCGATGTCGCGCGGCTCAAGGCTGCATTCCAGTCGCTCGTCGGCGAGGCGCAGGGGCTGCGCCAGCGTTACGCCGGCGAAATCGAGGAGAAGGCGCGGACCATCGACGTCAGTCAGTTGGTCTCGATGATCAAGCAGCAGTGAGAGGTTGTGAATAAATCTACTGCGCGGACCGATTTCGATCCTGCGGTGCTCAACGTACGATCGCGTACGCCTGCGCTCCTCGGACCGAAATCGGCCCGCTCGCTGCGATTTCTTCACAACCTCTGAGCAGTTGTAAGTAATCCCGGAAGCCGCGACATCCGTTCGGCTATTTCGCCAGTTCGGCAGCCTTCGCGCGGGCCAGTTCGTCGCCCTGTGCGGCGGCTTGCAAGTACCAGTAGATGGCTTGGCGCGGATCCGGCGCGACGCCGTCGCCATGCTCGTACATGCTGGCGATGATGTACTGGGCGCCGATATCGCCGCCGGTGGCGGCTTCGCGGTACCAGATCGCTGCCTCGCGGTAGTTCTGCGGTGCACCGCGCCCGAGAAAATACTGGGTGGCGAGACTCACCTGCGCGTCGGTGTGGCCCTGCTCGGCCGCGCGGCGGAACCAGGTCGTCGCCAGGCTCTGCGACTTGGCGACATGCTCGCCGTTCTCGTACAGTAGCCCGAGGTTGTACTGCGCCTGGGGCAGGCCTGCCCGCGCCGCTTTGTTCAACAGACCGAACCAGGCGTGTGGGTCCGGCGCACTGGCCTCGCGCCGGTAAAGCATCATGGCATAGTTGAATTGGGCCAGCCGCTCGCCGCGTCGCGCGCCCTGCTCGAACAGCCGCGCCGCCTGCGTAAGATCGCCGCGCTCGTAGGCGCTCCAACCGGGGTCGGAGTCGGGTGCCGGCTGCGCGTTCGCCGTCACCGCGAGTAGCATGACAAAGGGCAAGGTGAAGGCGAGGCGGCAGCCGCCTCGCCAACAGGCATTCAGGAATAGGGGAGCCATACGCAGACACTACGCCGGCGCGGCGCCTCGTTCAACTCGGAAAATACCTACTACCTAGGCGCCGCGCGCCTGTAACGCCTTGATCCGCTCCTCGATCGGCGGGTGGCTGGAGAACAGCGCCATCCGCCCTCGCCGGCCGCCGATGCCCGAGGCGGCCATCGATTGCGGCAGGTCGCCCGGCTCCAGCCCACCGAGGCGGGCCAGGGCGTTGATCATCGGGCGGCCGGAACCGAGGTATCGGGCGGCGCCGGCATCGGCGCGGAACTCGCGCTGGCGCGAGAAGTACATGACGACCATCGAGGCGAGGATGCCGAAAGCGATCTCGCATACGATAACGGTGATGTAGAAGCCGGGGCCGCTGCCGCGTTCGGTACGGAACACCGTTTTGTCGACGAGGTAGCCGGCGACGCGCGCGAGGAAGATGACGAACGTGTTGACCACACCCTGGATCAGGGTCAGCGTGACCATGTCGCCGTTGGCCACATGCGCCACCTCGTGTGCCAAAACGGCCTCGACTTCCTCCCTGTCCATCGATTGCACCAGGCCCGTGGACACGGCGACCAGCGCCGAATTCTTGAAGGCGCCGGTGGCGAAGGCGTTCGGCTCCCCTTCGTAGATGGCGACCTCGGGCATGGCGATGCCCGCCGTCTGCGCGAGCCGCCGTACCGTGCTCACCAGCCAACTCTCGGCCTGACCCTCGTTGCCGCTGATCGTGCGCGCGCCGGTGGACCACTTGGCCATCGGCTTCGAAATGAGCAGCGAGAAAATCGAACCGGCGAATCCGATGACCGCCGAGAAGGCCAGCAACATCGGTAGATCGAGTCCGTTGGCCGTGAGATATCGATTGATACCGAGCAGGTTGGTGACGATCGACAGCACGATCAACACGGCGATGTTGGTGGCGAGGAACAGCGCGATGCGTTTCATGGACTCGACTCCGGCTGGGAAGGGGCGATGCTGCGCCGCATCCTAGCTATCGTGTGTTTCGGCGTCAATCGCGATGGCATCGGGATCGGGGCGTCGCTGACGATGGCCTGGGCTGCGCTCCCGGGCTGCCCCGCCGTCAAACGGCCCAGATGCGCGCGCAGCACGGCGATGCGGTCCCGCGTCGCCGGGTGGGTTGCCAGATAGCCATCGTCCTCCGACTGGTCCGCCGCGCCCGCCTTGCGCGGCGCGTGCGCCGCGTCCATGCGCTCCAGCAGGTCCGCCAGCCGGCTCGGTGACAAACCGTTGGCGGTGAGCATCCGGGCAGCGTACTCGTCGGCCGCGTTTTCGAAATCGCGCGAGTATTTGGCCTGGGCGAGCAGCACCGGCGCCGCCGCGAGCAGCGTGCTGACATCGCCGACGTACCAGGCGGCGAGCGCCCCGGCGATCGAGCTTTGCAGCATCAGGCGCAGACCGTGGCGCTCCTGCACGTGACCGAGTTCGTGCGCCAGCACCGCCATGATCTCCTCGTCATCTTGCGCAAGGCGCACCAGGTCGTCGGTGAGGATGATGTTGCCAGAGGGCAGCGCCAGCGCGTTGGCGCCGAGGTGGCGGCTGGCGCGAAACACGACTTCGTGGCCGAGCGGCCGCGCATCGGGGACCGACAGGGTCTCGAAGCGCTCCGCCAGTTGGGCCCGCCGTTCGTCCGGCAGTTGGCTCGGTTGCAGCAGCGATTCATCGAGCACCTGCAGAACGTGATCGCCGATGTGCTCGGCCACGGCATCGGGAATGCGCTGCGCCGCGCCGGCGGCGAACCATGGCAATCCCCAGCGATACCCCGCGGCGACGATGGCTATTGTGACGATCAGCGATGCCGCGACCCAACGCAGGCTGGTCTGCCAGCGTACGACGAAATGGTCGCGGTGACCGGTCTGCGCCAGTATCCGGGCCAGGGCCGAGAGGTCGCGCACCTCGCATATCGCGCCGTCGGGAAAAGTGATCAGCCGCGGCGCCGCGCCCATCGGCTCGGAGATGCGCAGCTCGCTCAAGGGCGCGCTGCGGTCGATGCCGTCACCGGCGATGTGGGCGACGTCGCCTTCCAAGGTCAGGGTGACCTCGTGGCGGCGCGCGCTGCGCCCGTCGAAGTAGATGGCGGCGAGCGGTGGCACCACGCCGCGCTACAGACCGATGTCGATGTCGAACATCTCGGCGGTCTCTTCGCCGGTCGCGCTGACGTCCTGCTCCTGCGCGCAGACGAAGTTCTCCAAATCTCCTTCCGGCAACAGCGACATGCATTCCAGTCGATACTTGAGCAAGCGCACCGCGGCGAACGGAAGGAAAAGCCCGAGCGTGGCGACGATGGCGAGGAAGTTGGTGACGGTGATGAAGTACAAGCGCCGCGCCGAGACCGCGCTGGCGAAACGGTGCGGCCCGAGTTTGGTGTGGTTCCACACCACGTTCTGGATGCGCGCCGCGAGGTAGGGCGAGAGGAACAGCAGCGCGAGCAGCAGCACGCCCAACACGGCCAGCGGTATCAAGCCCATCGTCGCGCGAGTCTGCGGATCCTGCGGATCGAGCTCGCGCAAGCCGGCCAGCGTCCCGGCGAACGCCACGGCGGCCAGGGCGATGCAGCCGATGAACATCGCAGCCGCGACCAGGTAGATCTTGTAGAACGACTTGATCGGCGCATCGAAGCTGAACGCGGTTTGCCCGAACTGGCTGTTGTTGTGCTGGTAGCGCTTGATCTGGTGATGCCACAGCGGCGCCAGCAGGTAGAGTGTGAACACGCTGGCGATCGGCAATACCAGAAAGACGACATATGCATCGACGGTGGAGCCGCGAAAGCGAAAGCGCAGCGCCCGGTAGCTGCTGTAGTGGAGCTTGAAGCGCAGCGAGCGCAGTAGCAGCCACGGCAGCACCGCCGCCAGCAGCACGAAGCAAACGATGCCGAACAGCGGATTGATCTGGAACGAGACGTTGTAGAGAACGAGAAGCACCAGGGCGATGACGCGCCCCTTAAGTATCGCCAGCGGCGCGCCGTGGTAGTCGAAGCTCGCGCCCGCCACCGAGGTGTTGCGATAGAAGTACTTCAGCCGCCGCACCTTGGCCCATGCCGAATAGATGCCGAGGGTGGCGATCGACAACAGCAGATTGACGATCCAGATGCCGAAGTATTCGCTGCCGCGGCCGCTGAAGACGAAGGGCACGCGAGCCGTGCCGGTCTGCTCGAAAGGATTGGCGGTTGCCGCCGGCATTTGGCTCAAGGGACAATCCCGATCATGCTCGTTTTCTGCCGCCGATCGCTATCCAGGAAACGCCCGATGTCGCGCCGTTCGCCCTTCGGCAAGCCTGTCCTGAGCAGCGTCGAAGGGCTCGGGGCGAACGACTCAGCGCGTGGCGCCGATGAACAACTCCGGGTCGACCATCGCGCCATTCATGATGACGCTCCAGTGCAGGTGCGGGCCGGTGGCACGCCCGCTCATGCCCGAGAGACCGAGCCGCTGGCCGCGCTCCACCGCCTCGCCGTCGCGGACATCGATGCGTTCGAGGTGGCAGTACATGGTGAGCAGCCCCTGGCCGTGGTCTACGAACACCGTATTTCCGTTGAAAAAGTAGTCACCCGTGGCGACGACGGTTCCGGCTCCGGCCGCGGCGATCGGCGTGCCGCTGGGCACGGCGAGGTCGAGGCCGGCGTGCGGATTGCGCGCTTCGCCGTTGAAGTAGCGGCGCAGGCCGAAGCGGCTCGACAGCGGCCCCTGCACCGGTATTTCGAGGCTCGGGTCCACTTCGGACAGGTCTTGCCAGCGATTCTTCGCCGCGCCGATGATGCGTTGTTCGCGCCGGATGCGCTCCATGTCGCGCGCATTGGGAGTGACCTTGCGCCGGTCCTTGATGATCAGGCGCTGCTCCGGATAGTCCTTGGCCCGCACGGTGAAGGTCTGGGTGGTTTCGCGCGAAGCGCCGGCGGTGGCGGCCTTGACGCGCAGCGCATGGTTGCCCGGCTCGAGAGACAGCGGCAGGCCAACCAAGGCGACCCACGACTGATCGTGCTGCGTCACCAGTACCCGACGGTCCTGGAACCAGGCTTTGGGCGGCGCTGCGTCGGCATCCGCGATGCGCACGATGGCGATGCCGCCTGGGACCGCGGCGTCGCGCGGAAAGGCGTGGGCCGTGGGAGTGGCGGCGAGGATCATGGCGGCGAGTACGTAACGGACGATGTTCATCTCCCGGTGGCGAACGCCAGCAGGTCGCGGGCGAAGCGTTCGCGTTGCCACTGATGCGGCGAGTGATCGGTGCCCTCGTAGATGTGGAGCACCGCCTGGGGTATTCGGCTGCGCAGGTAGTGCCCGGTTCCGAGGTGGTAGAAGTTGCTCTCGTTACCGTAGATGAGCAGCGCCGGGATGTCGATCTTTTCGAGCACGTCGCGGTAGTCGGCCTGGGTCAAGCTGTTCCAGATTTCGATCAGCGGCGCCGGGTTCAGCGCTTGCAATGCCGAGCGCATGCGCTGCCAGCCGCCGGCGTTCTCCTCGTACTTGGCGCGAGCATGCGGGTTGAGTCCGTAGGCGCCGAGGCGCAACACGGCTTCGGCGAAATCGTCGTGTAGCTCGGCGACAAAATCGCGCGCCTTGTCCTGATCGAAGTCGCCGTAGATGCCCAGTTCCCAATCCTCGTCGGTGAGCAGTTTGGGAGACTGGTCGATCAAGCACACCCTGGCTAGCCCGGTCGTGCCGTACTCGCGGATGAATTCCCAGATGGTCAGCGCACCCATCGAGTGACCGACCAGCACCACGTCGAGCAAACGGTCGTGATCGATGAGATTGCGCAGGTCACGCGCCATGCGCTGCACCGTCGGCAGGGTCGGCGTGGTGAGCGCATGGCCGCCGTGGCCGCGCGCATCCCAAAGAATGACTCGGAGACGCTGAGCCAACTCAGGGACGAACCGCAGCCACTCCTGGTGGCTCGAGGTCCACCCGTGCATCATTACGATGGGGTCGCCGGAGCCGGCGCTGTGGATATGGATCCGCTCGCCGTCGTCGGCGACGAAATGCGATAGGGCGTCGCGCCGCGCAGCCGCCGGCCGTTCGATCGAACAACGCTCCGCGCTCGGGGTCATTGAAGCGTCTTCAAGCCGTCAGCGCTGCTTGCATTCGATTGGTCATCGCGCCCGCCGCCGCTGCAATGGCCTGTGGCGGCGGGCGAGGCACGGGCGCCCTACTTCTTGACCGCGTCCTTGGCGGCGTCGGCGGCCTGGCTGGCCGCTTCGACTGCCTTGGCAGCGGCGTCCTTAGCGGCGTCGGCAGTCTTGCCGGCGGCCTCCTTGGTCGCGTTGACCGCGTCTTTGGTAACTTCCTTGGTGGTGGCCGCGGCATCCTTTGCCGCGTCCTGAGTCGCAGCCACCGCGTCCTTGGCCTTTTCTTTTGCCGCGTCGGCCGCCGCGCCGGCGCTTTCACCGGCCTTGTTGACTGCGTCCTTGGCCGAGTCGGCGGCCTGGCTCATCGCCTCTTTCGCCTTGTCCATGGTGGCCGCAGCGGGCTCCTCCTTCTTGGCGCAGGCCGACACTCCGACGGTGATCATGAGCGCAACGAGCAAGGTGCGTAGTTGCATGTACTTCTCCTTTCGGGTTTTGGGTTGGTGAATGCCGGGAAATCAAGGGGCATGATTCTAACAGGAACTGACGCCTCGTTTCGCCGTCGGCGGAACGGCGCAGCGGACTATACGGCTGCCAGGCTATCCGCTCTTGTGAGTCCAGGAATCGCGCAGCGACACGGCGCGGTTGAACACGGGTGCGCCGGGCCGCGAGTCCTCGCGGTCTGCGACGAAGTAGCCGTGGCGCTCGAACTGGAAACGTTCCTCCGGGCTCGCCTCGCGCAGCGCAGGTTCCAGATAGGCCTGAATGACTTCCTTCGAGTGCGGGTTGACGTCGTCGAGCCAGTCGTAGGTCTCGGGCGCCTCGACGGCGTGGACCTTGCCGCCTTCGTCCTCATCGACCGCCGGCGCGCCGGCGGCGACCGGCGCGGCCTGATCGCGGCCCTTGGGAGAGCCGGGAAAGGGGGCGCTGAACAGGCGCTCGTAGAGCCGCAGCTCGCCTTGCCAGGCGTGCTTGGCCGACAACCAATGGATGTTGCCCTTCACCTTGCGCTGTTGCGCGCCCGCCGTGCCGCTGCGCGAATCGGGATCGTAGGTGCACCGAATGGCAATGAGCTTGCCGCTGGCATCCTTGTCGACGCCGGTGCACTTCACGATATAGGCGTAGCGCAAGCGCACCTCGGCACCGGGCGAGAGACGAAAGTAGCCTTTGGGCGGGTTCTCGGCGAAGTCGTCGCTGTCGATCCACAGCTCTCGGGTGAAGGTGATGGGGCGGCTACCCCATTCGGGCTGCTGCGGATGGTTGGGCGCGGAACATTCTTCCTCCTGACCTGCGGGGTAGTTTTCGATGATCAGCTTGAGCGGGCGCAGCACGGCGATGCGGCGCGGCGCGCGCCGGTTGAGGTCCTCGCGCAGACAATCCTCGAGAATGCCGTAGTCGATCCACGAATCCGACTTGGCTATGCCGATGCGCTCGGCAAACGCTCGGATAGCCTCGGGCGTGTAACCGCGCCGGCGCACTCCGACGATGGTATTCATGCGCGGGTCGTCCCAACCGTCGACGTGCTTGTCTTCGACGAGCTGGATGAGCTTGCGTTTGCTCATCATCGTGTAGGTGAGATTGAGGCGCGCGAACTCGTACTGGCGCGAGTGCCAGGGCAGCACCGCGCTCAGTTCGTCGAGCACCCAATCGTAGAGCGGCCGGTGGTCCTCGAACTCGAGCGTGCAGATCGAATGGGTGATCCGCTCGAGCGCGTCGGATATGCAGTGGGTGTAATCGTAGATCGGATAGATGCACCACTTGTCGCCGGTGCGGTGATGCGCGGCGTGGCGGATGCGATAGAGGACGGGGTCGCGCATGTTGATGTTCGGGCTCGCCATGTCGATCTTGGCCCGCAGCACGCGCGTACCGTCGGCGAACTCGCCGGCGCGCATGCGGCGGAACAGCTCGAGGTTCTGCGCCGCGGGGCGGCTCGCGGTAGGGGCTGTCGGTGCCGGGCTCGGTCAAGCGTGCCGCGGGCGGCGCGGATCTGCTCGGCTGATTGATCGTCCACGTAGGCCTTGCCGTGCTCGATCAAGTATTCGGCGAACGCGTAGAGCTTGCTCGAAGTAATCCGAGGCGTAGTACAGATGCGTGCCCCAGTCGAAGCCCAGCCAGCGCACCGCGTCGACGATCGAGTCGACGTACTCCTGCTCCTCCTTGAGCGGATTGGTGTCGTCGAAGCGCAGGTGGCAGACGCCGCCGTAGTCCCGCGCCAAGCCGAAGTTCAGGCAGATCGACTTGGCGTGGCCGATGTGCAGGTAGCCGTTGGGCTCTGGGGGAAAACGGGTCGCGACGCGCCCGTTCCACTTGCCGGTGCGCAGATCCTCTTCGATGATCTGCCGCAGGAAATTCGAGCCTGAAGGCGTATCGGCCCCCTTGTCGCCGGGTTTATTCACTACAATTCCTCGCGGTCGAAGAAAACATCGGTGTCGGGTGTCGGACTTGCGTTACCACCATCGCAGCGATCGAGCCGCCACGCCTGCGCCTATTCTAACCTGCCGCTCGTGGCTCGCCGGGCGCTGCTCGCGGCTACCACTTAAGTCACATCCGAGCCTTGCCGTAGAGGCTCACTCGAACTTAAACCGCGACGGGGTGTGGCGGCCAATGAGGTTGATCAATCGCAGGTTTGGGGCAACCGTCGGCGTCTTCTGCCTTAGCCTGGCTCCGCTATGCGCGCAGGCGGCACCTGCCGGCGCAGAAACCGCCGACATATTCGACATGGGCCTGGAGGAGCTTCTCAAGGTCGAGGTGTCGAGCGTGTCGCGCAAGGTGCAAACCCTGGCGGACGCCGCCGCCGCCGTGTTTGTCCTCAGCGGTGAGGACATCCAACGCTCGGGCGCCAGGAGCGTACCGGAAGCGCTGCGCATGGTTCCGGGGGTCGAAGTCGCGCGGCTCGGCAACAACCGTTGGGCGGTCTCTGCGCGTGGCTTCAACGGCCGCTTCGCCAACAAACTACTTGTCCTGATGGACGGCCGCACCGTCTACTCGCCGCTGTTCGCCGGTGTTTTCTGGGAGGCGCAGGACACCCTACTCGACGACATCGAGCGGATCGAGGTCGTGCGCGGTCCGGGCGCCGCGATATGGGGTGCCAACGCCGTCAATGGCGTCATCAACATCATCACCAGGCAGGCCAAGAACACGCAGGGGACGCTGATGACGGCCGCCGGCGGATCCGAGGAGCGTTCGCTGCTCGCGGGCCGATACGGCGGCAGCGCAGGGGACGACACGCATTACCGCGTCTTCGGCAAGGCGTTCGAGCGCGATGGTTCCGTAAGTGCCGATGGACGTGACGGCAACGACTTCACCCGTTCGGCGCGGGCTGGTTTTCGACTGGACAGGCGAGTCCAGGTGGGGCAGGCGCTGACGCTGATCGGCGACGTCTACGACACCAAGACAGGCGATCAATGGAGCGAGTCAGCGCTGACCGCCCTTTTCTCGGTGCCGAGGCGCTTGACTCAGCGTAACGCGGGCGTCAACCTGCTCGGCCGCTATGAGTGGCGTTTAGAAGGCGGCTCCGAAGCGACCCTGCAAGCCTACGTTGACCACACGAAGATCGACCTGAGCAGCCTGGTCAGCGAGTCGCGAGATACGATCGACGTCGATTTCCAACACCGGTTCGCGCCTGCGGCGCGCCACGATGTGGTTTGGGGCTTGGGCTATCGCGCTTCGCGGGACGACATTCGCACCTTCAACGATGTCATACGCTTCGATCCGCGCCGGCGAACGGTCACCCAGTGGAGCGGCTTTGTCCATGACGAGATAACGCTCATCCCGGATCGGCTGCGCTTGATCGCGGGGGCCAAGTTCGAACGTACGAACCTGACGCCAACGGTGACCGAACCCAATTTGCGATTCCTGTGGACGCCGAACGCGACGAATACGATTTGGGGGGCGTGGTCGCGCGCGGTGCGCACGCCGTCGCGGGCCGAACTCGACGATTCCATCGTCGCCAGTGTGGTGCCGGCAGGCGATCCGCGCAACCCTTCGCGCCTGCCCCTGCTCGTCCAGGTGCGGGGTCCCGAAGATGGGAATCTGCGCTCGGAGAGGCTTAGAGCGATCGAGCTAGGCTACCGTTCTCAGCTCGCACCGAACCTCTCGCTCGACGTGGCGCTATACTGGAATCGGTACAACGAGCTGCGTAGCCTGGTCAGCGGAGCCCCTGTCGTCCAGTCCTCGCCGGTGGCCAACGTCACCGTGCCCTCAGTGCGCACGAACGGTGGGTCGGCCTCGTCGCGCGGCGTGGAGGCCGCCGTTGATTGGCATCCCGCCCCCGCTTGGCGCCTCCAGTTGAGCTACTCCCATTCGAGGCTCGATGTCGCACGCGGCGACGATCCGACGGCGAACGGAATAGCCGACATCTTTGAGGGCAACTCGCCTCGATACCAAGGTTCTATGCGTTCGTCGCATGACTTCGGAACCAATCAGAAGCTCGATATCTGGCTGCGGCGCGTCGGCGGATTGGCGGTCGGCGAGATCCCCGCCTACACCACGCTGGACATTCGCTACGCATGGCAGCCGATCAAGGGGCTCGAGTTGTCGCTGGTGGGACAAAACCTGCTCGACCCGCGGCATCCAGAGTTCATCTCCGATTTCCTGCCCGCCGAGCCGCTCGAGGTGCAGCGCGGATATTATCTGAAAGCCGCTCTGCGGTTTTAGTGTGGTGTTTGCGGGTTTCTTTTGGGGATGCACTCTCCGGCCCGATGGGTGATCCCCGCGCGGGCGTGAATGGCGAGGCGATAGCAGGCCGCACCTTGAATTGCGTGGCGGACCATCGCGGGCGCGCCCGATACCCTGTTGCGTCGCACCAGAAATCAAGCAGGCGCGCGCTATGCCGTTATCGGGGTGGTTGGCGCCGCGAACCTGTCCAAGAAAAACGCATCGCGTGGCCCGAGCAGGCGAAGCCCGCCGAGGGCGGCAAAGTGCCAAAGACCGCCGGGGCCCGCGCAAGATGCTGGAGTGCCTTACTTGATTGCGTACCGTGAGCTTTGACCTGCGCGTTTCGATCGCGCTTTGCTGCTGCGTAGCTTTCGGGTTATGCGGGCAGGCCGCGCTCGCGCAGGCGCCGTCGGAATTCCAGGTCAAGGCGGCGTTTCTGTACAACTTCGCCAAGTACCTCGAATGGCCGCCCGAGACTTTCGCGGCGCGCGACGCCCCGATCACCTTCTGTATCGTCGGCAACGATCTCTTCGGGCCCGCGCTGACGGGGATCGAGGGGCGCAAAGCGCAGGGCCGCGTGATACACGTGCGCCGCGGCGTCGCGTTGGAAGACCTGCGCTCCTGTCATATCGCCTTCGTCGCTAACTCAGACGAGCGGCGCTTGGGCGTAACCCTGGCCGGCGCGGCCGGACTGCCGGTCCTGACCGTCAGCGACATCGAGGGCTTCGCCGAAGCCGGTGGCGGAATCGGGTTCGTCAGCGCAGACCAGCGAGTGCAGTTCGAAGTCAACGCCCAGACCTTGCAGCGCTCGAATCTCAAGCTAAGCTCGGAAGTGCTGAAGCTTGCGCGGGTTGTGATCGGCCTGAACTGGCGCTAACCGTCCGCCGCCAGGTGGTCTGCCGCCGTAAGCGGGTGCGGCGCGCGGGCTGCGCCGGCGCCCGGTGTACAATCGCCTGTCTCCAACGGCACGATCGGGCGGCGTGAATCCGGGCGGATTTCTGGCAGTGGGCGTGGGCGCGGCGATTGGTGCGTGGTTGCGCTGGTGGCTGGGAATGATCCTCAATCCGGTGTTCCCCACCGTGCCGATGGGCACGCTCGCCGCCAATCTGGTCGGCGGCTACCTGATCGGCGTCGCGGTGGCTGTTTTCAGTCAGCATGCCAGCTTGGCCCCTGAAGTGCGCCTGCTGATCATCACCGGGTTTCTCGGTGGCCTGACGACCTTTTCCACATTCTCCGCCGAAGTAGTCAACCTCATCGGCCGCGCCCAATACGGCTGGGCGCTGACGGCGGCGTCGGCTCACTTGTTCGGCTCGCTCATCATGACCGGTTTGGGCGTGCTCACCGTCGGCGGGTTGAAGTCTTAACTTCTCTGCATTGCCCGATCGCTACCAGATTTCCGCGACTTCGATCCTGATCGAGGATGCGCTCGCCGCCTGCCTTTGCGCAGATCAACCCCGCCTCGAGCACGCCGTCAAGGTGCTGCACCGACGCGCGCACAAGCTCGAGGAACTGCCTGCCGGCCTGCGCGGGCGCATCGAGCGGTCGATGGCGCGGCGGGAGCAGCGGCGGGCGGCACTTCCCCAGGTTAGTTTTCCCGAGGAGCTTCCGGTTACGGCGCGGCGCCACGACGTCGCGGCGGCGATCCGCGGCCACCAGGTGAGCGTGATCTGCGGCGAGACCGGGTCCGGCAAGACCACTCAACTGCCCAAGATCTGCCTCGAACTGGGCCGCGGCGCCGCCGGCATGATCGGCCATACCCAGCCGCGGCGCATCGCGGCGCGCGCAACGGCGGCGCGCATCGCGGAGGAATTGGGGACGGAGCTGGGCCGGATCGTCGGCTACAAGATCCGCTTCACCGACCGCAGCAGCCCCGAGGGCTATGTAAAACTCATGACAGACGGCATCCTCCTGGCCGAAACCCAGGGCGATCCGGAATTGCGCGCCTACGACACGATCATCATCGACGAGGCGCACGAGCGCAGCCTCAACGTCGATTTCCTGCTCGGCTACCTCGAGCGCCTGCTGCCGCGGCGGCCGGAGCTGAAGCTCATCATCACCTCTGCGACTATCGATGCCGAACGCTTCGCCCGGCATTTCGCCGGCGCGGACCGAGTGGTGCCCGTGCTGGAAGTATCGGGGCGGCTGCACCCGATCGAGATGCGCTGGCGGCCGGTGCAAGAGGGCGCGAAAGCGGCGGAGCGCGATCTGCTCGATGCCGTGGTCGACGCGGTGGACGAGGCTAGGCGCAGCGGGCCGGGCGACGTGCTGGTGTTCCTCCCCGGCGAGCGCGAGATTCGCGAGGCGGCGGAGGCGCTGCGCAAGCACCACTTCGGCGCGCCGCACGGTCAGTCGTCCCCTTCGGCGGCGCCGGGCATGGCGCCCGAGATTCTGCCGCTTTTCGCGCGCCAGTCGGCGCAGGAGCAAAGCCGCGTCTTTCGGCCGTCGAACGGCCGCCGCGTCGTGCTCGCCACCAACGTCGCGGAGACCTCGCTGACCGTGCCGGGCATCCGCTACGTGGTCGACACCGGCCTGGCGCGGATCAAGCGCTACTCCCACCGCAACAAGGTCGAGCAACTGCGCATCGAGCCGATCGCCCAGGCGGCGGCGAAGCAGCGCGCCGGGCGCTGCGGGCGGATCGCCGCGGGGATCTGCTTCCGCCTCTATGCCGAGGAGGATTTCGACGCCCGTCCCGTGCACACCGACCCGGAGATCCTCCGCTCGTCGCTTGCCGGCGTCATTCTGCGGATGAAGGCGCTCGATCTCGGAGCAGTGGAGGAATTCCCTTTCATCGACCCGCCGCTGCCGCGCATGGTGAGTGACGGCTACCAGTTGCTGGCAGAGCTGGGGGCCGTCGATGACGCGCGCGAGCTGACTCCGGTGGGCCGCGATCTGGCGCGGCTGCCCATCGACCCCAGGATCGGCCGCATGATCCTCGCCGCGCGGGAGTACGGCGCCCTGCGTGAGGTGCTCGTCATCGCCGCCGCGCTGGCCGTGCAGGATCCGCGCGATCGCCCGAGCGAACAGGCGGGTAGCGCCGACCAAGCGCACGCGAAATGGCGCGGTACCGAGCAGGAGCAGCGCTCGGAGTTTCTGTGGTATCTGCGCTTGTGGCAGGCGTTCGACGAAGTCTGGGTGCATCGGTCGCAGCGTAAGCAGCGCGACTGGTGCCGCCAGCATTTCCTTTCCTACCTGCGAATGCGCGAGTGGCGCGACATCCACGGCCAGCTCCATGCGCTCGCCGCCGAGCATGGCTGGAAGGACAATCAGCAGCCCGCCGACTACGCCGCGATCCATCGCGCCTTGCTCGCCGGCCTACTCGGTAACATCGGCTGCAAATCCGAAGCGGAACCCCACTACGTCGGCGCGCGCGGCATCAAGTTCTTCATCCATCCCGGATCGTCCCTGGTCAGGAAGGCCGGCCGGTGGATCATGGCCGCCGAATTGATGGAGACCTCGCGGCTGTACGCGCGCGCAATCGCCAGGATCGAGCCGGAGTGGCTGGAGCAGGTGGGTGCGCATCTGGTCAAGCGCGCCTACTACGAACCCCATTGGGAGAAGCGCGCGGGCCATGTCGCGGCCTTCGAGCGCGCCACGCTTTACGGCCTGCTGCTGCACGCTCGCCGGCCGCTGAACTACGGGCGCTTCGATCCGAAGCTGTGCCGCGAAATCTTCATTCGCGATGCCCTGGTGCGCGGCGATTTCGAGACGCGGGCGCCATTCTTCGCGCACAACCGAAAGCTGGTGCGTGACATCGAGGCGCTAGAGCACAAGTCGCGGCGCCCCGACGTTCTGGTCGATGAGGACCTCGTGTTCGCCTTCTACGACAGGCTGATTCCGGCGGAGGTCTGCGAAGCCCGGGCTTTCGAGGCGTGGCGGCGCAGCGCCGAGCAAGCCGATGCCCGCACATTGTTCCTCGAGCGCGAGCAACTGATGCGCCACGAGGCCGCCGGCATCACCACCGCCAACTTCCCTCATGTCATGGACGTCCACGGCCATTCGCTTGCGCTCGCCTACCACTTCGCGCCCGGTGCCAATGACGACGGGGTGACGCTGACGATTCCCTTGGCGATGCTCAACCAGGTATCGGCCGCGCGCTGCGAGTGGCTGGTGCCGGGGATGCTGGCGGAAAAGGTCGCACGGCTGGTCAAGACCCTGCCGCAGAAAATTCGCCATCGGCTGGCGCCGATCGACGAGTACGCGGCGGATTTCGCGGCACGCGAGCACGACCGGAATAGCATATTGACGCGGGCGCTACAGCGCGATATCGAGGAGCGCGAGCAGTTGAAGCTGGCGCTCGAATCGTTTCGTGGCGAGGCCGTTCCCGACCATCTGCTGATGAACTACCGCGTCGTCGACGCGCACGGACGCATTCTCGGGCAGTCGCGCAACCTGGCGGAGTTGCGCAGCCGGCTTGGTGCTCAGGCGGAGAGCAGTTTCGCCGAAGTCGAGGCGGTGGCGGACGAGCAGGCCGGACTCACCAGTTGGTCGTTCGGCGAACTTGCCGAAGTCATGGAGGTGCGCGCCGGCGGCGCCAGCACGATCGGCTTCCCGGCGCTGGTCGATGGCGGAACATCGGTGGCGTTGAGGGTCTTCGATACGCCGGAGAAAGCCCATTCGGAACATCGGGGCGGGTTGCGGCGGCTGTTCGCGCTGGCGCTGGCCGAGCCGGTACGCTACATCCGGAAGACGCTGCCGCTGCCGCGCGAGATGGTGCTACAGTTCTTGCCTTTCGGGAACGAAGCGGAGCTTCGAGCGCAGTTGGCGACAGCGACAGTCGAGCGCACTTGCATGGCTGCGCCGTGGCCGAAGGACGCGCAGACTTTCCAGGAGCGCAAGGAGCAGGCGCGGCCGCGGGTGACGCTGGTGGCGCAGGAGTTGGCGCGTCTGGCTGCCGGCATTCTCGCCGACCATGCCGCGGTATCGAAAGGCGTCGTGCAGCTCAAGGCGTTTCCCCAAGTGGCGGCGGATGTCCGCGCGCAACTCGCCGAGCTGCTGCCGCGGGACTTTCTGGCAACCACGGCGTACGAGCGCTTGCAGAACTTCCCACGCTATCTGAAGGCCGCCGCGCTCCGGCTCGACAAGCTGCGCGCCGATCCGGTTCGCGATCAGCGCCTGGCGCTCGAGTGGTCGGCCGTGGCCAAGCCGTTCGCGCATGAGCGCACGGCGCGGGCTCGGAGCCAGGTCGGCGATTGGCAGCTCGATGAGTTTCGCTGGTTGCTCGAGGAGTTGCGCGTCGCCCTGTTCGCGCAAGAACTGAAGACGCCGATGCCGGTGTCGGTAAAGCGGCTGCGCAAGATCTGGGATAGCCGCAGCCGCGGCTGAACCGCGGTCGCGGTGCGGACCGCGCGGCCCGCTATACGGGATGGACAATGGGAATCGGCGCAATCATCATCGGTGACGAGATCCTCAGCGGCAAGCGCGCGGACAAGCATTTCGCGCGGCTGATCGACATTCTGCATGCCCGCGGCATGGCGCTCGATTGGTGTCAATACCTGGGAGACGAGCGTTCGCGGCTGGTGACCTTGCTCGAACTCACGCTCGGCGGTGCCGACATCGTTTTCAGCTTCGGCGGCATCGGCATGACGCCGGACGACCACACGCGGCAGGCGGTGGCCACGGCGCTCGGCGTGCCGCTGCTGCTTCATCCCGAGGCGGAGCGCGAGATCCGCGGTCGGTTCGGCGAGCAGACGACACCGCAGCGCTTGATGCTGGGCGAATTTCCGAGCAATGCGGCGATCGTTCCCAACCCGTACAACCGAATTCCCGGTTTCGCCGTTCGCGATCACTACTTCCTGCCGGGTTTCCCGGAGATGGCGTGGCCGATGACGGAATGGGTGCTGGATACCCACTACGCGCATCTGCACCACCGCCAGCCGCGAGCCGAGGCGGCGATGCTGGTGTTTGGCGGTTCGGAAAGTGCGCTGCTCGATCTGATGCATCGTATCGAAGCGGAATACCCTGGGGTGAAGGTTTTCAGCCTGCCTTGCGTCGGCGGCGCCGGAGTGCGCCAGCACATCGAACTCGGCGTGCGCGGGCATCCTGAGCAGGTAACGCCGGCGATGACCTTGCTTCGCGATGAAGTTACGCGACGCGGTTTGGAGTGGGAGGGGCGGCAGGAGCGTTAAGAAAAGCCAAGGCCCCGCCGTGGCGGGGCCTTGTTGATGCGTGAAGCGATTGCCGAATGCGTTACGCGGCTTTCTTCGCTTTGGCGGCGACACCTACCGCCTTGACGGTCGCGTTGGTTGCCGCGGTGACGTTGGCTTCGGCGATGTCCGCAACCTGCTTGGCGGTTTTGCTCATATTGTCGTAGGCGCTGTTCGCGGCGACAAGGGCCGACTTGACCGCGGCGACGGCGGCTTCGGAGCCGGCCGGGGCCGACTTGGCGGCGTTATCGAGGGCCGCTGTGACGTTCTTGCTGAAATCGGCGTACTGCGTTTCGAACATCTTGACGAACTCTTCCTGCGTCTGAGCGTTGATCTCATACACGTTGCGCCAGTAGGCGACGACCTTCTCGAGTGCCGGCTGGGCCCAGGTCGATTGCAGCTTCATCAACTCTTGCGGGTCCTTCACGCCGAGCATCGATTTGACGTTGTTGGCGCCGTCTTCGAGGGCGGAGCGAGCGCTGTTGAGGTTCAGGGCGGCGAGGCGTTCTACGCCGGCAAAACCGGTGTTGGCCATGCTGAGCATGGTTTCGACGTTGGCTTTATTGGCGGCCGCGAGTTTTTCCGGGGTGGCAAACATGGTCTATCTCCTATCGCAACGAAGTCTAAAAAGTTTCCAGTACAACATCGACGCAGGACACTTTCCGCTGCGAAACTGTTTTGCGGGTCTTGTTGCACTGCATCATGCCCTGCATTATAGCCCTGGCAAGAGCCATGTCAATAACTATTTTGTGCTTCGCAATATAAATCTTGGCCCTTCGAATAGCACAGAAAAAACAAATGGATAAAAAGACAATCAGAGAAAGTTTCAAGGCTAAACGAAGCTTGATTGTTGCAATGCAGCATCGGTCACGCTAGCAATGGGCGATGCATCGAAAACCCTGCACGCAATCGACGCCGCTCCATTGCTTTTCGTCCTGCTGTGGAGCACCGGATTCATCGGCGCCAAGCTGGGCCTGCCGTTCGCCGAACCGCTGACCTTCTTATTGTTTCGCTTCGCCTGCGTGATCGTGCTGTTGTCGGTCTTGGCCGTGGCGCTGCGCCGGCCATGGCCGGTACAGGTCCAGCAATACATGCATATCGCGGCGGCGGGCATTCTGCTGCACGCCGGCTATCTGTCGGGCGTTTTCAGCGCCATTCATCGCGGCATGTCGGCCGGCGTGGTCGCCCTGATCGTCGGCGTTCAGCCCTTGTTGACCGCGCTGCTGAGCGGCGTCGTTTTGCAGGAACGGGTGTCCGCCCGGCAGTGGCTTGGATTGCTGTTTGGACTGCTGGGCGTGTGGCTGGTGGTGTCGAGCAAACTGGCGCTGGCGGGTGTGAGCATGAGCGGGCTGCTGCTCGCGCTCATGGCCTTGCTCAGCATCACTTGCGGGACGCTGTACCAGAAGCGCTACTGCACGCAGATGGATTTATGGACCGGATCGATCGTTCAGTTCGTCGCCTCGAGTGCCGTGCTGCTGCCAATTGCACTCGTCAGCGAGTCCATGCATATCGAATGGAACGGGCAATTCGTCTTCGCTGTAAGCTGGCTCGTGCTCGTGCTCTCGGTGGGTGCGATCTCGCTGCTGCATCTGCTGATCCGCCGCGGCGCGGCGACCCGCGTATCCGCCCTGTTTTACCTGACGCCGCCGACGACCGCGGTGTTGGCGTTCATCGTATTCGGCGAACGCCTCACGCCTAGCGCGATGCTCGGCATGGCAGTGGCGGCGTTCGCCGTGTGGCTGGTCGTGCGCAGGGGCTAGCGGCGGCGAGCGCGCTGCTCGGGTCCGGCCCTCGTGGGAGCGGCCTCCCGGCCGCGATGACGGCCTTCGCATTGTCGAATGCCCATTCTCGGCGAGGACGCCGCTCCCACGACACCGGAGTCTAGCGGTGCTGGAAGTTGGGCTTGCGCTTCTCGGCGAATGCAGCCATGCCTTCCTTCTGATCCTTAGTCGCGAAGGCGGCGTGGAAGGTGCGGCGCTCGAACAGCAGGCCCTCCTGGAGCGAGGACTCGTAGGCGCGATGGACGCATTCCTTGATCATCATCACGGTCGGCATCGAGAACTTGGCGATCTTCTCCGCGGTGGCGACCGCCTCGTCAATCAGCTTGTCGGCGGGGACGATACGGCTCACCAGGCCGGAGCGCTCCGCTTCCGCCGCGTCCATCATGCGCCCGGTTAGGCACATCTCCATCGCCTTGGACTTGCCGATGTAACGCGTCAGGCGCTGGGTGCCGCCGGCGCCCGGTAGGATTGCGAGTTTGATCTCGGGCTGGCCGAACTGCGCGGTATCCGCGGCCAGGATGAAGTCGCACATCATCGCCAGCTCGCACCCGCCGCCGAGCGCGTAGCCTGCGACCGCGGCGATCACCGGCTTGCGGCAGGTCTTGACGCGCTCCCAGTTGCGCGTGATGTAGTCGGACTTGTAGCAGTCCATGTAGTCGTAGTCCTTCATCTGCGAGATGTCGGCGCCGGCGGCGAATGCCTTGTCCGAGCCGGTGATGACGATCGCGCCAATGTTGTCGTCGGCCTCGAACTGGTCGAGCACCTGACCGACCTCATTCACCAGCGGGTCGCTGAGCGCGTTCAGTTGGCTGGGCCGGTGCAGTGTGATCAGGCCGACGCGGCCGCGGGTTTCGACGAGGATGTTCTGGTAGTCCATGCGTTACTCCTTCTGTCTTGACTACGGGTTGGAAAACTTCGAGCCGCTCTTCAGCGGTGCCGCTTTCGCGATTACTGCGCCTCGGATTTCTGGCCGCCGTCCTTGGCCTTGGGCTGGATGACAGCGCGCACGCGTGTGTCCTGGCCGGGGCCGGATTTGGCCACCGTGCCGTCGGGTCCGCTGGTGACGACGTACTTTTCGCTGACGCTGTCGACGAAGATGTACTGACCGCGCACCTCGTCGGACCCGCTCTTGACCCAGGCGCGATTGAAGAATTTGGTCTGCTCGCTGCGCGCGTCATGCTCGATGCGCTCGGCTTCGCCCTCGAGATAGTCGTTGCGTCCCTCGCGCTTCTGGCGGAAGCGCGCGAGCCCGCCGCCACCGCCGGTCGCCACGCCCCTCTGAAAGCCCGCCGCATCCTGCGTGACGACGACCTTCTCGGCGCGCAGCACCAGCGTGCCTTGGGTGAGCGTGACTCGGCCCTCGAACACGGCGACCTTGTTCTTGTCGTCGAGCGAGACGCGGTCGGCTTCCAGATTCACCGGCTCGTCGCGATCGGCGCGCTCGGCCAGGGCGCCGATGGGCAGCACGGCGGCGAGCAGCAGGGCAAGGCGAAGGCGTAGTGGCATCGAGTGGTGATATAGGCGGTGATAGCTATTTTTTCGCACGAAGGTGGAATAACCCGCTCACCTGGTCGTGAAGCTTGAAGGTGCGGACCTTGTTGTCCATGTCCATCCCTACTCCGGTCAACACCGAAGGCCCCTGAACGATCCTCACCGCCGCTTTGGTCGAAGCGATTTCGTCGTCTGGGTAAACGGTGAGTTGCGTCGTGGTCAGCACGAGTTCCGCCTCGCGCTCGGCCGCCTCGCGCACTACCTGAACGTCATCGCGCAGGTCGACCACCGTTCGATCCTTGTTGATCAGCGCGCTGCGCGCACTCAGGTGCATCGGAGGCGGATCGCCGAAGTAGGTCAAACGGGGCTGCGTCACTTCAGTGCCCTCATCGTCGCTGTAGTGAAGCATCTTCTTCGCGGCGAGCGTGTACATCGGGTTACCTTGGGGATCGAGCTTGCGTGCAGTGAAGTTCTCCACCACGAAATCCACCTCATGCCGACCCTTGACGTCTTGCGGTCCGCGCTCGCTCTGGATCGCCCGCTGCAGCCAAAAGGTCAGACCGGCCAGCAGCCCGAGCACCATGAGCGGGAACAGGCTGTAGGGGCGGGCCTTCATTCACAGTAGCGCTCGAGCAGCGCATCGAGCTTGCCCTGGGCGCGCATGACGAACTCGCACACTTCGCGCACCGCTCCCAGCCCGGCCGGCTGGCGCGCGACGTAGTCCACATGCCGGAGCACCAGCGGGTGCCCGTTCGCCACTGTCGCGGCGAAGCCGCACGCGCGCAGTATCTGCAAGTCGACAATGTCGTCTCCCATGTATCCGGCATCTGCCGGCGTGATGCCCAGCTCCGTGGTCAACTCGAGCAGCGCCGCGCGCTTGTCGCCGATCCCCTGGTGTACCAGTTCGATGCCGAGATTTTGCGCCCGCAACTCCACCGCCCGCGAGTCGCGGCCGGTGATGATCGCCAGCACCACGCCGGTGGACTGCAGCATCTTCAACCCGTGTCCGTCGCGGCTGGAAAAGGCTTTCATCTCGTCGCCCGCCGCGCCGAAATACAGCGTGCCGTCGGTGAGTACTCCATCGACGTCGAACGCCATCAGTTTGACTCGGCGTGCGCGCTCGATTGCTCTCGCCATCTCAGATCACCTTGGCCCGCATCAGGTCATGATGATTGAGTGCGCCGACCAGGTTCATCGCGCCATCCACCACCAGGAGCTGACTGATGCGGTGCACTTCCATCAGCGCCGCGGCCTCGACCGCCAGCGCATTCGGCCCGATCGTGCGCGGATTGCGCGTCATCACATCGGCGATGCGGGTCGCCTTGACGTCGGTGGTGTGCTCCAGCGCGCGGCGCAGATCGCCGTCGGTAAACACGCCGGTGACATGTCGGTCGGCGTCGAGTACAGCCGTCATGCCGAGACCGCCGCGCGTCATTTCAAGGAGCGCTTGCGCAAGCGTTGCGCGCTCGTCGACCACCGGCAGCCCCGCGCCGCGGCGCATCACGTCGCGCACGTGGGTAAGCAGCCGCCGCCCCAGCGTGCCGCCGGGATGCGAGCGCGCGAAGTCGTCAGCGCCGAAGCCGCGCGCATCGAGCAGCGCGACGGCGAGCGCGTCGCCGAGCGCCAGCGTCGCCGTGGTGCTCGCGGTGGGCGCCAGGTTCAAAGGGCAAGCCTCCTCCTCGACCCTGACGTCGAGATGCACGTCGGACTCGCGGGCGAGCGATGATTCTGCCGCGCCGGTCACCGCGATCAGCTTGCCCCCGAGCCGCTTGACCAGCGGAACGATCGCGAGCAATTCCTCGCCTTCCCCCGAGTAGGACACGGCGATCAGCACGTCGTCGGGTCGGATCATGCCGAGATCGCCGTGGTTGGCCTCGGCCGCGTGCACGAAATAGGCGGGCGTTCCGGTGCTGGCCAGCGTCGCGGCGATCTTGCGCGCGATGTGGCCCGACTTACCCAAGCCGCTGACGATGACGCGGCCGTGGCACGCCAGGATCAGATCGACCGCCGCGACGAAATCATTGCCGATGCGCTGCTCCAGGTCGGCGACCGCGGCGGCTTCGATGCGCAGAACACGGCGCGCCAGATCCAACGCCGTGGGCGGGGCGCGCAGTTGGTTCATCGGGGAGCGGGAGGTTATTATGCAGCGCAGAAGTATATCAAAAGGCCCCACGGCTCCGGCCCCGGCTCCGCTGGGGAAGTCTGAAGAAGTGAGCGAGACGGATGCAGCGCAAGGCGCGGCGCGCGCAGCGACCAAGACATATCACATAGATAGGCGCGGGAGCGAGCACGCCGCAACGCCGCGATGCGCCGTCGCAGCCACTTATTCAGACCTTCCACACGAATGACCGGCCTCGAACTCGTCCTCATCCTTCTCGCCGCGGCCGTCATCGTCGTGGTGTTGTTCAGGTCGCTCAACCTGCCGCCGGTCCTCGGCTATCTGCTGGTCGGCGCACTCATCGGGCCGCACGCGCTGCGGCTTCTGCCGGACAGCGAGGAGACGCGTTACCTGGCCGAGTTCGGTATCGTTTTCATGATGTTCTCGATCGGGCTCGAGTTCTCGCTGCCCAAGCTCTACAGCATGAAGCGCATCGTTTTCGGGCTCGGCTTGTTCCAGGTCTGCCTGACGATCCTGATCGTGCTGTTGGCGACGATATCCTTCGGCGTGCCGTGGCAGGGCGCGCTGTCGCTCGGCGGCGTGCTCGCGATGTCTTCCACCGCGGTGCTGTCGAAGCTGCTGGTCGAACGTATGGAACTGGATTCGGCGCACGGCCGCGATGTCATCGGCGTGCTCCTGTTCCAGGACTTGGCGGTGGTGCCGCTGCTGATCCTCATCCCGGCCTTCGCCCAGCCGCCCGCCGAACTGTTGGGCGCGCTGGGTCTTGCCGCCTTCAAGGCCATCGCCGCCCTGTCGCTGATCCTGTTCTTCGGCCAGCGGCTCATGCGCGGCTGGTTCTTCTTCGTCGCGCAGCGCCGCTCGGCCGAGCTGTTCATGCTCAACATTCTGCTCATCACGCTCGGGCTCGCCTTCCTCACCTATGCCGCGGGCTTGTCACTGGCGCTGGGCGCGTTCCTCGCCGGCATGCTGATCTCGGAAACCGAGTACCGCTATCGAGGTGGAAGAAGACATCAAGCCGTTCCGCGACGTGCTGATGGGGCTGTTCTTCGTCACCGTCGGCATGCTGCTCGATCTGGGCACCGTCGCCAGCCAGTGGGTGTGGGTGCTGGTCGTGCTGGCGCTGCTCATCGGCGTCAAGTTCGGCGTGATCGCCGCGCTGTCGCGCGCCTTCGGCTCGACACCCGGCAACGCGCTGCGGATGGGCATGTGGCTGTGCGCAGGCGGTGAATTCGGCTTCGTGCTGCTGGCGCAGATCGACCAGGCTCGGCTGTTGCCGCCGGCGATACTCCAGCCGGTCCTGGCGGCGCTGGTGCTTTCCATGCTGCTAGCGCCGCTGCTCGCCCACTACTCGGACAAGATCGTGCTGCGCCTGGTGCCTTCGGAGTGGCTGCTGCGCTCGATCCAGCTCACCAACATCGCGGCGCAATCGATGGTCATCGACCGCCACGCCATCATCTGCGGCTACGGCCGCAATGGGCAGTACCTCGCGCGCTTCCTCGAGCAAGAGGGCATCGGCTACATCGCGCTGGACCTCGATCCGGAGCGTGTGCGCGAAGCCGCCGCGGCCGGTGAAACCGTGGTGTTCGGCGATGCGGCGAAGCGCGAAACGCTGACCGCCGCCGGCGTCGCACGCGCCGCCGTCGTCGTCGTCACCTACAGCGACACGGCATCGGCGACGCGGGTCATGAACCAGTTCACGCACTACGGCCTGAAATACCGGTGATCGTGCGCACTTGGGACGAAACCGAGTACGACGCGCTCACCCGCGCCGGCGCGGCGGCGGTGGTGCCCGAGGCCTTGGAGTCGAGCATCATGCTCGCCTCCCATGCCCTGGTGCTGCTCGGCGTGCCGCTCAGCCGTGTGCTGCGGCGCATCCGCGAGATTCGCGGCCGCCGCTACCAGTTGCTGCGCGGCATCTACCAGGGCGCGCCGGTGCTGGCGCAGGAGCGCGCCCAGGATTGGCACCTGGCGCGCCTGCATTCGGTGCTGTTGGCGCCCGGCGCGTTCGCCATCGGCCGCACGATCGAGGACATGCGTTTCCAGGAGATCGTGATCAACAATGGACGGGTCATGGACCCCGAGACCAACTTTGATGGCGTGCGCAACGTCGGGATAAAGGATGGAAAGATTGCTGCGATCACCGTGGACGCGATCGAGGGCGAAGAAACCATCGACGCCAGTGGTCACGTTGTTGCCCCGGGCTTTATCGATTCGCACCAGCACGCTACAGATCAGTTCAGTCGCAAGGTTAATTTGCGCGATGGCTTGACCACCGAGATGGACTTCGAAGCAGGCGCCGGCGATATCGCTAAATGGTATGCAGACGCCGATGGTAAAACCCAAGCCAACTACGGTATGGTCGTGCTCGCAACTCTGGCCCGTGTAGCGGTGCTGGACGGTCCTGAAGTAGTGGCTGGTGCTAATGACATGGGCGGCCTGTTCCCTATGGTGGGGCGCGCCGCCGCAAAGGCTGCGAAAGAAGGACGCAAGCCAGGCTGGACTGCCACCTTGCCCAACAAAGAGGAGATGACTGAGATCATGAGTATCGTCGATGAAGGCCTTCGCCAAGGCGCCTTGGGCGTGGGCGTTCCAGTCGGCTATATGACCACGGGCGTGACTCAGTACGAATTGTATAAATACCAGGAACTGGCATCAAAATACGGTCGTGTTTCGAATGCGCATGTACGTTTTGCGGGTGTCAGACCTCCCACCGAGGGACTATTGGGTATTCAGGAAATGCTGGCCAATGCCATGGTTTTGGACGCACCTTTCCTGGCTTCACACCTGAACAGCAACATGGACTGGGAGTACACGATCCCGCTCGTCAACGACGCAAGAGAAATGCGAGGGGCCAAAGTATGGGGTGAGGTTTACCCCTATGCAGCGGGCGGTACCATTGCTTCGACAGATATTCTCACAGAGTCGAGCATGGCTCAGATGAATATAACCTATTCGAACGTCGCCAACCTTGACGGTACGCGTTGGGATAAGGCGATGTATGATGACGTTCGCAAGAATGATCCCGGCAGATCGATTTTGATTTACAACAACTCCCCTGAGGACATCGCCAAATGGATGGCTATGCCTGGAGTTGTCGTTGTCTCGGACGGTATGGCCATCGTGGACGAAAACGGCGAATACTACCCTTGGGATGCCCCTTACGAAGGCAAGTCGGTTCACCCGCGTAGTGCAGGTACCCGCGCCAAGGTGCTGCGCATGGTGCGTGAAGATAAGAACATGACTTTGATGGAAGCCATGTCCAAGATGAGCTACCTGCACGCCAAGTACCTTGA
>CAWGHV010000029.1:0-10531 GCA_963822375.1 uncultured beta proteobacterium | reverse complement strand
ACGAAGAGGAGAATCGGGAAATAGGTTTCCGGCATATGTGTCGCAGCATCGCGGCGGGTGTCCGGCACCTCGCCAGCCTGGCCGCCGACGGCGGATACTGTGGTGCCGACGGTGAGACTCGAACTCACACGGCTTGCGCCACCGCCCCCTCAAGACGGCGTGTCTACCAATTTCACCACGTCGGCAATTTTTTTCGCGGGGCAGCAAAATTATACGCCGAACAGACCCGCGCGCGACAACGCTATTTCGGGATCTCCTTGGCTTTCGAATCCGCCGCACCCGCATCCGGTGCAGGCGCCGGAACGCTGGCCGGCGCGGCCGTCGTCGGCGGCTGTTGGGTCGCGGGAGGAGCCGCGGGCTCGGTCTTGACCGCGTCCATGACACTGCCCCCAGTTCTCGGCTTGCTCGTCGCCAAGTAGCTCAGCCCAAGGCTGGTGATGAAGAATACGGTGGCAAGTGCGGCGGTGGTACGACTGAGAAAGTTGGCGGAACCCGATGCGCCGAACAAGCTGCCCGACGCACCGCTGCCGAATGCGGCGCCCATGTCGGCGCCCTTGCCGTGCTGCAGGAGCACCAAGCCGATGATTGACAGACCCACGATGACGTGCACCGCGAGCACGACCGGAAACAGGAACTCCATTGGTGTCAGCCTTGCGCCGTGCGCCTCCGGTACTCTCGCTTGCGCACGCGCATTCAGGCAGCGCGCACGATGGGCAGGAAATCCGCCGCCACCAGCGATGCTCCGCCGATCAGCCCGCCGTCGATGTCCGCCATGGCGAACAGCTCGGTCGCGTTTTGCGCCTTGACGCTGCCGCCGTAGAGAATGCGTAGGCGGCCGGCCACGCCGGCGTCTTGGCTCGCGACGCGGGCTCGGATGAGCGCGTGCACCTCCTGCGCTTGATCCGGCGTGGCGGTCTTGCCGGTACCGATCGCCCACACCGGCTCGTACGCGATCACCGCCTTGTCGAGCGCCGCGACGCCCTTGGCGTTGATGATCGCATCGAGCTGGCGCGTCACCACCTCCTTCATCACGCCACTCTCGCGCTCGCCGAGCGTCTCGCCCACGCAGCCGATCGGCACCAGGCCGGCGACCAAGGCGGCGCTGAATTTGGCCGCCACGACTTCGTCCGCATCGCCGTACATCGCACGCCGCTCGGAATGGCCGACGATCACATAGCGGCACTCGAAATCGCGCAGCATCGCCGCGTTGACCTCGCCCGTGTAGGCACCCTTGTCGTACTGGCTCAGGTTCTGCGCGCCCCACCCGATCTGCGTACCGCGAAGCAGATCGCGCGCCTGCGCCAAGTAGGGAAACGGCACGCACACCGCGCATTCGCCGCCATCGCTGCGATGGCCGACCGCCGCCACCAGCTCGCGCAGCAGATTTTCGTTGGCGGCCAAGCCGCCATTCATCTTCCAGTTACCCGCAACCAGTTTGCGTCGCATTTAATGTCCTCCAGGACCCGAGCGATAAACCCGCGGATTGTAGCGCGCCGCGCGATTCAGGGTCAAACACGCGGCTTCGGTGTAGCGCGCCGCGGCGGCGCTGCTGCTGCGTTTTGCATGCCGCGCTCAAAGCGAAAATTCGTGGGACCGGCCCCCGGCCGCGAAGACTGCTTGAATCCGGCGGGTGCCGATTTGCCGCAGGGACCGCGCCGCGGCGCTGCTACCTCGATCGATGTCAACCTTTTGGCCAGCTGCCGAGCGAGCCTGGCAGGGAGATTGCTAACAGGCGTTAGCCGAAGCGACCGGTGATGTAGTCTTCCGTTTCCTTCTTCTTGGGCTTGATGAAGATCTGGTTGGTGACGCCGAATTCGATGAGCTCGCCGATGTACATGTACGCGGTGTAGTCCGACACGCGGGCCGCCTGCTGCATGTTGTGGGTGACGATGAGGATTGTCACCCGGTTCTTCAGTTCGCTCACCAGTTCCTCGATGCTGGCGGTGGCGATCGGGTCGAGAGCCGAGGTCGGCTCGTCGAACAGAATGATCTCGGGGTCTGTCGCCAACGCGCGCGCGATGCAAAGGCGCTGCTGCTGGCCGCCGGAGAGGTTGGCACCGAGATCGCTGAGGCGGTCCTTCACCTCGTCCCACAGTGCCGCGCCGCGCAGGGCATTTTCCACCTTCTCGTCAAGTACCGCGCGGTCGCGTTCCCCGCGTATCCGCAGGCCGTAGGCGACGTTCTCGTAGATCGACTTCGGGAATGGATTCGGCTTCTGGAACACCATGCCGATACGCATGCGGACCTCGATCGGGTCCACATCCTTGGCTAGGACGTTCACGTTGTCCGGCTTGAGAGTGATCTCGCCTTCGTAGCGATTGCCCGGATACAGGTCGTGCATCCGGTTGAAGCACCGCAGCAGCGTACTCTTGCCGCAACCGCTGGGGCCGATGAGCGCCGTGACCTTGTGCTCCTCGATCGGCATCGAGACGCCTTTGAGGCTCTGGAAATCGCCATAGTAGAAGCTGAGGTTACGGACCTCGGCCTTGAGGACCGCGGAGGTGTTCGCGGTCGCTCGTTCGAGCGTGTCTGTCACCATTTGATCTTCTTTCGTACCTGGTAGCGCAGGTAGATGGCCATGCCGTTCATCAGGAGCGTCATCAACAGCAGGATCACGCCGGCCGCTGCGGCATTGACTTGGAAGGCTCGATCGGGACGCGAGACCCAGTTGTACATCTGGATTGGCAGCACGGTGAATTCCGACCAGATCCACTGCACACTGAGGAACGGGAATTCACCCGTTACCGGCATCGGCGGCAGGAAGGCGATGAAGGTGAGCGCACCGATCGTGATGATGGGCGCCGTCTGGCCAATCGCCTCGGCCATGCCGAGAATCACCCCAGTCATCATGCCGCCGCGCGAGTACGGCACCAGATGATCGCTGATCATCTGCCAGCGCGTGGCACCCACGCCGTAAGCCGCCTCGCGGATGTGCGTCGGCACCGCGCGCAGCGCCTCGCGCGACGACACGATGACGATGGGCAGGATCAACAACGCAAGCGTCAGCCCGGCAGTCAGGACGCTCTCGCCAAAACCGAACTGGTAGACGAACAAGCCTAAGGCCAGCAGACCGTAGACAATGGACGGCACGCCGGCCAGGTTGGTCACGTTGATCTCGATCAGGTCGGTAAACCAGTTCTTGCCTGCATATTCCTCGAGATAGATGGCAGCGCCGATGCCGATGGGCACGGCCGCCAGCATCGTCAGCAGCATCACCAGCGCGCTGCCCACCCAGGCCGACAGAATGCCGGCCTGCGCCGCGCGCCGCGACGGGAAGTTGGTCACGAAGTCCCATGACAGCCGCGGCAGGCCATCGAATAGCAGGTCGAGGAATGCGGCCAGCAGCACCAGCACCGCGAAGGCCGTGAACAGGACGCCGACAAAGGCGAATGCGTTCTGGCGGAAGATGCCGGACTTTATGCGCGCGCGCATCGCCTCCAGATCCCGGGCTGACGCGCCCAGCACCGGGGTAGTAGCGGTATTCATGTTCAATACGCCCTGCGGTAGCGACGCCGCAGGAAGTGCCCCGTCAGGTTGAGCACCAGCGTCATGATCAGCAGGACGAGGCCGGCAGCGAAGATGCTGCGGTAACCGACCGAGCCGTGTTCCAGATCACCCATGCTGACTTGGGCAATATAGGCGGTGAGCGTGGCCGCTGCCTCCATCGGGTTGAAGCTGAAGTTGGCATTCTGGCCCGCGGCGATCGCGACGATCATCGTTTCGCCGATGGCCCGTGCCGTCGCCAGGACGAAAGCCGCTACGACCCCCGAGATGGCCGCAGGCATCACGACGGTGAGCGCCGTTTGCATCTTGTTGCTGCCCAGCGCATAGGCACCTTCACGCATGCTCATCGGCACCGAGCGCATGGCGTCCTCAGAAAGCGACGCGATGGTCGGAATCGTCGCCACGCCGATCACGAGACCTGGCACCAGCATATTGAAGCCCGGTAGGTTGGGCAGGATCGTCGCCTGCAGCATTGGTGTGACGAAGAGCAACGCAAAGTAGCCGAACACGATGGTGGGCACCGCCTGGATCAGCTCCAGCGCCGGCTTGATGACCTCGCGCACAGTGTGTGGCGCAAACTCCGACAGGTAGATGGCGATGACTGTGCCCATCGGGACAGCCACGAGCATCGCGATGGCCGTAATCGTCAAGGTGCCAGACACCAGGGGCAGGATGCCGTACTGCGGGTTCTCGAACAGCGGCGTCCAGACGGTGCCAGTGATGAAATCCCAGACCGACACGAAACTAAAGAAGCCGATCGACTCGTAGATGAGGATCAGGGTGATGGCCACGGTGGTGAAGACCGCAACCAAGCCGCAACCCAGTAGCAGCAGTTCAATGAACCGCTCCTTCAGGTTGCGCGTGAACTTGTGCTTCAGCCGCGTCTGGTTGACGACCGGCAGTGCGTCTGCGGCATCTAGGATGGCGGCCAAGGTTCCTCCGTCGTTGTTTTAGCTACGCCTGGCGGCTGCCGGTCGGCCCGGGCCGACAACACAGCCCCGCGGCAGCTTGCTTCACCACCGCAGGGCCAGATCGGTTGCGCCTCAGAGGTTGTGGAGAAAATCGTAGCGAGCGGGCCGAGTTCGGTCCGAGGAGCGCAGGCGTACACAGTGGTACGTGAGCACCGCAGGGCCGAAATCGGCACGCGCCAGATTATTCACACGCTCTCATGTGGCGCCAACCTCATCACTCCTTGGCTTCCAGCGACATCAGTTCCTCGATGGTCAGGCCCACCTTGTTCTCGCCGCCCATCTTGGTACCGATCCGGCCATTCTGCAGGGCGGACAGGTTGTACTCGTACGCCTTGGCCGGCAGCGGAACGTACTTGACTTCAGCCACCAGCTTGGGCGCCTCCTTCATGAAGTACTCGGCAAAAGCCTTGACCTCGGGCCTGGCCAGCGACTTGGCGTTGACGTAAATGAAGATCGGGCGCGACAGCGGCTGGTAGGTGCCGTTGAGCACGTTGGGCCCGCTCGGCGCGACCGCCTTGCCACCCTTCCAGCTGATCGGCAGGCCCTTTATCTTGTCCTTGTTCTCTTCGTAGTAGGCGTAGCCGAAGAAGCCCAGCGCGTTCTTGTTGCGGCTGACACCCATCACGATCACGTTGTCGTCTTCGCTGGCCGTGAAGTCACCGCGACTGGATTTGCTCTTGCCGGTCACCGCCTCGGTGAAGTAGTCGAAGGTGCCCGAGTCGGCACCAGGGCCGAACAGCGCCAGCGGCGCGTTCGGCATCGCCGGGTTGGCATCGTTCCACTTCATCACCTTGCCCTGGGCGCCAGGCTCCCACATCTTCTTGAGATCCTCGATCGCGATTTCCTTCAGGGGGTTGTCCTTGTTAACCACCACCGTCAGGGCGTCGAAGGCCACCGGCAGTTCTATGTACTGGACGCCGGCCTCGCGACAGTTCTTCATCTCGTTTGCAGTGATCGGCCGCGAGGCGTTTGAGATGTCGGTTTCGCCGCGGCAGAACTTCTTGAAGCCGCCGCCGGTGCCACTGATGCCGACCGTGACCCTCAGGTTCTTGTTGGCCTTCTGGAATTCCTCGGCAACTGCCTCGGTCACCGGAAACACGGTGCTGGACCCGTCAATCTTGACCAGCGATTGGGCATAGCCCGTGCCCGCGGCTACCGCACCAGCAACGGCAAGCGCCGCAAGCTTCACAATCTTCATAACCTCTCCTCTGACGAGTTTAGATTACGAGGAGTCTACGGGCGATTTGTTACGCTGATGTGACACGCTGCACCGCGGTAGGCCTCAGGCGACGGCGTGCTCCACAGCGCTGGCAATGCGCCGCGTGAGAGCGTCTACCTGCGCTGCGTCGCGGCCCTCGACCATCACGCGCAGCAGCGGTTCGGTGCCGGAAGGCCGCAGCAGCACCCGTCCCGAATCGCCCAGCTCGCGTTCGGCCGCCACCTTGGCCTGTTCGATGGCCGGTACTTGGCGCCAGTCGAAGCCGGCGCGCATGCGCACGTTGATGAGCCGCTGCGGGTACAGTGCCAGGTCGGCGGTGACTTCGGCGAGCGTCTGCTTGCGCTGGCGCAGCACCGCGATCACCTGCAGCGCCGACACGATCCCGTCGCCGGTGGTGTGGCGGTCGAGACAGATGATGTGGCCGGACCCCTCGCCCCCCAGCCGCCAACCGCGCTCGTGCATCATCTCCAGAACGTAGCGGTCGCCGACCTTGGCGCGGACGAACCCGACATCCAGCTTGGCGAGAGCGTGCTCGAGCCCGAGGTTGCTCATGAGAGTGCCGACGACGCCTTCCACCTTGCCGCTGCTCATATGCTGGCAGGCGATCACGTAGAGAAGCTGATCGCCATCATAGATGCGCCCGTGCGCATCGGCCATCAGCACGCGGTCGGCATCGCCGTCGAGCGCGACGCCGAGGTCGGCGCCGCGCTCGAGCACGGCGCGGCGCAGCGATTCCGGCGCGGTGGCGCCGACACCGTCGTTGATGTTGACGCCGTTCGGGTCGGCGCCGACGGCGACGACATCCGCTCCGAGTTCGTGAAACACCTTTGGCGCCACATGGTAGGCCGCGCCGTGCGCGCAATCGAGCGCGATCTTGAGCCCGCGCAGATCGAGCTCGTTGGGAAAGGTGCTCTTGCAGAATTCGATGTAACGCCCGGGCGCATCCTCGATCCGATAGGCCTTGCCCAGCTTCGCCGCCTCGACGCAGCCGATCGACTGGTCAAGCCGCGCCTCGATCTCCTCTTCGACCGCGTCGGGCAATTTCGCTCCCGCCGCCGAGAAGAACTTGATCCCGTTGTCGGCATAGGCATTGTGCGATGCCGAGATCACCACCCCTGCCTGCAAGCGCAGCGCGCGGGTCAGATAAGCGACCGCCGGCGTCGGCATCGGACCGGCCAGCATGACGTCGACGCCGGCAGCGGAAAGACCTGATTCGAGCGCGGCTTCGAGCAGGTACCCCGATATCCGCGTGTCCTTGCCGATCAGCACGCCGGGCCGCTCGCCTGGAGGCATGTGTTCCCGCGCCGCCAAGGCGAGGCCCGCCGCGTAGCCTAGACGCAACACGAAATCCGGCGTAATCGGCGCCTCTCCGACCCGGCCGCGGATGCCGTCGGTGCCAAAGTACTTTCTTGCCATGCTCGAACTCCCCTATTTGTCCGTGGTCGGTGCGCTTTTCGATTCGATTGGACTACGCGGCCACGTGCCAGACGGCAAGCGCATCGCGAGTAGCCCCAACGTCATGGACGCGGACAACTTTAGCGCCCTTGGCCACGCTGACCAGCGCCGCCGCCACGCTCGCCGCCATGCGCTCGGTCACCGGGCGCCCGGTCAGTTTGCCCAGCAACGACTTGCGCGACAGCCCGACGAGAACCGGGTACCCGAGATCGACCAGATGGGGCAAGCCTTGCAGCAGCCGCAGGTTGTGTTCGGCGGTCTTGCCGAAGCCGAAGCCGGGATCGATGACGATGCGCTCGCGGGCGATCCCCGCGGCAAGCGCGGCAGCACAGCGCCCTTGCAGGAAGTCGCTGACTTCCGCGACCACGTTGCCATAGGCGGGGGCATCCTGCATCGTTCCGGGCGCGCCCAGCATGTGCATCAGGCAAATCCCGGCGTCGCTCCGCGCCGCCACTTCGAGCGCACCGGGCGATTGCAGCGCATTGATATCGTTTATGAAAGTGGCGCCCGCGCGCAGAGCTTCCCGCATCACCTCGGGCTTCACGGTGTCGACCGAAAGCGGCGCGCCGCAGTCGGCGAGCGCCTCGATGACAGGGATCACCCGGCGCAATTCATCCTCCACGCTGACGACATCGGCGCCGGGCCGCGAGGATTCGCCGCCTATGTCGAGCATGTCCGCCCCGTCGGTAAGGAAGCGCTTAGCTTGATCGACCGCGCGATCCACGTCGAAAGCCAAGCCATCGCCGGAGAACGAGTCCGGAGTGCAGTTGATGATGCCCATGATGAGCGGGCGGGCGAGCGGCAGCCGATACTTGCCGCAATGCAGTTCGTTGCTCATGGCGAAAGAAAGCCGCATCGGCGAACCCGACCCGGCGGCGTGACCTGTGGCTAGGCTTAAGCGGGAGCCGGCGCGGTGGGCGCCGCGCCCGGGGCGCTGTCCGGACTGGACTTAGGCGGCGCCGTGCTGGGCTTCGGCGCACGCGGCGGCTTGTCGTTCATGATGTCATTGAGCTGATCGGAGTCAAGTGTCTCCCACTCCAGCAGCGCAAGCGCCATCGCTTCGACCCTGGCGCGATTATCCTCGATCAACTTGCGCGCCTGTCCGTATTGCTGGTCGATGATGCGGCGAATCTCGGCGTCGACTTGCTGCATGGTCGCCTCGGACACGTTCTTGTGCGTCGTGATCGAGCGGCCAAGGAACACCTCGCCCTCGTTCTCACCATAGACCATCGGTCCGAGCGCGTCCGTCATGCCCCACTGCGTCACCATGCGGCGCGCGATATCGGTGGCACGCTCGAAGTCGTTGGAAGCGCCGGTGGTCATCTGATTCATGAATATCTCTTCGGCGATGCGGCCGCCGAACAGCACTGAGATCATTTGCAGCAGCCGTTCCCGATCTTGACTGTAACGATCCTCCTCGGGCAGCTGCATAGTCACGCCCAGCGCCCTGCCACGCGGGATGATGGTCACCTTGTGCACCGGATCGGTCTTGGGCAGAAGCTTGGCCACGACCGCGTGGCCCGATTCGTGATAGGCCGTGTTTCGCCGCTCGTCCTCCGGCATTACGACCGAGCGGCGCGCCGCGCCCATGATGATCTTGTCCTTGGCCTGCTCGAAGTCCTCCATGTCTACCAACCGCTTGTTGGCGCGTGCGGCGAACAAGGCCGCCTCGTTAACCAGGTTGGCCAAGTCCGCTCCCGCAAAGCCGGGCGTTCCGCGCGCTAGGATGTCGGCCTTGACGTCGGGCGCAATCGGCACCTTGCGCATGTGGACCATCAAAATCTGCTCCCGACCGCGGATATCCGGCAGCGGCACGACCACCTGGCGGTCGAAGCGCCCGGGGCGCAGCAGCGCGGGGTCGAGCACGTCGGGACGGTTGGTCGCGGCGATCACGATTACGCCGGCAGTGCCCTCGAAGCCATCCATTTCGACAAGAAGCTGGTTGAGCGTCTGCTCGCGCTCGTCATTGCCGCCGCCGAGGCCGGCACCGCGCTGGCGGCCGACGGCGTCGATTTCATCGATGAAGATGATGCAGGGTGCGTGCTTCTTCGCCTGTTCGAACATGTCGCGCACCCGCGCCGCGCCTACGCCGACGAACATTTCGACGAAGTCCGAGCCGGAGATGCTGAAGAATGGCACCTTGGCCTCGCCGGCAATCGCCTTGGCGAGCAGCGTCTTGCCGGTTCCCGGGCTACCCACCATCAGTACGCCCTTGGGGATACGGCCGCCGAGCTTCTGGAACTTGGACGGGTCGCGCAGGAAGTCAACCAACTCGGAAACGTCCTCTTTCGCCTCGTCGCAGCCCGCCACGTCGGAGAAGGTGATCGAATTGGTCGCTTCGTCCATCATGCGGGCGCGCGACTTCCCGAAAGAAAACGCACCACCGCGACCGCCGCCCTGCATCTGGCGCATGAAGAATATCCACACCCCGATCAGCAGCAGCATCGGGAACCAGGAGACGAAAATGTTCATCAGGAAGGATTGCTCTTCCTCCGGCTTGGCGACGACCTTGACGTTGTTTTTCAACAGATCGCTCACCAGCCACAGATCGGGCGGGGCATAGGATTGGAGTTTCTTGCCGTCGGTGGTGGTCGCCTCCAGGATGCGGCCCTGAATCACCACCTTGGAGACACGTCCCTCCTTGACCTCGTCGAGGAATTGCGAATACTCCATCGACTGTTGCGCCACCTGGCGCGTGCTGAATTGGTTGAACACCGTCATCAGTACGATGCCGATTACCAGCCAAATCGCGAGATTCTTAAATAGGTTATTCAACTGTGCTCCTCAACTTGAGCGCGCGGTGGGGGTTCCGTAGATGGACCTATTCTAAAACCGATCGTTCCCCCAGGCAAATCAGTGCTTGAAAGGATATTGTGCGCGCAACCCGCATCAGCGCTTGTCGCGGCCCAGCAGATAAACCTCGCTGGAGCGATCACGCGAGGCATCGGGCTTGCGCACCGCGACCGCCGAAAACGTTTTCGCCATCGCCGCTCGCACTTCGTCGAAGCCGCGGCCATGGAATACCTTGACCAACAGGCTTCCGCCGGCGCGCAGGTGCGAGCGCGAGAAACCCAGCGCCAATTCGGCCAAGTGGCTCGTTCGCGCCGCGTCGGTCGCCGCAATTCCGCTTAAGTTGGGGGCCATGTCGGATAGGACAAGATCGGCGTGGCGTGCGTCCATGCGTTGCAGCAACTCGGCCAGCACTTCACCCGCCGCAAGGTCGCCGCGGACGAAATCAACGTTCGGCAGCGGCTCGATATCCGTCAGGTCGACTCCGATGACCCGCCCGCCCGGTCGCACCCGCTGTGCCGCAACCTGACTCCAGCCGCCCGGCGCCGCGCCGAGGTCGACCACCAGCATGCCGGGTCGCAGCAGGCGATCG
>CAWGHV010000028.1:0-49149 GCA_963822375.1 uncultured beta proteobacterium | reverse complement strand
GCTCAAGGCTCCCAATCATTAGGTCGGAATGCTGTACGCGCGAGATCCACACCTTTTGGCCATTTACCACGTAGCGCTCGCCCTTGCGCACGGCAGTGGTCTTGAGCTGGGTGGTATCGGTCCCGGTGGTCGGCTCGGTCACCGCCATCGACTGAATCCTCAGCTCGCCGGCGGCGATCTTCGGCAGATACTTCTCCTTCTGCTCGCGGCTGCCGTTGCGCAGCAGCGTTCCCATGTTGTACATCTGGCCATGCACCGCGCCGGCGTTGCCGCCGCAGCGGTTGAGATCTCTTTCCATGACCACGCTGGCCGCGGCGAGCCCCAAGCCGGAACCGCCGTGTTCTTCCGCGATCATGGCGGCGAGCCAGCCAGCACGGATCGGCGCATCGACGAACTCCTCGGGATAGCCGCGCTGCGCGTCGATCTTGCGAAAGTACTCATCCGGATACGCAACGCACAGGGCGCGTATGGCATCGCGGATGTCATCATAAGCATGCGTCGGTATCAATCCATCCTCACTTCGCAAGGATCCCGCAATACCAAGTTCGCGCTCGACGCGCTATTGGCGCAAGAATATCCAAATTGAGGTCGCCGCGCAGCGCGCGTCGAACCTCAAGCCGGGATGAATCGGGTTGCAGGCGCGCCTACGGTTAGGGCCTGTTGATATTCCCGCGACGGAGCGCGTTGCGACCCAAAGGGCTCGCGGCGAGGGAATGTCAACGGGCCTGGCCTCCGCGAACTGGACAACGATGAGGCCGACACAAGGTTCGACAGCCGGTGACTCGCCGCTTCTCCAATGAGCGCTCAAGATGAGACTAATTATGGCATGCTCCCGGATGTCGACAACAGCGGGGGCACGGCATGGCAAGACCTCGGCGGGTGGACATGGAACTGGTCGCGCAAGCACAGATGCTGGCTCTGGAGTCCGAGACGCTGGAGGACTTGCGTTGTGCGCAGGCGGTGCTCCTTCCGGCGCTACTCGATGCAACCCTGGAGCAAACCGCTGGGGTAATGGGCGTGGGGCGTGCCACGGTGCCCAGGTATCAAGCGCGTTTGCGCAAACGGCTGGAGCAGCCCGCCCAGCCGCCGCCAAGATGGGGCGGTCGGCGCCGGGCCTCGATGAGCGAGGAAGAGGAGCGCAGCTTTCTGGCCCCTTGGGCGAAGTTGTCCGAAGAGGGCGGGATGCTGGTGGTCTCGCCGCTGCGTGCGGCGCTGTCGCAGCGGCTCGGACGCCCGGTGGCCGCCTCGGTCGTATACCGCCTGCTAGCACGCCACGGTTGGCGCAAGGTGGCGCCCGACACTCGGCATCCCAAGAGCGACCCGGCGGCGCAAGAGGAATGGAAAAAAAACTGCCCGAAGTATTGGCGGCCTTGCTGAAACCGCAAGAAGTTCGCGGTCGCAAGGTGCGGCTGATGTTCCAGGACGAAGCGCGTTTCGGGCGCATGGTGCGCATTCGCCGCTGCTGGGCGCCAACCCCGCAGCGCCCGGTGGTGTGCAACGGTTACGAGCGCGAGTTCTTGTATGTCTACGGCGCGGTCAGTCCCTTGGAAGGCCAACTGGACTGGATGATCACCCGACAGATGAACACCGCCAACATGAGCGCTTTCCTTGCTCAGGTCCATGCCAGACATCGCAGAGATTTCATGGTCATGGTCCTCGACGGGGCGAGCTCGCACGTCGCCAAGGACTTGCTCGTCCCCGAGAACATCCGGCTGTTGCGGCTGCCGCCGTACGCGCCCGAACTCAACCCACAAGAGCATGTGTGGGACGAACTCCGGGAGAAGGAATTTCCCAACCGGGTGTTTGCCGATCTTCAAAGCGTTCTCGCTCAACTCGAAGCGGGCTTGCCCAGACTGGCATCGAACCGCAGGGGGCTGCAAAGCCTTACCGCGTGGCCATGGATTGTTAGTCTCACCTTGAACGCTCATTAGAATTAGTTCTCGGGGCCTGGACTGGCTACGCTATCGCGGCGTCGAGACATGCCGAGCAGCATCGGCGAGGATAGAGGTTATGACGTTGCCCAGCGAGTCAAGCTCGTCGTCCTCGTCCCTCAGTTCTTTATTGCTATTCCGCCGAACGTGAAATCCGAACGGCTTGCCTTGCCACATGAACTCCTCCCATTCTTCGGGCATGGAAGGCCACGAACCCGATTCCCTGAATCCAACATCGGTAAAGTAACCTCTACGTTTGGGAACATAGCAAAGAGAATCCGGCAAGACGAACTCGATTAGGCGGCTCCGAAAAGGACGCGAACTACGACCGAAGAGGCTTCGTGACAATCGGTACACCGGAACCAAGCACTCTGTCCTGATGCTGGGATCCTTCGAGAAGCGCAAGAACACTCGCGTTCCACTATCGACCGACTCTCTGCGCCTATGCTGCAACGATAGCCGCGCCCAGCTTCTAGCTGCCCAGGAAGTCGGTGCCTGTTGCGGACTGGTTGCGGCCGACTTGCCCGGCCAAGGCCTGAAATCGAAATCCCGCAACCTGACCTTCGATAGATCGATGAACATACAGTGAATCGCAGGAAAATACCGGTATTTGTCCATGTGTTGCGGGTGCCAAGGAGAGCCGAAGATCGCCAAGTTACGCTTCCCCATGTACGCGCGTACTTCCTCCCACCAGTTGCCTCGAACAACGTAGAAGTCCGGATCGAGGATGAGCAGGAACCGTGTACCGACGAGTTCTAAGGTCCGATGCAAACCTTCCGTGTGGTGATAGCTGACCTTCTTGTTTGGCGGGGCGCCTGGGATCACCCGAAAGCGCGAATCGGAAGTCTCGAGGCGATCCCTCCCCCCGCCTGGCGTATTTTCCGCAACGATCCAGTGAATCTGTTCGGCATCTTGATTGAACTGTCGAGTAAGTTCCCAATTTAGGGCAAGATGCCGCGCATTGTGAAAGGAGACCGTGCAGATTGTCAGTTCGTGATCGCGGTGCATGGACGATGCAGTCTCGAGCTTTTTCCGTTGATCCTGGCATTTTACCTAAGTCTGCCCATTGCATTTCTATGACCTGACGGAAATGATGCACACACGCACCATGAAACGCATCCGCTCGTGGTGACTTTCAAACCTTAACAGAATGCGATTCGCATGCTCCGTCGGGCTGACGAGGCGGATTCCTCGGCGTAGAACGCCCAGGTTGGTGTAGGCCTCAACAGACATTTGCGAATTGCGCCCCTTGAAGAGCTGCAGCGGCAGCTTGTTGCCCTCCCCGCCTATAGAGTAATGGACGAGAAGCCCAAAACAAGCCTACGGTCTGCGGTCTTGAAGGGTGCAGCTTGGTCGCTGGCGCTTCGGTGGGGGATGCGCTTGCTCGGCCTCCTCAGTACCGTGCTTCTCGCGCGACTGCTCTCGCCCTCCGACTTCGGGCTCGTGGCGATGGCGATGCTGGTCGTGGCTTTCGTGCAGGCATGGCTCGCATTCGGCGTCAACACAGCTCTCATTCAGAACCAGGACGCGACGCGGGAACACTATGACACCGCGTGGACCATTCGGATCCTGCAAGGCGTTGTGGTGGCAGTCGGAGTTGCGGCGGCGGCACCGTTTGCCGCGACCTATTTCGAAGAGCCGCGGATCACAGCCGTTCTTTTGGTGCTGTCTCTTGCGATACTGCTCCGGGCAAGCGCGAATATTGGTGTGGTGGCATTCAGGAAAGATCTTGAATTTGACAAGGAGTTTCGATTTCAGATCATAGGGAAGATACTCGGCTTTGTCGTCACGCTGGCCGCGGCCGTCTGGTTGCGAAACTACTGGGCCCTAGTGATCGGGATTATCGCGGGGTATTGCGTTGCATGCGGCCTTAGTTACGTGATGCATCCATATAGGCCACGCTTCTCGCTTTCACGCGTTCGCGAACTTTGGTCGTTTTCACAGTGGATGCTCGTTGGAAGCATCGGACACTTCCTGGAGACGAAGGCGGACGAAATTCTCGTCGCAGGGTTGGGTTCGACACGGCAGATGGGCTTGTACAGCGTCGCGGCCGAGATGGGTAGCATGCCCGGGAGCGAACTTGCTGCGCCGCTAAATCAAGCACTCGTCCCGGGCTTCGCTAAACTTCAACGCGAACCCGATCGCTTGGCCACCGCCTACCTGAATGTCCTAGGTACTGTCAGCGCGGTAACATTTCCAGCAGGCATCGGGCTTGCCATGGTCGCCGATGAGATCGTTGCTACGCTCCTGGGGGCTCAGTGGACCGACGCCGGTCCGCTGCTTTCAGTATTGGCCGTATTCGGCGGTATTCGCGCAAGCAACTCGTTGGCGGGAAGTCTGTTCCTCGGTTCCGGTCGCCCCGGAGCAGCGGCGGCAATGGGATGGATCAACGCGACCTTGCTCCTAGCGATTGCGTTTCCGCTTGTCACCCCGTTTGGTGCGCAGGGCATCGCAGTGGCAAAACTGGGCGCCGGAGCAATCTTGGCCCTCGTCATTCTTACGATTGTTACTCGGATAACGACGGTTACCGCAAGGCAGATCGTGGCTTGTCTTTGGAGAACAGTTCTCGCTGCCGGCTGCATGGCCGGCGCTGTTGCGGCGATTCCCGTTTCCGGTGGCGGCGTCGTGGTTGATTTGGTAATCAAGGTCATCGCTGGCATCGCTAGCTACTCTGCCGTGCTACTGATCCTCTGGCGCCTTGTTGGCTGTCCTGACGGGGCAGAACAATTCTTCCTAACCCACGTGCGGCGACGCTTTGCGCGTTAGCCACTCTTGAGCGAGCGCAGGCAAGCTCTATCGAGACCCCGACAACCGCTGAAATCAGCAGCTAGCGGACCGCTCCTGAAACTCTATTCTTGTCTTCCGCGAACCATCTTGCGCAACGCTGCGATCCGCTCCTTCAGCGGACTCAGCACTTTTTCGCCGGAAACGCAGCGGACCGGCGTCGTGCCGAGGCGATGCTTGAAACGGTAGATGCCTTGCAGGTCGTGCCCGTCGTCCGCTGCGGCGGCAGGAACCCCGCCACGGTCCAGCACCTGAAAGCCATTGCGCTTGAAGCTGGTCACGGCGTGCCAGAAAAGACCCGTCTGCGCGCTCAGCTTGTATCCGGCCTCTGTGCTACCGCTAAAGATCGAGTAGGCTTTACGGGCGAACGTGGCGTAGAGGATCGCCGCAACGACTGCTCCCTGCTTCCTTGCAAGAAATAGCGTCGCCGCACCGGGTTCGACGAGCGTGCGGTGCAGGAGCGCGTAGTAGCTGTCGTTTGAGGGTAGGCTGAAGCCCTGATCCCTTTCGAGTCGGCGCTCCAACGCCGTTTGCCTGACCGCCCCTAGTTCTTTCATCCCTGCGAGCAGCGTTGTCGTCTCGTATTCAACCCCGTCGCGTGAGAGACGGCGAATACGATCCCTCTGATCCTTCTTGATGGCGTTCCAGAGCGCATCTTCCGCCGCTGTGAGGTCAACCATGAACTCCAGTCGCTCCTGCGTGGCGAATCCAATGTCCTCTAGGGAAACTCCTGTAGCGGCGGAGAAGTTGGAGCCTAGGGAAAGGCGCCCGCAGCCCAGCTTGCGCGCCACGCGCTCGGTCTCCATGATCATCCGAACTACGAGATCGGTATCATTTCCCATGGCGACTGGGTAAGAGGCGGTTTCCATCGACCTCAGGAACACGCCCAGGATTGGATGCTGGGACTTCCGGAACAATCCGAGCGATGCGCCTATGAGCGCCCCCGATTCATCCTGCGCTTGAATGAAGACCGGCTCACATCCCTGCACCTCATGCTGGAAACGAGCCCACGCGGTGCTATGAAATATCGTTCCAGCAATGGCCTCGATCTTCGTGTCCCAACCAAAAGGAGGTACGCCGAAGCAAGAATCAACGCGCAAAGTCGCCATGGAATACCTTGTGATCTAGCTGGGTGGGGGCTGCTTTAGAGCGTTCAGGCCAACTGGTTGTCAACCTTCTGCGAGAGGATGCCGTACTCCGCCTCTGGGGCGATCGTGCGCAGCTCAAGCATAATCGCGTCGGCGAGAAATTTCGCCGCCCAGTTCAGGTACTCGTAGGTTCCGTATTCGCCGGAAATCGGGTGCGAACCCTTTATTCCGCCCCGGATCCCGAGATCGGCAGCCGTCAGATCCTGCGTGCTGCAGAGGTAGCGGTTGATGCGTTTCGCTGCCTCCAGGTAGCGGGCGTCCCGGTTTGTTCATGCAGTCTAAACCAGACGATCGCTGTCTGTGCGTCTCCGGTCAGGCAGCTCCATGTCGCCGCTTCGTTCCAGCTTGAGTCGAACTGGCCGGAAAGACTCCCATCCGGACGCTGCTTCGCCAGAAGCGCGTCCGCGGCCCGCTTTGCGGCTTCCTGGAAACGAGGTTCTCGGAGCAACGCGCCGGCCTCGAACAGCCCTTCCATGGTGTAGGCGATCGTGTGCAGCAAAGGCTTTTGATTGTCATCGAGACAGCATTCCTCGAACCAGCCGTTCGATCGCTGCTTAGTCAGCACGAACTCGAGGTTCCTCATGACTGCGTCCTTGTGCGCGGCGTCCCCAGTGATCCCGTAGGCCTCAAGCAACCCCCACGCCGTGCGGGCATCATAGACATTGACTCCGGCTCGCGCGTACTGCGAGCCGTGACGCCGCCACGCACCGTCGCCGTCCATGGCCGCGACGAGGAAGTCAGCACCGCGTTGCGCCGCGCCAAGAAAGCGTTCGTCACCTGTCTCCGCGTAAGCGGCTGCCCACCCAAAGAGTACCTGCCCGGTGTTGAATATCGCCGGCGTGGGCGCGAACCCGATTACGCCTCCCTGCACGGCACCGCTTTGCATCTGCACGTCAGCTTCCCACTTTGCCATCCGAATGGCTCGGTCTCGATACTCCGCGCGGCCGGTCATGGACGCGTAAGCGAGAAAGGTCGGAATGATGTACCCGGTTGTCTCAGGGTAAGATGCTAGCCAGCCTGAACGCCGGTGGCCGGGCATATACCGGAGCACGTAGCTGCGCGACACTCCGTCGTCGGGGGTTGAATCCTGAGCACGGCAGAGCCACTGCATTGCCGCCTCTAGGTGCAGGATAGGATCATGGACGGGATGGCGACGCCCGAGCAGGTCGGGCACGGTCACGGACATTCGTTTCAACAGCAGCATCTACCGAGTCCTCGCAAGGGGGGTCTCCGGCTAGGAGCCGGATCCATGGGGTGCACGCGCTGGCGCGAATAGTAGTAACGGGCGCAAGGGGATCCAAGGAAGAATGCAGCGTTCACCCCTCGGCCATCACCGAGAGAACGCGTGACGCGATCCGATTCCGATTCATGGGGTGCGACGAAGCGAGTTGAGCGCACGGGCGCGACTCGCAGCCGGGTTGGAGCGGGCGCGCCCGGCTTCAGGTGTCGTCTTCGATGCGATGGCGCAAGCGCCCAACGATGTCGATCTCACCTCTTCTCCATCGACAGTGCATTGGTGCCCAAGGGCGAAGGAGCACTGACCGCGCCTGCGGGGAGGGCCCCGGCAGTCTTCAGTGCGGCGACTTCCAACTCGCGCTCGACCACCAGTCTGGTGAGCACGAGCAACGAGATGATCACGTAATAGCCATCGAAATAGGAGAGGCTGAGAAATGCTCCCCCGGTCCAGTAGCCAATCAGGCACACCTGGCACATCGCCGCGAGGTCGTAGGCCCAACGCTGCTCGGGTACCTTCTTCGTCAGCGACATGATCTTCGATCCGGTCTGCCAGGCAGTCAGCATGAGCAGGATAAACAGGCCCAGACCGACGAAGCCATGATTTCCCAGCTGATCAAAGTAAATGCTGTGACCGGCGCGTGCCTGCACGCCCGGCGCGTAGATCGCAAAATTGCTGGGTACGAACGATCCGAATCCGCCGCCGACGATCGGGCGATCTAGTGCTAGGTTGAAAGCGAACCCCCACGCTTGAATCCGGCCCATCGCCGATGCGTCCTGCTCGTAAGTAAAAATGGTGGCCATCTTCGCCCACCAGGTCTCAGGCATGGAGTTGAGGAACACGGGAACGACGATTGCCATCATGATGGTTAGCATTCCCTTGTGGCGGCTCTTGAGCCAGAAGAACAGGCCCATGGCTGCGCCGCCCACCAGCGCGCCGCGAGATTGTGTGCCCAGGATTCCCGCGGCAGTCAGGACCATCGCAGCTACAAGACCTCGTCGGACCCACTTCCGCGCTTCGTTGAGCTGCAGATAGCGCATGAGCGGCAGCATCATCACCAGCGCGAGGCCGATCTCCGTATTGCCCTCAATGAACGTCCCCATGGGCCCGAGTACCATCCCTGAACCGCCGCCCCTTATAGTGAAGAGGCCGCCCTTTACCCCATAAAAGCCGATCGAGATGACTAGAACCCAGACCAGCCACTGGATGCGGTCTCGCTGCTGCATGAGGACGAGCCCGAGCAGGATGACGAACTGGATTTTGAGGAACTTGATCAGTCCCTCATACGAATCCTCCCCGGATAGCGCAAAGAAGTGGGTAAAAACCAGCCATCCGATCCATGTCAGCAGGGTAATGGTCACCGCGTTGGCGGGAAACCGCTTGGGCTCCTTAGAAAAAAGCAGACCGATGACCGTCACGATGGCAACGATCTGCGCAAACGGGAAGTTGACGGCAAAGCCCCATCCGAGCCGGTGGGGGTTCATGATGCCGATCCAGTTCCATACGAGAATCCCGATCCAGGGCTGTCGGAGAATGAAGGGCAGCGCTCCGAAGACAACCAGCGTGACGACGATATCTCTCATCTCAGTTTCCTGCGGCGCTAAGGAGCGAAGGCATAGCGCGGCACGCGGCCATCCTTGCAGAAGTAGGGAACGCCATGGTCGTTGGCATCGGTTTCATCTATTGGCGTCCTTGCCCGCTACCATGCCGGCACGCGGCTCACGACGTATCGGAATTTTCCGGAACGCTCGGCGGGGATTTCCTGTACGCGTTCGACGACCACCTCGACTTCGCGCCCCAGCCGCGCTTTGAAGCCCGCCCGGATCTGGTTTTCCATGCTTGCGGCGTAGCCTTCGGCCGGCACGACGAGCACGCGGGTCCTGTCCCGGGATTCCTGAACGATCTTGAAGGCCGCAATTCCCGGGAGATCCCGCACCACGTAGACGAGCGCAAGTCCGTGCATCACAGTGCCGTCGGCCGCCACTAGGAAATCCGTGGTGCGCCCTTGCACTTCCCGAAGCAGTGGCAGTCCGCGGCCGCACGCGCATAGGCGCTCGTCGATAGCGCCCACGTCGCCGGTGCGATAGCGAATGAATGGAAAGTCACGGGTGGCAAGGTGAGTGACTACGATCTCGCCCGCCTCCCCTGCTGGGAGGAGCTTGCCGGTCGAGTCCACAATTTCGACGACTACATCTTCGGCTGTGACGTGCATCCCACCTTCTGGGCATTCGTGGGCGATGAATCCAGCATCGCGTCCGCCGTAGCCGTTGGCAACGGGACAGCCAAAGACCTCCTCGATCGTCCGACGCTGTTCGTCATAGAGCCGCTCCGCCGTGACGAATGCGACCTTAACGCCGAGATCAGTCATCGAGACCGAACGCTTTCGGGCATGTTGCCCAATCAGTGTGAGCGCCGATGGATAACCGAATAGCATCCGCGGGCGCCGCGCGCGGATCCGCTCCACGAATTCATCGAGCCGCGACTCGGACATCTCGAACGCGGGCAGCAATTCCGTTCGGAAAACCGTGTCGCGGAGCGCCCGTATCCGATCCTGCGCACCGAGCTCGATGGGGGAACCCCATACGACGACCTCCGGATCGCCGATGTCCACGCCCCACCAGCGGGTCGCGCGCCACTTCGCTGCAACGTCGTGGCTAACTCGCTCTGTGCCGATGAAGAACACCAAGGGCTCGCCGCTCGAGCCACCGGTGTTGAACCGGGCTAGACCAATTGCCTGAGCCGACCTGAGGGCATCGACGTTCTCACGAATGAGGCGTTTGGAGAGAAACGGCAGCCGGGCGAGATCCTCGAGCGAGGTGACCCCCGCTGAGCCGAAGCCGGCTTCCCGAAACGCGCGGGCATAGTAGGGGACGTGCTCTTGCGCATGCGCGAGCAGAACGCGAAGCCGCTCCAGCCGGAAGGCCTGCAGTCGATCCGGAGCCCACCATTGCGATTCCTCCATTTTGCGGAGCATCGCAACGGTGTTGTGACGTTTTACCCGCTCCTGCAGCGGGAAGACGACGGACGAGACGAATCGCGTTCGAAGGCTCGCCTGCCGCTCGCCAGTCCTATTCACCGGCCGTGCCACGATCGCTTCCACGGTCAAATGAGCCGATCAGTCGCCCGCGCAATCTGATGGTCGGTTCGATACGCCACTGGGGATGCGTTCTCGACGCCATGGCTCAGCTCGCCCTCATTTGGGTGGCGCATCTCACCAGACACTCGCCGTAGATGCTGTCGAGCATTTCGCGCACGCGCTGCCAGGAATAGCGTTGTACTTCGTCTAGGCCTGCCTTCGCTAGCGCCCTTGAAAGCTCCGGTTCAGCGAGCACTCGAAGAGCTGCGGCTGCCATCGCTGCATCGTCTCCCGCGTTGACCAGCAAGGCGGTCTTGCCGTGGGAGACGACGTACGGTACCCCACCGACGTTCGTGCTGACGACCGGGACGGCGCAGGCCAAGGCCTCGAGGACGGAATTCGGCATGTTGTTGACGCGGCTCGGGTTGAGCACCACATCAGCGTGCCGATACAAGTCGGCCATCTGGTCACGATCCAGACGCCCGGTAAAGCGGACTGCATCCGACAGTTCCTCATCTGTCGCGAGGCGTTGCAACGCCTCCAGCTCAGGACCGGTGCCTGCGATCGACAACGTTGCCGTGGAAAAGTGGGTCCTTATCCGTGCAAACGCCCGGATCGCGGTCGCGAGGTCATAAATCGGTTCCAGGTTTCTCGCAACGACGATATGCGGGGAACGCAGCGCGCGGTCCGCGGGATCGCGCGGTCTGAAGCGCGCGAGATCGACAATATTCGGTAGTACACGCGCCGCTATGCCGAAGCGGGCGAACACCTCCTTCAGGAATTCCGACGGCACGGCCAGCATCGTCGCGCGGGTTAGCGTCGGCCGTACGAGCCACGCCGCCCGCTCGAGGAACGCGGCCGCCTCGCCGCCCCGGTAGTTCACGACGATCGGTCGCCCGCGGAAGTCGCTGATCCAAACGGCCGGTGCGGCATAAAGGTGCCATGACCACCCGGAGTTCGCCATCACATGGATGAGATCGACGCGGCCCGCAACGCGCCAGAGTTGCAGCAGGTAGGGCAGGAGGCGAAACGCGGCGCGAACGCCCCGTAGCCGCTTGACCCAATTGGGTCGGTAGGGTGGGTTAAGTTGGATCAAGGTGACGGCTGCACCCTCGCTCTTGAGCAATTCGGAGAGCTGCCGCGTTTGGTTCGCCATGCCGCCCGCGGGTGGCGGCACTGGGCCGACCAAGCCGATGCGAAGACCGGACAGTGTCACGCCGGCGCCTTCCGCCGCGCCAATTGCTCGAATACCGGAAGGTAGCGCGAAACACTCGCCGTCCAGTTTCGTTCCGACTCGACAAACCGGCGCCCTGCCGCGCACATGTGCGGCCAGTTCGAGCGGTCGCTCGCGAGATTCACGAGGGCAGATGCCAGCGACGACACGCTGCCGGCGCGGAATAAGATGCCGGTCTTGCCGTTCTCAATCAGTTCGCGGTGCCCACCGACATCGGAAGCCACCAGCAGTCGCCCCTGCGCCATGGCCTCGAGCGGCTTGAGTGGAGTAACGAGCTCGGTGAGGCGCATGGAGCGGCGGGGGTAGGCGAGTATGTCGACCAGGTCGTAGTAGCTTCGGACTTCTGAATGCGCCACGCGACCGGTGAAGACTACCTTGTCAGCCACACCAATCCGCTGGGCCAGGCCCTTCAACGCGGCTTCCTGTGGGCCGCCGCCGACCAGCAGAATCCTAGCCTCGGGCCGCACAGCAAGAATTTCTGGCATTGCATCGAGGAGGAGATCGAGACCTTCATAAGCGTAGAACGAGCCGATGAACCCGATCACGGTTGCACCCGTGAGACCAAGCCTCGCTCTCAGGGTCTCGTCCGGCACGCCGCCCAGGCGAAACGCATTGATGTCAACTGCGTTCGGGATGACGGTCACGCGCGCCGCCGGGATACCGCGAGCGATGATGTCGTCGCGTAGCCCTTCGCAAATGGTGGTGATATGGTGAGCGCGCTTTAGCGCGAACGTCTCCAGGCTCCGGACCGCGCGGTATCGTGGCCCCCATTCGCTGTGCGTACCATGGTCGACCGCGGCATCTTCCCAGAACGCGCGCACTTCGTAGACCACTGGAATGCCCATCCTCCGCCCTACGCGCAAGGCGGGGACAGCGTTTAGCGCCGGAGAGTGAGCGTGCAGGATGTCAGGTTTGACCCGCTCAGCAACATCGGTAAGGCGCTTCATCGTCGCTGCCATCAGACGCATCTCGAGAAGACCGCTGATTCCGTGGACCTCGGAGCGCGCTGTCCGAAAAAAGTGTAACCCGTCGAATTCCTCCTCGTCGGCGTTGCATCCAGTCTGTTTCGGACTAGTTAAATGGAACGTGTCCCAGCCAAGCGCGCGCTGCCCGCGAACAATGGACAGCGTGCGAAACGTATAGCCGCTATGCAGCGGAATCGAATGATCGAGGATGTGGAGAATTCGCATCGCTAAGACTCCGCGAGCGATGCCGCGGTGTTCTCGATTCTCAAACCGCCGGCCACTACTTCGCCTCCCTAAGGCGCGTGTCTCCTGCATCCATTACATTGCGCAGGAAGCCTTCGAACATCAGTAGAGTCCAGATCGGTGCGCTGTGGTCCCGCGCGCCCGACTGGTGCTGCTCCACCAGCTCGCGCAGGTAGTGTGCGTTGAAGAATCCTGTCCCCTGCAGCCGCTCTCCGAGCAGTGACTCGCGGACTCGCCCTCGGAGCGGCCCGCGGAACCAGCGCGCAAGTGGAACGGAGAAGCCCATCTTTGGGCGATACAGTATCTGCTTGGGAAGGCTGGGTTCCATGGCCTTCTTCAAGAGCCACTTGCCTTCTCCGTTGCGAACCTTGAGCGAAGCCGGCAGCGTCGCCAGCCATTCGACTAGCGGATGGTCCATCAGCGGTTCGCGTACCTCTAGCCCGTGCGCCATGCTTGCGCGATCCACCTTGGTGTTGATGTCGCCGACGAGGTAGGTATTTAGGTCCAGATACTGAACGATCGCGAGCGGGTCGTCGGTGCCGGCGCGCGCCGCGTGCCGCCGAAATACCTCGAGGGCGCTGTAGCCCCCTAAACGGGCGCGCAGGCTGTGGGTGAACAGCTGACGCCGCATCGCGTCCCGTAGGATCGACACGCCGTGAAAGTACGCTTGGATGGTGTCACGCGCGAGGGCCTCGAACGTGCTCTTGGCACGCAGCGGGCGCGGCGCCCAGTCTGCCTTCGGATAGAGTCGCCCGAGCGCACCGAAAACGGGCCGACGCAGCGACAGCGGTACCGCGTTTCGCAGCCGCTCCTCGTTTAAATGCAGGCGGTAGCGCCGGTAACCGCCGAAGCTCTCGTCTCCGCCGTCGCCCGAAAGCGCCACCGTGACGTGCTGCCGCGCCAGTTGGCACACCCGATAGGTCGGCAACGCAGAGCTATCCGCGTAGGGTTCGTCGTACAGCCGTGCGAGTTCATCGATTAGATCGAAATCGTCGCTTTCGACTCGATCGCTGAAGTGCCGCGTCCGGTAGCGGTCCGCGACCATATGCGCATAGGCCGATTCGTCGAATGTGGGGTCTGCGAATGCGATGGAGCAGGTGTTGACCGGTTCTGCGGAAAGCCCTGCCATGTTGGCGACGACCGCACTCGAGTCAACGCCGCCGGATAGAAACGCACCCAGCGGGACTTCGGAGATCATGCGCAGTCGGACCGACTCCTCGAGTCGCCGCAACAGCTCTTCCAGCGCTTCCCGGTCGTCGATGCGAGCATCACCGGTGAATCGCACGTCCCAGTATTCGACGGGTGCCGGTAAGTCGCGCCCGCGCTTCCACTCCAGCACGCATGCTGGGGGCAGCTTCAAGGCGCCGGAGAATATCGTGCGCGGTTCAGGTACATAGCCAAGCGCGAAGTACTCCTCCACGGCGAAGGGATCGATATCCCGTGCCAGGCCGCCGTGCGCCAGCAGTGACTTGAGTTCGGAGCCGAAGAGCAACATCCCGTCCGGCAGCAACGCGTAGTAGAGCGGCTTCACGCCTAGGCGATCGCGCGCGAGAAACAGGGTGTCACGATTGCGATCCCATAACGCAAAGGCGAACATGCCGCGGAAGCGCTTTACGCAATCAGCTCCCCAAGTCTCCCAGGCATGCACGATCACTTCCGTGTCGCTCTTGGTGCGGAAAGTGTGGCCCACGGCGCCCAGCTCGGGAATGAGCTCCTGGTAGTTGTAGATCTCGCCATTGAAGACGACGACCACCGAGCCATCCTCGTTGTAGAGCGGTTGCTGACCGGATGAGAGATCGATGATTGACAGGCGGCGGTGACCGAGGCCAAGACCGGCCTCGATGTGCATACCCCCTTCATCCGGACCGCGATGATGCTGGGTCTCATTCATGCGTGAGACTATCGCGGGCGAAATCTCGCGCTTGCCTTGGGTATCGAAGACGCCGACGATGCCGCACACGGTCTAGCTTCCTCCCAGCGGAGAGTTGCGGCCGGAAACGGCGAAGTTAGTGCAGCCCGGCGCCTCAAGCGTCGATCCGTAGAGCCGCTGATGCGACCGGACGGGCAAAGCGGTTTGTCTGGCGGTAGCTACGTTGGCAAGTTGGAAAGTCGTCTTGATGCCCATGGTTTTCTCTCAGCGCGGAGCGCCGACAATTGCTGGAAAGCGAGCCGCAGTAACTGCGGCTGCCGAGTCGGCAAAACGTGCCTCCAGTAACGGGCAAATGCGAGCGAGGTTGAATTCCCAACAATAGTCGGCTAGCACTCGCTCCCGCGCTGCCATGCCAATCCGATCGCGACGCCCGGGGTCTGCGAGAAGTGTCATCACTTGCTGCGCAAACGCATCCGGGTGCTCAGCCAGCTCGAGCTCACTGCCTGGCCGAGCGGACAGCGCCTCGGTACACGCGGGGGTCGCGACGACGGCGCGCGCCATGGCCATCGCTTCGAGAATCTTGTTCTGGATGCCGCGACCGATCCGCATCGGCGCGACGACGACATGGGCATTACGCAGATAGGGCCTGACATCTTTCACGCGTCCGGTGACGACGACGCCGGCGTTGCGCGCGAGCGCTTGCACTGCGGGCGTCGGATTCATCCCGACGACGTAGAGGCGTGCCGCAGCGTTTGCCGACGTAATGGCTGGAAATACCTCCCGCTCGAACCAGGACACGGCGTCGACGTTTGGCCAGTAGTCCATTGCACCGGTAAACACGATCGGCGCTTCCCCGGGGGGATACGGGGATACCTGTGGTAGCTCCGGGTCGAAGAACGCAGTGTTCACGCCGTTTGCAACCGAATGCACTCGGTCCGCGCACTCCGGGGCCAGGCGGGCGAAAGTCTCCGCTTCCGCCGGGGAAACGAACAGGGTCGCCGCGACACTCGCGGCCGTCGTGCGTTCGAACGCAAGCAGTCGCCGGCCTTCCCTGGCGTACACGGCAGACACCGGCCAGGGCTTGGTTGCCGCATATTGCGTCCACTTGTCGGAATCGACGTCAACGAAATCTGCAACCACCCGAAGCCCTTGATGCTCGGCGACGTACTGAGTCATCGCCGACGAGAACACGACCGCCCGGCTGATGGACTCGCGCTTGATCACAGCGTTCGACCCACTCGCGCAGCTCGCGGTTGCGGTAGTAAGGCAGCGTTAGCGCCTCGCCGCACGCGAACCCACTAAGGCTGCGTAGTCGCGCGAGCCGCGGATCGAGGTGCGCCGCATGCAACGCTGCGCACATCTTGCGCAACGCGCTGACGTGCTCCCAGTCCGCCGGGTCGTCGACGAACGTTGCAAGGAACACGCGATACCGTCGTGCGAGGTGGCGTAGCAAGTGATATGAGCGAACCTTATCGCCTTTGTTGGGCGGAAACGGGATTCTGTGAACGAGATAGAGTAGTGCCTCCACGGCGGGCGCATTCCTATCCGAGGCCGCGAACGACGAAAGGGTGAATGGTATTGCCCAAGAAGACCGGCAATTGAGTCCACGCGACAACTAGCGCAGAGCGCTCGGCATCGAGTGCGTTGCTCTCGGCTATCCGGTTGCCTGCGCATTTTGGGAATTCCATAAGACTTGTACCGCGTTTGCTGCGACCGCAATCGAAGCTCTTGCGACTCCGCTCGCATGCGCGGTGCATTGGTTTCCAGTCATCGAAGACGTTTGCGGCAAAGCTGTTCGCGGGCAAGTCTTCGTCCCCCAACGCGTCCAATTCGGAGCCATCAACCAGTCCGCGACCTTGAAAACTCTCCCGGGCGAGCGGTTTCGTTTCGAAGCCGTCGCGCGCGAGCGGGAGCGTCAGGCGCAGTTCATCCCAAGACATAGTCATTCTGATTTCAGGTCGCGTTGCCTTCTAGACGAAACCAATGCGCTTGCTACCTCCGGGATGCGAAAAACCTAAGGAATGGTCATATAGCGATTGGTAGCGGCTGACCATGGCGTCGAGACTGAATCGCCGCCGGACCAGGGCGCTTCCCGCCGCACCATGGTGATATGCCAAGTTGGGTCGGCGAAAGTACCGGAGGATTGCCGTGCTTAGTGCCCTGCTATCTCGCGCGGGCACTATAGTTCCAGATATCTCTTCGTTGACAAGTTCTCCGTTGCCTCCAACGCGAGTCGCAATGACGGGTAGTCCAGTGGCCATCGCTTCCAAGATCGTATTCGATATCCCCTCTCCGATCGAAGGCAAGACGAAACAGTCCAGACCGCGCATGACATCCGGAACGTCGTTTCTTTCACCCGGCAGCCACGCCATACGGGAAACGCCTGCTTGATCAAGAATGCTGGCGACTTCTTCTCGCAGTGGTCCGTCGCCCACGACTACAAGCCGGAGGCGATGAGCGGTATCGGGCGATGATTTCACCGCGCTCACAAAGGCTCGCGCGAGATTGGTCTGATCTTTGACGTGATCCATGCGACCCACGGTGCCGACGATCCACAAGTCCGGACTTTGGAATGGCGAACCCGGAATGGGCGTTCGTGTCTCCGTACTCGGGTGAAACCGATCGGTATCTACGCCGTTGTATATCTGTTCGATGCGCTCCTGGGGAACGCCGATTTTCTGCTGCAGATAGTCTTCTAGGTTCCGAGACAAAGCGACGTACTTCCTTACGAAGGGTCGGTAGATGCGGCGAATGAGTTGGTACTTCAGGTTTTCTCCGTCTGGGTCAGCTTGGTCGCGACCGTGTTCGCCATGAATTCGTACCTTCACTCGGGCTGCCCACGCGGGAACGAGAGTTTCCAACGCTGCCAGATTCCGAGTGTGGACGATAGCGGGGCCAAGGTGACGAAATAATCGGAAGATCTGAGGGTACAGCGTTGCCGTGTGGCCACCCGCTTTATTCAGTGCGAAAAAATCCACGTCGTTTCGCAATATCCGTTGGCGGAAATCGGTAATTTCGGTGAGCACAACTATCGCGTGTCGGTAGGCTCTGGGGTCCATGCGATTGATCAGGTTTGCCACGCCATTCTCCAAGCCGCCGACGGCGAAGCGGTAAACCACGTGAACCACTAACGGACGCCTGTCGGCCAAAGCGGTAGAGTACCGAGGGTTCAAAGACCTTGCGACGTGCGCAGCGCATCGTCTATGTTTGGCCACATTCCTGCGACGAAGGACTCTAGCGTTCCGCGGCTCTCATCTTCGTATTGATCTTTCGTCGTATACAGCGCGACAATCGCCGAGTCGTCGCTGCGCCCATGGAGTTTGGCCCAGACTAGGTACGCCTTCGCGATATAGTCGTTCGATGTTAGCCTTCCGTCCACCCAGTACCAGTTCCAGACCAACAGCCGATGCGAGGCGCCGCGAATCTCCGTGCTGCGTACCTCTAGATTCCTTCCGCCGACCGCGACGATTTCTTTGCCCTCGGTGCCCCGAAGCCAATGCTTATCGGCGGTTGGGGCGATGCTGTTTAGCGAACTTATCAGCTCATTTCCTTGCGACTGATTGCGATAGAACGCTAGGTACATTCCGACGTGTGAATTGCCCTTGGCGAACGTTCGAAGTAGCTCCGCGCTGGCACCGCCATAGTGTGGTCTCCAGTCCACGACTGGCGCACCGGCATCCACCCAACCATTGCTCGGCATCACCTTCGCAAGTCCATCAAGGGAAGGACCGCGCGAGGAATTCAGAATTGGCTCTATAGGTTTCCAAATCGCAGCCGCAACAAACACTGCCATCAGCGCCGCGAAGATTTTGTCCGCCGGGCGTGGCAGGGCGGTGGGCTGTTGCGTACTGTGCGTGCTACTTCCACGTGGCTTCAATTCAGCGCTGGGTGCAAAATCCTTATCGCGCCAATTCGACCCGATCCAAAACATCATGAGCATCACTAGCCCAAAAAATACCCATCCGTAGATGAGATGGTCAACCCCGGTTGCGATCGCATTGTTGCTCAGATGCCCCAGCATTACGATGATGTATGCGCGCAACCAGTTGGCGAATAGTGGAACGACGATTGACATGGCAAAGAAGCCCGCCTGTCGGCGCCACGAACGAAAATTCAGGTAAGCGAAAAGTGAGCCGACCATCATCGATGCGATGAGATAGCGCACCCCGCTGCAAGCCTCTACGACCGACCAGTAGCCGCTTGGGATGGCGAAGTTGTTGCCTTCCCGAAAAACCGGCACCCCGCTAAAGCGTAACGCGAGAACAGTGAAGTCGGCAGTCCAGTTCATCATGATCGGCAGCAAGAACTCGCCAAACGGAACGGCGAAGATCAGGAAGGCGAGGGGGAACTGCAATGCAACAACGATGCGAGTCCCAAGCGTGGTCCAAACAACTAGCGGGACCATTGCTACGACCGCGAACTGAGAGATGCTGATAACACTCCCAGTTTCGCCGAGCAGCCAAGCGAAACCCGCTCCCGACACTAGAATCAGGCCAGGCCAAAATGGTGCTGGCGCTATGTTGGCTAGGTCATGTCGGCATCGCCAAACGAGGTAGAGTGAGATTGGGAAGACGAGGAAGCCGTGAGCGAATGTCCCCGAGTGCTGCCATGTTGAGACCATAGAAACGGTGGTCTCCCAGTACCAGGCAAGAATTCCAAGCCCCGTCAACAAGACCAGCAGTGCGATGGGGATACGATTGCGATGCGCCGTCTCAAGTGTTGGTGCCGGCCCAATCCGTGGCTCGGATTGGATTGTCGGACGAAGAGCGGCCGGCGGCATTGAGTCGGTTCTCCTGCGATCACTCTTCGCTAGAGTTGCCGCGGTTGTCATTGAGTTCTCCACGATAGGAATCGCTGCTGTGAACCTTTCTTGGTTAATTGTTCGAGGTCGTATATCACCGGGAAGTGCCCGCGGAGCGATCAATCCTACTGGGCGCGAATGACTCACCCAAGGTTTCGAACGACGTATGGGCCAAGCCGATTCGCGATTCGAATCGGCAGCAGTCGCCACAGCCGAATGAACGCACGATACTTAGGGTTCATGGGGTTGTTCTGCGGCACTCCTTGGCGCGCAAACAAGCGGTACTCATAGCTTAGGGGTATCGGTTCGAAGCCCCAGTTCTTCTTGAAGTCAAACGAGCCTGTACCACGTTTGCTGCGCCCATAGTCAAAGACACGGTACCCCCGCTCGCATGCCCGCCGCATCAGCTCCCAATACTTGAAATCGTTAGCCGCTAGGTTGCGTGCGGCGAGCGTGTCTCCGGCATAGTAGGGTAGAACTTCATCGCGGAAATAGAAGGCCAGCACGCCACTGACAGGCACGCCTTGGCCATCTATGACGATCAGCGCCTCGCAGTCCTCTTCGAATGTCTTCTTGAGCACCTCAAAGTATCTCTTAGGCAAAGCTGGTGTGCCATGGCGGTGGACATTGCTTGCGTAAAGGTCGAAAAAGCGATCGACATCGCTGTCGATCTGAGCCGTCAGGCCAACTTTGGCGCCCTTGCGCACCATCGCCCGCTGCTTCCGCGGAATGGCCATGAGGTTTGCGTTGACATTAGGCAGGATTGCCTTGCGAAAGCTGACGTATACGTCTTGGCGCGGCCAATCGGCGTGGCGCGCATTTACATTTCGAAATTCAAGATGTTCGGCTCCGAGTTCCTGGGCGAGCCGTTCTGCCGCGGACTCAAGCACCTGTGCCAGCCTTGGAGTCCAGCGTTGCCACCCCCCCATAGACGCAGAAGGGAAGGGACACAAGGGAATGGCCGAAGAAACGGCTGCGTACTTGGGCGAGCGGCAAAATGCCACGGATCCTTCCCTGCTCTTCCGCATAAAGGAACCATGTTTGGTGGCGAAAAACTTCCTCGATGACTCGCTTCCACTTCGAGAAGTGGAAGAAGGTCGCGCTTGGGCAAGTACGCACGAATTCGTCCCAACGGGTCGAGTCCTTAACGGTCATTTCGCGCACTGCGAGTTGGGCGTCTGCCATGGCAGGGGTTATCGCAGACGGCGAATTGGTTCGCGCGGCGGCACGCGTCATTTGCTGGGATCCATACATACGCGATCGACGCGATCCCAGCGGAAATCCCGCAGTAGGTAACGAAGGCGCGGGGCCATCCGATGCAAGTTGAGGTAGTGACGAAACCGGGTCTTCGCCGATATACCCGCTATGCGGGGCTGTCCAGGGTCCAATTCCCACGGATGGAAGTAAAAAATCGCAGATTTGCCATCCCGGCGGTTTACGCGCTCGATGAACCATTTCGAGACGGTATAGGGCAGCAAGCGGAAGTACCCCCCTCCACCCGCCGGCCAATTTCGGCGAAAAACGTGCGCTGTCGTCACTGGTATTTCCACCAGTCCCGGACACGGCTCGTAGGCGAAGCGCGGCGCATCCGGAGCTCCATAGTGGTCGTGCCGAATGGGGTAGATGCTTGAGCTGTAACGGTAGCCCGCTTCTCGAATACAGCTCGCCGCCCAGGGGCACTGCCTGCCGACCGAGAAGCTCGGTGCCCGATACCCCGAAATCTGAACCCCGCCAATGTCTTCTAGCACGGCCTTGGCGAGGCGGATATCGGCAAGGAACGAATGCGGAGACTGGTCCGAAACGCGCTGATGCGAGTAGCCATGGCTTGCCAGTTCATGGCCTTGGTCGACAATGGATCGCACAGCGCGAGGATAGCGCTCAGCGATCCAGCCTAGTGTGAAGAACGTCGCCCGCGCGCTCTGATCGTGGAGCATTGCGAGGATAAGATCGAGATTGCGCTCGACACGGCAGGGCTGGCTGTCCCAGTCCGAGCGGGCAATGTAAGGGGCCAGCGCGGAGACTTGGAAATAGTCCTCCACATCGACCGTCAGCGCGTTGACGATCCCATGGCGCTTATTCGTTTCGCTTGCTTCCACTGGCTTGCTAGTCTAGCGGCCCTCGGCCCAACCAACCGCTGAGGTGCGTGGCGATGCGTTTGGCGGCGTTCCCATCCCACAGTTCGGGCCGTCGACCGCGTTTTCCTCCTCGAGTGAGAACATCGTCCAAGGCTCGCAGCGTTCGCGTACGGTCGGTGCCAACGAGGGTGTTTGTCCCTTGGTCGATCGTGATCGGGCGTTCCGTATTCTCGCGAAGCGTAAGGCATGGCACCGCCAGCGCGGTTGTTTCCTCCTGTATTCCGCCGGAGTCGGTAAGGACAACACTTGCTGCAGCCAGCAACCCTAGCATCTCCAGGTAGCCTTGCGGTGCCAGAGCGACAATCTGCCGATTCTGTAGTAGGGCGTCCAACCGAAACTTCGATATGTTCGTGCGCGTGCGTGGGTGAAGGGCGAACAACAGCGGTATTCGGTTGCTAGCTTCGCTCAATATCGACAGAACGCCCTTCAACGACTCCAAGTGGTCCACGTTCGATGGGCGATGAAGAGTAACGACACCGAAACCGCGAGGGTCGGTGAGTATCGCGGGATCCGCTCCCGCGCGGCGCAAGGTCTCAGTCGCGGGAACTGCGTGCGGCAGGCTACTGAGCAACGAATCGATCATCACGTTGCCGACGAAAACGACGCGACGCTCGTCGATTCCTTCACGCGCCAAGTTCTCGGCAGCCGAACGTTCGGTCGTATAAAGCACATCGGCCAACTGGTCTGTGACCAGCCGATTGATTTCCTCCGGCATGGCGCGGTCGAAGCTTCGCAGCCCGGCTTCGACATGGACGACTGGCACATGCTTCTTGCTAGCCACGAGTGTGCAAGCAAGAGTCGAGTTGACGTCACCGACGACCACAACACATGAAGGTTGATGAAGTTCACCAAGGGTTCGAATCGGCGCATGACTTCGGCAGTTTGCACTGCATGGGTTCCCGACCCAACCTCGAGATTGACGTCCGGGCGCGGGAGTCTGAGCGCCTCGAAGAGCCTATCGTTCATCTCGGTATCGTAGTGCTGGCCAGTGTGGACCAGGAGAGCTGGAATCGGGCTAGTTTGCGACTCGAATGCGCGCAGTATCGGCGCAATCTTCATGTAATTCGGCCTGGCACCGACGACGCAAAGCACGGGCCCCACGTCCCCACTCTTTCGGGTCGCAGTCACTGCAGGCTGTTGTCTTTCGATGTGCGGCTACGGGTTTGATCGACCAACTGACGCAGCAAAGCGATCGTATCGCTTACCGCTCGCTCTAGCGTCAACAATCGTTGCTCAAAACGCGCGTTATCGAACCCCGCTGCGAGGCCGAAGACTTTGTCTGCAATCGTTCCGTCACACTCCAATCGAGCCGGGTCGAAGTCTGGTGCTAGGGTGATGGCGGGCGCGTTGCTGTCAAGAGACACGTTCTGCTCGGCACCGTTTGTCGGCGCCGCGTCGCGGCCGACAGCCGCGTTGCCTTCGTCGTTGATCTCGGCGACGACTTCTTCCACTTCGGCTACCTCTAGGGTGGTTTTACCCCCAAGATATGCAGCTAGTAGCAGTCGGTCGCAGAAGGTGTTGATCCGTCTTGGAATTCCATTGGTGAATTGAAATATCGCCTTGTACGCGGTCTCGTCTAGACGCGGATTCCCTGTCCAGCCAACATGGGCGAGCCGATGCTCGATATAAGCAGTAGTTTCATCGCTGTCCATCGGACCTAGGTGATAAGACGCGATGACGCGTTGCCGAAGCTGACGCATGTGCGCACTTTGCATCAATACTCGAAGCTCCGGCTGGCCGACGAGAAAACTCTGCAGTAGGGCGTGCTCGCCAAGCTGAAAATTGGAAAGCATACGCAATTCCTCCACCGCGCGCGGAGTCAGATTTTGTGCCTGGTCCACGATCAGCAGCGCACGTTTTCCTACAGCGGTCAAGGAGACCAAGAACATCTCCAGGCCAAGGAGGATCTCCGCCTTGTCAATTGATTTACTCGGGATGCCGAAGGAGGCAGAGACCATTCGAAGCATGTCCTCTGCGTCAAGATGGGTACTAACGAGCTGTGCTGCCACGACCTTGTTCGGGTCCAGCCGCTGAAGGAGGCTTCTCACCAAGGTGGTTTTTCCAGCACCCACCTCTCCGGTAATGACTATGAAGCCTTCGTTCTGGTGGAGACCGTATTCCAAGTATGCCAGCGCTCTCTTGTGCCCGCGGCTAGCGTAAAAGAAAGATGGATCCGGATTGAGTTGGAACGGCTTGCCGCTCAGCCCAAAAAATGACTCGTACATATGGGGGACTAGAAAACGTAGATAAGACTGCCAACGATCGCGTTTTCTCGATAGTCATCGCGAATTGACCCGCGGAAACGCACATGGCGGACATCGACCGAGGCCGATGTGCGCGGACTCAATTGGCGATACCCGCCTATCGTGGCTGTTGTTGTTCGAGAGGATTCGGCGTCTCCTCCGAGCGCCTGGCTACGCAACTGTGTCAGGGCTGCCGTGAAAGTCGTGGCGGATGACAAACGATGGCCCCAATTCAACCCGTACGTTTGAGTACGGACATCCCGATCACCCGAGAAGTCATCAAGCAGTGAGACGCCGCTGGAAATCGCCCGTCGGTCGCTGCGTGCCCCAACTAGTGTCAGCGTATTGACGCCGCCGGTTATTGCGTAGGTGGCGGTCAATGTGCGAGATGTGAAAAGGCGATCGGAAAGGGTTGGCAGCAATAACAGTTCGTTTCCTGTTAGGCCAAACGCCCCAAGTACGGATTGAACTGCGGCATTGCGCTGGTTAGGGTCTGGGAACTGTCGTACCAGCGCATCAGACAGAACGGTCCGGATGTTTCCTCCAACGGGCTGCAGGACAAGGTCGGCTAACGAGCTAATGTCTCGAACCCAGGCAATGCTTATTGCGCTGGACGGCATACGGTGGGCAAATCGAACGGAGTGCCCAGTACCGAAAAACCGACGGTCGCGCTGAGCGCTTAGACTTGTACGAGGTGAAGGTGACCAACTAAAGCCGTAACCATGAATCCTCTTGAACTTGCCGTCACCAAAGAAATTGCTCTTTTCCTGTCCAATATTCCCGAATATGCGAAATCGCTCGTCAGGAGCGAAACTCAGGGTAGCCAAGTATCGCTCGACGATGCGGTGACCATCCGCTTGTTGGCTACCCCGACTCTCTAGCTTATTTTCGCTATGATCGTACGAAAACGCTAAGCCTATAGCCGACGTAACTTGGCTGTTTGTGGAGGCATGCCAATCCTCGCTGCGAGAGCGCGAAATCGCCGCCGCATCGGAACTTGTGTCGGTAAGCGTGTAGCGAACTTCGTAGTTGGTCCGGCTTCCTATCGTGCTTTGTATGGCCGGGCTGAGTCTGAATGTGCGTACCTGTGTGCGATTGTCGGAGACATTCGCACCACTAGCGGCCTGGGTTCCGAATACCGAGGTGCCAGTTTCGTTTATGCTTGCATCGGCATCGACGAACAAGAAGCGCTCAATCGCTACCCAGCTAGCATCGGCGCTAAGGAAGTCGGCAGACCGGCTGGTACCACCGTTGTTGATGTAGTAGTACTCCTGGTGCTGGTAGTCTGCTTCTAACTTGAGTCGCGGATGATCGGCGGAAATCCGCACTCCAGGCGCAACCTCAGCGACAAAATCGCTTCGCTCTCTGCCCTTTGGCGCCAATCTAACGTTGTCGGTGTATGTGCCGCGCAAGGTTACATTTGGCGCCACTACCCAGTTACCTGCTTGCGCTGCCTCGCTCGTAAGGGTCGCACACACGCCGATAGCGGCGGCGGTAAGGGGTAGAGCGGTCAGGGCTTGTGGTTGCCTGAGGCGACACGTTTGCTTCATTCGCTAGTCATGGTTAGTAGTGGCGAGGGTTCTTGCGGGGGCTCGATTTTATCGGCCATAACCGTAGCGGCCGTATCCGTAATATCCGTAATAATTGCCCACTGATGCCCGAGCGCCTTTATTCAGTAATGTCATCCGCACCGGGCAGGTCTCTATCGTGCTCAGAGCCTGCTTGACGGTGGAAAGGGTGGTCTTCTCCGCCTCGACCACGATCACTATCTGCCCCATATGACTGGCTAGCACGCGCGACTCAGTCGTGACTAGCAGTGGCGGCGAATCGAAAATTATGATGCGGTCTGCGTAGCGCGACGCCATTTCGTCTAAAAGTTGTATCATGGCGTCGCTGGCCAGAAGCTCAGTCGCACGTTGATGGGGAGTCCCAGCTGGAAGGATAGAGAGTTTCTCGACGTTCGTCTTTAGCAGAACCTCACCTAGATCCTCTTCCTCGCGAACCAGAACATCCATAAGCCCCCTGGCTGGCGGCAGCCCTAGCACGTTCAGTAGCGATGGTCTGGCAACGTCCGCATCGACCAGCAGCACCGTGTTGTCCATTTCCATCGCGATACTTATGGCGAGATTCACCGAAGTGAAGCTCTTGCCTTCACCGGGCATAGCACTTGTGATCATTATGAGATTGCCATGCTTTAGCGGCGTTGCTCCCCTGTCCTGGGCATTGCCAATAAGAGGTCGCTTGATGACTCGGTACTCGTCCGCAATCTGACTTCGCTGCGCTTCTGGAGTGAGCATGCCACCGGCGCGCAATCGGTCAAGATCTATCTCAACGAAACGTGAGGTCGTGTCGCCTCCGCTGGAAGGCGATGCGGCGCGGGCTTCGGCGACGGGTGAGCTGATTTCAGCAACGACGGAGGCAAGGGGGGAAGATACGCGCGTCACCTGCGCCACTTCATTACTGTGTCGATTGATCTCTGCTGAGCTAGGGCCGGAGTCGGGGGGCTGCGAAACGGCCCCATCAGGCAGGGTTATCCCAGCGCGCTTGAGTTCATCAAGCCTTTGAACGGCTTTCTCAATTATGCTCACGGCTTCCTCTCAAGCGCTTCGAATGGTCAATGCCAGCAAGACCATGGCTGCTCCGTAGGACGCAAGCAGGCTGCCAAACCCCACGAAGAACGCGAGGATGCCGCGGCGTTGGCGACGAACGCGATTCGCGTCGGGCAACAAAGATACTGTTCCAAGCACGGGCAACCCCGTGGCTTCGCGCAGCGTTCGGCCGTCCAAGAAGGTTGGGCGAATCTGAGTCATCAGAAAGCTTGCGCCCAATCCAACTCCCAGAGCTGCGAACATCGCGGTTAGCAAGAGCAATTGGCGATTCGGCGCAACCGGCTTGGGTGAGACGCGGGGCGGGTCGATCAGGCGAAACTCCGCTACGCCTGAGGTGGCTTCCATCTCGCCAGACAGCGTTGCCGATTCGCGCCGCCCAACCAGAATCTCGTAGTTCTTCCGATTGATGTCATAGTCCCGATTCAGTTGGGCGAATTCCGCTTCCATTTCCGGTACCAGCTTCGATGCTGCCTTGAGTTGGTCGTATCGCGACTCATACTCCGCGACACGCGTTCCAAGGGACGCCACATTGGCCTCCGCCTCGGCGAGAGAAACCTTCAGTTGCTGATATACGGGGTTAGAGTTTTCCGATGCTGTGCCAGCGCCTGCTTGCCGACGTTCCTTGTACTCTTGGCGCTTCTGAGCTTCTAGCTGCTCAATTACACGTTTGGTACCTACGACATCCGGGTGTTCGTCCGTGTAGCGCTGTAACAGGGCGTCGAGATTCTTCTTCAACGCATCAAGGCGCCCATCTAGCTCTGGGATCGACGCGTGCGATGCCGCGTTTGGATTGTCTGGCAGCAAAACGGGATCCTCTCCGACGACCTGCCGTTTCAGCGCGTCACGCGAGTTTTCCGCTTCGCGAAGCTCTAGACGCGCCTGATTGAGTTGCCCGCTAACTTCCGCAATGCGACCGAAGTAGTCCTTGCCGGCGTCGCCCAATATGGTCATGTTCCGCAGCTTGAATTCCTTTAGGCGGTTCTCTGCTTCCTCAAGCTTCTTTTCGTAGCCCTTGATCTGATCTTCGATAAACTGACGCGCGGCATCTGTGTCCTTGCGCTTGTCACCCAAGCTAGACTCAACAAAGATGGACGTAAGCGACTGGACTACACGCTGCGCCTTCTCCGGTCGGGAATCTTGAAAAGAGAGCGTGTAGAGGTTGTCGCGGCCTGCGCTACTGATCTTGAGCGTTCGCATCAAGTCATCCACGATTCGCTCTTTGTCTTCCTTTACCTTAACGCTTAGATCAAGATCCGCCATCCGAATCAGTTTCTCTAGGTTGGGTCGGCTAATGAGGGTGCGACTCAGAATGGCAATCTGCTGTTCAACGTTAGGTTGCACGGCAAGGCCGGACATCAGTGGCTTGAGGACAGACTGGGTGTCGACGTAGATTCGCGCGGTCGCTTCGTACTTGTCCGGCATCATGAAGACGAATATTCCGCCAGCGATCCCAGTGAACCAGGCGGCGGCGAGTCCAATCCAGCGGTGCCGCCACATTCCTCGTAGATACGTGAGGATTTGTCGGATTAGTTCGTCCATACCGGTCGGCCAAAAGGTATATGTAGTTGGCTATCGGAAAGCGGCTGGTCAGAACCAGCTTTGCGGAATAATTAGAACATCGCCAGGCTTTACATCGACGTTCGCCGAGACGTCACCACGTTTTATCAAGTCCTTAAGCCGCACACCATACTGCTTGTTCCCCTCTGATGTGCGCAGGATCGTGGCGCGATTGCCGTCGGCGAAGTCCGTGATTCCGCCGACAGCGATCATCACGTCTAGCAGAGTCATCTGCTGCTTGTAAGGGAGGATTTGTGGCTCGGCAGCTTCGCCTATGACGCGAATCTGCTCGCTAAACGGGCCCACGAATCCGGTTACGATCACCGTGACAACCGGATCTCGAATGTACTTGGCAAGGGCTTTTTCGATGTCTCGACCAAGCGTGCTTGCGTCTTTGCCCATGGCTGGAAGATCCTCGACCAGAGGCGTCGTAATTTTGCCATCCGGCCGCACAGGCACCGACATGGACAGTTCAGGGTTCCGCCATACGACTATGTTAACCGTGTCACCTGGACCAATAACGTAGTTGTACTCGCTTGACGTCGCCGCATTCGGTGCCGGCGGGTATTTGGATGCACAGCCAGTTATCGCCAGGCTCAGCGTTGCCGCGACCGCAATACTAGATGCAAAAGCGCAGCGAGCGCCCATGGCTCTCCGGATTTCCCGCATGTTGAGCCCCTCAAGATCAGAAAGAAATGAAAACGATGGTTGTCAAAGGGGAGCCGACATATTCTACGAGGCAGCCCCCCGCGTCTGTAGGAAAAATCTCACAGATTCCGTTTATAGTATTATGCGTGGCTTGAGAATTGGTAGCCTTATGGAGAATCTCTTAAAAACGAGAGACTTGATCTAAAACTGCTAGCAACGTCGCCAACAAGAAAACCAACACCAGCAAAAGCGAATACGTTCATAGTCCCAGCGCTCCCGACCTTCTGGTCCAGGATTATAACGGTGCAGGCGCAATAATCGACTCGAGCCCGGATTGCCGGGCGACAGTGACCACTATAGCATCCGGGAGTGCTTATGCGATCTGAGTACGGCTTTCATGGCGTCATGCCCAAGTTGGCGCCTTTTCCACGCCTAGAACTAGCTACACCACCCACCCAGCTCCGCTGCCAAACCCGGATCGAACCTAGCCCGCCCGATCTGTCGGAGGTACTTCTCCAACGCAGCAACTACATGATTCGGCTTGCCGACAGCAATGGCCAGCGCAGTAAGGTCCGCGCGCTGGTCAATCGAATGTACTCTTGGCGCGGCTACAGGGTACTGCCCGCCGAAGACGTGCAAGATCGCTTTAACCAGATTACGTTGGAAGCGTCGACCGGTGACCAATTGTTCAGCACACTCACGGTTACGCTCGATTCTCGGGCGGGGCTTGCAGTGGATGACCTCTACCGCGACAAAGCAGACGGTTTGCGAGGGAACGGCAATCGCCTGTGCGAGTTGACGCGCTTGGCCGCCGATCCTCGCTACAGCTCAAAGGAGGCGCTGGCGTCCCTGTTTCATCTGGCCTACATCTATGCTCGATTGATTCACCGCGCGACCGATGCATTGATCGAAGTCAATCCTCGTCATGTCGGGTTCTATCGACGCATGCTTGGGTTCGAGCAGCTAGGCCCAGAACGAGTGTGCGAGCGGGTCCAAGCGCCAGCCGTGTTGTTGCATCTAGATGTGAGGTTTATGGGAAAGCAGATTGCTCGATACGGAGGCAGCAATCGTCAGAGCGGAGAGTGCTCCCTCTACCCCTATTTCTTCTCAGAGCACGAGCAGGAAGGCTTGTTGCGACGGATCAGCGCCCACTTGGACAGCCGCGCGGGTGGCGGCGGGTTTGCCGCCCGGAGCGATTATGCTCGTGTTGCTATCTAATTGTTACTTAGGCGCGTCGAATCAAAATTTGGGCGTTCATCAGGCGTGGTCTAGCCTAGCCATCAGCGGTTAGGCACGCCATGTACTCGAAGCTGTGCGTTCGTTTGCGGCCCTACGCACCGCCGGCGCGCCGCTCCAGCTCTTCCCATTGCTCCATGGCGGCTACGATCTCCCTCTCCACGATTTCCAGGCGTTCGGTGATCCGTTTCACTTGCTCCGGCGCATCGCGGTAAAGCGCGGCGTCGGATAGCTTCGTGGTTAGGGCCTGTTGCTCGCCCTCCAGCGACCCGATGCGTTCAGGCAGGTCAGCCAATTCGCGCTGCTCCTTCTGGCTGAGTTTCGCTCGCGGCGCATCCGTCTTTCGCCGGCCGGCTGCCGCGGCCCTCGGCGCGGGCGTTCCCGTTCGAGCCGGTGGCAGCAATCGCGGACGCCGCGCCCGCTCCCAATCTGCATAGCCGCCGGCGTATTCGCGCCACTTGCCGTCGCCCTCGGCGGCGATGGTCTGGGTGACCACGTTGTCGAGAAAGGCGCGGTCGTGGCTCACCAGCAGCAGCGTGCCGCGGTAGTCCAGTAGGAGCGATTCGAGCAGGTCCAGGGTCTCGATGTCGAGGTCATTGGTCGGCTCGTCGAGCACGATCAGATTGGCGGGGCGGGCGAACAGCCGCGCCAGCAACAACCGGTTGCGCTCTCCGCCGGAGAGCGAGCCCACCGGCGAGCGCGCACGCTCGGGCGGGAAAAGAAAGTCGCCGAGATAGCCGATGACGTGCTGGCGGCGGCTTTCGATCTCGATGAAATCGGAGCCCGGACTGATGACGTCGGCAAGCGTTGCCCGGTCGTCGAGCTGGGTGCGCAACTGGTCGAAATAGGCGACGCTGAGCTTGGTGCCGAGGCGCACGGCGCCGGCATCGGGCAGGAGCTCGCCGAGCATCAGCTTGAGCAGCGTGGACTTGCCGGCGCCGTTGGGCCCGATCAGGCCGATCTTGTCGCCGCGCAGGATGCGGCAGGAAAAGTCGCTCACGATCGCGCGCCCATCATAGGCCTTGGTCACGTGTTGCAGCTCGGCCACGAGTTTGCCCGACAGGTCGCCGCGCTCGACGCCAAAACTCACTTGGCCGAGCCGCTCGCGCCGCGCTTGGCGCTCGCGCCGTAGCCGCTCGAGGCGCACTACGCGCCCGGCATTGCGCGTGCGGCGCGCCTCCACGCCCTTGCGTATCCACGTTTCCTCCTGGGCGAGGAACTTGTCGAACTGCGCCGCCTGCTTCGCTTCCATTTCCAGCAGCTCGCTCTTGCGCTCGCTGTAGCGCGAGAAGTTGCCGGGGAAGCTCGCCAGCCGCCCGCGATCGAGTTCGATCAGCCGCGTCGCCACGCGGTCGAGAAAGCGCCGGTCGTGGGTGATGAAGAGCACAGTGCCGGCAAAGTCGATCAACAGCTCTTCGAGCCAGATGATGCCGTCGATGTCGAGATGGTTGGTTGGCTCGTCAAGCAGCAGCAGGTCGGGTTCCTGCACCAGCGCCCGCGCCAGCGCCGCGCGCTTTCGCGCACCACCCGAGGCGGCGGCGACCGCCGCTGCGCCGTCGAGCCCAAGCTGGCTGATGACCTGGGCGATCCGGGCATCCAAGCGCCAGCCGTCGGTGTGGTCGAGTTCGTGCTGAATTTCGTGCAGCCGTTCGAGTAGCGCCGCGTCGTGCTCGGTGCTCGCCCGCGCGGCGAGCACATGATAGTCTCCTAGCATCGCGGCGGTGGCGCCGGCGCCTGCCGCCACCGCCTCGAATATGCTGTGGCCGGGGTCGAATTCCGGCTCTTGCGGCACTCGCGCGACCCGCAGGTGCGGTGTGCGCCAGACTGTGCCGTCGTCGAGCGAGGCCTCGTCCGCGATCACCCGCAGCAGGCTCGACTTGCCGCCGCCGTTGCGCCCGACCAGTGCGACGCGCTCGCCCGCTTCGATCTGAAGATCGACATGGTCGAGCAAGGCCACGTGGCCGAACGCGAGGCAGGCGTTCTCAAGTGTGACGACGGGCATGGGAGCACAATGCTATCAGCGCCAGCCCGACCGCCGAGATTTCGCTGCCCCACTTTCCTGGAGGAACGGCATCATGCGCCTCGTCGCCTTAGTCGCCGTGCTGCTGACACTGAATTCGAGCGTCGCCATCGCCCAGAGCGAGGACGCCGAGCTCAAGCGCCTGCAGACCATCCTCGCCATCCTCAACCAGGAGTTGCTGGCCCAGTATCAGCAAATTCAGGCCCTGCAAGAGGCGCGGCGCTCGAATGCGCAGGTGCCGTTGTACCTGCAGGGCCGTTCGCCCGACCTGGTGTTCGTTGATGAGGCGGCAGCGGACCAGCGCCGCGCCGTGCAGCGCGAAGCCGTGCTCAACGCCCGGCTCGACGCGGCCTATGAACGCATCGGGCAGGTCGAGGCCGAGAAGCAGCCGATCCTCGAGCGCCTGCGCGAGATCGTCGGGTCTGCCCCCGCCGTCACTCCGAACACGGCGCAATAGTCTTCACGGGCCCTCACGGGCTGCATCGGCCGCCACAAGGTGCTAGCCTTGGGGGCTCGTCTCGACAGCGGGCCCACGCCTTGTATCTGGAGCATTTCGGCTTTAGCGAAGCGCCGTTTTCGATCGCCCCCGATCCGCGCTACCTCTATCTGAGCGAGCGCCACCGCGAGGCGCTGGCGCACCTGCTCTACGGGATCAAGGGCGACGGCGGATTCGTGCTGCTGACCGGCGAAGTCGGCACCGGCAAGACGACGATATGCCGCTGCCTGCTCGAGCAGATTCCCGACGACGTCGATGTCGCCTACATCTTCAACCCCAAGCTGACGCGCGAGGAACTGCTGGCGGCGATTTGCGACGAGCTGCGCATCGAGTACGCGCACGATGCCACCAGCACCAAGACGTTCATCGACCTCATCAACGCCTACCTCTTGCAGTCCAACGCTTGCGGACGCAAGACCGTGCTCATCATCGACGAGGCGCAGAACTTGGCGCATCGGGTGCTGGAGCAACTGCGTTTGCTGACGAACCTGGAGACCAGCCGCCACAAGCTGCTGCAGATCATTCTGGTCGGGCAACCGGAGCTACGGGCGCGTCTGGCCGAGCCCGGCTTGCGCCAACTGGCGCAGCGCATCGTCGCGCGCTATCACCTCGAACCGCTATCCGCGAGCGAAATGGCGACCTATGTCGCCCATCGGCTTTGGGTCGCGGGTGTGAAGCGCGACCTGTTCCCGAACTCGGTATTGCAGCGGCTCTACCGCCTGACGCGCGGAACCCCGCGCCTTATCAATGTCATCTGCGACCGGGCACTGCTCGGCACCTATGTGCACGGCCGTGAGCGTGTTGAACCGGCCGACGCTCGACAAAGCCGCAAGGGAAGTCCTCGGCGACGCGCCGGCGCGGCCGTTGTGGCGGCGGATACCGCGCTGGGTGATTGGGGCCGTCGTGCTGTTGGGGCTGGCCGGGGGCCTTGCCGTGGCCTACCAGCGGTTGACGGAATCGACCTTCGCCTCGCTGCGCCAGCCGGTGCCCCTTTCCCCCAGCGCAAGCAATGTCCCCGGAATGCACAGCGCGGACGGGACGAATTGATGTCCTACATACTCGAAGCACTGAAGAAATCCGAGGCCGAACGCCAGCAGGGCAAGGTGCCCGACCTTGCCGCGGTTCCGGTCAGGGTGCTGATGTCGCCCGAACCGCTGCCGCGTTTCCTGCTCCTCGCGGGCGCGGCGGCACTGGTAGCGGTCGGCGTGCTGCTCGGCTGGTGGCGGCCGTGGGAGCCGGCCCTGCCCGAAGCCGCATTGGCCGAACCAGCGATGCGGGCCGAAGTCCCGACACCATTGCCGCCGGCGCAACCGCAGAGCGTTCCCGTGCCCGTCGCGCCGGCGCCGGCGTCGCTTCCGAAGTCCGACGACCAGACCGCGCTAGACAGCGCGTCCGAGGCATCGCCGAGTGGCGCAGCCCCGCCCGCATCCGCTGCGCGTGGGGAAGCCGCGCCGCCGTCAACGGCACCCGCGGCACCCCCTCCTACTCCGCCCGCTGAGCCCGCGCAGTCCGCCGCGGCTGCGCCCAAGCCACCGCCGAAAGCGCCGGCGGTGGAATCGAAGCCGGCAGCGCTGAGGTCGCGGCCGGAGCCCGCCGGTTCCCCCACACCGAAGGCGAGTGTGAGGCCGAGCCCACCCACCCCCGCGCCCGTTTCCGAAGGCAAGCCGCCGACCCGCATACTGCGTTTCTCCGAGTTGCCTCCCGCGGTTGCTCGCAGCGTGCCGCGGATCAAGGTCGACGGCTACGCGCTGACCGACGACCCTGCCACGCGCATCGTCGTCATCAACGGTCAAATGCTGGGCGAAGGCGAACAGGTCACCGCCGATCTCAAGTTGGAGCGCATCGGGACCGACGGGGTGGTGCTCAACTACAAAGGCTATCGCTTCCGCCCCGCGCCGTGATCCACCGCGCCGCCGTCTCCGCTGCGGCGCGACTTTGCTTGATCGGCCTGCGATCTCCCCTTTACCATGTGCGGCCGTCGCGCACCGCCCGAGCGGTTCCGGCGACGCGCGGCATACGACAGCGCGCCGATACCCACAACAGTTCCGAGGAGGAGATCGCTCATGAGCACGAACAAGAAGATCGCGGCCGGGCGGAGGAAGTTCGTCGTCGACGCCGGCGCCGCCACGGCCGTGGCGGCAACGGGCTGGCTGCTGCCGTTGGGGCCGGCGTCGGCGCAACAGCCGAAGCTCAGGATCGGCCTCATGCTGCCCTATACCGGGACCTACGCGGCACTGGGCAGCGCAATCACCAACGGCTTCAAGCTCGCGGCGGCGGAACGCGGCGGCAAGCTGGGCGGTCGCGATATCGAATACGTCACCGTCGATGACGAATCCGATCCGGCAAAGGCGCCCGAAAACGCAAACAAGCTGGTCAAGCGCGACAAGGCCGATGTCCTCGTAGGCTCGGTGCATTCCGGTGTGGCATTGGGAATGGCCAAGATCGCACGCGAGAACGACACGCTGATGATCATCCCCAACGCCGGTGCCGACGAGCTGACCGGGGCATTGTGTTCCCCCACTGTGTTTCGCAGCTCGTTCACGAACTGGCAGCCGTCTTACGCCATGGGGAAAGTGATGGCGGAACGCAAGCACAAGAGCGCGGTGGCGTTGTCGTGGAAATACGCCGCCGGCGAGCAGGCGGTTAACGGCTTCAGGGAAGGTTTCGAGCAGGGCGGGGGAAAGGTGCTGAAGGAGCTGTTCCTGCCTTTCCCCAACGTCGAGTTTCAGCCCTTCCTGACCGAGATCGCGGCGCTCAAACCCGATGCGGTGTTCGTCTTCTTTGCCGGCGGCGGGGCGGTGAAGTTCGTCAAGGACTACGCCGCCGCCGGGCTCAGAAGCGGCATTCCGCTGTATGGCCCGGGCTTTCTGACCGATGGCACGCTCGAAGCGCAGGGCGAAGCCGCCCAAGGCCTCATCACCGCGCTGCACTACGGCGATGGTCTGGAGACACCCAAGAACAAGGCGTTCCGGCTTGGCTATGTCAAAGCGTTCAAGTCGCAGCCGGACGTCTACGCCGTGCAGGGTTATGACGCCGCACAACTGCTGCACCTGGGGCTCGAAGCGGTCGGCGGCGATATGAGCAAGCGCGCTCAGATGCTCGCAGCGATGCAGACGGCACGCATCGACAGCCCGCGCGGCGTGTTCACCCTATCCAAGGCGCGCAACCCGGTGCAGGACATTTACCTGCGCCGGGTCGAGGGCAATGAGAACAAGGTCATCGGCGTTGCGGTCAAGGCCCTGGCCGATCCGGCGCGGGGGTGCCGGGGTTGATCTTGGGAAATCGCGCCGACGCGCGCCCATGAGCGCCGCCGTGGCCCTTTCCCCATGTATGTGGGCAGGGCGATAGGCGCCGCATGGAGCTCCACGCCTTACTCATCCAGATTCTCAACAGCATCCAGTACGGGCTGTTGCTCTACCTCGTCGCAAGCGGGCTGACGCTGATCTTCGGCATCATGGGCATCATCAACCTCGCCCATGGCAGCTTCTACATGATCGGCGCCTACATGGCGTTTTCGCTCTCCGCACTCACCGGCGATCTGTGGAGCGCCATCGCCCTAGGCATCGTTCTGAGTGTCGTGCTCGGCGTGGTGCTGGAGTGGGCGCTGTTCAGCCGTTTGTACGCTCGCGATCACCTGGAGCAGGTGCTGCTGAGCTACGGGCTGATCCTGATCTTTGAGGAGTTGCGCAGCCTCATCGTCGGCGACGATGTTCTACGGTGTGGCGGTGCCGGAAGTCTTCGACTATTCGGTGCCATTGACAGACAACCTGAGCTACCCGGTGTATCGACTGTTCATGTCCGCGGTCTGTCTCCTACTGGCCGGGCTCATGTTCCTGCTGATACGGCGCACGCGGCTCGGCGCGCTGATTCGTGCCGGCGCGGCCAACCGTGAGATGGTGCAAGCGCTCGGGATCAACATCAACCTGATCTACCGCTTCGTCTTCGCCCTGGGGGTGGCGCTGGCCGCCCTCGCCGGCATGCTCGCGGCACCCGTGTCGTCGGTATTCCCCGGCATGGGCAATCAGGTGCTGATCATCTGCTTCGTCGTGGTGGTGATCGGCGGCATCGGTTCGGTCTGGGGCGCATTCGTGGCAGCGCTGCTGATCGGCTTCGCCGATACTTTCGGCAAGATTCTGCTGCCCGAGTACGCCGGCCTGGCGGTGTACTTCCTCATGGCCGCGATACTCCTGTGGCGGCCCGAGGGCTTGTTCAGCCGCGCGTGAGGAACACCAGCCCGCCGCTGCGCTGGTTCCTCGCCGCGTGCCTCGTGGGGCTGGCGCTGTTTCCCCTCGGCGGCTCCGACTTCTACACCGAACTCGTGACCAAGGTGATGATCATGGCGATCTTCGCCATGAGCCTCGATCTGCTGGTCGGCTTCACCGGGCTGGTCAGCTTCGGTCACGCCGCGTTCTTCGGTGTCGCGGCCTACACACTGGCCCTCATGTCGCCCAAATACGATCCGGCCAGCTTCTGGCTTACCCTTCCCGTCGCGGTGCTTGCCTCGGCGGCGGCGGCCTTCCTGATCGGCCTTTTTGTCCTGCGAACGCGCGGCGTCTATTTCATCATGGTGACGCTGGCATTCGCCCAGATGGTCTATTTCGTCTTCCACGACACCGCGCTGGGCGGCGGCTCCGATGGCGTGTACATCAACTTCAAACCGGCGGCCCGGCTCGGCGACAGGGTGCCGTTCGATCTGGGCAATGCGGCGCACTTCTACTACCTGGTGTTGGCGCTCATGCTGATGGTTCTACTTCTTTTTGCGCCGCGTGCTGCGCTCTCCCTTCGGCCACGCTCTGATAGGGATCAAGGCCAACGAGCAGCGTATGCGCTCGCTCGGATTTCGCGTGGCGCGCTACCAACTCGCCAGCTTCACGCTCGCCGGTGCACTGGCCGGTCTGGCCGGCTACCTCGCCGCCTGCCAGTTCGGTTTCGTAAGCCCGGAAGTGCTGTCCTGGCATCAGTCCGGCAATGTGCTGCTCATGGTCATCCTCGGCGGCGCGGGCAGTCTTTACGGCGCCATCGCCGGCGCATTCGCCTTCGTGCTCTTGCAGGAGTTTTTTTCGTCCTTTACCAAGCACTGGCAGCTCCTGATGGGCGCAGTCATCGTGCTCGTGGTGCTTTTGCTGCCGGGTGGGCTCGCCAGTCTGGCGAGCCGCCGCCGGGCGCGTAACCCTGGCGAAGCCGGGCAATGACTGAGCCGGTGCTGAACGCCACCGGATTGACCCGTCACTTCGGCGGGGTCGTGGCCAATAGCGAGGTGGCCGTCGCGCTGCACCGGGGTGCGCTGCACGCCGTGGTCGGCCCCAACGGCGCGGGGAAATCCACGTTGATCAACCTCCTCTCGGGCGAACTGGCGGCGAGCGCCGGGAGTATCCGCTTGCATGGGCGGGAGATCGCGCAAACGAGCGCCGACCGGCGTTCGCGGTTGGGTATCGGGCGCAGCTACCAGCGGACCAACCTGTTTCCCACCTTCAGCGCATTCGAGAACTGCCGTCTCGCTGCCCAGTCGCGCCACGCACATGCCTGGCGGGTCTTCACCGACGCGCTGTCCTTCGAGGATGTACGCGAGGCAGCAGAACAGGCGCTCGACCTTGCGGGCTTGAACGGGCGCGCCGAACGGATGGCATCGGCCTTGAGCCACGGCGAGCAGCGCCAGCTCGAAATCGCGATGGTGCTGGCCACACAGCCCGAGGTGCTGCTTCTCGACGAACCGCTGGCGGGCATGGGCGCCGAGGAGTCGGCGCGCATGGTGGAACTGCTGCAGAAGCTGGCGCCGGACCACGCCATTCTGCTCGTCGAACACGACATGGACGCGGTGTTCACGGTGGCGGACACGATCACCGTCATGGTCAATGGCCGCGTGCTGGAGACCGGTCCCCCGACTCGGATCCGTGCCAGCGCCGCGGTTCGGGAGGCCTACCTCGGTACGGACGGTGACGGGTCAAACCAGATACCGTGAAACCGAACGCATGGACAGGTGTCTGTCGGTGCGTCGGCGATGTCGCCCCAAGTTGGAATCCAACTTCGATCTCTCTTCCAGTGCTGCATCTCGAGGCGGTCTCCAAGCGTTTTAGCGAATCCGTGACGCGGGAAGTACTCCGCGCGGTCGACCTGCGACTGGAGGCGGGCGAATACGTGGCCATCATGGGTGACTCCGGGGTCGGCAAGACGACGCTGCTCAACCTCATCGCCGGCCTGGACCAGCCGAGCTCCGGCAGGATCGCGCTCGACGGCGTGTCGATCGAAACGCTCGACGACGATGCGCTGACGCGGCTGCGGCGGAGCAAGATCGGCTTCGTGTTTCAGGCGTTTCATGTCTTGCCCCATCTTTCGCTGGAACAGAACGTCGCGCTGCCGTTGCTGCTCAACGAGGTTGCAAGCGCTGAAGTCACGCAGCGCGCGCGTGCAATGCTCGCCGCCGTCGGCCTGGGCGAGCGCGCCGGCAGCATGCCGCGCGAGCTCTCGGGCGGCGAGTTGCAGCGCGTTGCCATCGCCCGGGCGCTGGTGCATCGCCCGCGGCTGGTCCTGGCTGACGAGCCCACCGGCAATCTCGACCCGGAGACGGCAACCCAGGTGCTGCAACTGCTGCGCGCCCGGATCAAGGAGTTCGGCGCCACGGGGATACTGGTGACCCATTCCGCTGCCGCCGCCGCTACGACCGACCGAATCCTGCTGCTGACGCGCGCCGGGCTTGTTGCGCAACCGACTTCCCCCGCCATGAGCCCATCCGCATGAGTCATCGGGCGGCTCGCGCCAACCCATGCTGAACCGGCGCTTGTGGCCGGTGTTTCTCGGGCGGTTACGCAGCCGCAAGGGGGCGAGCCTGCTCTCGGTGCTGGCCATCGCCCTCGGCGTGGCGCTCGGCGTGGGGGTGAACGCCGGTGAACCGCGCCGCGCTCGACGAGTTCGCCCAGGGCCTGCGCACGCTGTCCGGTCAGGCCGATCTGGAGGTGCGCGGGCCGCGGGCCGGTTTCGACGAGCGGCTCTACCCGCAGCTGGCGCGTCTGCCGCAAGTCGCGCTGGCCAGTCCGGCGCTGGAGATCGACGCCCGCGTGCTCGGGCGCGACGAGCCACTGCGGATGGTGGGCCTCGATCCGTTCCGTGCGCTGCGCTTGCAGCCGGCGCTGGTGTCCGCCGACGATGGCAGCTTCGACCGGCGCTTTGCGGTGCTCGACCCCGACGCCATCTACCTCAGCCCTGCCGCCGCGCGCTGGCTTGGGGTCAGGGCCCAGGGCGAAGCCGCGGCCGAACAGCGCATCGCCCTGCAGGCCGGCCTGGAGAGCGTGGAATTCAGCGTGGCTGCGTTGCTGCCCGGCGTGGCGCAGGGACAGCGCCTGGCGGTGATCGACATCGCCGCCGCCCAGGAGCGCTTCGGCCGCATCGGCGTACTCACGCGTATCGACCTGCGTCTGCGGCCCGGCGTGGATTTGCAACAGGCGCGGCGGGCGATTCAGGCGCTGGTGCCGCCGGGTGTCCTGGTGCTGGAACCGGAGGAATCCGAGAGCCGGGCCGCCAGCTTGTCGCGCTCCTACCGGGTCAACCTCACGATGCTGGCGTTGATCGCGCTGGTCACCGGCGCCTTTCTCGTGTTCTCGACTCAGGCTTTGGCAGTGGTGCGGCGGCGGCCGGAGATCGCCTTTCTGCGCGCGCTCGGGTTGACGCGCCGGGAACTCGTGCGCTGGCTGCTGTTGGAAGGCGTCACCGTCGGGGCGCTCGGCGCGCTCCTCGGGCTGGTGCTCGGCTACGCCGTTGCCCATGTCGCCTTGAGCGCCTTCGGTGGTGACCTGGGCGCGGGCTACTTCGCCGGGGCGCGCCCAAGCCTGATTTTCGACCTTCCCGCGGCGCTGGGTTTCTGCCTGCTCGGGGTCGCGGCGGCCGCCTCGGGCGCACTCGCGCCCGCGCTGGAAGCGGCGCGTACCCAGCCGGCGCTGGCGCTCAAGGCGGGTGACGAAGTGCGGACGTTTTCCCGGCTGGCGCGGGTGTGGCCGGGCCTCGGTGCCGTGCTGGTCGGCGTGTTGGCAGCGCTCGGCCCGCCGATCCGCGGCCTGCCGGTCCTCGGCTACCTCGCCATCGCCTGCTTCCTGCTCGGCGCGATACTGCTCTTGCCGCGGCTGGCGCAGGCGCTACTCGCCCGCTTGCCCGCGCCCCGCTCGGCGCCGCTGCTGCTGGCCTGGGCGCAGCTGCGCGGTGCCCCCGGCCAGGCGGTGGTGGCGAGCGCGGGCATTCTCGCCAGCGTTGCGCTGGCCGCGGCGATGGCGATCATGGTCGCGTCGTTTCGCGATTCGGTGGACGCCTGGCTGACCCAAGTCCTGCCGGCGGATGTGTACGTCAGAGCCGCCAACGCCGGGCAGTCGGGCTTTCTCGACCCCGCCGCGCAACGCGCCATCGCCGCCACCCCAGGCGTCGGCGAGGTGGATTTCATTCGCCACCAGAATGTTCTCCTCGACCCGGCGCGGCCTGCGGTCAGCCTGATCGCCCGGCGCGTGCCGGCCGACGAACCGCGGCGCGCCGTGCCCTTGGTGGAAGGCGGCGCGGCGCCGGCAGGCGACCTGCCGGCGCTGTGGGCTTCGGAGGCGATGGCAGACCTCTACGGCTACCGCGTCGGCGGCCAAGTCTCGCTGCCCCTGGCCGCGCGCGAGGTTCGCTTCGTCGTCGCCGGCATTTGGCGCGATTACGCACGCCAGCATGGAGCGATCGTGGTCGATCTGGACGTCTATCGCCGCCTGACCGGCGACATGCTGGTCAGCGATGCGGGCCTGAGGTTGCAGTCCGGACACGGGCCGCGCGAAGTCGCGCAACGGCTGCGCCAGACGCTGCGCGCGGCGGACAAGCTCGAAATCGCCGAGCCGGGGGAGATCCGCAGGCTCAGCCTAAGGGTGTTCGATCGCACCTTCGCCGTCACCTACGCGCTCGAAGCGGTGGCGGTGGTCATCGGACTGTTCGGGGTGGCGGCGAGTTTCGGCAGCCTGGCCGTCGCGCGCCGCCGCGAGTTCGGCATGCTGCGCCATGTCGGTATGACGCGACGCCAGATCGGCGCGATGCTGGCGGCGGAGGGCGGCCTGGTTGCGCTGCTGGGCGTGGTCGCCGGTCTGGTGCTCGGGGCGGCGATCGGCGTCGTGCTGATCGAGGTGGTGAATCGTCAATCGTTCCACTGGAGCATGGATATGGTGGTGCCGTGGCGGTGGCTGGCGCTGTTCGCGCTCGTCGTCGTCACGCTCGCCAGCGCAGCCGCGGTGATCGCGGCTCGCCAAGCGATGCAGATGGGGGTCGTCAGGGCGGTGCGAGAGGACTGGTGAATACGATGGCAGGCACGGTTGAGACATGCGGGGCGTAGCGGCCGTCTTGCTGCTGTTCGCCGGCATTGCGCTGGCTGCGGGCGACTATGCCGAAGTCGTTCCCGGCGAGCGCTTGGCGTTCCCGCACGACCATGGCGCACATCCGGAATTCCGCACCGAATGGTGGTATGTGACCGGTTGGCTCACGACCGAAGAGGGGAAGCCGCTCGGTTTTCAGGTCACTTTCTTCCGCGTGCGAACGCGCGTCGGCGAGGATGCGCAGAGCAGTTTCGCGCCGACGCAACTGCTGTTCGCCCATGCCGCCCTCTCCGATCCGCAAGCCGGGAAACTGCTCCACGACGAGCGCAGCGCCCGCGCCGGGTTCGGCCTCGCCGGGGCGCAGGTCGGAAGAACGGAAGTCTGGATCGACGACTGGTCGCTGCGACAGCGCGACGGCGCGTATGTGACGCGCATCGCCACCGGCGACTTCGCGTTTGAGCTGGTGCTCGAGCCTACCCAGCCGCTGCTGCTCAACGGCCGCAACGGCTGGAGCCGGAAAGCAGCGCAGGCCAAGCACGCCAGCTACTACTACAGCCGGCCGCAGCTCGAAGTGAAGGGAAGCGTCACCCGTTTCGGCAAGTCTGTGGAAGTCAGCGGTAGTGCCTGGCTCGACCACGAGTGGTCGAGCGCCATCATGCCGGAGGACGCCGTCGGCTGGGATTGGATCGGCATCAATCTGGCGGACGGTGGCGCGCTGATGGCGTTTCGCATGCGCGACCGCCAGGGCCGTAGCCTTTGGGCGGGCGGCACTTGGCGCCGGCCGGATGGCACGGTGCGCGCGTTCGAGCCGGGTGAAATCGTATTCGAGCCGGCACGGACTTGGCGTTCGCCGCGCACCGGAGCGATGTATCCGGTGGAGATGCGCGTGCGTGCAGGCGATCTGCGTTTTTCATTGTCGCCGTTGCTGGACGATCAGGAGTTGGATTCCCGAGGGAGCGTCGGGGCGGTGTACTGGGAGGGGGCGGTGAGTGCGATGGCGCAGAATCAGGTAGCCGGTCGCGGCTACATGGAATTGACGGGCTACTTGCAGCGCTTGCGTGTCGAACTGAAGGTGCGGTGGGCGCCGACAACCCGGTTCAGCGGGGTGCCGGCGCTGCTTACCGGTTGTACTACTTCGGGGTGATGACGCTGTCGATGACGTGAATGACGCCGTTGCTGGCCATCACGTCGGTCTTGACTACTTTGGCGTCGTCGATCATCACGTTTCCGCCCTGCGAGGTGATGGTGGCCGAACTACCTTGTACCGTCTTGACGGCACCGGGCTTGACGTCCTTCGCCATGACTTTGCCGGGAACGACGTGATAAGTGAGCACCGCCTTGAGCTTGTCCTTGTCTTTCAGCAGCGCGTCCAGTTGTCCGGGCGGCAGTTTTGCGAACGCCTCGTCGGTCGGAGCGAATACCGTAAACGGCCCCTTCCCTTTGAGTGTGTCCACCAGCTCCGCCGCTTTCACGGCCGTGACCAGTGTATTGAACGATCCGGCGCCAGCTGCGGTATCCACTATGTCTTTGTTTCCATGCATATCCGCAACAGCCGCCCCTGAAGCGAAAATCAGGGCGGCGCCTGCAATCATCGATTTGAAGTGTCTCGTGGCAAACATTGGCAATCTCCTGTAGGTTCTGACTTACACGGTTTGTCTTGCAATGTCCTGGACAAATCATGGACGAAAAGGTTTCAGGGAATGATATGGATCGAGACCACACGAGACCGGAGCGCGCGAAAGCGAGGGGCGGTGCCCGGCACGAATGGCGGCTATTTCCTTAGCCAGAGCCCGTTGTCGATTTCTTGTGCAATGACGCGGTAAAAGGGACGCAGAAAGAACCGCATGTCTTTGATAACGCTCGGCACGCTCATCATGGAAGGGATGCGAACGCCGCGGTGATCCACCGGATCGCCGATTTGTTCGATCTTGACGCCGAGTTTTGCGAAGTGATTGGCGAGCCGAGGCTCGGTCAGGACAAATACCTTGTCTATGCCGTTTTGATCGGCGAGCGCGATTGCGCCCATGTAAAGCGCAAGCGGGATGTACGGAAAGCGTGGCTGAGTCGGTGTGCCGAAGTCCCGTTCGCCGACGCCGACCGGTGTTTGTTCGCTCGCCCTTGCGTCGGCGGAAGCGGCGAATCACTGCCAGCCTCGACACCTCGGCGATCTTGTCGCGCGCTAGCTTCTGAGGGTCGACGATGTGGCGGTGCAAGCGTCGCGACAGGCTCGTTCGAACGGCAGTGGGTAGTGAGGGTCGCTCGGGCGCGCGAGCACCAATCGGGTGCAGCCCACGTATTCGCCGTCACCGACACTCCGGAGTAGGCAGTGCAACGAGTGAGCGTCGTACTCGTCGGACTCTTTCGCATCGGGGCGAACGGATTCGTAGCCCAAGTCCTCGCAATAGACCTGGTGACGGACATTGAATGCTGCGTCGCGGAGATCCTCGAACAGCGCGGGTACAAGCTCGAAGTAACGCTTGAAGCTGTCGCCGAGTTTGAGAAGTTCGAATAGCTCCATTCGTCACCTTGGTGGCCGCCGCCACGCCCTCGACGCTGGCGCGGGCTGCCCACCTATCAAGCCGGAAACCGCTTTCCGTGAAAAGCTTACGTCGCCTACTCCAGTTTCTTGAGGTAATCCTTTGTGAATATCTTGTCCGGCAGCTCGCGCAGCTTCATGTCAGCGTAGTCGAGGATCGACTCCTCGCCCTTGCGCAGCGCGTCCACCATCAACAGGCGCGTCGGCCTCGGCTTGCCGACCATGGTCTTGAAGTCTTGATACTTGCAAGTCTTGAGCAGGCGGTCGGAGAGCGAATAGAACTCGGCCTTGTGTGGCCAATTGTTCGACTGCCTGACCCAGTACAAGACACGGGCATAGGTGACCGAGCGGTCCACCGCCTTCAGTTCCAGCACGTGATGCGGCTCGCCCTCGATGTCTTCGCTGCGCAGCAATTGCGGCGTGTAATCGCCGCTGAAGTTGGCGCGCGCCAAGTCGCCGTTGGCGACTTGTCCCGTCAGGCGCTGCGACAAAGCCAGGCGCACCGGCTGCGAGACGTTGGGCAGAAACACCCACAGATCCCGCCCCTTCATGAGCATGATCTGTCCGCGCTCCGAGGCCGGCTCGGTGATCATGACGACCGTGTTCTCGTTGCCCTTGGAAAGCACGCGGTACTTGCGTGCCTCCGCAGCTTCCCCGTTGACCTTGGTAACGATGTTCACGTTGACCTGAAAGCCGTCCTGCGGGAAGCGAATCTGGTCCGCCTTTTCCAGTATACTGCGGGCCTGTTGATCCTCTTGGGCGCGGGCGCCGAACGCCGGCAAAGCTGCTCCCACAACGCATAGAACGCACAGAAGATGGCGCCGCAACCGGCCGTAATGTCTCTTGTCGGTCATATCCAAGTCAATTCGCACTGCGTCAATACCGGGGCGAAACCCGGCCCCATGACAATCGAAAAACCATGAGCGTCGTTCGGGTCGAAAACGTTTCCAAGAGCTACGCCCTGGGCGAGCAAACTGTCGTAGCCCTAAAGGATATCACCCTCGCCATCGAGGACGGCGTTTTCCTGGCCATCGCCGGCCCATCGGGGAGCGGGAAGTCTACGCTGCTCAACCTGATCGGCTGCATCGATACCCCCACGACCGGCAAGGTCTACGTCGGCGGACAGGATGTCAGCGGTCGCCCCCCGATCAGCTGGCCGATCTACGTGCCCGTACTATCGGGTTCATTTTCCAAACCTTCAATCTTTTGCCAGTGCTATCGGCGGAGGAGAACGTCGAGTACCCGCTACTGCAACTCGGCGAAATAGACAAAATCGAGCGCAAGCGTCGTGTGGCGCGCTATCTCAAGGTCGTCGGCCTCTCCGACTTCGCCCACCACCGTCCCAACCAGCTCTCCGGCGGGCAACGCCAGCGCGTGGCGATTGCGCGGGCATTGGCGACCCAACCGCGGATCGTGCTCGCCGACGAGCCGACGGCCAACCTGGACCGCAAGACCGGTGCCGGCATCCTTAACTTGATGAAGGAGATCAATCGCGCATGGGGCACGACCTTCATTTTCTCGACTCACGACAAGCGGGTGATGGCGATGGCCGACCGGCTGGTGCGTATCGATGATGGGCAGATTTCTATTCTCGGTATGAAGAACGATGACAAGTGGGCGTACGTCAATGCGCGTCGGCGTCTGCCTGCGGCAAACGACCCGCAACCGACTACGGAGGGGGGGAGGCGTGCATAGGAGGGTGTGCCGGGGTGCCGGCAGATTGCTGGCGGTACTCACTTGCGTGGCGCCATTGGTGGCTTTGGCCCAAGGCAAAGACCCGCTGTCGCGAGATGCGCTCTTCGGCGACGAACCCAAGACTGAGCAGCCGGCGCCACCAAGCCGCTGGAAGGGATTCACGCAACTGGAACTAGCCTATACGACTGCCTCACCCGCGCACTGGTCCAAGGCGCGCGCCCGCGCGGAGCTGGCCCGTCAGGGGGCGTGGGGCGAGCACGTGAAGTGGAAGGTGAGCGGGCGTGCCGACTACGACGCCGCCTATGACATCGAAAAGAGCTTCTACCCCAATGAGGTGCGCGACGACCAGCGCTACGATTTCATGTGGCGCGAAACCTATATCGACGTCGGCGCCGGCAACTGGGATTTCCGCCTCGGCCGCCAGCATGTCGTATGGGGCGAGATGGTCGGCCTGTTTTTCGCCGATGTCGTCTCGGCCAAGGACTTGCGCGAATTCGTCCTGCCCGAGTTCGACCAGTTGCGCATTCCGCAGTGGGCCGCGCGTGCCGAGTATTTCAAGGACGATTTCCACGCCGAGGCGGTGTGGATTCCATTGCCCAGCGTCAACAACGTCGGCAAGCCAGGCGCCGAGTTCTACCCCTATCCGCTGCCCGGCCCGCCCGGATTCGGCTACGTCATTCAGGGCGAGGAGAAGCCGAAGCGGCGGTTGTCCAACTCCAACTATGGATTCCGGCTATCCACATTGACCGGCGGCTGGGATCTCTCGGCGTTCTACTACCGCAGCGTCGACGCCTCGGCCACGTTCTTCCGTACCGTCGTCACCAGTCCAGTCCCGGCGCTCATCTACCAGCCGCGCCACGAAAAGATCCACCAGTGGGGCGGGACGCTGGCGAAAGATTTCGGCCGCTTCGTGCTCAAGGCCGAGGCGGTCTACACCAAGGACCGCCAGTTCAACGTCACCCGCCTCACCGAGCCCGATGGCGTCGTGCCGCTCGACACCCTGGACTACATCGTCGGCATGGACTTCCATCCCGGCATGGATACGCGCTTGAACGTCCAGCTATTTCAGCGCGCATTCCTCGACTACGATCAGGATATCGTCCTCAAGAAGCACGAGAGTGGCGCCAGCCTGCTGCTCAACACCAAGCTGGCGCGCAACCTCGAAGCCCAAGGGCTCCTTATCCATAGTCTGAACCGCAGCGACTGGATGTTCCGGCCGAGCCTGACCTGGGACTTCGAGCGCAATTGGCGCCTGCTCGTCGGCGCCGACATCTTCCACGGCCCGCCGATCGCCCTGTTCGGCCGCTACGACAACCGCGATAGGGTCTACACCGAACTACGCTATTCGTTCTGATCCCCGCGTAGGAGCGCCGCTCGCGGCGCGAAACACACTGTGACAAAGACAACGCTCGATCGCACCGCGAGCGGTGCTCCTACCGGGCATTCGGCGCTGCGCAAAGGGCGCGTGTCGATCCCGGGACAGATCTACCACGTCACTTGCACCACCGAGGACCGACAGCGATTTTTCGAGGATATCTGGGCGGCGCGGGCGGTCGTGCGCGAGATAGCGAAAATGGAAATCGCGGGCCGCAGCGAAACTCTCGCCTTTGTCCTGATGCCCGACCACCTGCACTGGCTGTTGCAATTGCGGACCGACACAACCCTGGCCACGCTCATGGACCGCTTCAAGTCAGGCTCTGCGCGTGCGGCAAATCGCACGCTGAATCGGTCCGGCGCGGTCTGGGCGCGGGCGTACCACGACCATGCCCTGCGCGATGACCAGGATGTCGTCGCCATCGCCCGCTACATCGTCGCCAACCCCGTGCGAGCCGGACTCGTTCATTCTGTTCCGAGACTACAGCCACTGGTGGGCAAAATGGTTGTAGGAGCGCCGCTTGCGGCGCGACAGAAGATTGTAGGAGCACCGCTCGCGGTGCGAAGGCTGCCCATGTCGCACCGCAAGCGGTGCTCCTACCGATGCCGAGACTGGCGAGCGTTCAAACGTTCTGGCGCAGCGCATCGACCACCGGGATCTTGCCCACTCGGCGCGCTGGAAAAATCGCCGCGCAAACTGTCGCCACCAATCCCACGGCGAAGGCCATCGCAATCACGGTCGGGACGATGCGAATGGTCGCGGTGTAGCCGATATTTGCGTTGGGTGGGGGCGGCATGGAAATACCTATCGCTGAAATCGCGAGCGCGAGCGCTACTCCCGCAACCACGCCGATCGCGGACCCGATCAGCCCTTGCAGCGCGTTCTCGGCGATGACCAGCCGCGTGACGTAGCCGCTGTGGTTGCCGAGCGCCATCAGCGTGCCGAACTCGCCGACGCGCTCGAATACGCTCATGTTGACGCTGTTGGCGACGCTGAGCAGCACCATCGCCAGGATGATGAGCTGCAGCACGCCGAACTGCCGCTCGTACAGCGCGACGGTCTTCTCGTAAAAGTCGTTCAGCTCGATCCAGGTCTTGACCTCGAAACGGCTGCGCGTCCAACTGGCCGCGCAGGCGCGCGGCCACCGCCGCCGTGTCCTCGGTGCGTTTGAGCGAAACGACCAGCGCATTGATGCCCTTGTTGTTTAGCAGCTCTTGGGCGGCGGCGAGCGGAATTCGCACCGCCCTGCGCATCGAAGTCCTTGGAAAAGCTCTGAAACACGCCGACGACTTCGAAGTCGAGCGTGTTCAAGGCGCCCTCCGGCGTATTGATAGAGCAGCGTCACCTGATCGCCGACTTTCAGGCTTGAGGCTTGTGCGCTACGCCTTGCCGACCATGATCCGGTACGCATCACGCCGCTCGAGCTGGCCGCCCACTGCTGATCTGCAAATGCGTCCCAAGTCGTGCCTCCTTATCTGGCTCGACTCCCTCGCCGACGATCGCGAGGTCGCTGCGCCCGTTGTTGATCAGACCGGAAAACGTCAGCCGCGCGGTCACATCCTCACCTCCGGTGAGCCCGGCGATCGACGCCTCGCCGCTTCGTGGTCATCCATCAGATACTTGTCCGGCGCGCGTGAGCCGAAGCTGTAGAAGCCCGTCTTGTAAACCTGCAGATGCCCGGTCTGCGAATGTATCAGCGCTTCGCCGAGTTGAATGTAGATGTCGCGCACGAAGCCGCCGCTGACGATGAGCCCGACCACGCCGAACACGATCGCCGCCAGCGTCATCGCCGACCGAACCTTGTGCCGCAGGATATTGCGCAGGGCGAGCTTGAGCATGGACTTGGCGAGATGCCCCCGCGCTCAGCGGTTCTGTCGCAGCGCGTCAACGACGATCATCCGAGACGCTTTCCAAGCGGGGTACAGGCTGGCCAGCAGCGTAGTGCCGACAGCAAGAGCGAACGCCTCAAAAGCTAGCGGCCACGTCACTTGTATCTCTC
>CAWGHV010000027.1:0-53955 GCA_963822375.1 uncultured beta proteobacterium | reverse complement strand
ATGTATCGTGGTGTATCGGGCCCTGTCTACACACACATGCGGCCATCGGCAAACTATTGCAGCCACGCTCCAACAAGATGGCTTCTGTGGCTAGGTGCCTAGCGCCGCCACCTCAGCCTTCAAGCGCCGCGCGGGCGGCTCGTCCACACACCAGTGGGCGCTTGAGCGTGTGCGACCGGGGCCATCCATGCGCCCCCACCAGGCCACTGAGCTACATGGCAACAACTTGTGTTCATGCCTGCCTTTCCAGAAGCGAGTCAAAATGAGCCTGTGGAAATCAACCCCCCTCCTCTCACCACCACGCAGCCCACCACTGCACCGCCGCCAGACCTTCCCCATGAAGCTCGCCGTCTTCTCCTGTTCGCCTTGGCCTGGGTGGGCTGCGCATCGGCCACGGCGGGCCCCAAGAAGGCCTGTGACTACAGCGCCCGCCTGCTGGGTGTGGGCTGGCGTGGTGATGGTCGACGGCCAGATCGTCCACGAGCAATACCGGCGGCCGGGCGACGGAGGCCGAGCGCTGGCGGCTGGCCTTTGGGCACCAAGTCCTTCTTGGGGTGGCCGCTGCGGCGGCGGCACAGTACCAGTTGCTGAGCTTCACGAACGACAGCGTCCGACACCCTGACGGCCTGGCGAGGACGGGCGCGGTGACATTACCACGGGGATCGGTGAGCCTGGCCACCAGCGGATCCATACACCGGCACCCGGCGCCGCGGCCTGCGCAAGCCACCAGACGAGGCGGCGGCCCAGCCGCTGGCCACACCGCCTGGAACCCACTACGCCTATGGCCAGGTGCTCTTTCAGCCCTTTGCGGCCTTGATGGCGCACAAGCTCAGGGGAGAAGCCTACCAGGGGCTACCTCCAGCGCCGGGTGCGGCCTGGGCATCAGGCTCGAGTTCAAACCGACGGGCTGGTTGGGGCGTGGCGGCACGGGCGGCGGGGCCATGAGGCCCGTGACGGGCCCGGTTGGGTCGTGCGCCAGGGTGGCCGCCAATGGCAAGGCCAGCAATGGGTGGACCCTGCCGTGCTGGCCGAGAACGTCGGCTCGGTGGTGCACTCCTGGTTATGGCCTGAGCTGGTGGCTGGAAGCCACCCCAGGGCGCGGCCGCTTGAGACCGACGGATCCGCCAGTGGTCGCAGAAAGCGCCGGTGGATGCTGTGGTTGCGCCCAGCCATGGGAATTCGGTCATCCTACCCTACAGGGGCGGCACAGCTTTCCGTAAGAGGCTCGCCCCAGAACAACGCAACGATACGGAGCGAAAAGGTAAGGGGACCTAAATGGGATCGCCACATCGCGCCCGCGTTTCGCCAGCAGCATGAGGCCTTGCAACGACCGCGCCGACCAACGAGGAGGCCAGGATGGTGAAAAAGCAGAAGCTTGTGGACCAAGCCATGCGCCGACCGCGCCGAGAAGCTTGAAGTCGCTGTAGCCCATGCCCTCCTTGCGCGCTCAACGCCAAATGAGACGAGGCCACTGCGCGAGGACCGCGCTCTGCAGGTCGGCGAGTAGCGTGCGCGTGTTGAACAAGAGCCCGGCCCCTACAGTAGCGGCAGCGTAACTGCGTTGAAAAATAGGAACCGGCGTTTTTGACGTCAATGAAAGGTAAGTGCAATCAGGCTCCAACTAAGATCAAGGCGCGACGCACTCCCAGGTAGCACTGTAGCGCCAGGCGGCATAGCCGCTGAGAAGGCGAAGTGTCCACCAGCGGGTAGCGAATGCCTATGGCAGTTCCGCATGCCCGGCACTTGCCTCGCAGGACAAGATAACTCAGGACAGGGATATTTCTCGAGCGCGGAGAATGCGGCGGCCGAGTGTACAGCGCCAACTTGGGCGGCGCCAGCGATAGCGGCTCGTCCGGCGCCACTGGCTCACCGGCCAGTTCGGCGCACTGCGCCGCCATTCGCGCTTGAGGACTTGGCAGCCGATGGATGACGACGTTGAACGAGAAGCCGCCCACGAGCAGGCCGACAAGAAGCACCAACCCGACTACGGCGAGATGAGCAACGTGTATCGAGGCGTGGCGTGGGCAGGACCGAGCGCTGGGGGAGTCGGTGTCTAGATCGCTTGACCGATCTTGAAGATCGGAAGATACATGGCGACCACTAATCCGCCGATCAAGGTGCCAAGTACGACCATGATGATCGGTTGAGCAGGCTCGACAGTGCGTTGACAATAGCTCTCGTTCGAAAAGAACGGGATGCTTTGGGAGTACGGCGAGTTCAGCGGCCTAGTTTCACCTCATTGCCACTGCACGACCCATGGTGGGAAAGATGCTCGCGTTCTGCATCGCCACAGAGGGTGTGTGGTGCGACTTCACTTTGAACTGCCGGGGTGGCATTTCGGTAACGAAGTTGCCTGATGATGAATCGAGCGCCTCCACCAGTGCAGCGCCGGCGGCGGGGCACATTGTCGCCAGCGTTCGCGTCCAGCGTGTGATCGTCGCCTTGCGGATGATCGGACCCAACACGGGGAGTCGCAAAACAGCTGATTGAAGCCACTGGCATTTTCTCCGTAGCGCTTGTAGCTGTATGCAATGCCGATGATGGGCGGCCGCCGCGGCGCCGAACATCAGGTACCAATAGGCGACGAAGAAAATCCGACAGAGCCATGACGAACAAGGTCGGCGCGGGGCAGGCTCCGCTCCGAAGCGGCGGAAGACCTTCTCTAATTCGGGGATGACGGAAATGAGTAAGACGGCAGTGATGACGATCGCGGACGACGACGACGGCGCATCGGTAGAACATCGCCGACTTCATCTTGCCCTCGACCGCGAGGATCTTTTCCTTGAATCTGCAGGTAGAGTCGATTCGAACAGCGAATCGACAAATGCCGGCCTGCTCGCCGGCGGCACCAGGTTGCAGTAGAGCGCATCGAACGCTGGGGGATAGCGGAACGCTTTGACGCAGACTGCTCCCGGTTTCGACGTCGTTGCGGATGTCATTGAGGAGGCGTCCAGCCGACGGGTCGCCGGCGCCTTTCCCGACGATGTCGGAAGGCTTGAACAGCGGCACGCCGGACTTCATCATGGTGGCGAGTTGCCGGGTAACAGCGCGACGTCCTTTTCCGCGCGCGGTGGCGCGAGCCGCCGCTGTACGAACTTTGGTGACGCAGGACGCCCTGCGGCGCAGCGTTCACTGCACCAGCGCCTCGCCGCTTGACTATTTCGCCGCGCACCATTTTCGCCGCTTGTCTTTTCCGCCTTCCCACAGGAGACATCTGTTCCTTGATAATCTTGTTTACGCGCAGCGCGAGCGGCGGTTGCCATGTGTTCCCTCTACTTGTGTTGAGCCCATCTCGCGCCGATCCGGCGAGAACCCGGTTTCCTTTAACCATATTCGTTGGTTGTCGCCGACAGGACTTCCTCGAGCGACGTGACACCCAGCGCTCGAGCAGCCCGGCATCGGCGAATGCCCTTGCGCCGCGCCTGATCGGCCAATTCGATCGCGTTGCCACTGGTCACGATGGCGCGCCATGTCTCGTTTTATATCGGATTACCTGGTAGATCCGAGCACGCCCCTTGTAGCTGGGTCCCCTCACAGCGCTCAGCTTGTGCGGCCTGAAAGCACCTGCCGAGAGCCATCCAATTCCTCTTCCTCGAAGCCGGCCAGACGCTTCCGGCGGGATGTGACGCGCGCTTGCAGGTGCATAGGCGCCGCGCCAAGCGCTGCGCGGTAATCAGAATAACGCTTGAGGTGATGTTGCAAGAGGACCGCCCACGTTCGCCAGCCGCGTCAGCGTGCGGCGCATCGTTCGTGTGCAAGGTGAGGCACCAGGTGGCCGGTCTGGCGGCCTTGACCAGATCTTCGGCCGTTCTCCAGGTTGCGCCGACCACGACGACGTCCGGGTCTTGGCGGAGGAATGCACGCAGCAGCGAGAGGAAGTCAGTCTAGTTTGTCGTTGACGTTCAACCTGGTTCACTCGGGGCAGGTCTATTTTGCGGGATCCTCCGGCGGGCGACAATCTCCCACTTCGGCCTCGTCGAGGATGTTCAAGCATGTAGAGCGAACCGTTTTGCCGCTGCTGGAGGCAATCGATCGTCCCTACGGCATGATTCTCGTCACCGGACCGACCGGCAGCGGCAAAACGGTTTCGCTCTATACATGCTTGAACATCCTCAACAAGCCCGGAGTGAATATTTCCACCGCGGAGGATCCCGCCGAAATCAACCTGCCCGGAGTTAACCAGGTCAACATCAACGACAAAGCTGGACTGACTTTCGCGTTCGCGCTGCGTGCATTCCTCCGCCAAGACCCGGACATCATCATGGTGGGCGAGATCCGCGACCTGGAGACGGCCGAGATCTCGGTCAAGGCCGCCCAGACCGGCCACCTGGTGCTCTCCACCTTGCACACGAACGATGCGCCGAGCACGCTGACGCGGCTGGCGAACATGGGCGTGCCCTCTTTCAACATCGCCTCGAGCGTTATTCTGATTACCGCGCAGCGCTTGGCGCGGCGCCTATGCACCTGCAAGCGCGCGCTGACGATCCCGCCGGAAGCGCTGCTTCAGGCCGGCTTCGAGGAAGAGGAATTGGATGGCTCCTGGCAGGTGTTCGGCCCCGCCGGCTGCGAGCGCTGCAAGGGGTCCGGCTACAAGGGGCGTGTCGGGATCTACCAGGTGATGCCGATATCGGACGACATGGCGCGCCTAATCATGACCAGTGGCAACGCGATCGAATTGGCCGATCAGGCGCGGCGCGAGGGCATTCGCGATCTGCGCCTGTCCGGGCTGCTCAAGGTGAAGCAGGGTGTCACGTCGCTCGAGGAAGTCCTGGCGACAACCAACGAATAGCGTTAAAGGAACCCGGGTTCTCGCCGATAGGGGCGGAATGGGCTCAACACAAGTAGAGGGAACGCATGGCAACCGCCACTCGCGCTGCGCGTAGACAAGCAATTATCAAGGAACAGATGTTCCTGTGGGAAGGCAAGGACAAGAGCGGCAAAATGGTGCGCGGCGAAATGCGTGCGAGCGGCGAGGCGCTGGTGCAGTCGACGCTGCGCCGGCAGGGCGTCCTGGTCACCAAAGTTCGTAAGCAGTCCTTTCGGCGCGGCCGGCGCATCACGGAAAAGGACATCACGCTGTTCACCCGGCAACTCGCCACCATGATGAAGTCCGGCGTGCCGCTGTTGCAAGCCTTCGACATCGTCGGGAAAGGCGCCGGCAACCCGTCGCTGGGACGCCTCCTCAATGACATCCGCAACGACGTCGAAACCGGGAGCAGTCTGAGTCAAGCGTTTCGCCGCTATCCCCAGCATTTCGATGCGCTCTACTGCAACCTGGTTGCCGCCGGCGAGCAGGCCGGCATTCTCGATTCGCTGCTCGATCGACTCTCCTCGTACAAGGAAAAGATCCTCGCCATCAAGGGCAAGATCAAGTCGGCGATGTTCTACCCGATCGCCGTCGTCGTCGTCGCGATCATCATCACTGCCGTCTTACTCATTTTCGTCATCCCCGAATTCAAGAAGGTCTTCACCAGCTTCGGAGCGGACCTGCCCGCGCCGACCTTGTTCGTCATGGCTCTGTCGGATTTCTTCGTCGCCTATTGGTACCTGATGTTCGGCGCCGCGGCGGCCGCCGTCATCGGCATTGCATACAGCTACAAGCGCTCGGAGAAAATGCAGGTGGCTTTCGATCGGCTGCTGTTGCGACTGCCCGTGTTGGGTCCGATCATCCGCAAGGCGACGATCGCACGCTGGACGCGAACGCTGGCGACGATGTTCGCCGCCGGCGTGCCGCTGGTGGAGGCGCTGGATTCCGTCGGCGGCGCGTCGGGCAACTACGTATACCGAAATGCCACCCGGCAGATTCAAAGTGAAGTCAGCACCGGCACCAGCCTCACTGTGGCGATGCAGAACACAAGCATCTTTCCCACCATGGTCGTGCAGATGGTGGCGATCGGTGAAGAGTCGGGCCAACTGGACTCCATGCTTTCCAAGGTCGCCGATTTCTTCGAACAAGAGGTGGACGACTCTGTGCAACGCACTGTCGAGCCTGCTCGAACCGATCATCATGGTCGTGCTTGGCACCTTGATCGGCGGATTAGTGGTCGCCATGTATCTTCCGATCTTCAAGATCGGTCAAGCGATCTAGACACCGACCCCCCAGCGCTCGGTCCTGCCCACGCCACGCCTGGATACACGTTGCTCGAAATCTCGGCCGTAGTCGGGTTGGTGCTTCTTGTCGGCCTGCTCGTGGGCAGCTTCCTCAACGTCGTCATCCATCGGCTGCCCAAGATCCTCGAGCGCGAATGGCAGGCGCAGTGCGCCGAACTGGCCGGTGAGCCAGTCGCGCCGGACGAGCCGCTATCGCTGGCGCGCCCAAGTTCGCGCTGTACCCACTGCGGCCACCGCATCTCCGCGCTCGAGAATATCCCTGTCCTGAGTTATCTTGTCCTGCGAGGCAAGTGCCGGGCATGCGGAACTGCCATCGGCGTTCGCTACCCGCTGGTCGAAGCGCTCACCGCCCTTCTCAGCGGCTATGCCGCCTGGCGCTACGGTGCTACCTGGGAGTGCGTCGGCGCCTTGATCTTCATTTGGAGCCTGATTGCACTTACCTTCATTGACGTCGACACGCAGTTGCTACCCGACGCCATTACGCTGCCGCTACTGTGGGCCGGGCTCTTGTTCAACACGCGCACGCTATTCGCCGACCTGCAGAGCGCGGTCCTCGGCGCAGTGGCCGGCTACCTGGCGCTGTGGTCCGTATATTGGGCGTTCAAGCTCCTGACGCGCAAGGAGGGCATGGGCTACGGCGACTTCAAGCTTCTCGGCGCGGTCGGCGCGTGGCTGGGCTGGCAACTTCTGCCTTTCACCATCCTGGCCTCCTCGTTGGTCGGCGCGGTCGTTGGCATAGGCCTCATGCTGCTGGCGAAACGCGGGCGCGATGTGGCGATCCCGTTCGGTCCTTACCTTGCCGCTGCCGGTATCGTTGCGTTGTTCTGGGGCAAGCCTCTTACGGAAAGCTACTTGCGCCTGCTGCAGGTAGGATGACCCGGATTGCCATCACTGGCGCGACGCGCACATAGTCCGCCGGCGCTTTCTGCGACCACTGGCGGCTCCGTCGGTCTCAAGCGGCCCGCCGCGCAAGCCATGACGCCACCCGCTTTGCCACTGCCTCATCGTCGGCGCTTGAAACAACCGCCTGAACCGCTTCTCAAGGCATCATCGAGCGAACCTCGACTGGTTCGATAATTGCTTATCGTGTAGATACTTAGGCTATAATTCGCCCCCATTCTCAGGAGGTCACCATGCCCATCTACGAATACCGTTGCGACGCCTGCGGATTTCAAAAAGAGTTCTTGCAGAAAGCCAGCGACGCCCCCCATACAGCCTGCCCCGACTGCGGTCAAGCCGCCTTCAAGAAACTGCTTTCGGCGGCCGGCTTCCAGCTCAAAGGCAGCGGCTGGTACGCAACCGACTTCAAGAACGCGGCCAAACCGGCAGCCAAGAAGGGCGAAGGCGACAGCAAGCCCGCCGACAGCAAACCGACGGACAGCAAACCGGCCGAAACGACCAAGGCTTGCGGCGGCGGAGCGTGTCCGGCCTGCACTACATGAAGAAATACTTCATCACCGGTCTTCTCATCTGGATACCGCTGGCCATGACGGTGTGGGTGCTGCACCTGATCGTGAGCACCATGGACCAGTCGCTACTGTTTCTACCGCCGGCAATAAGGCCGCAAAACTTGTTTGGCCTCCAGCTTCCAGGCATGGGAGTGATCCTGACGCTGTTCGTCGTTTTCGTCACCGGCCTGCTTACGGCAAATATCCTGGGCCAACGCCTGGTGCGTTTCTGGGAGGGGGTGCTAGGACGCATCCCCATCGTCAAGTCGATCTACTATAGCGTCAAGCAGGTCTCGGACACCTTGTTTTCCAGCAGCGGCGAGGCGTTCCGCAAGGCACTTCTGATCCAATACCCGCGTGACGGCATCTGGACCATCGCCTTCATGACCGGCCAGCCCGGCGGCGAACGATGCGGCACCTGCGCGGGGAGTACGTGAGCGTCTACGTGCCGACGACGCCGAACCCGACTTCGGGTTTCTTTCTGATGCTGCCGCGTGCAGATGTCGTCGAACTCGACATGAGCGTGGACGAAGCGCTGAAGTACATCATTTCGATGGGCGTAGTCGCGCCGCCGCTGGCTGGGGCGAGAGGCACACGCGCGGTTCACAACTCCTGACCCATTCGGCCACGTAGCGACAGCGGAACGGCGATATGCGAACTCACTATTGCGGGCGGGTAAACACGGCGCACCTCGACGCCACGGTGACTCTATGCGGCTGGGCGCACCGGCGGCGCGACCACGGGGGAGTGATCTTCATCGACCTGCGCGACCGCGAAGGCCTGGTGCAGGTCGTCTTCGACCCCGACCGGCCGGACACCTTCAAGGTCGCCGAGGCCATCCGAAACGAATACGTCCTGCGAATCACGGGCGTGGTTCGCAAGCGCCCAGAAGGCACCACCAACCCGAATCTGGCGAGCGGCGAAATCGAGATACTCGCCAGCGCCGTCGAAGTGCTCAATGCGTCGGTGACGCCGCCGTTCCAGCTCGATGACCAAAACCTGTCTGAGACGGTGCGCCTGACCCATCGAGTCCTAGACCTGCGCCGTCCGCAGATGCAAGACAATCTGCGCCTGCGCTACAAGACCGCCATGGCGTTCCGCCGCTTCCTCGATGCCGAGGGCTTCATCGACATCGAGACGCCGATGCTGACGAAATCGACCCCCGAAGGCGCACGCGACTATCTGGTGCCTTCGCGCGTGCATGCCGGGCAGTTCTTCGCTCTGCCGCAGTCTCCCCAACTCTTCAAGCAGATGCTCATGGTGGCCGGATTCGACCGCTACTACCAGATCACCAAGTGCTTCCGCGACGAAGACCTGCGTGCCGATCGGCAGCCCGAATTCACGCAGGTCGATATCGAAACATCGTTCCTCGACGAGGCGCAGATCACCGCGCTGATGGAGCAGATGATACGCAGCGTGTTCAAGGAGGCGCTGAACGTCGAGCTGCCGCAGCCCTTCCCGCGCATCGCGCATGCCGAGGCAATGGGCCGCTTCGGCTCCGACAAACCCGACTTGCGCGTAGCGCTCGAACTCACCGAGCTCACCGACCTGATGCGCGAGGTGGAGTTCAAAGTCTTTCGCGGTGCCGCCGAAATGCCCAACGGACGTGTCGCCGCCCTGCGCATCCCGGGCGGCGGCGGCATGACGCGTAAGGAAATCGACGACTGCACCGCGTTCGTGGCGATCTATGGGGCGAAAGGGCTCGCCTACATCAAGGTAAACGACAGAGCCAAGGGCGCGGACGGACTGCAATCGCCGATCGTGAAATTCCTGCCTGCGAGCGTGATCGAAAAGATCCTCGACCGCTGCGCGGCGCAGGATGGCGACCTGATTTTTTTCGGCGCCGACCGCGCCAAGATCGTCAACGACGCGCTCGGCGCGTTGCGGACCAAGATCGGCCATGAGCGTGGCTTTGCCGAAACCGGCTGGTGCCCCGTATGGGTCACCGACTTCCCGATGTTCGAATACGACGAGGAAGACAAGCGCTGGGTCGCCAATCACCACCCATTCACCGCCCCGCAGGATGGGCACGAGGAATGGCTGGAAACCGATCCGGGCAAGTGTCTGGCAAAAGCCTACGATCTGGCGCTCAACGGCTGGGAGATCGGCGGCGGCTCGGTGCGCATCCATAGCGAGGCCGTGCAATCAAAGGTGTTCCGCGCACTCAACATCGGCGCCGAGGAAGCGCAGAACAAGTTCGGCTTCCTGCTCGACGCGCTGCGCTACGGCGCGCCGCCCCACGGCGGCATCGCCTTCGGGCTCGATCGCATCGTCACCATGATGGCTGGCGCGGAGTCGATCCGCGACGTCATCGCCTTCCCCAAGACGCAGCGCGCGCAGTGCCTGCTCACTCAGGCACCGAGCCCGGTGGAGGAAAAGCAATTGCGCGAACTGCACATTCGCGTCCGGCAAGCAGAGGCCGCGAAGACGCCCAGCGCCTGACCTGCCGGCGTCGGGGAACGACATCGTGCGCGGCATTTTGCGGCTGCTCGCGCTCGCTCTGTTGCTTGCCTCGGTACTGCCTGCGCAGGCCTTCGACCTGCGCAACTGGTTCGGCGAACGCTCGATCTCCGTCGCGCAGTTGCCGCCCGAAGGGCGCGCGACGCTCGCGCTGATCGAGCGCGGCGGGCCGTTTCCCTTCCGCAAGGACGGCAGTACCTTCCACAACCGCGAGCGCCGTTTGCCCGCACGGCAACCCAGCTACTACCGCGAATACACCGTCCCCACGCCCAGCGAGCAAGACCGCGGCGCGCGCCGCATCGTGGCCGGCCGCGGCGGCGAGTACTATTACACGGACAACCACTACCGCAGCTTCCGCCGGATTCGGCAGTGATACGATTCAAAAAGATGAGCGATGCGCACCTCGCCGCCGTGCTTTCGGACTCTGCCCGCGCCGGAGTCTATCGACTCCCGCCGAAGGCAATCGCCGATTTATGTGCGGCCGCACGGGCATGCGAACTCGCCTGGTTTCGCATCGACCTCGCCGATGTGCGCGACAAGCGCGATTTCCTCGAAGTGCTCTCCCGCGGACTCCAATTTCCCGCGTGGTTCGGGCAAAACTGGGACGCGCTGGACGATTGCCTGACCGACATGTCGTGGCATCGAGGCAAGGGGTTCGTGGTGATCCTAGATCATTGCGACGCCTTACGCCACGCTGCGCCGCTCGACTTCGCCACGGCGCTAGACATACTCGCCGCCGCCGCCGAAACCTGGCGTGAAGACGGCGTGCCGTTCTGGACCTTGGTCGAAAGCGCGGCGGGCGCGCTGCCTGACCTGACGTGACGCCCGCGGCGAAAAAGCCGGTTTCGGTGCTCGTGGTGATTCACACGCCGAGCCTCGAAGTCTTGCTCCTGGAGCGTGCATCTCATCCTGGATATTGGCAGTCGGTCACCGGCAGCCAGGAGGACGACGAGTCTCTGGCGCAAACCGCGCGCCGCGAAGTCGCCGAGGAAACCGCGATCGATGCGCGCCGCTACAGCCTCGTCGACTGGCGCCTCACCAATCGCTTCGAGATCTTCGCCGAGTGGCGCCACCGCTATCCGCCCGGCACCCGCCACAACGCCGAGCACGTATTCAGCTTGATGGTCCCCGAAGCGCTGCCGGTGCGGGTTGCGCCCGACGAGCACCTGGGATTTCTTTGGTTGCCGTGGCGCGAGGCGGCGGCGCGCTGCTTTTCCTGGAGCAATCGCGACGCGATCCTGCTCCTGCCGGAGCGCATCCGCGCGGGCGTCGACGGGCCTACCGGCACGTAGCGTGTGCCCGCTACCGCGCGGCTCCGGCAAGATGCTTGTATTTCGCCGCCGGGCCGCTAGAATCGCGCCTCGTTCGACTCTTCGTCCGGGGCCGCGGCCATGACGCAAACGATCACTCCAGCCTTCAAGGCGCATGTCCTGACCGAGGCGCTGCCCTACATCCGCCGTTTCCACGACAAAACCATCGTCATCAAGTACGGCGGCAACGCGATGACGGACGAACCCCTCAAACACGGTTTCGCCCGCGACGTCGCGCTGCTCAAGCTCGTCGGCATGAATCCCGTGGTCGTGCATGGCGGCGGCCCCCAGATCGACAACCTGCTCAAGCGCGTCGGCAAGACGGGCGAATTCATCCAGGGCATGCGCGTAACGGACGAGGATACGATGGACATCGTCGAGATGGTGCTCGGGGGTCATGTCAACAAAGACATCGTAAACCTCATCAACCAGCACGGCGGCAAGGCCGTCGGCTTGACGGGGCAGGACGGCGCGTTCATTCGCGCACGCAAACTGCTCATGCAGAACAAAGACCAGCCCGACCAGCCCATCGACATCGGACTGGTCGGAGAAATCACTTCGATCGACCCGAGCATAATCAGCTTTCTCGACACTGGCGATTTCATTCCGGTCATCGCACCGATCGGCGTCGGACCGGAAGGCGAATCCTTGAATATCAATGCCGATGTCGTCGCCGGCAAGCTGGCGGAAATCCTGCGCGCGGAAAAACTGATCCTGCTCACCAACACCCCCGGCGTGCTGGACAAGAGCGGCAATCTGCTGACCGGACTGACCGCCAAGCAGATCGACGAGCTCTTCGCCGATGGCACACTGTCCGGCGGCATGCTGCCGAAAATCTCCTCGGCGCTGGAGGCGGCGCGCAGCGGGGTGAAATCCGTTCACATCGTCGACGGGCGCGTCGAGCACGCCCTGTTGTTGGAGGTTTTGACCGACGAAGGCGTCGGCACCCTCATCAAGAGCAAGTAGCGTCGCAGCTAACGCTGCGGCGTCGGCCGATTCACCAGCCAGATGCCGACCGCCACGAGCACCAGCGCGCCGACGAGCGCCGCGGACAGGCGCTCGCCGAGGAGCGCCGCACCGGCCAACACGCCGAAGATGGGCGTGAGGAAAGAGAAGGCGGCGAGCCGCGCCGCCGGGTAATGGGCGATGAGCCAGAACCAGGCCAGGTAGCTGGCGAAAGCCACCAGCAGCGTCTGGTAGGCGAGGCTGGCGACGATCAGCGGGGTCAGGCGAACGATGCCCGGCTCCCCTAGTGCAAGGGCTGCCAGCGGCAAAGTCAGGGCCGAGACCGCCAATTGGCAAAACAAAGTCTTGGTCGCGCTGACGCGTGCCAGCCGGCTGACGCGGATGAGCAGCGTGGTGGCGGCCCAGAGCAGCGCGGCGCCGAAGAGCATCGCATCACCGATCCAGACCCGTCCATGCGGCTTATGCAGGCTCTCGCCGAACGCGAGCAGGATACCGGCGAAGGCGCAGGCGAGCCCCGCCCATTGCAGCGCGGAGAGCCGCTCGCCGGGCAGGAACAGGTGGGCGCCCAGCGCCACCACGAAGGGCGCCGTGTAGAGGAAGACGACGCCGCGCGAGGCGGCCGTGTAGTCGAGCCCCCAGTAGATCAGCGCGAACTCCCCGGCGAACAGCAGACCCGTCAACACCCCCGCCGGCAACGTGCCGTCGCGCTCGAACAAGCGGATGCCGCGCAGATACGACCACGCCATGAGCAGCGCCACCGCGCCGGCCGAGCGCATTCCCGCCTGCGCCAGCGGCGACACACCCTGGATCGCGACCTTGACCGCTACCTGCTGCAAACCCCAGGCGGCGCAAAGCACGACCATCAAACTCATGGCGTTCGCATCGAGTCGGGCGCGGCGGGTCATGCTAGTCCCAGTCTGCCCCCTCTTGCCGCAACCCGTAGCCTTTGAACTTCTCGACCACGCGCGTTATTTCATCGTCCGAAAGCAGGTTCGGCCCGCCCAGCATGAGCGCGTAGACATACTGCCGCGCCAGCGTCTCCACTTCCACGGCCAGCCACATCGCCTTCGCCATGTCGGGGCCGGTGGCGATCATGCCGTGATTCGCCAGCAGGCAAGCCGAGCGGCCCTCGAGCGCGGCAACCGCGGCCGCCGACAGTTCCGCCGTGCCGTAGGTGTGATAGGGCGCGCAGCGTATATCGTTTCCTCCGCCTACGGCGACCATGTAATGCAGGGCGGGAATCGCCATGCCCCGAATCGCCAGCACTGTGCAGTAAGTCGGGTGCGCATGAACAACCGCGCCGACTTCCGGCTTTGCGAGATAGATATCGCGATGGAAGCGCCACTCGCTCGACGGCGGCAGTCGGTGATCGTAGCTGCCGTTCGTACTCAGGAAGACGATGTCCTGTGGTTGCAACGCTTCGTAGGGCACCCCGCTGGGCGTGATGAGCATGCCGTCACCGCTGCGGATGCTGAGATTGCCGGATGTGCCCTGGCTCAAAGCGCTCGCGTTCAGCTTGAGGCAGTTGCGAATGATCTCCTGGCGCAGCGCGAGGTCGGACATGTCTTGCCTCCGGTTATCAGCGATGAAACGTATAGCGAGTGTTAACGATGCGCACGGCATCAGCCTTTCTTCCAGCCCTTCTTCTGGAACAGCGGCACGAACTCCTCGGCAACGAACAGGCGGTCTTCCGGCTGGACCGTCATGTACTCCTGCGGCGGGATCACAAACTCGTCGTTCTTCGACATATCGATGACCCAGCGTGACGGAGGCCGGCGCTGGGCGAGGAAGCGCAGCTCGAACGGCGCCAAGCGCAGGGGATCGGCACAGTCGAAGATGCCCTTGCCCGCCGCCCGCGCATCGGCGATGGCGCCGCGCACGAGGCGCAGGCTGCGATCCGCCTGGGCTTCGTCGCGCGCCGCGCCGGGCGCGACCACCGCATCGAAGACGGAGGGCTTCTTGCGGAACGGATTGATGTTCGGCCAAATGAAATAGGGGTAGGCGACACCGGCCAGCATTTGCCGCTCGTTGTATGTAAGTGCGGGCCGTTTGTCGGCCGCCGCGCTCGCGTTGAGGAATGCCAGCAGCCGGCCGTAACCGTCCATCACCTCGTAGGCGAAGACGAGGAACAGTGCGAAGTCCTCGTTGGTCTGGCCCAGGGCGGCGATGTCCTTGAGCATTTCCTCCTCCAGCGCGCGCTGACCGAGCTCGGCGTGGCGGGCGTGGTTTTCGGCGCAGCCCGGCCCGACCTTGGCCTGGAGATGCTTTTTCAATGCACGCGACAGCTTGAGCGGCGCCTCGCCGTCGTAGCGCCGATCGAACGGATCGTCGAGGAACTCGCTCCAGGCCGGACTCCTGATGCTCGGGAAGCCATCGCCGCCGGGAAGCTTGAAGCTGACCTCGGCGGTGTCGATGCCGAGGAAGCGCACGCCGAAGTTGCCTTCGGTGCGCACGCTGACCGTGTCGCCGTCATGCACCGCCTGGCGCACACTCGCGGTCTGCCGGCCGTGAAGGCCGAGCGAAAAAACCCCGTAGTGAAAGCCGTACCCGCCCCGCCTGAACTCGCCGATCGCTTTCGCCATTGCACTCTCCTTGTCAGTCCAAGCACGCACCCGTCGTTGCGTGCCCATATGCCGCGCGCGCCATCCGACGTACTCTAACGCGTACAGGTGCATTCCGGCGCAGCGCGTGCCGCCCGGCTCAACTCCAGTAGAATCGGGCGATGCGCCGCTACGCCGCCCCGAGTTCCGCCGCACTCCCCGCCCCCGCACCAAAACAACGCCGCGACTGGCAGACGGTGCGCACCCTGTTTCCTTACATCTGGGCCTACCGCGGCCGCGTCGTGTTCGCGCTCGCCTGCTTGATCGCGGCCAAGATCGCCAACGTCGGCGTACCGCTGGTGTTCAAGCAGATGGTGGACGCGCTCTCACCAACGCAGGCGATACTGATGGTCCCTGCCGCGCTGCTCGCGGCTTATGGTCTGCTGCGATTTTCCACCTCGCTGTTCACCGAGCTGCGCGAGATCGTCTTCGCCCGGGTCACCCAGCAGGCCGTGCGCAACATTTCCCTGCAAGTCTTTCGTCACCTCCACGCACTGTCGCTGCGCTTTCACCTGGAACGCCAGACCGGCGGGTTGACCCGCGACATCGAGCGCGGCACCCGCTCCATCGGCAGCTTGATCAGCTACACGCTCTACAGCATCCTGCCGACGCTGGTCGAGATCAGCCTGGTGCTGGGCATCCTGGTGACGAAGTACGAGCCGAGTTTCGCCATCATCACCCTGGCGACGCTGGTCACCTACATCACGTTCACCATCGTGGTGACGAACTGGCGCACCCACCTGCGACGTGAGGCCAACGAGCTGGATTCGGCGGCAAATTCGGGCGCCATCGACAGCCTGCTCAACTACGAGACGGTGAAGTACTTCAACAACGAGGGGTTCGAAGCGCGCCGATACGATCTGCAAATGCAGAAGTGGGAGGCGGCGCAGGTCAAGAGCCAGGTATCGCTGTCGTTCCTCAACATCGGCCAGGCAGCCATCGTCGCCGTGGCGGTGACGCTGATCATGTGGCGCGCGACGCTCGGCGTCACCGCCGGCACGATGACGCTGGGCGACATCGTGCTGGTCAATGCCTTCCTCATCCAGCTCTATATTCCGCTCAACTTCCTCGGCGTGGTCTACCGCGAGATTCGCCAGGCGCTCACCGACATCGAGCGCATGTTCTTGCTCCTGCGCGAGCACCGCGAGGTCGAGGATGCGCCGGACGCGCGCGCGCTGGAAGCCGGCCCGTGCGCGATCCGCTTCGAGCACATCGGCTTCTCCTACGAGGCCAAGCGGCAGATCCTGTTCGATGTCGATTTCGCCATCCCGGCCGGACATACGGTGGCCGTCGTCGGGCATAGCGGCTCCGGCAAATCGACGCTGGCGCGCCTGCTGTTCCGCTTCTACGACGTGCAGCGGCGGCGCGGTGCGCATCAATGGCCATGACATACGCCAGCTAACCCAGGCCAGCGTGCGCGGCGCGATCGGCATCGTGCCGCAGGACACGGTGCTGTTCAACGACTCCATCTTCTACAACATCCAATACGGCCGGCCCGAGGCGGCTCATGACGAAGTGATCGCTGCGGCGAAGGCAGCGCATATCCACCGGCTTCGTCGAAAGCCTCCCCGACAAGTACGACACCCGCGTCGGCGAGCGCGGCCTGAAGCTCTCCGGCGGCGAGAAGCAGCGCGTCGCGATCGCCCGCGCCCTGCTCAAGAACCCGTCGATACTGATCTTCGACGAGGCGACCTCGGCGCTCGACTCGAAGACCGAGAAGGCGATTCAGGCCGAGCTCGAACTGGCGGCGCGGGGACGCACCACGCTGGTCATCGCCCACCGCCTGTCCACCGTGATGAATGCCGACCTCATCCTGGTGCTCGATGCCGGGCACATCGTCGAGCGCGGTACCCATCAGGCACTGCTGGAACAGGGCGGCGCCTACGCGCAGATGTGGGCGCTCCAGCAGCAGGAAGCCGCGAAGGAGGAAGATCCCTCTCTCGCTACCGCGGCGAGCTGACGTACCCCTCCTTCACCAGCCCCGTACACCGCAGCCGGACGAACGCGCCCGGTTGCTGCGCCCCTCTCATTGCCGGATAATCGCCTGAAATGCGGTCGGCTCCCCATACAAATCGGCCGCGCATTTCATACGAAACGCCTCACGGCCCGCGGGTAGCCATTTGAAGCTCACTTGCGTCATCGCCAATAAAAAGGTGGCCACGCCTGCGAATCGACGCAGATGGCGCGGATTCGCGCTTGCCATTTGCATGGCCACCCAGGTGCAGGCTCAAGGCGACGCGCTGCTCTATCGCACTCGACCCGGCGACACGCTGATCGGCATCGGCGAGCAATTGCTGCGCCGCCCCGCCGACTGGCCCAAGGTCCAGCGGCTCAACCGCGTCGACGACCCCTACCGCATGCCCGTTGGCATGTCGCTACGTATCCCGCTGCGTTTGTTGCGCCTCGATCCGGCGCCGGCGAACGTCGTCGCGGTAACGGGCGAAGCGCGCGGCGACGGCGAGCCGCTCGCCCCAGGCGCCGCGGTACCCGAGGGCAGCGAGGTGACCACGGGGGACGACGGCTATCTCACGATCGAGCTTTCCGACGGCTCCAAGCTCACCTTGCAGCCGCGCAGCAAACTGCGCTTCGACTCCCTGCGGCGCTATCGCAACAGCGCGGTTTACGGAATGCTGATGGACTTGAAGGAAGGCCGCGTCGAGACCGAAGCGGCAAAACTCGCGAATGAGGCATCGCGGCACGAGATTCGCCACCCGGGGGGCGTCGTGGGCGTGCGCGGCACGCGCTACCGCGCCGCTGCCGCCGATGCGCGCAGCGGGTCGGTCGAGGTGACCGCGGGCGCGGTCAGCGCCTCACCGTTGGACCAACGGCTAAAGGTAACGGTATCCGCAGGCTTCGGTCTCATCGCCCGCGCCGACCGGCCGCTCACGCCGCCGACGAAGCTGCTTGCGCCCCCGGATCTAAGCGCCGTGCCGGCCTTGCAGGAACGGGTGACGATACGGCTGCCGATCGCGCCGCCGCCGAAGGCCGCCGCCATGCGCGCCCAACTCGCGACCGACGAGCAATTCCGCAGCGTCCTGGTTGACAAGGTGACGAACTCCACCGACGTGATCAAGCTCGCCGGACCACCCGACGGTGACTACTGGCTGCGCGCGCGGGCCATCGATGCCCAGGGACTCGAGGGTCTGGACGCGGTCAAGCAAATTCGGCTACGCGCACGTCCCGAGCCGCCCTTCTTGACCGCGCCGGCCGACAGCGCGAAATTGCGCAGCGATGCGCCGGAATTCGGCTGGAGCACCGCGGAGGGGGTGGCAGCCTACGCCTTCCAGATCGCGCGGGATGACGGCTTCGAGCGCTTGGTGGCGGAGGAGCGCAGCCTGGCGCAGACTCAATACGTAAGCTCGGCCAAGCTGGCGCCCGGCGAGTACTATTGGCGCGTGGCAAGCGTGCGGGCAGATGGATATCGTGGGCCCTTCAGCGATATCCAGCGCTTGCAGTTGCGTTCGCCCCCGGCGCAACCGGAGCCGCCGGTCATCGACGATGAGAGTATTGCGTTTCGCTGGCCGTCCGAACCGGGCCAGACATTCGAGCTCGAGGTAGCGCGAGATAGAGAGTTCGGTGACATGCTCGTAGCGCGCTCCCTCGACCAGCCCGAATTCAAGTTCGATCGCCCGGCTAGCGGGACGTATTACATGCGCGTGCGTGCCACCGATCCAGATGGTTCTGTCGGCCCCTACACGGCGACCCAAAGCGTGGTGATACCGACGCGGCCCTGGTGGTTGCTGTTGCTGGCGCTTCCGCTTCTGTGACGCAAGATCTGCGCATCTGGCGCGAGTGGTTGATCGTCACCGCGCTGCTCGCGGGCGCGACGATCGTTGCCGTCCATTACGAATGGTTCTGGCGCAGCGACCATGCCGTCTACCATGCCGTGCTACCGGTGTGGCACCGCCCGCCGCCCGCGGATATCGTCATCGTCGCGATCGACGACGAAAGCCTGGCCCGGATCGGCCGCTGGCCCTGGCGCCGCGCGGTGCATGCCACGCTGGTCGATCGGCTCAACGCGGACGGCGCCAAGGGCATCGGCATCGACATCATGTTCACCGAACCCGACGCAAGCGACGCGGCGAGCGACGCCGCACTCGTCGAAGCGATGCACCGCAGCGGCAAAGTGGTGCTGCCGATCACCTCGGTCACGATCGATCGCGCCCGTACCGCCCAGCAGTTGCCTTTGCCCGATTTTGCCGGCGCCGCCGCCGCTCTCGGTTCCGCCCATGTCGAGTTCGACGCCGACGCTCTGGCGCGCCGGGTGAAACTGTGGACCGCCGGGACGAACGGCGCTTACCCGCACTTCGCCATGGCCGTGCTGGGGGTGAGCGGTGGCTGGCCGGGAAGCGGCGCCAAGCCGCCGCACGGCCCGACGGCGCGCGCCGCCGGCGGTTCGGGCGAGCCGCTGCTGCTGCCGTATGCCGGTCCGCCGGGCCATTTCCACAGCGTGTCCTACGCCGATGTGCTGGCCGGAGAAGTTCCCGCCGGTCATTTCCGCGACAAGATCGTGCTCGTCGGTGCGACCGGGGCCGGTCTCGGCGACACCTACGCGACGCCGACCTCGCGCCACAACCGCATCATGACCGGGGTCGAGATCCATGCCAACGCGATCGACGCTCTGCGCCGCTCGATTTTCATCGAGCCGATACCGCGGCTTGCCGCCGGTCTGCTCGCCGGGCTCACGGTAGTCGTCCTGCTGCTCGCCCTGCGCCACGCCACTCCCCGTAACGGCCTCCTGCTTACCGGCGCCGCTTGCGTGGGCACACTCGCCCTGAGCGTGCTGCTGCTGCGCTACGGGCTGATCTGGTACACGCCGATGGCCGCGCTGTTCGGCTGCCTGACCGCTTACCCGGTTTGGAGTTGGCGCCGCCTGGAAGCGACACAGCGCTTCCTCGATGTCGAGTTGGAGCGGCTGGAGCAGGAGCCGCCGCTGCTCGGCAGCGCGACGCCAGTCGCGCTGCGCGGCGGTGACCGCCTGCATCGGCGCATCGAGACCTTACGCATGGCGACCGACGCGCGCAGGCAGTCGCGGCGCTTCATCAGCGAAGCGCTGGAAAGCCTGCCCGTGGGCGTGTTGGTCACCGACGCGGCGCGCAACGTCGTGCTGGCCAACCGCAACGCCCACCAGCTGCTCGGTCTCGAACAAGGCTCCGCGCTCGGACAACCGCTTGCAGAGCTGTTGCGCACGTTGCAGATCTCGCCAAACAACGGATTCGAAACCCTGCTCGCCACGCATGGCCGCGGCGCAGCCCCGACGCAAGCGGAAACCGCGAACGACGCGGGTACCGTATTGCTGCTGGGCGTCGCGGCTTCCTACCTGGAAGACGAAGACCCTTCCGCCTACATCGTCAGCCTGGTCGACGTGTCCGAGTTGCGCAGCGCTCAACTCGTGCGCGACGAAACCATGCGCTTCATCTCTCACGACCTGCGCGCGCCGCTGGCGTCGATCATTTCGATGGTCGATGTCATGCGCGACCCCGATCCCGAGGCCGCCGGTCTGTTCAACCTGGACCAAGTGCAGCGGCTGGCGCGCCGCGCGCTCGACTTGGCGGAGGACTTCATGCGCCTGGCGCGCGCCGAGGCGCTGGACGCGAAGAAGCTGCGCCCGGTCGACCTGGCGGTGATGGCACAGCAGGCGGTCGACGAGATCACGCCGCTCGCGCGCAGCCGCCGCGTTGCCGTCGAAGCCGCCCTCGAACCGGCGCCGGGCAGCGCGTTCAGCTCCGGCGACGCGGACCTGTTGCGGCGCGCCGTCATCAACCTACTCAACAACGCGGTGCGCTACAGTTCGCAGGGCAGCAAGGTCACCATGGGCCTGCGTGGCGATGCGGGACACTGGATCCTCAGCGTTGCCGACGAAGGCCCCGGAATACCTCCTGACCAGATGCCACAGCTTTTCTCGCGCTACGCGCGTCTGAGTACGGGTCGCGACGAAGAGGGCGTCGGCCTGGGGCTGGTCATCGTCAAGACCGTCGTCACCCGACATGGCGGCAGCGTCTCGGTCGACAGCGTACCGGGACGCGGCACCCGCTTCATCGTCGACCTGCCCGGCTTGGCCCAAGCCGCGCCGGCCCCGACTACCGTCGAGTAGCACGCCGGCATTGCGAATAGGGCCTTCGCTCCGCAAAACCCCGAATCGCGGCGAGGACGCCGCCGGGTCACTTCCGCACGAGATCGGGTTCGGCGCAGATTCTCAGTATCTCCTGGCGCGCGGCATCGCGCAGACGCACGGCGGCCGCCCAGTCACTGCCCGTGGGCGCGATGATCGCGCCGATCTCGAATTCGGGTTTCCCGCGCCGCGGCAACCAGGTCTGATCGCGCAGCATCGGGCGCACACCGCGCAAGCCCGCCGCCACCAAAGGCACCCCGGCGCGAGCGGCGGCAACGAAAGCCCCCATGCGGAAGGCTCGCAATCCGGTCTCGCGCGAGAACGTGCCTTCGGGAAAGACGGCGACGCTGCGACCCGCCTGCAAGGTCTCGACGATGCGCTCCACGCCTTCGACGCCGCGCTTGGCGTCGAAGCGCTCGACGAAGATCGCGCCGATGCCGGTGAAGAAGCGGTGGAAGAACCAGTGGTCCTGAAATTCGCGCTTGGCCACGAAAGCGTAGGCGATCTTCGGCGGCAGCGCCGACACCAGCAGGATCGAGTCGAGATAGCTGCCGTGATTCACCACGAGTACGTGCGGCTTGGCCGGCAGGCGATCGGCGACTAGCGGTCGGAATGGGATGCCGGCGAGGCGGAAGAACAGGCGCGAGGCATAGTAGATGACGGTGTGCGCCAGACGCGGCTTCTGTAGCAGCCACACCACGACGCCCGTCGGCACGCCGAGCAGGACGAACAACGCCCAGGCATAGCTGCCATACGCCCACAGCGCGCCGCGCCGCGCGGCGCCGACGAGCCGTGTTCGCATCACGGCAACGGCGTAATGCCCCAACTGCCGCCAGCGCGACGGCGGCGCGGTGCCCACCCCTGCGCGCTCGAATATCTCGCGCGAGGCGGCGCGGCGAATCTTGCCGCTCGATGTCTTGAGCACGGTGTACGGCGGCGCCAGCACGATCTCGTCGGCCGGCATGTCGATCAGATCGACGGCGAGCTCGTTGATGCGCGCGTGCAGCCGCTGGCGCGCCGCGGCGTCGGTTTCCCGAGTCTCCGCCAAGACGACCAAGCGCTCCCTGCCGGAGCGCGGCTCGGGCGAACCGAAGACCGCTACGCAGCCTTTGCGGACGCCGGGTAGGACACCGACCGCCTCCTCCAATTCGTAGGGGTAGATATTGCGGCCTCCGCGGATGATTAGGTCCTTCTCGCGGCCAGTCACGTACAGCTCGGCATCAGCCAGGTAGGCATAGTCGCCGGTCTCGCGCCAAGGCCCTTGCACCAGGCCCCGCGTCGCTTCGGCGTTGCCGTAGTAGCCCGCGGTGGCGGAGGGGCCCTGGAACTGCAAGCGCCCGACACGCCGCTCGGGCAGTTCGTCGCCGTGCTCGTCCACGATCCGCATCGCGTGGCCGGGCAGCGCCCGCCCGCACGCAGGCACCGCCAACGCGTCCTGCGCGACTGCGGCGACCGGCACCGCGTGCCGTTTCTCGGCGAGGAGGCGGCGATCGATCGAATCGATCAGCGGACCGCGCTCCAAGGGTGGGAACGCGAGCCCCACCGAGCATTCGGCAAGTCCGTAGACCGGCGTCAGCGCCTCGCGCCGCAATCCATAGGGTGCGAAGCGCTGGGCGAACGCCTCCAGCGTAGCCGGACTGACCGGCTCCGCCCCATTCAGCGCCAAGCGCCAGGAGCCAAGGTCGAGCCCATCGAGTTCCGCGTCGGCGAGCTTGCGCGCGCATAACTCGTAAGCGAAATTTGGGGCGGCGGCAATGGTGCCGCGATGGCGCGAAATTGCCTGCAGCCAGCGCGCCGGCCGGGCGAGAAACGCCAGCGGCGACATCAGCACCAGCGGAAAGCCGTGGTAGAGCGAGCCGAGCCAGGCGCCGATCAACCCCATGTCGTGATACAGCGGCAGCCAGCTCACGAATACGTCGTTTCCGCTCGCCGCCACGACCTCGCCCATGGTGCGGATATTCGCCAGCAGATTGGCGTGGGTGAGCATCACACCCTTCGGCTCGCCGGTGCTGCCGGAGGTGTACTGCAGGAAGGCGAGATCGTCAGCCGTCGCGCGATAGGCAATGGCCATCGCCGGCGCGGCCAGTTCCTCCGGCGTCACGATGTCGCGCAGCGCCGGCACGGCAGCTTGCAGCATCATCGCCACCGTCTTCGCCTGCGGCACGGTGATGATGAGCACGACTTCGGCATTGGCGAGGATGCGCGCGTGGCGCTTGAGGTGATCCTCGATCTGGTTCAGACGCACCGGCGGGTAGATCGGCACCGGCACCGCACCGGCAATCAGCACGCCGAAAAAGCTCGCCAGGTAGGCACGGCTCGTCGGCAACATCAGCGCCACGGTCTGCTTCGGCTGCACGCCGCGCATCACCAATCCGGTGGCGATGCGCCGAGCCTCATCGCGCAGCGCGCCGTAGGTGATCTCCTCCGCCTGCTCATCCTCGCCGTAGAGCAGAACGCAGAGCTTGTTCGGATGCTGCGCAACATGCCAGTCGAGCACTTCGGGCAGGGTCGCGGCGAGCCGTGGAAGCTCGCCGGTCGCGGCTTCGGTCAGGACGCTGCGTCGGGCCTGCGCGTCGGCGCCGGGCATGGACGCCGACGTGGTCAAGTAACGCAGCAGCTCGCGCGGCGTCTGCGCTTCGTAGAGCGCGGCATCGGGCAGATTGACGCCGAAGGCCTGGCCCACGCGCAGCATCAGTTCGACCCGCGCCAGGCTGTCCAGGCCAAGCTCGCGCTCGAACTCGCTGTCCAGGCCGACCCCGAGTTGGCCCCCAGGATGGTTTTCGACGACGAAGGCGCTCACCTCCGCCAGCAACCGACCCGCTGCGTCCAACGCCTCAGTTTCGCGTTCCTGACCTTGCTGGCTCATCGAGCGCACTACCTAGAATCGGTGGGGTAGATTCGAACCCAAATGCAAGTCCCGCGCAGGGTGTGACTAGGGCATTTCCTCGTCCCGGGCACGGGCGATATGGCTGCGATTCGCCCAAGCGCTTACGCACCATTCCTGTGCAGAGACGTGGATCCAATTCAAAGCGGCGTTCGGAATCTCGAAATCACGCGCGCTTTCCAGCGGCTTGCCGGTAGCGTGACGATACAGGATGTCGAGCACCCCGCCGTGGGCGACGAGCAGGACTTGCCGTCCGGCATGGCGCGAGACGATCTCCTCCACGCAATCCACCACGCGCCGCGCGAAGGCACGCAGACTCTCGCCCTCGGGCAGGGCGAAGTCGATGTCGCGCGCTTCGAATCGAACGTAGTCCTGAGGGTAGCGGATGCGCGCCTCGTCGTAAGTCAATGTCTGGAAGCGGCCGTAGTGGCGTTCGCGCAGCTCGCGTTTCAACTCGATCGGCAGGTGCAGCACGTGGCCGATCAGCTCGGCGGTGTGACGGGCGCGCACCAGGTCGCTGCTGTAGATCGCATCGAACACTTCGTCGCGCAAGGCGTTAGCCGCCGCGCGCGCCTGCGCGACGCCGATCGAATTGAGCGGGGGGTCGAGTTGGCCCTGGATACGCCGCTGCGCATTCCACGCGGTTTCGCCATGGCGAATCAGGCAAAGGCGGGTTTCGTCCATCGTTCAGGCGATCTTATCAGCACGCTGTCGCGGCTAGGGCCTGTTGACATTCCCGTAACCAGCGAGGCTCTCGATCGGTGGAAACTGGCGAGCGGCGGCGTTTCCGGCTAACCTACCGCACGCCGCCCAACGGCGCCAAGAAAAGAACGACAAGACGCACGGGACAGCTTCGCGCAACGCAGATCTGTCGGCGTCACGCTCGGACAAGAGACAGGGAAGAAGACAGCCTGACACGAGGAGCGAGTAAGTGAACTTTCTATTGCAGCTTTCGCGCGGCATCGACTGGATAAACGAGCAGGTTGGCAAATCGATCTACTGGCTGATTCTCATAGCGGTTCTCATCAGCGCGACCAACGCGGTTGTCCGCAAGGCGTTCAACATCAGCTCCAATGCCTTCCTCGAAATTCAGTGGTACCTCTTTTCCGGCGTCTTCCTTCTCGGCGCCGGCTACGCCTTGCTGCGCAACGCGCATGTGCGTATCGACGTGATCTCCGGACGCTTTTCCAACAGGGGCCAAGCGTGGATCGATATCTTCGGCACCGTGTTCTTCCTTTTCCCGGTCGTGCTGATCATCCTGTGGTTGTCCTGGGGCGTTTTCGTCCGGGCGTTCGAATCCGGCGAGGTATCCAACAATGCCGGCGGACTGATCCTCTGGCCGGCGCGGCTGTTGGTACCGGTAGGCTTCTTTCTGCTGCTGCTGCAGGGCCTTTCCGAGCTGATCAAGCGTATCGGCTTCCTCATGGGGCTGGCGCCCGATCCGATCGCCGCGAAAGCGGAAAAGACCGCCGAGGAAGACCTGGCCGAAGCGATCCGCAAGGAGCGCTTGCGTGAGGAGCAGGCCAAATGACCGAGTTCCTCGTTCACAACATGGCACCGTTGATGTTCGCCTCGATGGTGCTGTTCCTGCTTTTGGGCTACCCAGTGGCGTTCTCGCTCGCCGCTTGCGGCGTGGTGTTCGGGACTCTGGGCATCGAACTGGGCCTGCTCCAGCCCACGCTGTTCCAGGCACTGCCGGATCGCATCTGGGGTGTCATGAGCAACGACACGCTGTTGGCAATCCCCTTCTTCACATTCATGGGGCTGATCCTGGAGCGCAGCGGCATGGCCGAGGATCTGCTCGATACCATCGGCCAGTTGTTCGGGCCGATACGCGGCGGGCTGGCTTTCGCCGTCGTCTTCGTCGGTGCGATGCTGGCGGCGACCACGGGTGTCGTCGCGGCATCGGTGATTTCGATGGGCCTGATCTCGCTGCCCATCATGCTGCGCTATGGCTACGACAAGCGCCTCGCCGCGGGCGCGATCGCCGCCTCGGGCACGTTGGCGCAGATCATTCCGCCCTCGCTGGTACTCATCATCATGGCCGACCAGCTCGGGCGTTCCGTCGGCGACATGTACAAGGGTGCGTTCATCCCCGGCTTCGTGCTCACCGGCCTCTATGCCGGCTACATCATCCTGGTGACGCTGATCAAGCCGCAGTGGGCACCCGCCCTGCCCGCCGAGGCGCGCACCATCAAGGAGCCGGACGGCAGCGGCGGGCTGCCGTCGCTGTCGATCCTGACCGGCATCTCGATCGCGGCGGCGGCGGCGTTCGCCTCGCGCTACCCGGAGGACCATCCGACCGACGAGCTGATCGTGGTCACCCTGTGCGTCGGCATCGGCGTCGCGTTCGTCCTGGCGGTCGCAAATCGGCTGTTCAAGGCCAGGCTTCTGTCGCAGATGGCCGAGCGCGTCACCTTCGTGCTGATTCCGCCGCTCGCGCTGATCTTCCTCGTACTGGGCACCATCTTCCTCGGTGTCGCCACACCGACCGAGGGCGGCGCGATGGGGGCCACCGGCGCATTGACCATGGCGGTGGTGCGCAAGCGCCTGTCCTGGAAGCTGCTGCGACAAGCGATGGACAGCACCGCCAAGCTGACAGCCTTCGTCGTCTTCATCCTCGTCGGTGCGCGCGTGTTCAGTCTCACTTTCTTCGGTGTGGATGGCCATACCTGGGTCGAGGAACTGCTGCTCGATCTGCCCGGCGGGCAGCTCGGCTTTCTCATCGTCGTCAACATCCTGGTGTTCGTGCTCGCCTTCTTCCTCGACTTCTTCGAGTTGGCGTTCATCGTCGTGCCGCTGCTCGGCCCGGTGGCCGACAAGCTCGGCATCGATCTGATCTGGTTCGGCGTGCTACTGGCGGTGAACATGCAGACCTCGTTCATGCATCCGCCTTTCGGTTTCGCCCTGTTCTTCCTGCGTAGCGTGGCGCCGGCCAGCGTCAAAACCACCGACATCTACTGGGGCGCCGTTCCATTCGTGTGCATCCAGTGCGTCATGGTCGGACTGATCATCGCCTTTCCGCAAATGGTCACCGCCGGCCTGGATCGGGACGAAAAAATAGATCTGGATAAAGTGAGAATCGAGATACCCCGGCAGGAAGGCGATACCGGCGCTCCGCCGCCGGTCAACATGCAGGACTTCGGCATACCCAAGCCGGATGGCGCCGCGCCGCCCGCCGATGGCGCGGGCGGCAGCGCCGAAGACGATCTGCAGAAGTCGATCGAGCGCGCCCTCAAGAAAGAGGCCGGCGCAAACTAGCCGGCGCCGCCTCGGCAGCATCGAGCGGAGGGCGACGTCCCTGCGTGATTTTTTTCCGCGCGAGCGCACCCGGATCATGCGCGCCTGGCTCTGCATGGCCGTTTCTGGGCCAAGCCCCGCCGAATTCTGCTAACTTCGCGGCCTCGAATACTTCCGAGGAAGCGCCGATTCGGCATCGGAGCGCGACTCCCTTGCCGGCGCCGCGATGCATGGAAATCCTGATACTGCTCGCCCTTGTCCTGGTCAATGGCGTCTTCGCCATGTCGGAAATCGCGGTCGTTGCTGCGCAACGAATCCGCCTGCGGCAGATGGCGGCCGACGGCGTGTCCGGCGCGCGGCTGGCCTTGAATCTGGCGGAGAACCCGAGCCACTTCCTATCCACGATACAAGTCGGCATCACGACGATCGGCATCTTCAGCGGAGCCTACGGCGAAGCCTCGCTGGTGCATAAGCTGGCACCGGCACTCGCCGCGCTGCCGGGAGTCGCGGGTTGGGCCGACGAACTCGCTCTCGCCATCGTGGTCGCCGGAATCACCTTTGCCTCGCTGATCCTGGGCGAGTTGGTGCCCAAGCGGCTCGCCTTGCAGCGGCCCGAAAAGATCGCGATGCTGATGTCGCGCCCGATGACGTGGTTGTCGCGTGCCGCAGCGCCGTTCGTCAAGTTTCTCAGCCTCACCACGGAGGGCATTCTGCGCCTGCTCGGCGTGCGCGAAAAACCGGAGCCGGCGCTGACCGAGGAGGAACTCCACGGCCTGATGAGGCAAGGCATGGAGGCCGGCGTCATCGAGCGACAGGAGCACGCGCTCGTCTCACGCATCTTTCGCCTCGACGAACGCAAGATTCCGGCGATCATGACGCCGCGCGTCGATGTCGTCTATGTCGATCTCAGCGCCCCGCTGGAGGAAAACCTGCACCACATCACCGACAGCCGCCTCACACGCTTCCCCGTATGCAGGGGCGGCCTCCACGATGTAGTCGGCATCATTCGCACGACCGATCTGCTCCAGGCGGCGCTGAGCGGTAGCAGCATCGAGCTACCGACGTTGGTGCGCCCCGCGCTCTACGTGCCGGATACAGTCACCGTGTTGGGCCTGCTGGAGCTGTTCAAGCGCAATAGGCGCGAGATGGCATTGGTGGTGGATGAGTTCGGGGAAATCCAGGGGCTGGTCACGCTCAAGGACGTGCTGGAGGCCGTAGTCGGCGACCTGCCCGCCGCTGGCGATGACGAGGACGAGGACATCGTGACCCGCGAAGACGGCTCTTTTCTGATAGATGGAGCCGTATCCCTGGACCGCCTGCGGGAAGTCCTTGATACGGAAACGGTATTCCCGGACGAGGAGGATGGCGGCTACCACACGATGGCCGGATTCGTCATGACACAGCTCGGACGCGTGCCCAAGGTATCCGATTCCTTCGTCTGGGAGGGCGTGCGCTTCGAGGTGATGGATATGGACCGGCACCGGGTGGATCGGGTGCTGGTGAGTCGCCACGCTCCCGCGCCCGGCACGACCACGCAGGCGCAGGCGGATTCGCCATGACAGCGCCACTACAGCCAGCCGGATTGCTTGAGCCGGCGGTAGATGCCGTAGCATGCAAGGCCCACCAGCAGCAAGAGCAAGGGATAAGAGAAATCCCATTGCAATTCCGGCATCGAGCGAAAATTCATGCCGTAGAGGCTGAACGCCACCATCGGCACGGCGACGATGGCGGCCCATGCGGCGAAGTTCTTGATCACCTGGCTGTGCTTCACCGCGATCAGAGAGGCATTGACCTGCATGGCGTCGGTAAGCATTTCGCGTAGGTGATCGGCGGCCGCGATCAGGCGTTTGACGTGGTCTTGCACGTCGCGGAAGTAGGCATGCAGTTCCTTGGGCACCAGATCCTGGTGCAGGCGCATGAACTCCTGGCAGATCTCGATCAGCGGCGCGGCGGCATTGCGCAAGTCGAGCAAATCCTGCTTGAGGTGGTAGAGCCTCTCGATGCTCTTGCGGTCGAATCGATCGTGGAAGATCTCTGCCTCGAGGGCCTCGAAGCGCGAGCGAAATGTATCGACGATAGGCATGTAGTTGTCGACCACGAAGTCCATGATCGCGTAGAGGGCGAACCCCGGTCCCTTGGCCAGGCGCTCCGGCGTATCTTCGCAGCGCGCGCGCACCGAAGCATAGGAGCGTGAAGCTCCATGCCGAATCGAGATCAGATAGTTGATGCCGACGAAGATATGCGTCTCGCCGAACTCGATCTGGTTGTCCCAGCACTGCGTGGTCTGCAGCACGATGAACAGCGCATCGCCGTATTCCTCCAGCTTCGGGCGCTGGTGCGCGGACTGCGCATCCTCCACCGCCAGTTCATGCAAGCCGAACTCCTCCTGGATCTTGATCATGAGCGCGTCGTTCGGGTCATGCAGGCCGAGCCACAGAAAGGTTCCCTCCTGCCGGATCACCTCGGCGATATCGTCGATATCGATTTCACCCAGGCGCTGGCCAAACCGATAGGCGCTGCAATTCACGACTTCCTTCATGGGCTCTTCCTCGAGGCCGGTGGGGATAGGCGGCGGGTGCTCAAGACACAGAATATCGAAGCAGTGGAAAACCGCAGTCGCCGCGACGCGATTCGAAGCGCCGGTAGAGCCCCGGCGCGGGCCTCGGCAGCCCCTTGAAAAAGCCCCGCCGAGGCGGGGCTTTTTCAAGGCCGGGAACTCGCACCCCGCCGTGACTTCTATTTCCTGACCGGATTCGCGTAGACGAAGTTGTCGAAGGTATTTTCCGCTACGCGGAACCACAGATACTGGTCATCGCGGAACTTCTTCCAAGCGTCATAGACCTTCTTGAACTTCGCGTTCTTCGCCGCGGTCTCGTCGTACAGGCCGAAGGCCGCCTTTTGGCAAGCCACCATCACATCCTTGGGAAACTGCCGCAACTGGGTACCGCTGCCGACCAGGCGCTTGAGCGCCGCCGGATTCCTCGCGTCATAGCGCGCCTGCATCTCGTTATGACCATAGGCGCAGGCATCCTCGAGGATCTGCTGGTATTCCTTGGGCAATTCCGCCCATTTCTGGGCGTTCACGTACAAGGAAAGCTGCGGCCCGCCTTCCCACCAGCCCGGATAGTAGTAGTACTTGGCGACTTTGTTGAAACCGAGCTTCTCATCGTCGTAGGGGCCGATCCACTCCGCCGCGTCGATGGTACCCTTCTCCAATGCCGGATAGATATCACCGCCGGGGATCTGCTGCGGCACCGCCCCAAGCTTGCTCAGCACCTGTCCGGCGAAGCCGCCGATGCGGATTTTCACGCCTTCCAGGTCAGCGACGGATTTGATCTCCTTGCGGAACCAGCCGCCCATCTGTGCGCCGGTGTTGCCGAGCGGGATGTTGTAGATTCCGTACTCGGAGAAGAACTCACGCAACAGCTCCAGCCCGCCGCCATCCCACATCCAGGCAGTCTGCTGGCGGCTGTTCAAACCGAAGGGAACCGCGGTATCGAAGGCGAACGTGGGATCCTTGCCGACGTAGTAGTAGCTCGCCGAATGCCCCAGCGCCACGGTCCCGTCCTTCACCGCGTCCAAAACCTGGAAGCCGGGGACGATCTCGCCGCCGGCGAAAACCTGGATCTGGAACTTGCCACCGGTCGCTGCCGCCACGTGCTTGGAGATGACATCGGCAGCGCCGAAGATGGTGTCCAAGCTCTTGGGAAAGCTCGATGCCAGACGCCACTTGATCGCCGGCGACTGGGCGTGAACGATAGATGGGGCGGCAAGCGCACCCACCGCGGCACCGGCTCCTGCTTGCTTCAAGAATGAACGACGTTCCACAGACTTCCTCCTCGTAGGTGCGCCACTGAGGCGCTCAAGAGAACCCCGCCGCGGCGAGGCTCGGTGCTGGCGGCGAACGCAAATACCCGCCGATTTCTGTTTCTTGTTCGAGCTGTCTTGATCCGGTCGCGCGAACAGCCTCGTCACGGCGCGCGGCGGATCGAACGAGCACATCAAATCCCGGCTACCGTCATGCGTTCGACCAGGATCGAGCCGCAAGACTTGGAACCTCGCACCAGCACGTCGCTGCCGACAGCACCGATGTCGCGGAACATGTCGCGCAGATTGCCGGCGATGGTGATCTCGTGCACCGGGTACCGGATCTCGCCACGCTCGATCCAGTAGCCCGCGGCGCCGCGCGAGTAGTCGCCGGTGACGTAATTGACGCCGTGGCCGAGCAATTCGGTGACAAGCAAACCGCGATCCATCGAGCTGAATCAGCTGCTGCAGATCCTGCTGACCCGGGATGGACGATCAGGTTGTGGCTGCCCCCGGCATTGCCCGTGCGTCTTCATACCGAGCTTGCGTGCCGAATAGGTGCTCAAGAAGTAGCCCTGCAGCACGCCGTCCTCCACCACTTCGCGATCGTGGGTTGCCACCCCGTCATCGTCGAACGGGCTGCTACCCATCCCCTTGGAAAGATGCGGCCGCTCGCTGATCGTGACCAGCGGCGAAAATATCCGTTTGCCCAGGCAGTCGAGCAGGAAGGATGCCTTGCGATAGAGGCTGCCGCCGCTGGCGGCATAGACGAAGTTGCCGAGCAGCGTGGCGGCAAGCGGCGCCTCGAACAGCACCGGCACCTGCGTGGTACCGATCTTGCGCGCGCCCAGCCGCGCCAGGGCGCGACGCGCGGCGTAGTCGCCGATCGCCTCCGGCGGCGCCAGTTCGGACGGATCGCGCTTCGGCCACGTACCAGTCGTCGCGCTGCATCTCATCGCCCTCGCCGGCGATCACCGAGACATGAGACGGAATGGCGGCTGGTGGCATAGCCGCCGATGAATCCGAGGCTGTTGGCGGCGACGAACTGCGCCTGATGCGTTGCGACGCTGGCGCCTTCCGAGTTCTTTATCGACGGGCTGACGGCGAATGCGGCAGACTCGCAGCGCCGCGCCAGCTCGATCGCCTCCTCGACCTGCAAGTTCCACGGGTAGTACAGCGCAGGGGTCGGGGACATCGCGCGCCAGCAACTCCGGCTCGGGAAGTCCCGAGCACGGGTCGGGCGCGGTGAAGCGCGCGATCGACAGCGCCGCGTCCACTGTCGCGCGCAGCGCCTCGGAAGCGAAGTCCGACGAGCTGGCGTAGCCGCGCTGCTGGCCCTGGTAGACCGTCACGCCCAGACCCTTGTCGCGGTTGTACTCGATGGTCTCGACCGCGCCGCGGCGCACCATGACCGACAGCCCGAAACCCTCGGAGACATCGGCTTCGCAGGCACTGGCACCGCTGGTGCGCGCATAGTCCAAAATCTCCTGGGCGATATCGCGCAGGCGCTGTTGAGTGAAGCTGAAGGATTGGCCGGTCATTGGCTCAGGTCGGCTGGAAAAAAATGAAAAGCTATAATCATACCGTCTTCCGCTCCCGCCCCGACCGTGCCGAGAGTCGACAAGGATTCAGCCGAGCCGCGAGTCAGCAAGACCCAGCGCAAGCGCGCGATGAGCGAGCTGCAAGATCTGGGCGTTGAATTGGCGGCGCTATCGAGCGAGCAGTTGGCCACACTCGAATTGCCGGAGGCGCTGCGCGAAGCCCTGGCCGCCGTACCCGGGATCGCCCATTCCAAGCACGAGGCGCGACGCCGGCAGCTACAGTTCATCGGGCGGCTGATGCGCGAGGTCGATCCGGCGCCGGTGCGCGCAGCGCTGGATGCGCTGCATGGCCGCTCGCGCGCGGCAACCGCGCAACTGCATCGGCTGGAACGATTGCGCGACAGGCTGCTCGAAGACGAGCGGACGCTGGCGGAGATCGCCTTGGCGTTTCCGGCCGCGGATCTGCAACGCTTGCGCGCGCTTCGCCGCAATGCGCTCGCGGAGCGGGAACAGGGCCGGGCACCGCGCGCTTTTCGCGAGCTTTTTCGCGCGCTGCGTGACTTGGCAAAGAGCGATTCGGGCCCGGAGCGGCCCCGGTCATCCTCCAACCAAGCGTCCGGTTTCGATTGATGAAGCGTGGCGACCCCTATCGAATGCACCGATGACGAACGACGACTGCCTACTTGTCGGTCTGGTCTCGATCAGTGACCGCGCCTCGCAGGGCGCCTACCAGGATCAGGGCATCCCGGCGCTGCGCGAGTGGTTCTCGGGCGCGCTACTGAGCCCGTGGCGCATCGAGACTCGGCTGATTCCGGACGAGCAGCCGACGATCGAGAAGACACTGATCGAGCTATGCGACGAGATCGGTTGCGACCTCGTGCTCACCACCGGGGGCACCGGCCCGGCACCGCGCGACGTGACGCCCGAAGCAACTCTGGCCGTCGCGCACAAAGTCTTGCCTGGCTTCGGCGAGCAGATGCGCCAAGTCAGCCTGCGTTTCGTTCCCACGGCCATCCTCTCGCGTCAGGTCGGCGCGGTGCGTGGAAAAACGCTGATCCTCAACCTGCCTGGTCAGCCCAAGTCGATCAAGGAAACATTGGAGGGTGTGCGCGATGCGAACGGCAAGCCGCTGGTGCACGGTATCTTCTCCGCCGTACCCTATTGCCTCGACCTCATCGGCGGGCCCTACATCGAGACTCGCGACGCAGTGGTCAAAGCCTTCCGCCCAAAATCCGCGCTGCGCCCGAAACCCAACTGATCGAGCCAAACATGAACGCCATGACCACACCGATCGAAATCGAAACCGCCCCCAACCCGCACAGCAGCGTCATCTGGCTCCATGGGCTGGGTGCCGATGGCAACGACTTCGTGCCCATCGTCGAAGAGCTGGACCTTGCCGGGCTAGCGCCGATCCGCTTCATCTTTCCGCACGCGCCCATGCGTGCGATCACCATCAACGGCGGCATGGTGATGCGCGGCTGGTACGACATCCTCAGCCTCGATTTCGACTCCAGGCGCGAGGACGAAGCCGGAGTGCGTGAGTCGGCGGCGATCCTGACCGATCTGGTGGCGCGCGAAAATACGCGCGGCATTGACGACAGACGCATAGTGCTGGCGGGCTTTTCCCAGGGTGGCGCGATTGTGTTGCATGCCGGGCTGCGCCACCAACGTCGGCTGGCCGGGATACTCGCCCTCTCGACCTATGTGCCGCTGGCATCGACGCTGATGGCCGAGTCGGGGAAGGCGAACCGCGATGTTCCGCTGTTCATGGCGCACGGCATATTCGATGCGGTGATTCCGTTCGACCTCGCCGCCAATTCGCACGAGCTATTGCTCGGTGGCGGCTATCGAGTGCAGTGGCACGAGTACGAAATGGACCACGCAGTATGCACGCAGGAGATCGACCACGTCGGCGCCTGGCTGCGCGGGGTACTCGCCGATTGATGCGCGGCCGGGAGGCCGCTTCCGCTCGGGGCTCAGCGCCCCTTCACCACGCGATAGCGGACCAGATCGAACTCCGCGCCACGCTCGACTAGCTCCAGCGGCTGCAGCGTGAGATCGCGGCCGAGCAGCGAACACGTCAGTGGCGTGTCGGGCTCGAAGCCCAATCCCGGCATCACGATCCGCACCACTTCGCCCTCGTCGGGGGCATCGAGGAGCAGGCCCGGGCGCTGCTCCGGCGCACCGAACACGACGGGGATCGGGTGATGAGAAATGGTTTCGACCGCGATGCTCGCGCTCTGCTCGGTGGTGCGCGCGAAGCGCCGAATCACGCCCACCAGCCAGTTCTCGCCACCCTCGGGCCGCATTCCCACCAGCGTGCCGATCGGGCACAAGTCGTTGACGTGAGCCCCGGTGCTCACGCGGAAGCCGCCTACGCTTACGTCTTCGACGGTCCAGTCAGCCAGGGGAAAGGCCAGCGCGTCGGGACTGGCGGCGACCGCGGGCTGGACCTTTTCCAGCCCCGCCAGCACGGCGAGGCGCGAGCGCACACGGTAGCGGTTGTGCGCGCGCTTGGGCAGCTCGGGCGCCCAGTAGCAAGCGAGATGGCGCAGCACCGGCAGGATCACGCGCGGCGAACGATAGCGCAGCATGGACAGTTCAGGGGCGATTTCGCCTTCGTGCAAACGCACCTTCAGCGCGCTGAGGCTCTCCAGCGCCGCGGCGGTGCTGAAGTAGCGGGTGTTTTCGTCGGCCGCCGCGAGGCCGACCATGCGCGAGGGCGCACGCCGCTGATCGAGCGCGATGTAGTAGGCGTATCCGTCACCCGCCGTATCGGCCAGTGCGAAACCGGGAAGGAAGTGACCTATCAGTTGGTCGGCGATCTCCACCTCGAACGGCAGCAAACCATCCATGGACGATATCTGAAACACCAGAATCCGCAAATACTCCTGCTCGACCGTCGTCTGCTGCCGTTCGCCGGGATAAGCGCTGACGAAGTAGCGCGCCAGACTTCCCTGTTCGGCAAACTGGTAGGCGCGGCCGATTATCTGCCATAGCGCCGCGGAGGACGGCCAGTAGCGAAACTGATCCCACTTCAAGCGTTCGGCATAAGCGCGCATGAGGCGGACGACGAAACGCGCCAACTCGACGCGAGCCACCTCCGGCGGGTTCGGGTCGTGCAGGTGGGCGTTGAGGCAAGCGCTATAGGCGGCGCCCAGCTCGGCCCAGAAATCCCGCGTCGATCGCCATAGGCGCAGCTCATCCTCGACCGGCAGGTGCGCCATGGTCAGGTATTCGCGCCCGACGGTGCGAGCGTGTTTTTGCGCCGCGTCGTCGAGCTGGCGTATCAGCAGCGAGCGCAGCGGAAACGCAATGCTGTCGTCGTCGCGCAGCCCCTGCAGCCAATTGCACACCTGCTTCAGCGCCGAATGGGAGCCGGCGCCGACCAGTTTTTCCAGAACCCGGTGCCGCTCGGCCTCGTCGGCGAGCGGGTGGGCAGCCTTGTTGGAAGCGAAAATGCCTAACATCGAAGCTCTCCCAGATCATGTCTTGGGCTTATCGTTGGGTCCGCAGATTTTCTTGTCGATTCCAGATTCGATAGTACGAACAGAGAGTGTACGCTAGGAGCCGACTTACCCCAAGGGCCATGCAGCGCCTCCTGGCCGGCGTGGGTTGCCGGCGCCTCGGCGACGGGAAATGCCTTATACTGCGGCGCCGCGCGATTGCTGCATGGCCTGTCCAGATTCATGCGAGAGGAAGCACCCCGATCGGAATGAAGTGGCGGCAGCCGGCACGAATTCGGCGGACAGGGTGGAATCCACATGCGAAGTATGGTATTCCTCGCTCTCCGAACCGTCCCGACCAATCACTTTGATCAGTATCAGCGAAAGAGGAGGAAGCACGTATGGGTTCACGTTCCTCATCCGGCGACGCCACCGGGAAACGAGCGGTCAGCACGCCAGCGCGAACCAAAGCCAAACCCAAGACGGAAACCCAAGCCAAGCCGACCACCAAGGCTGAAGTGCAGGCGAAATCGAGCACCCGCGCGACACCTCAGCCTCGAGCGCGCGCGAAAGCGGCGCCCGAGCCGGCAAAAACCCCAGGTCTGTCCACCCAAGGCCTGTCCGAAGCCGGCGCAAAGAGCCCCGCAGTCCATTCGAAAGCGAGCTCTCAGATCGCCTCGGAGACCCCGACCAAGAAGCGCACGGCATCTCGTGCCGTCAAGATGTTGCCCGAGGAGCGCTACCGTTTGGTTCGCGAGGCGGCCTACTACATCGCCGAGCGACGGGGATTTCGTGGCGGCTCGGCTGAGGATGACTGGGCCGCCGCGGAAAAGGAAGTCGAACGAATGCTTATGGCAATGGCCAAGACCGCGAACTGAAAGACCGGAGAGGGGGTCGAGCCACCCGCCGTTCGCGTCCCGACCGGAGGCTCGTCAATCGAGTTGGACGGAGGATCGCGACAGGCGAACCGCCCGCGAAAGGAGGCAGCATGGCCGGCAAGAAGGACACCCGTAACGCGCCCGACGCCACGGAATTCGGCACGCGCGAGCCGCGCGACCCGTTATTCGTCGCGCACCTAACCAGTAACACCTATGCCCTGGTGCTTGCCGGCGGGCGCGGCAGCCGCTTGAAGCAATTGACGGATTGGCGTTCCAAACCCGCAGTGCCGTTCGGCGGGAAATTCCGCATCATCGACTTCACGCTCTCGAACTGCGTCAACTCCGGCATCCGCCGGATCGGCGTGGCGACCCAGTACAAGGCGCAAAGTCTGATTCGGCATCTGCAGCAGGGCTGGAGCTTCCTCGACGGTAGACTCAAGGAGTTCATCGAGATACTGCCGGCTCAGCAGCAAATCGAAGAATCCTGGTACCAGGGCACGGCGGATGCCGTGTTTCAGAATCTGGACTTCATTCGCCGCAATCGCCCGGACCACGTGCTGATACTATCCGGCGATCACGTCTACAAGATGGACTATGCCAAAATGCTGGCGTTCCACGACGCCAGCAAGGCCGACGTTACCTGTGCCTGCATCGAAGTACCGGTCGATCAGGCCAGCGATTTCGGAGTTATCGGAATCGACGGCAATTGGCGCGTCACGAGCTTCCTCGAAAAGCCGGCGTCGCCGCCGTCGATCCCGGGCAGACCGGATCGTGCCCTGGCGAGCATGGGGGTCTACGTCTGGAACGCGGAGTTCCTCTACGAGCAGCTGATCCGCGATGCCGACGACCCCAAATCCAACCATGACTTCGGCAGGAACATCGTACCCCACTGCGTGCCGAACTATCGGGTCATGGCGCATCATTTCGGCGATAGCTGCGTCGGCATAACCGAAGAGCCCTACTGGCGCGATGTCGGAACGATAGACGCCTACTGGGAAGCCAACATGGACTTGGTGGGGGTTACGCCGGAACTCAACCTCTATGACGACGAATGGCCCATCTGGACGCACCAGGAGCAGCTTCCCTCGGCAAAATTCGTTTTCGACGACGATGATCGCCGCGGCATGGCGGTGGATTCCACGGTCTCCGGCGGTGACATCATCAGCGGCGCGATGGTCCGCCGCTCGCTGCTGTTTTCAAATGTCCGAATCAACAGTTTCTCCCTCGTGCAAGATTCGGTGATCCTGCCCGACGTGGAAATCGGGCGCAAATGCGTGCTCAAGCGCGTGGTGGTCGATAAGCTGTGCAATATTCCGGAGGGCCTGATGGTGGGAGTGAATCCGGCCGAGGACCGCAAGCGCTTCTATGTCACCGACTCGGGCGTCACGCTGATCACACCCGACATGCTGGGCCAGGTCGTGCACCAAGTCCGATAGTCCGGATCGGCCGTCAAAGCTGGTCCGGGCAGCATATGTCGTCGCGATGCGCGCCCTCGCAACCATAGTCGCTTGGCTTGCGCTCTTCTACGTGCTCATCATAGGCGCGCTGTTTGTCTTCCGGCCCCGCTTGGTGTTCTTGCCCCAAGTTCGCCGCGACTTCTCGCCCAGCCCAGCGCGGTACGGTCCAGCGCGGAAACCTAAGCTGCTCATCGAGTTGGCGTGAGCCCACAACGAAGGCTTCTTGTTCACACGCGCGCACTGGACCGCCCGGTTCGAGGGGTTCGAGGATCGGCATCTGCCGCAATCAGGGCCCCCAAGCCGCCGGCTAGCGAGTTAAGATAGTTTCCCCCTGTGTAGAAGGAGTACCGTCGATGAGCAATATCGTTTCACTTCTGGGTAATGAAGGCGACAAGCTGTTGGGTCACGTCTGCCGTGGTGTTCCCAAGGAAAGCGTGCATGTGCCGGGGCCGGATTTCGTCGATCGCGTTTTCTCGCAAACCGACCGTGCGCCTATGGTGCTGCGCAACATGCAGCAGTTGATGAACAACGGGCGCCTGGCGGGCACCGGCTACGTGTCGATCCTGCCCGTCGACCAAGGCATCGAGCACTCGGCCGGAGCCTCGTTCGCGCCGAACCCGCTGTACTTCGATCCGGAGAACATCGTGCAAGCTGGCGATCGAGGGCGGCTGCAACGCGGTGGCGTCGACCCTGGGCGTGCTCGGCTCGGTGTCGCGCAAGTACGCGCACAAGATCCCGTTCATCCTGAAGTTCAACCACAACGAGTTTCTGAGTTACCCGAACACCTTCGACCAGATCGATGTTCGCCAGCGTGGAGCAGGCCTTCGACATGGGCGCGATCGCCGTCGGCGCGACCGATCTATTTCGGATCGCCAGAATCGCGCGCGCCAGATCTGGGAGGTGTCGCAGGCCTTCCAGCGCGCCCACGAACTCGGCATGGTCACGATCCTCTGGTGCTACCTGCGCAATCCCGCCTTCAAGAAGGACGACATCGACTACCACGTGTCGGCGGACCTGACCGGCCAGGCGAACCATCTGGGCGTGACGATCGAGGCCGACATCATCAAGCAGAAGATGCCCGAGAACAACGGCGGCTTCAACGCGGTGAAGTTCGCCAAGACGCATGCCAAGGTCTATAGCGAGCTTGACCACGGAAAACCCGATCGATCTGACCCGCTACCAAGTGGCGAACTGCTACATGGGTCGCGCCGGGCTCATCAACTCAGGCGGCGAGTCCAAAGGCGCGGGCGACCTGGCAGCTGCGGTGCGCACCGCGGTGATCAACAAGCGCGCCGCCGGGATGGGGCTTATCTCGGGCCGCAAGGCATTCCAAAAGCCGATGAAGGAAGGGATCGAGTTGCTCAACGCGATTCAGGACGTCTACCTATCGAAGGACATCACGATCGCCTAAGGGCGTTCGTGTATCGCCGGCCACCGGTGGCTTCGCGCTGGTGGCCGGCGATGGTTTTCGTGGCACAACACCAACAACGAACCGCGGGCGGCGTGCGCCTTGTCAGCGGCTGCTCTTGCTATGCCGAGTGCGCCATTCCAGTCCCATGTCTTCCCGCCCCTGCCGTGGCGCCTGCGCCGGTTGCAAGAGCTTTTCGACGTTCTCCGGAAACGCCGGTCGCTCTGACGACGAGGTATGCGCGTCCTATTCGCCACATCGGAAATCGCCCCCTGGGTCAAGACCGGCGGCCTGGGCGATGTGTCGGCCGATTTGCCCGCGGCACTGCATCAGCAGGGCATCGATATCCGCGTCATCGTTCCGGGTTACCTGGAAATCCTCAAGGCCTTCCCAGCGGCGCGCCTCGCATGCGAATTCGGCTATGCCGAAAAGATACTGCCGCCGGTTCGAGTTCTGCGTTCCATCGCGCCGGCCGGCTTCCCGCTGTTCATCGTCAACTGCCCATCGTACTTCGTGCGCGACGGCGGACCCTATGTCGATCCGATGGGCCACGACTGGGCCGACAACCACCTGCGCTTCGGGCTGCTGTCGCAGGTCGCCGCACTGCTCGCCACCACCGCCAGCCCGCTCAAGTGGAAGCCGCAGGTCCTGCACTGCAACGACTGGCCGACCGGAATGGCCCCGGCCTACCTGCGGTATTCTTATCGATCGCACGCTGCAACGCTCATGTCCGTGCACAACGCCGCGTTTCAGGGCGTTTTCCCGCCCCATGTGTTGCCGCAGTTGAGGCTGCCGCAGCATGCGTTTGCCATGGATGGGGTGGAGTACTACGGTAACGTATCGTTTCTCAAGGGCGGCCTGCAGATGGCGGATTGGCTGACCACGGTCAGCCCTACCTACGCCAAGGAAATACAGCGCCCGGAGTTTGGCCGCGGGCTGGACGGCCTGCTGACCTCGCGCGCCGACCAACTTACCGGGATCCTCAACGGGATCGACACCAAGGCCTGGGATCCGGCCACCGATCCGCTGCTAGAACATCCGTACGACGCCGCCGACCTGTCCGGCAAGGCGCCAAACAAGCGCGCCTTGCAGCGACACCTGGGCCTGAAGCAAAGTGCCGACGTCCCCCTGCTCGGCGTAATCAGCCGCCTTACCTACCAAAAGGGCCTCGATCTGCTCGCGGAGCTCGGCGATGAGATCATCGCCCGCGGCGCCCAGTTGGTTGTCGTCGGCAGCGGCGAGAAGGAACTGGAGACCGTTTTCCTGTCGCTTGCACGTCACCATCCGCAGCAGATCAGTGTAACGATCGAGTTCGAAGAGCGCCTAGCGCACTTGGCCCAGGCCGGCGCGGACATGTTTATCATGCCCTCGCGCTTCGAACCGTGCGGGCTCACCCAGTTGTTCAGTCTGTGCTACGGCACGGTCCCGATCGTGCGCCGCACGGGCGGACTCGCCGACACGGTCGTCGATTGCGGCCCCAAGGCACTGGAGAGCGGCAAGGCCAACGGCTTCTTCTTCGATCATGCCTGGGCGGCCGAGCTGCTCGGCGCAATCGACCGTGCGTTGGACACGTTCAGAAACAAGGCCGTCTGGCGGAAGCTCCAGCGCAATGGAATGACACTCGATTTTGGCTGGGAAAAGGCCGCCCGCCAGTACGCCGCGTTGTACAAGAAGCTCATCAAGTCGGCCGGTTAGAACCTTCCCTCGCACAGCGTCCTGCGGCGCTTTGAACCATGCAACTCTATCTCGACCTCATGCGTCACGTGCTGGACCACGGCACGCGCAAACTCGACCGTACCGGTGTGGGTACGCTTTCGATATTCGGGTGGCAGATGCGCCTCGATCTCGGTGCCGGGTTCCCTTTGCTTACGACCAAGAAGGTTCACACGAAGTCGATCATCCACGAGCTCTTGTGGTTCCTCCGGGGCGAAACCAACATCGCTTACCTGAAGCGAAACGGTGTCTCGATTTGGAACGAATGGGCCGACGAACGCGGCGAACTGGGCCCGGTTTACGGCGCCCAATGGCGCGCCTGGGCGGCACCGGACGGGCGCAAGATCGACCAGATCGCGCAGCTTGTCGATGGCCTGAAGAAGCACCCGGATTCGCGCCGCCACATCATCACGGCATGGAACCCGGCCGATGTCAACAAGATGAGATTGCCGCCCTGCCATGTGCTGTGCCAGTTTTATGTGGCCAACGCAAAGCTGTCGTGCCAGTTGTATCAGCGCAGCGCCGATATCTTTCTGGGCGTGCCGTTCAACATCGCGTCCTACGCGCTGCTGACGATGATGCTGGCGCAGGTGTGCGACTTCGAACCCGGCGAGTTCGTCCACACCTTGGGTGATGCGCACCTGTACCTAAACCACCTGGACCAAGCGCGCCTGCAACTCACGCGCGAACCCCGCGCGCTACCCACTCTGACTCTCAATCCCGCCGTAAGAGACATCCTCAGCTTTCGCTTCGAGGACTTCAGCCTGGAACACTACGACCCCCACCCGCACATTCCAGCTCCGGTGGCGGTATAAAAAAAAGCGCGATACCGAAGTATCGCGCTTGCCCGCTCGCGGCTCCCACACGAGCGATAACCCTTGGATATTCGATTCACTTCGCTGCTGCTGTTTGGAGTTCGGCCTGAGCGCACCCCAAGCTCGCACGCCGGCTCTATCCGATCAACGCAGCTTCAGCCTCTCAGCCCGGCTCCATTTCGCGTGTCGTGGCAAGGTGTTCGTCGATCAGCCGCACTTTCGCGCCGGGTTCGACAGCGGGGGGCCGCGCCTGATCGATCGTGCGCAGCGTGCCGTCGTCCATCCGTATGCTGACCCGGTACGCGCCCTGCGACGGCGTGCCGCTCTCAATCGAGTTGCCGCTGTAGGCGCCACCGACCGCGCCGAGGACACCCAGGACCGTGCGGCCGTTGCCCCTGCCGAACTGACTACCGACCGCCGCGCCGGTCACACTACCGGCGACCGCATCGAGGTCGGTTCCAGATTCGGGCACCCGGACCGCGCGCACTGCTTCAATAATGCCGCAGTCGGTGCAGCGATCTGCCACGTCTAGCACCGGTTTGCCCTTGGCGTCGGCCCGCGGCGTTTGGCGAGTGTCGGCCGCATTGCGGGACTGCCCAAACACGAGCGCTCCCGAAGTATCGGACCGAACGCCTGGAACCCAACCGAGAAGTACCGACATCGCACTAGCGCAAGCGATGATCAACACCACCGCGGCAATACTCACCAGAGGATTTGTTCGGCCAATACCGGCTCGTTCTTGCATCGCTCCACTTCCGTGCCACGCCGGCTCGAATCCGGCCTCGTGACTCCTATAGCGAGGCTCGTGCCAGCTGGACACATCCTCTATTTATCATCGGGTTGCTGCAGACAAGATGATTGCCTGACGGCGAAAATCGGGGCACGCATGTCGGTCGGCCACGACGCAACGAGCACGGCAGTGCCCAACCTACTGTTTCATCGAAAAAGTTCTTGTCGGCGAGTGGCGACGCGGAGTGTTGCCGTGTGCCGACGACCGGCAGAAGTCGCGGCCGATGGCGGCTTAATGAAGGCGGGCGGCTTCAGCGTTCGGACTTCTCGGCCTTGAACAGCGCGGGCGAAAGGTTGTGGCGTTGCAGCAGCTTGTAGAACTCGGTGCGATTGCGCTGCGCCATGCGCGCGGCATGGGTAACGTTGCCGCTCGTCGTTTTGAGCAACCTGATCAGATAGTCGTACTCGAAGGCGCGACGGGCTTCGTCCAGCGACACAATGCGTTGTGCATCATCACGCAAGGCCTGCTGCACCAGCGTCTGTGGAATCATTTCGGAAGTGCTGAGTGCAACCGCCTGCTCGATCACGTTCAGCAGCTGGCGCACGTTGCCCGGCCACGGCGCGTTCACCAGCGCCTCCATCGCATCCGGCGCAAAGGCCCGGACAGACTTCTTATCGCGCGCGGTCAAGCGCTCCAGGAAAGTCGTCGCGAGCAGCGGAATGTCTTCGCGCCGCTCCGCCAGAGCGGGCAGCCGCAGCGACACCACGTTGAGCCGGTAGTACAGATCCTGGCGCATCGCCCCTTCGCGCATACGCGCCTCCAGGTCGTGGTGCGTCGCGGAGATTATGCGCACATCGACCGCCAGATTTTCGGTCGAACCGACAGGGCGTACGACACGCTCCTGAAGCGCGCGCAGCAGCTTGGGCTGCAACCCCATTGGCATGTCACCGATTTCGTCGAGGAACAGGGTGCCGCCGCTGGCGGCCTGGAACAAGCCCTTGTGGGCGTACAGCGCCCCGGAGAACGCGCCCTTGGCATGACCGAACAACTCGCTCTCGAGCAAATGCTCGGGGATCGCGGCGCAGTTGATCGCCTGAAACGGCCCCCTCGCGCGCTGGCTCGCGCGATGTATGGCCTGCGCCAGCAATTCCTTGCCGGTTCCGCTGTCGCCCACGACAAGGACGCTGGCATCGGAGGCGGCGACCAACTGGGCTTGACGCAAGACTTCCTCCATGGCGTGGCTGCGCGTGATGATATGGGCGCGCCAGTCGGCCGGCACCTCTCCCGCGGCGCCCACCCGACCGCTGGACAGGCGCAGTGCCTGCGCAACCTGGGCCAGCAGGGCCTTGGCATCGAAAGGCTTGGTCAAGAAGCCGAATACCCCGCGTTTGGTCGCGCCCACAGCATCGGGAATCGTACCGTGAGCGGTGAGGATAATGACGGGCATCGTCGGCTGAGCGGCGTGGATACGCTCGAAGAGCGCCAGCCCATCCATACCCTCCATGCGCAGATCGGTGATGACCACCTGCGGCCGGCTCACCGCCAATTGGGCGAGGGCGCCCTCGCCGCTGGCGGCAGTGCGCACGTCGTACCCTGCTGCTGTGAGCCGGAGGTTGAGAAGTTGCAGCAGATCGGGGTCATCATCGACCAGGAGAATCTCGGGTTTCAGCTCATCCATTTTCATCTCGGGGTCCGTCCAGGGGGCCGACTGCGCAATTCGCGCTCGATCGCAATTAGGGCGTCGAGCTTTTGTTGTAGTTCCTCGGCGAGGCGCTTCGACTCCTGCGCCTGCGCTTCCAGCTTGTCCTTTTCCTTCTCGGCCTTGTCTGCCAGCTCGCGCGCGCTATCGCGCACTTCGTAACCTGGCTGATCTGGTTGGCGAGTCGGTTTCGCTCCTGGGCTTGGCGCAGCAACAGCGCGATCAAGTTACGCCGCGGTGAGTCCGCCGGCGTAATGCGCGAGGGCGCTCCCTCAAGCAATGCGATGAGTTTCGGTTCATCGCGCAGGCTGGTATTCGGCAAGCCCATCAGCATCGCCAGTTTGAGCCTATCGGTTTCGCGCTTGTCTCTGGCGTAAGCCTGGCTTACCAGCGCAAGCTCCTTGCGCTGCTCGTCGCCGGAGAGCCCCAGCATCCTTTGATAGTAGGACAGTAAGCTCAGCACCTCCTCGGCTTCCTGGCCGTAAACGATCGGGTTCGGCGAAGCCGCATCGCCCGCGGCCTTGGGCGGAACCGTGACCACGGCACAGCCGGTAAGCCCGATCAGCGCAATGAGCGCTGCCCGGATGTAGGCGGTTTTCATTCCGGACTCGACGGATGGTCCCGCCGAGTGCCGATGTAGCGCCTGCTCATTGTGTCTGGCATCGTTGCGAGGCTTCTTCCAACAACCCTAACGCCTACCCGTCTCATGATGGGCTCTCGTGATTCTCCATCCTCACTTTGGGCAAGACGACCCGGAAATGCCCCCCGACGCCAGCCTTGCCCAAAGTGAGGATGAGGGAATTAGCGAGACCATCATGAGACGGGTAGGCGTTAGGGTTGTTGGAAGAAGCCTCGCAACGATGCCAGACACAATGAGCAGGTACGTCGGCACTCGGCGGGACCATCCGTCGAGTCCGGAATGAAACCACCTACATCCGGGCGGCCGCTCATTGCGTGTCGGACTTACCGGCTGTGCCGTGGTCACGGTTCGACCAAGCCGCCGGGCGATGCGGCTTCGCCGAACCCGATTGTCTACGGCCAGGAAGCCGAGGAGGTGCTGACTTACTGTCCTACTATCAAAGGATGCTGGGGCTCTCCGCGACGAGCAGCGCAAGGAGCTTGCGCTGGTAAGCCAGGCTTACGCCAGAGACAAGCGCGAAAACCGATAGGCTCAAACTGGCGATGCTGATGGGCTTGCCGAATACCAGCCTGCGCAGTGAACCGAAACTCATCGGCATTGCTGAGAGCGCCCTCGCGCATTACGCACGGACTCACCGCGGCGTAACTTGATCGCGCCGTTCAGAGCCCAGGAGCGAAACCGACTCGCCAACCAGATCGCCCGGTCAACCAAGTGCGCGATAGCGCGCGCGAGCTGGCGGCACAAGGCGAGAGGAAAAGGACAAGCTGGAAGCGCAGGCGCAGGAGTCGAAGCGCCTCGCCGAGAACTACAACAAAAGCTCGACGCCCTAATTGCGATCGAGCGCGAATTGCGCAGTCGGCCCCCTGGACGGACCCCGAGATGAAAATGGATGAGCTGAAACCCGAGATTCTCCTGGTCGATGATGACCCGATCTGCTGCAAGCTCTCAACCTCCGGCTCGCGGCGCAGCAGGTTGCGACGTGCACCTGCCGCCAGCCGCGAGGGCGCCCTCGCCCCAATTGGCGGTCAGCCGGCCGCAGGTGGTCATCGCCGATCTGCGCATGGAGGGTATGGATGGGCTGGCGCACGAGCGTATCCACGCCGCTCAGCCGACGATGCCCGTCATTATCCTCACCGCTCACGGTACGATTCCCGATGCTGTGGGCGCGACCAAACGCGGGTGTTCGGCTTCTTGACCAAGCCTTTCGAAGTCCGCCCAGGTTGCGCAGGCACTGCGCCTCCAGCGGTCGGGTGGGCGCCGCGGGAGGGGTGCCGGCCGACTGGCGCGCCCATTGTGGTTGACCGCGCGGCGCACGCCATGGAGGAAGTCTTGCGTCAAGCTCAGTTGTCGCCGCCTCCGATGCCACCGTCCTTGTCGTGGGCGACAGCGGAACCGGCAAGGAATTCCTGGCGCAGGCCATACATCACGAGCCAGCGCGCGAGAGTTCAGGCGATCAACTGCGCCGCGATCCCCGAGCGGAGCGAGTATTCTCCGGTCATGCCAAGGGCTACTGTACCGGGGCGCTGTACGCCCACAAGGGCTTGTTCCAGGCCGCCAGCGGCGCACCTGCTCGACGAAATCGGTGATTTCCAATGCAATGGGGTTGCAGCCCAAGACTGCTGCGCGCGCTTCAGGAGCGTGTCGTACGCGTGTCGGTTCGACCGAAAATCTGGCGGTCGATGTGCGCCGTGAATCTCCGCGACGCACCACGACCTGGAGGCGCGTGCGCGAAGGGGCGATGCGCCAGGATCTGTACTACCGGCTCAACGTGGTGTCGCTGCGGCTGCCCGCTCTGGCGGAGCGGCGCGAAGAACCTGCCGCTGCTCGCGACGACCCTGGAGCACTTGACCGCGCGCGATACAGAGTCTGCTGCAGGACCTTGCGCCGGATGCGATGGAGGCGCTGGTGAACGCGCCGTGGCCGGGCAACGTGCGCAGCTGCTGAACGTGATCGAGCAGGCGGTTGCACACTTCCGAAATGATTCCACAGACGCTGGTGCCACGGCCTGGTGCTCCACAAACGCATTGTGTCGCTGGACGAAGCCCGTCGCCGCCTTCAAGTACGACTATCTGATCAGGTTGCTCAAAACGACGAGCGGCAACGTTACCCCATGCCGCGCGCATGGCGCAGCGCAATCGCCGCATTTCTCAAGCTGTACAGCAACCTTTCGCCCGGAGAAGTCCGAACGCTGAAGCCGCCCGCCTTCATTAAGCCGCCATCGGCCGCGACTTCTGCCGGGGCTCATCGGCACACGGCAACACTCCGCGTCGCCACTCGCCGACAACTTTTTCGATGAAACGGTGGGCACTGCCGTGCTCGGCTGCGTCGTGGCCGACCGACATGCGTGCCCCGATTCGCCGTCAGGCAATCGTTGCTTGTCTGCAGCAACCCGATGATAAATAGAGGATGTGTCCAGCTGGCACGAGCCTCGCTATAGGTGCCACGAGGCCGGATTCGAGCCGGCATGGCGGAGCGATGCAAGAACGAGCCGGTATTGGCCGAACAAATCCTATCATGATATTGCCGCGGTGGTGTTGATCATCGCTTGCGCTAGTGCGATGTCGGTACTTCTCGGTTGGGTTCCAGGCGTTCGGTCCGATCTTTCGGGAGCGCTCGTGTTTGGGCAGTCCCGCGAGATGCAGCCGACACTCGCCAAACGCCGCGGGCCGACGCCAAGGGCCACCGTACTGACGTGGCAGATCGCTCCACCGACTGCACATTGTTGAAGAGCGGTGCGCGCGGTCCAGGTGCCCCCGAATCTGGAACCGACCGGTAGTAGGTAGTGTGACCGGCGCGGCGAGATCGGTGGTCGGTTCTTCGGCAGGGGCAACGGCCGCACGGTCCTGGGTGTCCTCGGCGCGGTCGGTGGCGCCTACAGCGGCAACTCGATTGAGAGCGGCACGCCGTCGCAGGGCGCGTACCGGGTCGGCCCCGGATGGACGACGGCACGCTGCGCACGATCGATCAGGCGCGGCCCCGCTGCGAAGCCCCGACGCGAAAGTGCGGCTGATCGACGAACACCTTGCCACGACACGCGAAATGGAGCCGGGCTGAGAGGCTGAAGCTGCATTAATCGGATAGAGCAGCGCTGCGAGCTTGGGGTGCGGCTCAGGCCGAACTCCAAACAGCAGCAGCGAAGTGAATCGAATATCCAAGGGTTATCGCTCGTGTCGGAGCCGCGAGCGGGCAAGCGCGATACGGTATCGCGCTTTTTTTTATACCGCCACCGGAGCTGGAATGTGCGGGTGGGGTGTCGTGTTTCAGGCTGAAGTCCTCGAAGCGAAAGCTGAGGATGTCTACGGGGCTGAAGTCAGAGTGGGTAGCGCGCGGGGTTCGCGCGTGAGTTGCAGGCGCGCTTGGTCCAGGTGGTTTAGGTACAGGTCGGCATCACCCAAGGTGTGAACGAACTCACCGGGTTCGAAGTCGCACACCTGCGCCAGCATCATCGTCAGCAGCGCGTAGAACGCGTTGAACGGCACGCCAAAGGGGTCTCGGCGCTGCGCTTGATCAACTGGCACGACAGCTTTGCGTTGGCCACGTAGAAACTGGCACCGCACAGGCGGCGATCTCATCTTGTGAACATCGGCCGGGTCGTCCGTGATGTGGCGGCGCGAATCAGGGGGTCCTTCTTCAGGCCATCGACAAGCTGCGCGATCTGGTCGATCTTGCGCCGGTCCGGTGCCGCCCAGGCACGCCGTTGGGCACCGTGGAAGCCGACCAGTTCCACCGCGTTCGTCCGCCATTCGTTCCAAATCGAGGCGCCAGACTCACTTCGGTAAGCCGTTCCGCCCGGAGGAACGGCAGAAGAGCTCATGGATGATCGACTTCGTGTGAACCTTCTTGGTCGGTGAGCAAGGACGAGCACCCGAGATCGAGGCGCATGCTCCACCCGAATATCGAAACGTCTCACACCGGTACGGTCGAGTTTGCGCGTCGTGCATGGTCCAGCACGTGACGCATGAGGTCGAGATAGAGTTGCATGGTTCAAAGCGCCGCAGGACGCTGTGCGAGGGAAGGTTCTAACCGGCCGACTTGGATGAGCTTCTTGTACAACGCGGCGTACTGGCAGGAGCGGCCTTTTCCCAGCCAATCAGTGTCATTCCATTGCGCTGGAGCTTCCGCCAGACGGCCTTGTTTCTGAACGTGTCCAACGCACGGTCGATTGCGCCGAGCAGCTCGGCCGCCCAGGCATGATCGAAGAAGAAGCCGTTGGCCTTGCCGCTCTCCAGTGCCTTGGGGCCGCAATCGACGACCGTGTCGGCGAGTCCGCCCGTGCGGCGCACGATCGGGACCGTGCCGTAGCCAGACTGAACAACTGGGTGAGCCCGCACGGTTCCGAGCGCAAGAGCATGATAAACATGTCCGCCAAGTCGGCTGGGCGCTCTTCGAACTCGATCGTTACACTGATCTGCTGCGGATGGTGACGTGCAAGCGACAGGAAAACGGTCTCAGTTCCTTCTCGCCGCTGCCGACGACAACCAACTGGGCACCACGGCGATGATCTCATCGCCGAGCTCCACGAGCAAGAAATGGTTCTTTGGTGGGTCAGGCGCTCAGTACGCCGAGCAGGGGGACGTCGGCACTTTGCTTCAGGCCGTGCTGCTGCAAGGCGCGCTTGCTTGGCGCCCTGCCGGACAGGTCGGCGGCGTCGTACGGATGTTCTAGCAGCGGAACATCGGTGGCCCCGGATCCCAGGCCTTGGTGTCGATCCCGTTGAGGATCCCGGTAAGTTGGTCGCACGCCGAGGTCGTGCCAGGAGCCCGCACCTCCGGGCGCTGTCTTTCCTTGGCGTAGGTCTAGGCTGACCGTGGTCGGCCGATCCGCCATCTGCAGGCCGCCCTTAGAACGATACGTTACCGTAATCTGCCCCACCCCATCCATGGCAAACGCATGCTGCGGCAGCCTCAACTGCGCAACACCATGGGCGGGAAAACGCCCTGAAACGCGGCATTGTGCACGGGCATGAGCACTGTTGGCCGAGCGTGCTCAATCAGGATACCGCAGGTAGCGCCGGGGCCATTCCGGTCGGCCGTTGCAGTCCAGGACCTGCGGCTACGGCCTGAGCGGCTGGCGGTGGTCGGCGAGCAGTGCGGCGACCTGCGACAGCAGCCCGAAGCGCCAGGTGGTTGTCGGCCCAGTCGTGGCCCATCGGATCGACATAGGGTCCGCACCAGTCGCGCGCCGAAGTTGAACGGCAATGGCAACGATGAACGGCGGAACCAGCCGCGCGATGGAACGCAGAACTGAACCAGTCGGCGGTCCTCTTTTTTTCGGCGTAGCCGAACTTCGCATGCAAGGCGCGCCGCTGGGAAGGCCTTGGTTCCAGCGTGACCCGGACGATGACGCGGATATCGATACCCTGCTGATCCAGTGCCCGGGCGAATCGGCCACACATCGCCCGGCCGCCGGTCTTGACCCAGGGGGCGATTTCCGATGTGGCGATGAACACGCATACCTCGTCCGTCAAAGCGACCGCGTTCCGGAGCGTCGAAGCTGCAACCGCGCAGGCGGCACGGCAGGGGCGGGAAAGCATCGAACTGAATGGCGCCCTCGGCATCGGCGCGAACAGCCGCGACACGGTCGTTGTAGTGTTGTGCCACGAAAACCATCACCGCCACCAGCGCAGAGCCACGGTGGCCGGCCGTATCACGACGCCTTGGCGATCGTGATGTGCCTTCGATCCGGTGAACATTTGCCTAGAATCGCGTCCGCACCATTCGATCCCTTATTTCATCGGCTTTTGAATGCCTTGCGGCCCGGATCAGCCCAGTCCCGGCGGCGCGCTGTGTTGATCACCGCGGTGCCGCACGCCCGCAGCTGCCGCCGCCCTGCGCCTCGCCCCTGAGTTGATCAGCCGGCGCGACCCATGTAGCAGTTCGCCCACTTGGTCGCGGTCAGAATCGATCGAGTTATCGTGAACCGCTGTAAACCTTGGCCCGTACGTCTCGCCACCGCGTTGAAGCCGTCTTCTTCGGCATCTTCTTGCTTGATGATGTCGGCCTCGATGCTCGCCCAGTGGTTCGCCTGCAAGCTCAGTGGAATCAGATGTCGCCCTGCTTAAAGGCGGGATTGCGCAGGTAGCACCATAGGATCGTGACCATGCCGAGTTCATGGGCGCGCTGGAACGCCTGCGACGCCTCCCAGATCTGGCGCCGCGATTCTGGCGATCCGAAATAAACGGTCGCGCCGACGGCGATCGCGCCGTGTCGAAGAGCCTGGTCACGCTGGCGAACATCGACTGGTCGAAGGTGTTAGGGTGACTCAGAAACTCGTTGTGGTTGAACTTGAGGATGAACGGGATCTTGTGCGCGTACTTGCGCGACACCGAGCCGACACCCAGGTCGAACGCCACCGCGTTGCAGCCGCCCTCGATCGCCAGCTTGCAGATATTCTCCGGATCGAAGAACAGCCGGTTGGCACGAACGAGGCTCCGGCCGAGTGCTCGATACCTTGATCGACGGGCAGGATCGACACGTAGCCCGGTCCGCCGCGTTGTTCATCAACTGCTGCAGTGCTGCGCAGCACCATGGCGCACGGTCGGTTGGAGAAGCGCGAGATCGACGAAATCGGCCCCGGCACATGCACGCTTTCCTTGGGAACACCACGGCAGACGTGACCCGAGCACTTGTCGCCTTCATTACCCAGAAGTGAAACGATATTGCTCATCGACGGTACTCCTTCTACACAGGGGGAAACTATCTTAACTCGCTAGCCGGCGGCTTGGGGGCCCTGGATTGCGGCAGATGCCGATCCTCGAACCCCAACCGGGCGGTTCGAGTGCGCGCGTGTGAACAAAGCCTTCGTTGGGCTCACGCCTCGAATGGCCCAGCTTTAGGTTTCCGCGCTGGACCGTACCGCGCTGGGCTGGGCGAGAAGTCGCGGCGAACTTGGGCAAGAACACCAAGCGGGGCCGGAAGACAACAGCGCGCCCTATGATGAGCACGTAAGAAGCGCAAGCCAAGCGAGAAGCTACTATGGTTGCGAGGGCGCGCATCGCGACGATGTTGCCGGACCAGCTTCAATCCGGACTATCGGACTTGGTGCACGACCTGGCCCAGCATGTGGTGTGATGAGCGGATGCGCCGAGTCGGTGACATCGGCTTGGCCGGATTCACTCCCACCAGGCCCTCCGGAATATTGCACAGCTTATCGACCACCACGCGCTTGACGCATTTACGCCCCGATTTCCACGTCGGGGCCGGGTGGCCAAAGCTTGCGCGAGGGAGAAACTGTTAACTCGGACATTTGAAAACAGCAGCGAGCGGCGGACCATCGCGCCGCTGATGATGTCACCGCCGGAGACCGTGGAATCCACCGCCATGCCGCAGCAATGATCGTCGTCGAAAACGAATTTTGCCGAGGGAAGCTGCTCCTGGTGCGTCCAGATGGGCCATTCGTCGTCATAGAGGTTGAGTTCCGGCGTAACCCCCACCAAGTCCATGTTGGCTTCCCCAGTAAGCATCTATGAGCATCGCGCCAGTAGGGCTCTTCGGTTATGCCGACGCAGACTATCGCCGAAATGATGCGCCATGACCCGATAGTTCGGCACGCAGTGGGTACGATGTTCCTGCCGAAGTCATGGTTGGATTTGGGGTCGTCGGCATCAGCGGAGTCAGCTGCTCGTAGAGGAACTCCGCGTTCCAGACGTAGAAACCCCCATGCTCGCCAGGGCACGAGACGATCCGGTCTCCGGATCGACGGCGGCGACGCCGGCTTTCGAGGAAGCTCGTGACGCACGGAGTTCGTCGATTCCGATAACTCCGAAATCGCTGGCCTGATCGACCGGTACTTCGATCCAGGCACAGGTAACGTCGGCCTTGCTGGCGTCGTGGAACGCCAGCGGTTTGGCATAGTCCATCTTGTGAACGTGATCGCCGGATCGTGTGCGCGCGTGGTCCGGGCGATTGCGGCGAATGAAGTCCAGATTCTGAAACACGGCATCCGCAGTGCCCTGGTACCAGGATTCTTCGATTTGCTGCTGAGCCGGCAGTATCTCAAAATCAACTCCTTGAGTCTACCCGTCGAGGAAGCTCCAGCCCTGCTGCAGATGCAAATCAGACTTTGCGCCTTGTACAGGTAGGCCACGCCCGATGGCGGATGCCGGAGTTGACGCAGTTCGAGAGCGTGAAGTCGATGATGCGGAATTTCCCGCCGAAGCGCACTGCGGGTTTGGAACGCCAATCCGTCAATTGCTTCAAGCGGCTGCCGCACCACAAGCGCCAGGGCATAGGTGTTACTGGTTAGGTGCGCGACGAATAACGGGTCGCGCGGCTCGCGCACTGCCCCGAGTTCGTGGCGTCGGGCGCGTTACGGGTGTGCCTCTTCCGGCCATGCTGCCTCTTTTCGCGGCAGTTCCGCCTGTCGCAATCCTCCGTCCAACTCGATTGACGGACCCGGGCCTCAGGGACGCAGCCGGGGTGCTCGACCCCCTCTCCGGTCTTTCAGTTCGCGGTCTTGGCCATTGCCGTGAGCAACCGTTCGACTTCCTCCGCGGCGGCCCAGTCATCCTCAGCCGAGCCGCCACGAAATCCCCGTGGCTCAGGCGATGTAGTAGGCCGCCTCGCGAACCAAACGGTAGCGCTCCTCGGGCAACATAGCGATCATGCGCTTCTTGGTCGGGGTCTCCGAGGACGATGTCAAGAGCTGCGCTTTCGAATGGACTGCGGCTCTTGCGCCGGCTTCGGACAGGC
>CAWGHV010000026.1:0-18085 GCA_963822375.1 uncultured beta proteobacterium | reverse complement strand
TGGGCTTCCAGCGGGCCTTGTAGCGGTAGCCGCCGTGGACGCTGGCTCTCCAAAATGGGCTTGTCCTGGCCGAAGATCATGTGCTGAAAGGAAATCATCTCGGCGTCGCTGAGCCGGTCTTCGTAGTACACCAGCAGCACATGGGCAATCACATGCTCGTCGTCCAGCGGCTGCACGAACAGGCCGATCACGTCCTGCGCATCCGCTCGGTTGGGCGAGGACTTGTAAAGCGCGGCCGTGAACGGCTGCATCACCCGGTATACTTGGCGATGGTGCGTCGAGCGACCACGATGCCCTGCTGGCCGAGGATTTCGGCGATCTTGGAGTCGGAGAGCGGCTGACGCGCATCTTCGGCACCGACCAGTTGCCGGATCAATGCCCGAATCGCCGTCGCCGAACACGCACCTCCCGCCTCCGTTGCCACGTGGCTGCCGAAAAAGTACTTCAACTCGAAAATGCCGCGCGGGCTTGCCATGAATTTCTGCGTAGTCACTCGGGATATCGTCGACTCATGCAAACTGAGTTGCTCGGCGATCTCCCTCAAGGTGAGAGGTCGCATCGCCACCTCCCCGTACTCGAAGAACTGGCGCTGGCGGTCCACGATCGCCTGTGAAACACGCAGGATCGTGTCGAATCGCTGCTGAACGTTCTTGATCAGCCACTTCGCTTCCTGGAGCTGACTCGACAAGGCTACTGCCGTTGCCGCGCTGGCTGTGCAGGATATCGGCGTACAGGCGATTGATGCGTAGCTTCGGCATGGCGTCCGGGTTGAGCGTGCAGAGCCATTGGGCGCGAAACTTCTTGACAACGACATCCGGTACGACATAACGCGTATCGAGTGGGGAGAATTGTGCGCCTGGTCGCGGATTGAGCGTTCGAATGAGGTGATGGGCCTTACGCAGGGATTCGTCGTCGCATTGCAGAAGCTTTTTCAGCCTGGTGAATTCGTGTCCTGCAAGAAGTTCGAGATGGCGCTCGACGATCTGCAATGCCAACTCTCGCACATCACATGCGGGCAAGTTCCGCAATTGCAGCGCTAGGCATTCTTGGGCGGTACGCGCACCAATGCCCGGCGGATCGAAATTCTGCAGATGCCGCAACGCGATCCGCAGGTCTTCGACGTCGAACTCCAACTCCGGCGGAAGCAGCTGCGCCAGCTCCTCGAGCGTCTGCGTCAGGTAGCCGTCGTCGTCGAGCGCTTCGATGAGGAGGCGGACCAGGCTGCGATCGTCCGAAGTAAGCGTCGTAAATGCCAACTGGGAATTCAGATGATCGCGCAGCGACGTGCTGGCCGCTTGAATCTCCGCGTAGTCGGGCTCGTCGTCATCGCTGCGTTGGTAGTTCGGCCCGGCCTCGGCAAACCAGTCCTGGCCTGAATCCATCTCGCTGGCACCACGCTCCCCCTCTGGCGTGTTAACCTCACTCGTCGCCGTGCTGCTCATGGCATCGCCGGATGGCGAATAGGTGGGCGACTCGTTTTCGAAGTCCTCGCGCTCGAGCAGCGGATTGTCCTGCAAGAACTTCTCGATCTCCTGGTTGAGGTCGAGTGTCGACAACTGGAGCAGGCGAATCGACTGCTGCAGTTGCGGGGTCAGCGCGAGATGCTGGGACAGCCTGAGCTGAAGGGTCTGCTTCATTGGACAACGCGCGCGCGCTGGCCTGCAAGCCCGGGGGCGCTAGAGGCGAAAATGCTCGCCCAAATAGACTTTACGAACACTTTCATTATAAACAATCTGGTCCGGGGTACCGCTCGCCAGGACTTCACCTTCGTTGATGATATAGGCGTGGTCGCAAATGCCAAGGGTTTCCCGCACATTGTGATCGGTGATCAAGACGCCGATGCCGCGCTCCTTGAGGAACCCGATGATCTTCTGAATGTCCAGCACCGCGATCGGGTCGACACCCGCGAATGGCTCGTCGAGCAGGATAAACCGCGGGGCGCTCGCCAGTGCACGTGCGATCTCCACGCGCCGACGCTCGCCGCCGGAAAGCGACACGGCCGCATTGTGGCGCAAATGACTGATGTGCAATTCCTCGAGCAGTTCATCCAAGCGTACGCCGATTTGCGTCTCATCCAACTGCTGCAACTCAAGGATCGCGCGAATATTTTCCGCCACGTTCAACTTGCGGAACACCGAACTCTCTTGCGGCAGGTAGGACAAACCCAAGCGTGCCCTGCGGTGTATCGGCAAATGCGTAAGCGTCCTTTCATCGAGGCGAATCTCGCCACCGTCCACGCCGATCAAGCCGACGATCATGTAGAAGCAAGTCGTCTTGCCGGCACCGTTGGGGCCGAGCAAACCCACGACTTCGCCGCTGGTCACGTCAAACGACACATCCTTGACGACAGTACGCGACTTGAAGCGCTTCTTCAGGCCCGCGACCTGCAAAACGCTCATTCAGAGGGCTTTCGAAGCACTTCCCGCACCACCGAGGGCGAGAAGCCGCGCGACTGCAGGAAACGCGCGTGGCGCGCGTACTCGGCGCCGCTTGCCGGTGGCGCACCGAACTTCCGCTCCCATACCGCGCGAGCCCTTTGCGGCTCATCTGCGTCCATCACCCGCAAGGCGCCATCGATAAGATCCTCGGCCACACCCTTCTTCCGCAGCTCATGGCGCAGCTTGATATCGCCGCAGCGCGCGCGCCGCGCTGCCACGAATACCTCGACGAAACGCGCGTCCGAAACGAGTCCCGCCCGTTCGAGTTCATTCAGCAGGGTGACGATAGCCTCCGCAGTGCCGGCGGTGCCGAGCTTGCGCCGCAATTCGGCGCGCGTGTGCTCGCGCCGAGCGATCAATTCCAGGGCACGTCGGCGCGCATCCGCAGCGTCGGTCATGCTCCCGCGGCGGCCTCCAGCGCCGGGAGACCGACCGCGACCCGGATCTTGTTTTCGATCTCGCGCGCCATCTCGGCGTGGTCTTTCAGGAACTCGCGCGCGTTGTCCTTGCCTTGGCCGATGCGCTCACCGCCGTACGCATACCAGGCGCCGGACTTCTCCACCACCCGCTGCGCGACCCCCAGCTCGATGATCTCGCCTTCGCGCGAGATGCCCTCGTTGTAAAGGATGTCGAATTCGGCCATCCGAAACGGCGGCGCCACCTTGTTCTTGACCACCTTGACCCGGGTCTCCGACCCGATCACTTCGTCCGCCTTCTTGATCGCGCCGGTCCGACGGATGTCGAGCCGCACCGATGCGTAAAACTTGAGCGCGTTGCCGCCGGTCGTCGTTTCCGGATTGCCGAACATCACGCCGATCTTCATGCGGATCTGATTGATGAAGATCACAAGCGTATTGGTACGTTTGATATTGGCGGTGAGCTTGCGCAGCGCCTGCGACATCAGCCGCGCTTGCAACCCGGGCAACTGATCGCCCATCTCGCCTTCGATTTCCGCCCGCGGCACGAGGGCGGCCACCGAGTCGATCACCACCATGTCGATGCCGCCGGAGCGCACCAGCATGTCGGCGATCTCCAGCGCCTGCTCACCGGTATCCGGCTGCGAAATCAATAGGCTGCCAACGTCCACACCAAGCTTGGCCGCATATTGGGGGTCCAAAGCATGCTCGGCGTCGATGAAGGCCGCGGTGCCACCGGCTTTCTGCGCCTGCGCGATCACCTGCAAAGTCAGCGTCGTCTTGCCCGACGATTCGGGACCGTATATCTCGACCACCCGGCCGCGCGGCAGACCGCCGATGCCCAGCGCGATGTCCAGACCGAGCGAGCCGGTGGAAACGACCTCAACGTCGCGCGCGACCTCGTCGTCGCCCAGCCGCATGATCGAACCCTTGCCGAACTGCTTCTCGATCTGCGCCAAGGCCGACGTCAGCGCCTTGCTTTTGTTTTCGTCCATGAACATCCCTTTCTATTGACCGATGCGATTATGGCACAGTAGTTGCGCGCCCTTTCGCCAGTCTTCATGGCCGAAGAGTTACGGGTTAGTGGTTGTATTTCAATCGGTTACTGCCCAGCACGGGTATTCTCCGGGGGCAGGTAATCGCCCGACCCGAGCGGCACCAATTCCAACAGCCGCGAAAGCGCAAGCAGCACGGACTGACGCCGGACAGCTTCCCGATCGCCGGTGAAGCGGCAGGTCGCGGTAATCGCCTCACCGCCCTGCCGGCACCAGGCGAAGCACACGGTACCGACAGGCTTGTCCGGCGTTCCGCCGCTTGGACCGGCGACCCCGGTGATCGCCAGCGCAACATCCGCGCGGCTGCGGCCGAGCACCCCGAGAACCATCTCGCGCGCCGTCTGCTCGCTCACCGCGCCGCAATCGCGAAGGGTGTCGGAGCGCACCCTCAGCAGCTCCTGCTTGGCCGAATTCGAGTAGGTGACGAAGCCGCGGTCGAACCATTCTGAGCTTCCCGCCGTGGCGGTGATGACCTCGGCCACCCAGCCACCCGTGCAAGACTCGGCGGTGGCGAGCACTAACTTGATCGCGCGCAAGCGCTCCCCCACGGCGACTGAAAGTTGTTCCAGCTCGGCGTCCATACTCAACCGATCACGACGCGCAGCAAGGCAAGCGCGAGTAGCGTGTAACAGGCTGCTACCAAGTCGTCTAGCATGACCCCAAGACCGCTCTTCATCTCCCGGTCGATGCGTTTGGCCGGCGGCGGCTTGACGATATCGAAGGCACGAAAAAGCAGAAACGCCGCGAGTTGCCAGCCGAAGGTCGGCGGCGTCATCAACAGCACCAGCCAGAACGGCACGATCTCGTCCCACACGATCGAACCATGATCCGCCACGCCGAGGTCGCGCCCGGCGCGCCCGCAGGCGGCGATGCCGAGCACGAAGCCGACGGCGAGGAAAAGGAGAAAGGCGCCGTCCGCAAAATGCGGTTTGATGAGCGGGTAGAGCAGCCAGGCGAACAAGGTGCCGACGGTGCCCGGCGCGAAAGGCGAAAGCCCGCTGCCCAGCCCGCAGGCCATCAAGTGCGCCGGGTGCGAAACGAGGAAGCGAAGCGCAGGCCGGGTCACGTCGGCTAAGCGAAATGGTCGAAACCGCGCCTGCCCAGCGGCAGCGGTGATCCGTCAGCGCCGCGCAGGATCAGCCCGCCGGGCCGGCCGCCGACGATCAGTCCGATACGTGTCACGGGCAGATCGAGACTGACGCCCAAGGCCTCTATCGCGGACCGCCGCGATGGATCGCACGTGAACAACAGCTCATAGTCATCACCGCCGGCCAATACGCACTCGCGCACCAACGCCGCATCCGTGCACGCCTGCGCGATCGTGCAGATAGGCAGGTCGGCTTCGACCAGCTCGGCCGCCAAACCCGATTCGTCCAGAACATGCCCCAGATCGGCGATCAAACCGTCCGAGACGTCGATCGCCGCGTGGGCAAGACCGCGCAACGCGACGCCAAGCGCTACGCGGGGCAGCGGCCGCAGCAAGGCCTCCACGCAGCATGCCCGCCATGACTCGGCCAAGCGCGTCCGGCCTTGAAACTGCGCGAGACCGAGCGCCGCCAGCCCGGGGTGGCCGGAGACCCAGATGTCATCGCCGGCCCGGGCGCCGCCGCGCCTAAGCGCCTTGCCCCTGGGCACCTCGCCGATCACGGTGGGTGTCAGGGTCAGGGGCCCGCGCGTCGTATCGCCGCCGATCACGTCTACCCCCGAGCGTTCGGCAAGCTCGAAGAAGCCGCCGGCGAAGGCGGCGATCCAGTCCTCGTCCGCGCTCGGCAGCGCCGCGGCGAGCAGCGCCCAGCGTGGCTCGGCGCCCATCGCCGCGAGGTCCGAGAGGTTCACCGCCAGCGCTTTCCAGCCCAGCGCCCGCGCGTCCGTGGCCGGCAGAAAGTGGACGCCGCAAACCAGCATGTCGGTCGATACCGCCAGCTCCATGCCTGGTCGCGGGGCGATGAGCGCGGCATCGTCGCCGACGGAGAGAACGGTGTGAGTCGTGACACGCCGGAAGTGGCGGCGGATCAGATCGAACTCGGTCGGCATGTCAGCCGGGCGCGGGTTGCCGTTCGCGCGCCTCGCCCGGGCGCAACTGCGCCGCGAGCTTGTCGAGCACGCCGTTGACGTACTTGTGGCCATCGGTGCCGCCGTATTGCTTGGCCAGTTCCACCGCCTCGTTGAGAATCACCCGGTACGGCGTCTCGATCCGATGTTTGAGTTCGTACGCGGCGAGCAACAGGATGGCATGCTCGACGGGTGAGAGCCGACTCAGCTCGCGGTCGAGATGGGGCCGCACTTGGTCGCGTAGCTCATCGGCATCCTTCACCGTGCCGCGCAGCAATGCGCGAAAAAGATCGGCGTCCGCCTTGTCGAACCCGCTCACTTGCGCGATGTGCGCCTCGATGGCGGAAGCATCGTTCGCGCTCAACAGCCATTGGTAGAGACCTTGCAGCGCGAACTCGCGAGCGCGGTGGCGCGACCTCCCCATCAGCGCCCCTTGACTTGGCGCAGCAAGTTCGCCATTTCGACCGTGGCCTGCGCCGCGTCGGCGCCCTTCTGTTGCATGCGCGCCAACGCCTGATCGTCGTCCTCGGTGGTGAGCACGGCGTTGGCAATGGGAATGCCGGTTTCCAACTGCACCTCCGCAATGCCTCGCGCCGACTCCCCGGCGACGATCTCGAAGTGATAGGTCTCGCCGCGGATGACGCAGCCCAGTGCCACCAGCGCATCGAACTTGCCGCTGTGCGCCATCGCCTGCAAGGTCAGCGGCAGCTCCAAGGCGCCCGGCACGGTGGCGATGAGAATGTCCTCGTCGCGCACCCCGAGCCGTTTCAGCTCCGCGCTGCAAGCGCCGAGCAGACCCTCACCGACGTCGATGTTGAAGCGGCTCATGACCAAACCGACGCGAAGGCCGCTGCCGCGCAAGTCGGGTTCCAGCTCGGTGATGTTGTCGTAACGTGCCATCGTGTGAGCTCTATTCGTGGTCGGTAGGCGCCACGTAACCGCAGACCTCGAGCCCGAAACCGACCATGCTCGGCATCTTGCGCGGACTGGCGAGCAGCCGCATCTTGCCGACGTTCAGGTCGCGCAGGATTTGCGCGCCGATGCCGTACAAGCGCGGATCCCACTTGAGCGCCGGCCGCGATGCGCGCGTATTGTTGGTGAGCGCGCCGAGCAGATCGGCGCCGTTCTCGGGCCGGCGCAGCAGCACGATCACACCCTTGCCGCGCTCGCTCACCAAGCGCATCGCGAGCTCGATGCTGAAGCTGTGCCGCTCGCTGCGCGCATCGATAAAGTCAAGCACCGAAATCGGCTCGTGCACGCGCACCAGCGTCTCCTGCTTGGGGTCGATCTCGCCCATCACCAGGGCCAGGTGCACTTCGCCGCTGGATTTGTCCGAGTATGCACAGAGCCGAAAAGCCCCATGCAGGGAGGCAACAGGCTTCTCCGCGACGCGCTCGACCAACCGCTCGTTGGCCCACCGGTACTGAATGAGATCGCTGATTGCGCCGATCTTCAAGTCGTGCGCGCGGGCAAATTCGATCAAATCCGGCAGGCGCGCCATCGAACCGTCGTCCTTGAGTATCTCGCAAATCACGGCGGCGGGTTCCAGCCCCGCCAGTTGCGCCAGGTCACAGCCGGCCTCCGTGTGGCCGGCGCGCACCAGCACGCCGCCGTTCTGCGCCATCAGCGGAAATACGTGTCCCGGCTGAACGATGTCGCCCGGCAGGGAATTTTTGGCCACCGCCGCCTGGATCGTGTGCGCGCGGTCGGCGGCCGAGATGCCGGTGGTCACACCCTCCGCGGCCTCGATCGAGACGGTAAACGCGGTGCCATGCGCGCGCGGTTGTGGCGCACCATCAGCGGCAGTTCGAGTTGCCGGCAACGCGCCTCGGTCAGCGTCAGGCAGATCAGCCCGCGCCCATGCTTGGCCATGAAATTGATCGCCTCCGGCGCTGACGAACTCGGCACGCCAGCACCAGGTCGCCCTCGTTCTCGCGCTCTTCCTCGTCGACCAGGATCACCATGCGGCCGGCGCGGATGTCGGCGACGATGTCCTTGATCGGGGCGAGCGTGTTCATCGCCAAGCTTCTGGATTCACAGCCAGCATCCGCTCGACATAGCGCGCGATCAGGTCGAACTTCTAGATTCACCCGGCTTCCAGGCTGCAGGCGCTGTAGCGTCGTCGCTTGCAGCGTGTGTGGGATGAGGTTGATGGAAAACTCGGACGCCTCGACCCGATTGATCGTCAAGCTCACGCCATCGACGGTGATCGAGCCTTTACGCGCGATGTAGCGCGCGAGTTCTTGCGGCGCACGCACGACTAGTTCGCAGCTCTCGCCCGCCGATTCGAAGCGCAGCACCTCGCCGACGCCATCGACATGGCCGGTGACCAGATGGCCGCCCAGGACATCGTTCAGGCGCAACGCCTTTTCCAGATTGACCACGCCCACTGCACTCAGACCGGCAGTGCAGTCGAGGGTTTCGCGCGAGACGTCGAACTGCAACTCCGAACCGTTTCTGGCGACCACGGTCAGGCACACACCGCTGACCGCGATGCTGTCGCCCATGGCGACGTCGTCGGTGTCGAGGCTGCCGGTGTGCACCGTCAGCCGCACGCCCGCTACATTGGCGGCGATATGGGTAATGCGGCCGGTGCAGGCGACGATTCCGGAGAACATGGGGGACGACACGAGGGAACGAGCCCGCCATCGTAATTCAAAATCCGGCCCCTTCCCGGATTTCGCTCATGCCCGGGCGGGTGTCGCACCCAATGCGCCGGTCCAGGCGCCGAATGGGCCATGTCGCACGTGCGGTATAATTCGCCTCCTTGTGGCGTAACGCCGCGCAGTGACACGCAGCGACATGAGTCGGCCCGTTGCGGATCCCGGGTGAAATTGATTGCCCCCGAACTCAGCCTCATTCCCGACGGTCGGTTCAACCTCGGCATCGGGCGCTAAGGGGATTCACCGAGTGCTTGAGGTCGTCTATCGTTCGCCCCAGCAATTGAAGCAGCCGCCCCCGCTCGACAAGACGCTGGGCGAAATCCACTACGGCGCACCCGCCATACCTCCCGCGCCGACACAGCGCCCACCGCACGCGGACGTCCGCGCCGCGCCGCTGCTGCATCCCGAGGGGATGTGCGAGATCTGGCTGACCGACGCAGCAATGGAATCCGGAGCCGCCGGGCCGATACGCTACCGGCACAGCGACACGCTGCTGTTCGGGTGCATGGAACTCGACGAAACCGAGCTGGCTGGCGCATCCGAGGTGCATGACGAACCAAAACCCACCCCCACCCCTTTGCAGCGGACGATCGGTGGCGCCTACCACGCGCTCTTCGATCTGGTGGACGCCTTGGGCTACCCGCATCTGCTGCGTCTGTGGAACTACTTGCCAGCGATCAACGCGCAGACCCACGGACTCGAACGCTACCGCCAATTCAACATCGCGCGCCAGGAAGCGTTTCTGGCCCATGGGCGCTCGGCCACCGAGGGAGCACCCGCCGCCTGCGCTCTTGGCACCGCGGCCGGGCCGATGACGATTTACTTTCTGGCCGCGCGTAGCGCCGCGCGGGCGATCGAGAACCCGCGCCAGGTCAGCGCCTACCACTATCCACGCGAGTACGGTCCGCGCAGCCCGACTTTCTCGCGCGCGGCGCTGGCTCGCATCGGCGAGCAGCAGTGGCTGTTCGTTTCCGGAACCGCCAGCATCATCGGCCATCGCACGGCGCACGTCGGCGATGTCGCGGCGCAGACCGAGGAAACGCTCGACAACATCGAGGCCCTGCTCGCCCAGGCCAACGCTGCAACATCCGCCGGCGCCTTCGCCATGGAGCGGCTGGCCTACAAAATCTATCTCCGCAACGCCGCCGACCTCGATGCCGTGCGCACCGGGATCGAGCGCCGATCGGGTACCGCCGCGCTGCCGATATACCTGCACGCGGACATTTGCCGCCACGACCTGCTGGTGGAGATCGAAGCCACCGCGAGCCTAAATCTCCATCAGTGATTCTTGAGAGAGGCGCCATGCTGGAACACAAAAAGCTCGTCGCGGCCTTCGCGATTTTCGCAATGGGCGCGACTACGACCGAGGTAGCCGCCGAGGCTTTGCCGCTGTGGGAAGCGGGCGCCGGACTGACCGTTCTGCAGTTGCCCGACTATCGCGGTTCGGACGAGGCCGGCGCGTACGTCTTCCCGATCCCGTACTTCGTCTACCGCGGCAAGATCATCAAGGCCGACCGCGAAGGCATACGCGGCAAACTGTTCGACAGCGACCGCGCGGAACTCAACATCAGCCTCAACGCGAGCCTGCCGGTGGACAGCTCGCGCAACGAGGCACGCCGCGACATGCCCGACCTTGAACCCTCGGTCGAGATCGGGCCCCAACTCGATCTCACGCTCTGGCGCTCCGCCGATCGCCGCACCAAGCTCGACTTGCGCACGCCGCTGCGCGCCGCTTTCACCCTCGAGTCCTCACCGCGGGCGATCGGCTGGGTATTCTCGCCGCGCGTCAATCTGGATCTGCGCGACGTCGCCGGATTTTCCGGCTGGAATCTGGGCATCCTCGCCGGCCCGCTGTACGCGAACCGACGCCATCATCGCTACTTCTACTCGGTCGATCCACGCTTCGCCACCGCGTCGCGCCCGGCTTATGACGCGCCCGGAGGCTACGCCGGCACCCAGTTCCTTACCGCCATCAGCAAGCGCTTTCCGCGCTACTGGGTCGGCGGATTCGCGCGCTGGGACACGCTGCGCGGCGCCGCTTTCGAGGATAGCCCGCTGGTCAAGAGCAAGCGCAGCTTCGCCGCCGGCATCGCCATCTCGTGGATATTCGGGGAATCCTCGGTGCGCGTCGACGTGCAGGAGTGAGGCGCCGCCATGGTGCGCTTGCTGCGAACGCTCTACGACAGACTGGTTTTCGGTTTCGGACTGGCGCTCCTGGGCTTGGTCTTCCTGAGCTCGTGTGCGGTGGCCGCGGTTGTCTACCCGCTGCTGCCGCGCCGCTGGGGGCAAGCGGCGGGCCGCTACGGCATCATGGCCAGTTTTCGCTTTTTCCTTGGCGCCTTGCGATTCACGGGTCAATTCCGTTTCGACCTGCGCGCGCTCGATGCATTGAAGGGTGAGCGCGCCCTGATCATTGCGTGCAATCATCCGTGCCTACTCGACGTGGTCTTGATCGTCTCGCGTCTGCCCAACGCCACCTGCATCATGAAGGCCGAGCTGATGGACAACGTCTTCCTCGGCGCGGGCGCGCGGCTGGCGCGCTACATCCGCAACGATTCGGCTCACAAGACGATCCGACTATCGGTGGCGGAATTGCGCGATGGCGGCCAACTGATCGTGTTTCCCGAAGGAACGCGGACCACGCGCGAACCGGTGAATGCGTTCAAGGCCGGATTCGCGCTAGCGGCGCGCAAGGCGCAGGCGCCGATCCAAACCGTGTTCATCGAAACCGACTCACCCTACTTGAGCAAGGGCTGGCCGTTGTTCAAGCGTCCCAAAATGCCGATCGCCTACCGCGTGCGGCTCGGGCGACGCTTCGACGCGCCGCAGGACGTACCGGCCTTCGTCGCCGAACTCGAGCGCTACTTTGCTCAGCACGTGGGCTGCGCGCAGGTCGCCGAGCGGCGATCGGTGCCGGTTGCCGCCGGCCAGCGCTCCGCCTGAGCGCAGGCAAATGGACCAAGCCTCACCGACCCACCTAGTGCTGATTCCCAGCTTCAACCCCGGCCCCAAAGTCTACGAGACGGTGCGTCGCGCACGCTCGTTCTGGAATCCGGTGTGGATCGTCGTTGACGGCAGCACCGACGGCAGCGCCGAGGCCCTGCAACGCCTGGCCGACGGCGACGCGGGCCTGCGCGTGCTGGCGCTGGCGCGCAATCGCGGCAAGGGCGCCGCCGTGCTGCACGGCCTGGATGCCGCCGCCGCCGCCGGCTACACCCACGCGCTGACGATGGACTCCGATGGCCAGCATCCCGCGCACCTGATCCCCGAATTCATGGCGAAATCCCTGCTCAATCCCGAATGCATGGTTCTGGGCGTGCCGGTGTTCGACGCCGACGCGCCGCGCCTGCGGGTGCAGGGCCGCCGCGTGTCGAACTGGTGGGCCAACCTGGAAACGCTGTGGGCGGGCATCGGCGATTCGCTCTTCGGCTTTCGCGTGTACCCGATCCGCCCTTTGCGCGGCGTGATGCGGCACCAGCCCTGGATGCGCCGCTTCGACTTCGACACCGAGGCCGTCGTACGCTTGTGCTGGAGCGGCGTCGAGCCGCTCAACCTCCCCGCGCCGGTGCGCTATTTCCGCCGGGAGGAAGGCGGCGTATCTCATTTCAACTACTGGCGCGACAACGCGCTGCTCACCTGGATGCACGCGCGTCTGTTCTGCGGCTTTTTGCTGCGCCTGCCCATGCTCGTCTTGCGCCGTTTCACCACACCATGAAACCCCACCCATCCTTGCCCGACGATCTGATCGGCGCACCACATGCGCCGCTCACCGACTATTACGCAAGCGAACGCGAGCGGCGCGGCTTCTTGCGCGGCATATTCGATCGTACCGCCGCCGACTACGACCGCGTCGAAAGTCTGCTGGCGCTCGGCACCGGTTCCTGGTACCGGCGCGAGGCCCTGCTGCGCGCCGGCCTGCAACCGCGAATGAGTGTCGTCGACATCGGCACCGGCACCGGCAGCGTCGCCCGCCAGGCGGCGCGGCTGGCGGGCGACCCAGCGCTGGTTACCGGCATCGACCCGAGCGCCGGCATGATGGCCAACGCCAGGCTGCCGCCCGGCATCGTGCTCGTCGGCGGGCGCGCCGAGCAGATTCCGTGCGCCGACGCGAGTTTCGATTTCCTCAGCATGGGCTACGCATTGCGCCATGTCAGCGACCTCACGGCCGTGTTCCGCGAATTTCGCCGCGTACTCAAACCCGGTGGGCGCCTTTGCCTGCTCGAAATCACCCGCCCGAAAAGCGCATTCGCTCGCGAGATGCTGAAGGCGTACATGCGCGGTGCGGTTCCGCTGCTTGCCCGCGCATTCGCCCGCGGCGCCGAGACGGCTAAGATCTGGCGCTACTACTGGGACACGATCGAGGCCTGTGCCCCGCCAGACGACGTGAAGCGCACGCTGGAGGCCGCGGGCTTCACCGAGGTCGGACATCAGTGCTCACTCGGCGTGTTCTCGGAGTACCAGGCGACGAAACCGAGATGACGTTGCGTTCAGGGCAGCGGCTGCGCCGGCGCCGCGGCTGCACCGGTAAACGTCGGCCCGGCGATGTCCGTGGCGTTCCAGCCGCGGTTCAGATCGATCCCCGTCAGTTGCCAGCGATGCACCGGCAGCAGCGGTATCGGTTTGCGAATCCGCTCGAAATAGCGCGTCGGCCAGCGCACGCCGCCGACACTGACATGGTCGAAGAAATCGACCTCGACCACCGCGCCGCGGGTGGATTCCAGCCCTTCCATCGAGAACCGGATGCGCCGCAATAGCCGATCTTCCCGGTCGATGAACAGCAGGTAGCGGTCCTCCTGCGACAAGCCGTGCCCCGGCCGCCGCGTCGCCAGCAGCAGATCGCAGCGCCGCCCCTCCACCGTGTCGGTGCCCGCCAGCTCCAGGTCGGCGGTACCGCTGAGGAAAAACAGCGGGCCGAGCAGAAACATGCGGTAGCCGTCCGCCACCAGCGCCGCCGCCGCGTTGCGCTCCGGATCGGAATCGGCGCTGCCGTTGTACCAAACCGTCACGGAATCCGCCTCGCGCGCCACCTGCTTGCGGCCGCCGGGTCCGCGGTGCGCCTGCCCGACCCGGTTGCCGGCGAGCAGAATGCGCTCCTCCGACGAGACACGGAATTCCTTGTCGGTGAGCACCGCCTGGATGCGCGTCACCAGTGCGTACCAGCGCCCGTCGTAGCTCACGTTGATGTCGCGCAAGCGCGAGAACGCATCCTTGCCGTGCGCCTGGGCCGAGGCTTCGAGCAGGCTCATCGCCTCCGCCGAGATGCCGCTATGTTGCTTCGGCGGCAAACCCGTCGCACAGCCTGCGAGCAGTAGAGCGAGCACCAGCCACGCGCAGCGCGGCAAGGCTGCCGCCGTATGACGAATCGGTGTTCGGTTCATACAATCTCCATCCATCGATGCGTCACTCCAGCCGTCCGACCAGCAGCACGTTGGCGAACGGTGTCCCGGCGCTCATCGGCAGCGACTCGACGCGAAAACCGCGGCGCGCGAGCAGCGCCTCCCAGTCTTTCAGCGCCCGGCAGTGCAGGCGCGGCAGGCGATGCCCGCGCGCCAGGGTCACGGCGTGATCGACCCAATTGCTGATGCGAAACGGCAAACCGGCGCCCGCATCGCCGACCCGAAGCAGCAGCCGGCCGCCGGGTGCGAGCGCTGCCCGCACGCGGCGCAGTACCTCCTCCTGCGCAGCGAAGTCGATGTAGTGCAGCACGTCCAGAATCACCACGACTTCGGCATCGGGAAACGCGGTACCGCGGATGTCGCCGTGCAGGAACTCGGCACGATCGCCGAGCGCCTGGCGCGCCCGCACGACATCCTTGGCCATGAGTTCGATGCCCACCAATGCCGCCGGGCGCGGTGGCGCCGCCCAGGCTGCCGGCCACGATCCGCCCGCGCGAAGCCGCTCCGCCGCCAGCAGCAGCGAAGCCAGCAATCCCTGGCCACAACCGAGGTCGAGCACACGTGCACCGTCGGGGATGAGGCCGACTTCGAGCAGGCGCAAGAACACCGGGTCGCCGCCCAGCTTGCCGCGCGCAAAGTGCTGCGCGAAGTGCCCGGCCCGGCGGTAAGGCGCGCTCGCCGCGTCGAGCAACTCCCGGGGGAACGCAGCGTTCATTCGAGCGCCGCGCGCAGAGTGACCGGCCGCAAGGCGCGCGCAGACAGTTCATCGAGCAACCGCGGCAGCACTTCGAGGATCACCGGCGTGCCCGCCGGAGTGCGCGCGGCGTGGCCATCGTGCAGCAGCAGGATGTCGCCGGCGCGCAGTGCGCGCACCAGGCGGGCAGTGACCGACGAGGGATCTCCATTGCGCGTGTCGAAGCCGCGCCGCGACCAACTCACCAGCGTCAGCCCGAGCCGCGCCAGCACCGGATCGAGCAGCGGATTGCGCAGTCCCGCGGGCGCGCGGAAGAACCGTGGCGCCGCACCGGTGATGCGCGCCAGCGTCGCCTGCGCGGCGGCGATCTCGTGCTCAAAACCGGCGCGGCCAAGGAACGAAAAGCTGTGGCGGTGGCGCTGCGTGTGGTTCTCGACGCAGTGCCCACGGCGCACGATCTCCGCGCACAAATCGGGGTGGGCGGCGGCCCGCTCGCCTATGCAGAAGAACGTCGCCCGGGCGTGATGGGCTTCGAGGAGGCAGAGCACGCGCGGCGTCACTTCGGGGTCGGGTCCGTCGTCGATGGTGAGCGCGACTTCGCCGCGCCGTGCGGCGAAATTCGGCAGGCGGATGAGGTTGGGGCCGAGCAGCCGGCTGCGCGGCCACAGGCCGGCCCCGGCAAGCACGGCATGGTCGGCGGCGACAAATCCCAGCGCCCACGGCCAGACCTCGGGGCGCACCACCGTCGCCGCGGCCGCGCCGACGTGCAGCAGCGCCGATGCCTTGAGCGCCGGCGCCGGACGCCAGGGACGCGCGCCGCCCGTCAACTCGGGGCTATTGTGAGTCAACCGGAGCCGCACCGCGACCGTAGGGCGCTAAAGGGCGAGCCGCAATCCTCCGCACACGGGTGTCGCGGCTATTTCGGTTGCTCGATAGCATGCACTATGACTTTCACCAGCGATTCCAAAGGTAGTCGATCGGTCGCCTTGAAGTTGATGCACCCTTTGCCGGTCTTGATGCCGGGGCACTCCAGTTTGAACTCGGCCAGGTGATGGGCGCCGCAAGTAGCAAGTATATAGAGACACATAGCGCTTCTGATTGGCGATGGCAACCCAGCCGAGTCTGGCGCGGTAGGTGGGCACCTTGCATGACATACAGATTCCGGCGTCCGGGTATAGGTCGGTGATCGAAGCGTGGAGCGTCTCGATCAGCACCTTCCTATCCTCCGGCACGGCGTCGAGGTAGCGCTGGACTTCGCGATTCACCGCGAGTTCCTCCCGAACGTTGGCGGATTCGCGTGGTTCAGAGCGGGACTCACACCGCGGCTACAGCAACGAGGGCTCGGCCAGGTCGAGCAGCAGCTTCTTTATCGGCGCCGGCAGGGCAGCGGCGGCGATTCCGTCCAGCGGCAGCCAGCGAAACCTATCCTCGTGCACCGCGCTCCCACCAGCGCGAACGCGGCAGAGCAGCGGTCGCAATTCCAATTGAAAGTGGGTGAAGCCGTGCCGCACGGGGGCGAGGCGTTCAGTCGAGTCGAGCGCGATTCCGAACAAGCGCGGAAGCGCCTCGGCAAGGGAACCGGCGCCTTCGGGAAGCTCGGGCAGGCTCAGCAGCCCACCCCAGATCCCTGCCGGGGGACGTTGTTCGAGCAGCACCCGGTTGCCGTCGAGCAGCACCAGCACCGTGCAGCTGCGGCGCGGCCTCGCGCGCTTGGGACGTGGCGCCGGAAGATGGTGCACGCGGCCGTCGCGCCAAGCGACACATTGGTCGCGCAGCGGGCAGCCGGCACAGTGCGGCGTGGCGCGCGTGCACGCCGTGGCGCCCAGATCCATCAGCGCCTGAGTGTAGGTTTCGATGCCGCGCTCGGGCAGCAGCGTTTCGGCGAGCGCCCACAATTCGCCCTCCACGGCTTTGTCTCCCGGAAATCCGGCGATGCCGTGGCAGCGGCAGAGCACGCGTTTGACATTGCCATCGAGGATCGCGGCGCGCAGGCCGAACGCGAAAACGGCGATCGCGGCGGCAGTGGAGCGGCCGATGCCCGGCAAAAGCGCGATGACCTCCGCTTCTTGCGGGAAGTGGCCCTCATGCCGATCGACCACACATCGGGCGCAGCGCTGCAGATTGCGCGCGCGAGCGTAGTAGCCGAGGCCGCTCCACAGCGCCATGACTTCCTCGGGCGCGGCGGCGGCGAGCGTCGCGACGTCGGGAAAGCGGCTCAGGAATCGCTCATAGTAGGCGATGACGGTGCCCACCTGCGTCTGCTGCAGCATGATCTCGGCCACCCAGATGCGATAGGCATCGCGGCTGCCTTGCCATGGCAAGTCGTGGCGGCCGTGGCAGCGCTGCCAATCGATCAGCTTGCGTGCGAAGTCGCTCATGGTGTTTGAGGCTACCTTCTTCATTCGTAGCGCGCGCCTTGCCCGCTTCGAGTGAAGCCGCTAGCATGCCTGAATTCGAGCTCGGCGAATGGGAATCCACCGACCATGCAGCAACAGCCAGCAATCGACAGCGCTTGTGCTGCGGCACCGAAACCGGCGGCGGGCGCGCTCGACCTGGGCGTGTCGGCGGCGCTGTGCGGCCGCGATATGCTCGGCCGTTCGCCAGAAACGCCGCGACATGAGCGCTGAAGGACACACGGTACCGGACATCGGCGCCTGCGGCCAAAACGCGTTTCGCAATGCGCTCGGGACGTTCGCCACTGGCATCACGGTGATCACGGCCCGTGCCGGTGACGGCGCGCTCGTCGGTCTCACCGCTAACTCCTTCAACTCGGTTTCGCTCGATCCGCCGCTGATCCTGTGGAGCCTCTCGCTGCACTCACCGACGCTGCCCGCGTTTCAACACTGCAGCCATTACGCGGTCAACATCTTGGCGGCGGACCAGGTCGAGTTGTCGGAGCGCTTCGCCGCCGTCGAAGACGACAAGTTCAGCGGCATCGAGACCTGCTCCGGGCTCGGCGGCGCGCCCCTGCTGCCGGGCTGCTGTGCTTGGTTCGAGTGCCGCAACGACGCGCGCCATGGTGGCGGCGATCACCTGATCTTCGTCGGTCTAGTCGAGCGGTTTTCCCATAACGACCGGCCGCCGCTGGTCTATCACCGGGGACGCTACCGCGAGCTCGGGTAACACGCTGCGCTCGCGGGCATTGGAGCGGGCGATGGGAACAGCACCCGGTCGCTAACTCGTTTATTACGAACGTCTTTTCCGATCCAAGCGTCACGGAATGGACTCGATTGTGGACTCAAGTCTTCGGCCTGGTCAACGCAGCGTTGCGAGTGATCCAAAGCGAACCAAGCACATCCACCAACAGCCAGAGCATCGGAATTCATTCCGAAGTCTATCTGTCTGCTGGCAAATCACGCTACAGGCCGCAA
>CAWGHV010000025.1:0-32178 GCA_963822375.1 uncultured beta proteobacterium | reverse complement strand
TTTATACCTGTAAACATTTAATATAGAAAAATTTCGAATCAGTATTATTCTCAAAATCAATACATTGAAATATAAATTTTTTACAACGCAATATATTTTTGAGTATAATTTGACAATAACTTTGTTATTTTTGCAGGCTTAAATCATATTTGAGACATAAAAAGCTGAATATTGGGAAAGAGATTTTGAATGGTTAAAAGTAAGACACATCGTAAAAGATGCTCTGAAAAAAGAAGCCCTACCCGACCTTCAGACCGTCCTGTTTCTGATCGGAGTACAGGAATTAGGTAGAATTCCAAAAAATAAATTTACCAAAGAAGAAAAAAGAGATTTGATGCATGTCGCGGTGTGTACACTTCTGGAAGATGAAGGATATTATGAGTTTGAAGGAAGAGATCAGGACGATGGCCCTTACCTGCCGACCACGCCGCCCACCTACAAGAGCAAGACCAAGAACGCGCAGGAGTCACATGAGGCGATCCGCCCAACCTCCATCCTGCGCACCCCGGACAGCCTGCGCGACCGGCTGACTGCCAACCAGGCAAGACTCTACGAGATGATCTGGAAACGCACGCTGGCCTGCCAGATGGCGCCCGCACGTTATGACACGGTCAGCGCGAACATCCGCCTGGGAGGGGACGACACGCTGTTCAGAGCTTCAGGGCAAGTCCTTGTTTTTCCTGGGTTTATTGGCGTATACATGGAAGATGTAGACGACGCCGAGGAAGAGCAGAGCAGCAAATTGCCGCCGCTGACCGAGGGGGATGTGCTATCCATAGACAAACTGTATGGAGAACAGCACTTCACCCAGCCCCCGCCACGCTTCACGGAAGCCAGTCTGGTCAAGTCCCTGGAAGAATACGGCATCGGTCGTCCTTCGACCTATGCGACCATCATCTCCACGCTGCGTGCACATGGGCAATGCCCTCCGCAACGTTCTTCTTTACCCGCTTCTTGACTTTCGCAGTCGATGTCTTTGCCATGACCCGAACCCCCTATCTCTTCGCCGCGGCAACGGCCTTGCGCGGACCCTTGCGGGTGCGCGCGTTGGTGCGCGTGCGCTGACCGCGCACCGGCAAGCCCTTGCGATGACGCACACCGCGATAGCAGCCGAGGTCCATCAGGCGCTTGATGTTCATCGAGACTTCGCGGCGCAGGTCGCCCTCGACGGTGAAGCGGCCTACCTGCTCGCGCAGCCGGTCCATGTCGGAGTCGGACAGATCCTTGATCTTGGTCGAGCGCTTGATTCCGGCGGCATCGCAGATGCTCTGCGCGCGCGCACGGCCGATGCCGAAGATCGCCGTCAGCGCGATCTCGGCGTGCTGGTGGTTCGGAATGTTTACGCCTGCAATACGGGCCATATGGGTCACTTCTCGCAATTCGCGAGCGCTTTTCCGTATTGAATAAGCGAAACTTGATTGAGCTGCCGCCGGTCGATCAACCCTGGCGCTGCTTGTGGCGCGGATCGGTACAGATCACGCGCACCACGCGCTTGCGGCGGATGACCTTGCACTTGCGGCACATCTTCTTGACCGATGCCTGTACTTTCATTGTCTGTCCTCCCGGCACAGTTTCTCAACCTTGCGCAGACCTACTTGGCGCGGAACACGATGCGCCCCTTGCGTCAAATCGTAGGGCGTCAGCTCCACCGTCACCTTGTCGCCCGGCAGGATGCGGATGTAGTGCATGCGCATCTTTCCGGAGATGTGGCCGAGAACGACGTGGCCGTTTTCCAGCTTCACCCGAAACGTCGCGTTCGGGCAGGGTCTCCACGATCTCTCCCTGCATCTCGATGACGTCTTCCTTGGCCATACTCAGCTAGCGTCGGGAAGCCGGCGCCCTTGAAGTTCGCCTTCTTGAGCAGGCTTTCGTACTGGTGCGACATGACGTAGGCCTGCACCTGCGCCATGAAATCCATGGTCACCACGACGATGATCAGCAGCGACGGTGCCGCCGAAGTAGAACGGCACGTTCCACTTCAGGATCAGGAACTCCGGCAGCAGGCACACCAGCGTCACGTAGATCGCGCCGGCCAGCGTCAGCCGCGTCAGGATCTTGTCGATGTAGCGCGCGGTCTGGTCGCCGGGCCGGATGCCCGGCACGAACGCGCCGCTCTTCTTCAGGTTGTCCGCCGTCTCCTTGGAATTGAATACCAGCGCCGTGTAGAAGAAGCAGAAGAAGATGATCGCCGAGGCGTACAGCAGCACGTAGATCGGCTGCCCGGGCGACAGCGTCGCCGGCGATATCGCGCAGCCAGCTCATGCCCTCGCGATGCGCCGAACCAGCCCGCCAGCGTCGCCGGGAACAGGATGATGGACGAGGCGAAGATCGGCGGGATCACGCCCGACATGTTGAGCTTGAGCGGCAGGTGCGAGCTCTGGCCGCCGTAGACCTTGTTGCCGACCTGGCGCTTGGCGTAGTTCACCAGGATCTTGCGCTGGCCGCGTTCGACGAACACGACGAACCCGGTGACCAGAACGACCGACGGCGACGATGAAGCATCGCCGTCAGCGGATGCATCGCGCCGGTGCGCACCAGCTCGAGCGTGCCGCCGATGGCATTGGGCAGGCCCGCCGCGATGCCGGCGAAAATGATCATCGAAATGCCGTTGCCGAGACCGCGCTCGGTGATCTGCTCGCCCAGCCACATCAGAAACATCGTGCCGGTCACCAGCGTGGCGACGGTCACGAAACGGAACATCAGACCCGGGTCGAGCACCAGCCCGGCTTGCGACTCGAGCGCGATAGCGATGCCGATCGCCTGGAACAGCGCCAGACCGAGCGTGCCGTAGCGCGTGTACTGGGTGATCTTGCGCCGCCCCGCCTCGCCCTCCTTCTTGAGCGCCTCGAGCGTCGGAACCGCGACCGTCAGCAGCTGCATGATGATCGACGCCGAAATGTACGGCATGATCCCGAGCGCGAAAATCGTGAATCGCGAAAGCGCGCCGCCGGAGAACAGGTTGAAGATGCCGAGGATGCCGCCCTGCTGGCCCTGAAACAGGTCGGCCAGTCGCGCCGGGTCGATGCCGGGCACCGGAATGTGCGCTCCCGACGCGATAGACGATGATGCGCGCCGAGCAAGAACAAGCAGGCGGCGCTTCAGGTCGCCGAACTTGCCGGTCTTTCCCAGCGCTGCTGCAGGGGTCACCACGATCGCATGCCGTCGTTATTCCGCCGCGACGCTGCCGCCGGCGGCCTCGATTGCAGTCTTCGCGCCCTTGCTGACGCCGACGCCGCGCAGGGTCACGGCCTTGGTCAGCTTTCCGGAGACGATGACTTTGGCCGCCAATGCGGCCGCCGGAATGACGCCGGCTTGCTTGAGCGCCGGTAGATCCACCTCGGTCAGGTGGAGTTTTTCGAGGTCGGCGAGACGAACCTGGGCGTGCAGGTGCCGCGTCAAGGAGGTGAACCCGCGCTTGGGCAGGCGGCGCTGCAGCGGCATCTGGCCGCCTTCGAAGCCGACTTTGTGATAGCCGCCGGCGCGCGCCTTTTGCCCCTTGTGGCCGCGCCCGGCCGTCTTGCCGAGGCCGCTGCCGATGCCGCGCCCGACACGCTTCTTGGCGTGCTTGGCTCCCGCCGCGGGTTTGAGACCGTTCAGTTGCATACTCCTATCCCTCGCACTTGAGCAGGTAGGCGACCCTGGAGATCATTCCGCGAACTTGCGGCGTATCGCGTAGCTCCACGGTATGGTGAAGCCGGCGCAGGCCGAGTCCGCGCACGGTTGCGCGGTGATCCGGCTTGGTGCTGCTGACGCTGCGCACCAATGTGACTTTGATCGTGTTCTCAGCCATCTGCCTACTCCATTATTTCTTCGACGGTCTTACCGCGCTTGGCGGCGAATTCGGCGGGGGTGCTAACCCGGGATAGGCCCTCCAGGGTGGCGCGCACGACGTTGTATGGGTTGGTCGAGCCGAGGCACTTGGCAACGATGTCGCTCACGCCCATTACCTCGAAAACCGCGCGCATCGGACCCCCGGCGATCACTCCGGTACCCGCCTTGGCAGGCCGCATCAGCACGCGCGACGCGCCATGCTCGCCGATGACGGCGTGGTGCAACGTCCCGTCTTTCAGGTTGACCTTGAACATCTTGCGACGTGCCTCCTCCATCGCCTTCTGCACCGCCACCGGCACTTCGCGCGCCTTGCCTTTGCCGTAGCCGACTCCGCCATCGCCATCGCCGACGACAGTCAGCGCGGCGAAGCCGAGGATTCGCCCGCCCTTCACTACCTTCGTGACCCGGTTGATCGAAACCATCTTTTCGCGCAGCGAGTCATCGCGTTGCTCCGCATGCTGCGCGTGCCGTCTTTGAGGTCTAGCCATTTGCCGCCTTTCAGAACTTGAGCCCGCCTTCGCGGGCCGCTTCAGCCAGGGCCTTGACCCGGCCGTGATACCTGAAGCCGGAGCGATCGAAGGCGACCTGCTCGACTCCGGCAGCCTTTGCTCGCTCGGCAATCAGCTTTCCAATCGCCTGCGCCGCCTTGACGTTGCCGCCGTTGCTCAGTGTCTTGCGCACGCCCGGCTCAAGCGTCGAGGCGGCGGCGACGATCTTGGTTCCGCAGCTCGAAACGACCTGCGCGTAGATGTGGCAATTCGACCGATGCACACATAGGCGAACCGCCTTCAGCTCCGCGATCTTGGCCCTTGACTGACATGCCCTGCGCAAACGCGCCCGCTTCTTTTCCATGACGATTCCGTTACTTCTTCTTGGTTTCCTTGATCACAACCTGTTCGTCCGCATAGCGCACGCCCTTGCCCTTGTACGGCTCGGGCGGGCGGTATGCACGCACCTCCGCGGCGACCTGACCAACCAATTGCTTGTCGATGCCCTTGATCAGGATCTCCGTCTGCACCGGCGTCTCAACCTTGATGCCTTGCGGCATGTCGTGCGCCACCGGGTGGGAGAATCCAAGAGTCAGATTTAGTCGGCTGCCTTGCGCCTGCGCGCGGTAACCGACACCCACCAGCATCAGTTTCTTTTCGAAACCCTGCGTCACGCCGTGCACCATGTTGTGGACCAACGCGCGCATGGTTCCGGACTGGGCGCCACCGTCCGGCGCGCCGTCGGCCGCGCTGCACTGAAGGTTGTCGCCCTCTTTAACGACCTTGACGGCCGGATTGATGCGCTGACTCAGCGATCCGAGCGGACCCTTGATGGTGATCGCCTCGGCGTCCAACTTGATTTCCACACCCTTGGGCACCACGACCGGATACTTGGCTATGCGCGACATGGTCGATTCCTCACGCCACGATGCACAACACTTCGCCGCCGACATTGGACTTGCGCGCCATGCGGTCGGTCATCACGCCGCGCGGCGTCGAAACGATCGCGATGCCCAACCCGTTCATCACCCGCGGCAGATCGACCGACCCTTTGTACACGCGCAAGCCGGGACGGCTGACGCGCTCCAGGCGCTCGATCACCGGGCGCCCGGCGTAGTACTTGAGCGCGATGTCGAGCTGCAGCTCTCCGTCCGGACCGCGCACGGCGAAATCGTTGACGTACCCTTCGTCCTTCAAGACGCGTGCGATTGCAACCTTGACCTTCGACGAAGGCATGACCACGGAGATCTTCTGCGCCATTTGCGCATTGCGGATGCGGGTCAGCATATCGGCGATCGGATCACACATGCTCATCTCATCCGCCCCCCTACCAGCTCGCCTTGACCATACCAGGCACCTCGCCACGCATGGCAACCTCGCGCAGTTTGTTGCGGCACAGCCCGAACTTGCGGAATACGCCGCGCGGGCGGCCAGTCAGCGCGCAGCGGTTGCGCAGCCGAGTCGGCGAGGCGTTGCGCGGCAGTAGCTGCAGCGCAAGCCGCGCAGCCATGCGCTCGTCTTCGGACAGCGCCTGATTGTTACTCGTCTCGATTAACTCGGCGCGCCGGGCGGCGTATTTGGCCACCGTCTTGCGGCGCTTCTCCTCGCGATTCTCCAGCGAACGTTTCGCCATGAGCCCCTCAGTTTCGGAACGGGAATTTGAATGCGGCGAGCAAGGCTTTCGCTTCCTCGTCGGTCTTCGCGGTTGTCGTGATGCTGATGTTCATTCCGCGCAAGGTATCGACCTTATCGTAATCGATCTCGGGAAAGATGATCTGCTCCTTGATCCCCAGATTGTAGTTGCCGCGACCGTCGAAGCCGCGCGCCGATACCCCGCGAAAGTCGCGAATACGGGGTATCGCGATGGAAACCAATCGGTCGAGGAACTCGTACATGCGGGCGCCGCGCAGAGTTACCATGCATCCGACGGGGTATCCCTTGCGTATCTTGAACACGGCAATCGATTTCTTGGCCTTGGTTACGACCGGTTTCTGGCCGGATATCTTGATCATGTCACCCGCCGCGTTCTCCAACACCTTCTTGTCCCCGACCGCTTCACCGACGCCCATGTTGAGCGTGATCTTACTGATGCGCGGAATCTCCATTGGCGACTTGTAGCCGAACTTTTTCGACAGATCCGGCGCTACCGTCGCCTTGTATAGATCGTGCAAGCGAGCCATTTGCCTCTACCCTCTCACTCAGGCAGACACGCTTACGCGTCCACCATCTCGCCGTTGGACTTGAACACCCGAACCTTGCGGCCGTCTTCCATGAACTTGACACCGACGCGATCGGCTTTTTGCGTCTGCGGATTGATCAGCGCCACGTTCGACACGTGGATCGGCATCTCCTTGTCCACGATGCCGCCAGGCTGGTTCTTCATCGGGTTCGGCTTGGCGTGCTTTTTGACCCGGTTTATTCCTTCCACTACCAGGTGCTCGGTATCCACGCGGCGCAATACGGTGCCGCGCTTGCCCTTGTCTTTGCCGGCCAGCACAATGACGTTGTCACCCCTGCGGATCTTGTTCATAGTTGTTACTCGCACTCGATTCAGAGGACTTCGGGCGCCAGCGAGACGATTTTCATGAAGCGCTCGGTGCGCAACTCGCGCGTGACCGGGCCGAAAATGCGTGTGCCGATGGGCTCGTTCTTGTTGTTCAGCAGCACCGCGGCGTTGCCGTCGAACTTGACCAGCGAACCGTCCGGGCGGCGCACGCCCTTCGCCGTGCGCACAACCACCGCGCTGTAAACCTCCCCCTTCTTGACGCGGCCGCGTGGCGCCGCATCCTTGACGCTCACCTTGATAATGTCCCCGATGCCGGCGTAACGGCGCTTCGACCCGCCGAGCACCTTGATACACATGACCGAACGCGCACCCGTGTTGTCCGCTACGTTGAGTAGCGTCTGCATCTGAATCATGCTGTCCTCACTCCAACTTGTCCCGCCGTTGGCGGTCAGTCTTGGAACCCGTCCGGGTCGCGATGCCTGCCGACTGCGTCTGACGCGGCGGCCAGGCGAAGAAAATTAATCGCCGATTATACTCAGTGCGCGAAAGAAATCCAAGCTTATACCAAGCGGGACTTCTCCAACACGCGCGTTACCCGCCATGCCTTCGTCTTGGAGATCGGCCGCGACTCCTCGATCTCCACCAGATCTCCGAGGCCCGCCGTGTCGTCGTCTATGTGAGCGTGGTACTTGTTGGATTTGGTCATCACCTTGCCGTAGATCGGATGCTTGACCAGGCGCTCGACGAGCACGGTGACGGTCTTTTGCATCTTGTCGCTGACTACGCGACCCACCTCGGTGCGGCGGACTTTCGGATTCGCTTCGGTCATTTGGCTGCCGCCTTTTCACGCATAACGGTTCTCACGCGCGCAATATCCCTGCGCACCTTGTTAAGCTGGCTCGTATTGGCGAGCTGCTGCGTAGCCACTTGCATGCGCAGGCTGAACTGCGCTTTGAGCAAGTCCAGCAGCTCTTTGTTGAGTCCGGCGTGATCTTTCGCTCTCAAGTCTTTAGTGTTCATGGCCTAACTCAAATGCCGCGACACGACAACCGTGGAAAAAGGCAGCTTCGCCGCCGCCAACGCAAACGCCTCTTTTGCGAGCGCCTCGTCCACGCCGTCCATCTCATACAAAACCTTGCCCGGCTGTATCTCGGCGACCCAATACTCCGGGTTGCCCTTGCCGTTGCCCATGCGCACCTCAGCCGGCTTGCGCGATATCGGCTTGTCGGGAAAGACGCGGATCCAGATCCGTCCGCCACGCTTGATGTGGCGGGTCATCGCGCGCCGCGCCGCCTCCAGCTGACGCGCCGTCAAGCGGCCGCGACTGGTCGCCTTGAGACCGTACTCGCCGAAGCTCACCTTGGCGCCGCGGGTGGCAAGACCCTTGTTGCGGCCCTTTTGCTCCTTACGGTACTTTCTTTTCGCTGGCTGCAGCATCGTTGGCTCCTGACTTTCTTACTCGTTTTGGGGCTGGCTTCGCGGCCTCGCCCCCTTCCGTGGGGGCAGTTGGAACCTCGCCCGCAGCCTCGCTCTTCGTCGGCTCGGCCTTGCGCGCCGGCGCCCGCTTCGGGCTTGGCTTGGCGTCCGCAGGCGCAGCATCGCCTTCGCTGCGCGCGGGCGGCCGAGCCGGAGTTCTGCCGGGGGCCTTGCGCACTTTTCGCGTCGGCTCCGACTCGGGGGCCGCTTCCGGCACCGCGGCAGGCTGCTCGTTTCGCGCCAGCACTTCGCCCTTGAATACCCAGACCTTGATTCCAATCACTCCATAGGTGGTCTTGGCTTCGGAAAAGCCGTATTCGATGTCGGCGCGTAGGGTATGCAGTGGCACCCGGCCTTCGCGATACCACTCCGTGCGCGCGATCTCGATGCCGTTCAAGCGCCCCGCGCTCATGATCTTAATGCCCTGGGCACCTAGTCGCATGGCATTCTGCATCGCGCGCTTCATCGCGCGACGGAACATGATGCGCTTCTCAAGTTGCTGCGCGATCGAATCTGCAATGAGCTGTGCATCGAGTTCTGGCTTGCGGATTTCCTCGATATTCACATGCACCGGGACGCCCATGATGCGCTGCAGGTTGCCTTTCAGCTGCTCGATGTCCTCGCCCTTTTTTCCGATGACCACGCCAGGGCGCGCCGAGTAAACGGTAATGCGTGCGTTCTTGGCCGGGCGTTCGATCAGCACGCGGCCAACCGAAGCGTGCGAGAGCTTCTTGCGCAGGTAGCTGCGAACCGTGATGTCCTCGTTCAGCATGCGCGGGAACTCGCGTGAGTTGGCATACCAGCGCGAGCCCCAAGCTCGATTGACAGCTAAGCGGAATCCGGTCGGATGTATCTTCTGGCCCATTGCTGCCTCCTCAATCGCCGACGGTTATGAAGACGTGGCAGGTCTGCTTGACGATGCGATTGCCACGACCTTTCGCCCTGGCGGTGAAGCGCTTCAGCACGACGCCCTTTTCCACGCAGATTCTCGTCACCTTCAGCGTGTCGATGTCGGCGGAGTCGTTGTGCTCGGCGTTGGCGATAGCCGACTCGAGCACCTTCTTGATGATTCCCGCGCCTTTCTTCGGACAAAACGCAAGGATATTCAGTGCCTGATCGACCGGCTTGCCGCGGATCAGGTCGGCCACCAGCCGACCCTTCTGAGCCGACAGGCGCACGCCGCGCAAAGTGGAGTTAGTTTCCATTGCCGTCTATTTCCAATGTCATCGCCTAGCGCCGTGCCGACGCAACCGCCGCTTTCTTGCCCGCGGTGTGGCCCTTGAATGTGCGCGTCAAGGCGAACTCGCCGAGCTTGTGCCCGACCATGTTCTCCGAGACATACACGGGAATATGCTGCTTGCCGTTGTGCACGGCAATCGTCAGTCCGACGAACTCCGGCACGATGGTGGAGCGCCGCGACCAAGTCTTGATCGGGCGCTTGTCGTTGGTCAAACGAGCGGCGTCCACCTTCTTCAACAGGTGAGCGTCAACGAAAGGACCTTTCTTGACTGAACGAGCCATCTGCTATCCCCTATTTCTTGTGACGCCGCTGCACGATCATCGTGTCGGTGCGCTTGTTCTTGCGCGTGCGGTATCCCTTGGCCCAGGTGCCCCAGGGGCTGCGCGGGCCGCCGGCCGCTGCCGTCTTGCCCTCGCCGCCGCCATGCGGGTGGTCGATCGGGTTCATCGCCACGCCGCGCACCGTCGGTCGGATGCCGCGCCAGCGCTGGGCGCCAGCCTTGCCGATCGAGCGCAGGTTGTTCTCTTCGTTGCCGACCTCACCGATCGTCGCCCGACACTCGACGTGCACGCGCCGCACCTCACCGGAGCGCAGACGGACCTGAGCATACGTACCCTCGCGCGCCAGCAATTGCGCCGAGGTGCCTGCCGCGCGCGCGATTTGCGCCCCCTTGCCGGGAATCATCTCGATGCAGTGAATGGTCGTGCCGACCGGAATATTGCGCAGTGGCAGCGTGTTGCCCGGCTTGATCGGCGCCTCCGGGCCGCTCATGAGCGTAACGCCAACCTCTAGCCCCTTGGGGGCGATGATGTAGCGCCGCTCGCCGTCCGCGTAGCAAACCAGAGCGATATTGGCGCTGCGGTTGGGGTCGTACTCGATTCGCTCCACCTTCGCCGGAATGCCATCCTTGTTGCGGCGAAAGTCGATGACCCGGTAGTGCTGCTTGTGGCCGCCGCCCTTATGCCGCGTCGTGATGTGTCCGTGGTTGTTGCGGCCGGCGCGGCTGTGCTGCGGCTCCAGCAACGAAGCCAGCGGCGGCCCTTTGTGCAGGCCGGGATTGACGACCTTGACCAGCGAGCGACGGCCCGGCGAGGTCGGCTTGACTTTGACGAGCGCCATCTATGCGGCCCCCCCTTCGGCGAAATTGATCTCCTGACCGGCCTGCAGGCATACGTAGGCTTTGCGCATGTCCTTGCGCCGCCCAATGTAGCGCCCGAAGCGCTTGGCCTTGCCCTTCAAGTTGGACACCTGGACCGACTTCACCTCGACCTTGAACAGCAGCTCCACGGCCGCCTTGATTTCGGGCTTGGTCGCATCCGGCGCGACATAGAAGATCACCTGTTCGTTCTTGTCCGCGATGTAGGTCGCCTTCTCGGAGACCTGCGGCGCAAGCAAGACCTGCATCAGTCGTTCCTGGCTGATCGCACGCGTCGCACTCATGCCAACATCTCCTCGAACTTGGCCACCGCGCCCTTGGTCAGCACCACTTTCGCGAAGCGCACCAGCGACACGGGATCGGCGCGATGCGGCTTCAACGAGTGCACCTGCGGCAGATTGCGCGCCGACAGGTACAGGTTCTCGTCGTAGGCCTCGGTGATCAGCAGCACCGAGTCGAGCCCCATGCCCTTGAGCTTTTGCGCTAGCAGTTTCGTCTTCGGCGCCTCAACCTGAAAGTTGTCGACCACCGCCAGGCGATCCTCGCGCGCGAGCTGGGACAAGATCGCGGCGATACCGGCGCGATACATCTTGCGATTGACCTTGTGGGTGAAATTCTCGTTCGGAAGGTTGGGAAAGATCCGGCCGCCGCCCCGCCACAGCGGGCTCGATGCCATGCCGGCGCGTGCGCGGCCGGTGCCCTTCTGGCGCCACGGCTTCTTGGTCGATTTCTGTACGTCACTGCGGTCCTTCTGAGCCCGCGTCCCTTGCCGGGCATTGGCCTGATAGGCCACGACCACCTGATGCACCAGCGCCTCGTTGTAGTCGCGGCCGAACAGCGCGTCCGACGCCTGCAGGGTCGAAGCGGCCTGGCCTTGATCGTCGATCAGTTTCAGTTCCATGGCGCCCCCTAGTTGCCCGCCGCACGGGCCTTGACCGCCGGCAGGACGACGACGTCGGAACCCTTGTGGCCCGGTACCGCGCCCTTGACGAGCAGCAACTGGCGTGTGGCGTCCACGCGAACGACCTCGAGGTTCTGCAGCGTTCGCTGGACACTACCCAAATGGCCGGGCAGCTTCTTGCCGGGGAAAACCCGGCCAGGATCCTGCGCCATCGATATCGATCCCGGCTTGCGGTGCGAAACCGAGTTACCGTGCGAAGCCCGATTCGAGGAGAAATGGTGGCGCTTGATGACGCCGGCAAAGCCCTTGCCGATGGTCGTGGCGCTGACGTCGACCTTCTGCCCGGGCTCGAAAATCGTCGCGCTCACGATGTCGCCTGGATTGAACCCGGCAAGCTGATCGGCGGCGACACGAAATTCTTTGAGCAGCTCGCCCGCTTCGACCGCCGGCCTTGGCGAAGTGACCGGCCGCCGGCTTGTTGACGCGGCTGGCGCGACGCTTGCCGAAGGCGACCTGGACCGCGGCATAGCCGTCGTTCTCGAGCGTCTTGACTTGGGTGACACGGTTGTTCGACACGTCGAGCACGGTTACCGGGACGGTCGCGCCGTCATCGGCAAATACGCGCGTCATGCCGACCTTGCGCCCGACAAGGCCTAGACTCATTTGTTATGTCCTCCAAAGAGGCGCCGACTACAATTGGTCGGCAGTTGATCGGTACTGCGTGCAGCTAGTTCAGCTTGATCTCGACGTCAACACCGGCAGGTAAATCCAGTTTCATCAGCGCGTCCACCGTCTTGTCCGTCGGGTCGATGATGTCCATCAGCCGCAGATGCGTGCGAATCTCAAACTGGTCGCGCGAGGTCTTGTTGACGTGCGGCGAGCGCAGGACGTCGTAGCGCTCGATGCGCGTCGGCAACGGCACCGGACCGCGCACCACGGCGCCGGTGCGCTTCGCGGTGTCGACGATCTCGAGCGCCGACTGATCGATCAGCTTGTAATCGAAGGCCTTGAGACGGATGCGTATTTTTTGACTCTGCATATGCTTTTCTGCTTTCTTGTGCGAGTTGAGCGGCGCCGGTGGGCGCTCAACCCGGACCGCCTATCTGTAGTGTGCCAGCATACCGATAAATTCTTATTCAGTAATTTTCGCCACCACGCCGGCGCCCACGGTGCGGCCGCCCTCGCGGATGGCGAAGCGCAGCCCCTCTTCCATGGCGATCGGGGCGATCAGCTTCACCGTCATGGCGATGTTGTCGCCCGGCATCACCATCTCGGTGCCGGCGGGCAGTTCGATACTGCCGGTGACGTCGGTAGTGCGAAAGTAGAACTGCGGCCGGTAGCCGTTGAAGAACGGGGTGTGGCGTCCGCCTTCTTCTTTGCTCAGCACGTAGACTTCGGCGGTGAAGTGGGTGTGCGGGGTGATGCTCGCAGGCTTGGCGAGCACTTGGCCGCGTTCGACTTCTTCGCGCTTGGTGCCGCGCAGCAGGACACCGACGTTGTCGCCGGCTTGGCCTTGGTCGAGCAGTTTGCGGAACATCTCGACCCCGGTGCAGATGGTCTTGACCGTGGGGCGGATGCCGATGATTTCGACTTCGTCGCCGACTTTGACGATGCCGCGCTCGACCCGGCCGGTGACGACGGTGCCGCGACCGGAGATGGAGAAGACGTCTTCGACGGGCATGAGGAAGGCGCCGTCGATGGCGCGCTCGGGCGTGGGGATGTAGGCGTCGAGCGCTTCGGCGAGTTTGAAGATGGATTCTTCGCCTAGCTCGCCTTTGTCGCCTTCGAGCGCTTTGAGCGCGCTGCCGATGATGATAGGGGTGTCGTCGCCGGGAAATTCGTATTTGGAGAGCAGCTCGCGTACTTCCATGTCGACGAGTTCGAGCAGCTCTTTGTCGTCGACCATGTCGGCTTTGTTCATGTAGACGATGATGTAGGGTACGCCGACTTGGCGCGCGAGCAGGATGTGTTCGCGCGTTTGCGGCATCGGGCCGTCGGCGGCGGACACGACGAGTATGGCGCCGTCCATCTGCGCCGCGCCGGTGATCATGTTCTTGACGTAGTCGGCGTGGCCCGGGCAGTCAACGTGGGCGTAGTGCCGATTGGCCGTCTCATACTCGACGTGGGCGGTGTTGATGGTGATGCCGCGCGCTTTCTCCTCGGGCGCGGCGTCGATCTGGTCGTAGCCCTTGGCTTCGCCGCCGAACTTCTTCGACAACACCAGCGTCAGCGCCGCCGTCAGCGTCGTCTTGCCGTGATCGACGTGGCCGATCGTGCCTACGTTCACGTGCGGCTTGGTGCGCTCAAATTTTCCCTTTGCCATCGTCGTTCCCCAATCACTTCTTGTTGATCACGGCCTCGGCGACACTCTTGGGCGCCTCGGCATAGTGCTTGAACTCCATCGAGTAGGTGGCACGCCCCTGCGTCAGCGAGCGCAGTTGGGTCGAGTAGCCGAACATCTCCGCCAGCGGCACTTCGGACTTGATCACCTTGATTCCGCCGGCCTGGTCCTCCATCCCCTGGACGATGCCGCGGCGCCCCGAAAGATCGCCCATCACATTGCCCATGAAGTCTTCCGGCGTCTCCACCTCGACCGCCATCATCGGCTCGAGCAACGCCGGGCTTGCCTTGCGCATCGCATCCTTGAAGGCCATTGACGCCGCCATCTTGAACGCGTTCTCGTTCGAGTCCACCTCGTGGTACGAGCCGTCGAACAGCGTCACCTTGACGTCCACCACCGGGAAGCCGGCGAGCACGCCGTTGCTCAGCGAGTCCTGCAGACCCTTGTCCACCGCCGGAATGTACTCGCGCGGCACGGCGCCGCCCTTGATCGCGTCGACGAATTCATAGCCCTTGCCGGCGGCGTTCGGTTCAAGCTTGATCCACACGTGGCCATACTGGCCGCGACCGCCGGACTGCTTGACGAACTTACCCTCCTGCTCGACCGCCTTCCTCACCGCTTCGCGGTAGGCCACCTGAGGCGCGCCGACATTGGCCTCGACGTTGAATTCGCGGCGCATGCGGTCAACGATAATCTCCAGATGCAGCTCGCCCATGCCCGAAATGATCGTCTGACCCGACTCTTCGTCGGTACGCACGCGAAATGACGGATCCTCCTGAGCCAATCGACCCAACGCGACACCCATCTTCTCCTGATCGGCCTTGGTCTTCGGTTCGACCGCCACGTGGATCACCGGCTCGGGAAACACCATCTTCTCGAGCGTGATCACCTTGTCGGGATGACAAAGGGTATCGCCGGTGGTCGCTTCCTTCAGGCCCACCGCGGCGGCGATGTCGCCGGCGCGCACTTCCTTGATCTCGTCACGTTGGTTGGCGTGCATCTGCAGGATCCGGCCGAGCCGCTCCTTGCGCCCCTTGATCGGGTTGTAAATCGTGTCGCCCGAATTGACCACGCCCGAATAGACGCGGAAAAAGATCAACTGTCCGACGTAAGGGTCGGTCATGATCTTGAACGCCAGACCGGAGAATGGCTCCTCGTCCGCGGCTTTGCGTTCGCCCTCGGTGCCGTTCTCCAACTCACCCGTCACCGGCGGTATGTCGGTCGGCGCAGGCATGAGCTCGATCACGGCGTCGAGCATGGCCTGCACACCCTTGTTCTTGAACGCCGAGCCGCACAGCATCGGCACGATCTCGCTTTGAATGGTGCGCAAGCGCAGCCCCTGCCTGATCTCGTCCTCGGACAGCTCGCCGCCCTCAAGGTACTTGTTCATCAACTCTTCGTTGGCTTCGGCGGCAGCCTCGACCATCTTCTCGCGCCACTGCCGGGCCTCGTCCATGAGGCCGGCCGGAATGTCGCGCAAATCGTATTTCATGCCCTGGGTCGCATCGTCCCAAACGATCGCCTTCATCCGAAGAAGGTCGATGATGCCCTCGAACTTCTCCTCGGCGCCGATGGGAATTTGGATCGGCACCGGATTCGCCTTGAGGCGCGACTTCATCTGCTCGAATACCTTGAAGAAATCCGCCCCCTGACGATCCATCTTGTTCACGAAGGCCAACCGCGGCACGCGGTACTTGTTGGCTTGCCGCCATACCGTCTCCGACTGCGGCTGCACCCCGCCTACCGCGCAGTAGACCATGCAGGCGCCATCGAGGACACGCATCGAGCGCTCGACTTCGATGGTGAAATCCACGTGCCCCGGCGTGTCGATGATGTTGATGCGATGCTCGGGGAATCGACCGTCCATCCCCTTCCAAAAGCAGGTCGTCGCGGCGGAGGTAATCGTAATCCCGCGCTCGCGCTCCTGCTCCATCCAGTCCATGACGGCGGCGCCATCATGGACTTCACCGATCTTATGAGAGACACCGGTGTAGAACAGAATGCGCTCCGTCGTCGTCGTCTTGCCCGCATCGATGTGGGCGGAGATGCCGATGTTTCGGTAGCGTTCAATTGGGGTCGTACGTGCCACTTTGATTACCTGCTTTGTCTAAGCCAAATCGCCACGGCACTCGCCGCGCCATGGCGTGAATTAATCGATCGACTCAACCGATCGGCGCGAAGCGCGCCGCCAGGAGAACTCAGAACCGGTAGTGAGCGAAAGCCTTGTTCGCCTCGGCCATGCGGTGAACTTCCTCCCGCTTTTTGATCGCGCCGCCACGGCCTTCCGCCGCTTCCAGCAGTTCGCCGGCGAGGCGCTGGCCCATCGATTTCTCGGCGCGCTTGCGTGCCGATTCGCGCAGCCAGCGCATCGCCAGCGCAGCGCGCCGTATCGGCCGCACCTCGACCGGTACCTGGTAGTTGGCGCCGCCGACGCGCCGGCTCTTGACCTCGACCATAGGCTTGACGTTGTTGACCGCCTGAAGGAAAACCTCGAGGGGGTCCTTGCCGCTCTTCGACTCGATCTGGCTAAGCGCTCCGTACAGTATGCGCTCGGCGACCGATTTCTTGCCGCGTGTCATCAGAACGTTCACGAATTTCGAGACATCCTGGCTGCCGAACTTCGGGTCCGGCAGGATTTCGCGCTTCGGCACTTCTCTGCGTCGTGGCATGTTGCTTCGTCCTCTGCTCTAGCCCGCGTCAGCCGGCTTTGGGCCGCTTGGCGCCGTACTTGGAGCGGCTCTGCTTGCGATCCTTGACGCCTTGCGTATCGAGGCTCCCGCGTACGATGTGGTAGCGCACACCCGGCAGGTCCTTGACGCGGCCACCGCGGATCAGCACCACCGAGTGCTCCTGCAGGTTATGGCCTTCGCCGCCGATGTAGGAGATCACTTCGAAGCCGTTGGTCAGCCGCACCTTGGCGACCTTACGCAGCGCCGAGTTCGGCTTTTTCGGCGTCGTCGTGTACACGCGCGTGCACACACCTCGTTTCTGCGGACACGAGTCGAGCGCCGGCACCTTGCTCTTGCTGCCCGGCGCCTCGCGTCCTTTGCGTACCAACTGGTTTATCGTCGGCATGGCGTTTTCCAAAAAACCGAGGCGGCCTCTGGATCTGACTCAGACCGCCTCGAAGTATTTGATCGCGAGGCGGCGCGATGAATTCGATCGCGCCGCACAAAGAGGCGGGATTATAACGAGGCCATGTGTCGACCGTCAACCGGCCTGAGCCCCGGCCTGCTCGTTCTCCTCGCTGGACGCCGCCGGCTCCTCGCTCACGATGTCGCGCCCGGCGGCAACATCCTCTCCGGCAGACTGCATGCGCCGAGTGCGGTGGTAGGCCAAACCGGTCCCGGCGGGAATCAGGCGTCCGACGATGACGTTTTCCTTGAGACCGCGCAGCTCGTCTCGCTTGCCCATGATCGCCGCCTCGGTGAGCACGCGCGTGGTCTCCTGGAACGAAGCCGCGGAGATGAACGAGTCGGTGGACAGCGACGCCTTGGTAATGCCCAGTAGAACGTATTGGTACTCGGCGGCGCGTTTGCCTTCGGCTTCCACTTTGTCGTTCTCGTCGAGCACTTCCGCGCGTTCGACCTGCTCCTCACGGATGAACCGTGTGTCGCCCGGGTCGCTGATCACCACGCGCCGCAGCATCTGGCGCACGATGACTTCGATGTGCTTGTCGTTGATCTTCACCCCCTGCAGCCGATAGACATCCTGAACTTCGTCGATGATGTAGCGCGCCAGGGCCTCGACCCCGAGCAGACGTAGGATGTCGTGCGGGTCGGCGGGGCCGTCGACGATCAGCTCCCCTCGGTTGACCACTTGGCCATCGTGCACCATGACGTGTTTGTCCTTGGGTATCAGGTACTCACGGACGGTCCCGTCGAGCTCGGTGATGACCAGCCGCTGCTTGCCCTTGGTGTCCTTGCCGAACGAAATCGTACCGGTGACTTCGGCGAGGATTCCCGAGTCCTTGGGCGAGCGCGCCTCGAAAAGCTCCGCCACCCGCGGCAGTCCGCCTGTAATGTCGCGCGTCTTGGCCGACTCCTGCGGGATCCGCGCAAGCACATCGCCCACTTGAACTTGCTGGCCGTCGCGCACCGCAATAATCGAGCCGACCTGGAAGGTAATCGCTACCGCATGGTCGGTGCCGAGTATCTTCACCTCCTCGCCTGCTTCGGTGAGCAGCTTGACCTGCGGGCGCAGCCCCTTGGATTGAGCGCCGGCGCGGCGCTTCGGATCGATGACCACCAGCGTGGTCAGACCGGTGACCTCGTCGACCTGCTTGGCGACCGTCACGCCGTCCTCGACGTGCTCGAACTTCACCGTGCCGCCATACTCGGTGACGATGGGACGCGTATGCGGATCCCAGGTCGCGAGCAGGGCACCGGCCTTTACCTGATTGCCGTCGTCGACCAGAAGCGCAGCGCCGTAGGGAACCTTGTGCCGCTCACGCTCGCGGCCATGGTCGTCGGCGACGACAACCTCCGCCGAGCGCGCGATGACCACCTTCTCACCTTTGGCGGCGGTTACGTAACGCATGTTCTGGCGAAAAGCGCACCGTGCCCGTGCTCTTCGCCTCGACCTGGCTGGCAGCCGCCGCCCGCGATGCCGCGCCGCCGACGTGGAATGTGCGCATGGTGAGCTGCGTGCCCGGCTCGCCGATCGACTGGGCCGCTATCACTCCGATCGCCTCGCCCACATTGACCAGCGATCCCCGGCCAAGATCGCGCCCGTAGCACTTCGCGCACAGGCCATACCGGGTCGCGCAGTTGAGCGGCGTGCGCACGCGCACCTCGTCGATGCCCAGGCTCTCGATCGTTTCGACCGCATCTTCGTCGAGCAGCGTGCCGACGTCGAACACCGTCTCCTGCGTCTCCGGATTGACGACATCGGCGACCACGACGCGCCCGAGAATACGCTCGCGCAGCGCCTCGATTACCTCGCCGCCCTCGATCAGGGCGCGCATGGCGAAGCCCAGTTCGGTGCCGCAATCGTCCTCGGTCACCACCAGGTCTTGGGTAACGTCCACCAGGCGACGCGTGAGGTAGCCGGAGTTGGCCGTCTTGAGCGCGGTATCGGCCAATCCCTTGCGCGCACCGTGGGTGGAGATGAAGTACTGAAGGACGTTCAATCCCTCGCGGAAATTGGTCGTGATCGGCGTCTCGATGATCGAGCCGTCCGGCTTGGCCATCAGGCCGCGCATGCCGGCGAGCTGGCGAATCTGCGCCGCCGAGCCGCGCGCGCCGGAGTCCGCCATCATGTAAATGGAATTGAAGGACTCCTGCTTGGCGGATTTGCCCTCACGGTCGAGCACATCCTGAGCGCCGAGCTGCTCCATCATCGCCTTGGCGACCTGGTCGCCGGCGCGGCCCCAGATGTCGACCACCTTGTTGTAGCGCTCGCCGTCGGTCACCAGCCCCGAGGTGTATTGCTGAGCGATTTCTTTCACCTCGTTCTCGGCGGCGCCGATGATGTGGTGTTTCTGCGTCGGCACTAGCATGTCGTCCACCGCGATCGAGATGCCTCCGCGCGTGGCGAGCGCAAAGCCGGCGTTCATCAGCCGGTCGGCGAAGACAACGGTTTCCTTCAATCCGCAGCGCCGGAATCCGGCGTTGATCAGCCGCGAAATCTCTTTCTTCTTGAGCGGTTTGTCGATCAAGGAGAACGGCAGGCCCGCCGGCAGGATCTCGGAAAGCAGCGCGCGGCCGATGGTAGTGTCATAGCGCGTAATCTTCTCCCGCTTCTCACCCTCAGGGCCGACATCGACCTCCTTGATGCGCACCGCGACGCGCGCGTGCAGCTCCGCCTGGCCCGAGTCGAAAGCCCGCTTGGCTTCGGCGACATCGACGAAAAACATGCCTTCGCCGCGGGCATTGATGCGCTCGCGGGTGGCGTAATACAGCCCGAGCACGATGTCCTGCGTGGGCACGATGATCGGATCGCCGTTTGCGGGCGACAGTACATTGTTCGAAGCCAGCATCAGCGTGCGCGCTTCCATCTGCGCCTCGAGCGACAGCGGCACGTGCACGGCCATCTGGTCGCCGTCGAAGTCGGCGTTGAAGGCCACGCACACCAGCGGGTGAAGCTGGATTGCCTTGCCCTCGATCAGTACCGGCTCGAACGCCTGGATGCCCAGGCGGTGCAAGGTCGGCGCGCGATTGAGCATGACCGGATGCTCGCGGATGACCTCGGCCAGGATGTCCCACACCTCGGCGACCTCCTGCTCCACCAGCTTCTTCGCCGCCTTGATGGTGGTGGCAAGACCCATCAACTCCAATTTGTTGAAGATGAAGGGCTTGAACAACTCGAGTGCCATCTTCTTCGGCAGACCGCACTGGTGCAGCTTGAGCTCGGGGCCAACCACGATCACCGAGCGGCCCGAGTAGTCGACGCGCTTGCCGAGCAGGTTCTGGCGGAAGCGTCCGCCCTTGCCCTTGATCATGTCGGCAAGCGATTTCAAGGCGCGCTTGTTGGCACCGGTCATCGCCTTGCCGCGGCGGCCGTTATCGAGCAGCGAATCGACGGCCTCCTGCAGCATGCGCTTCTCATTGCGCACGATAATCTCGGGCGCCTTCAGTTCCAGCAGGCGTTTGAGGCGGTTGTTGCGGTTGATGACGCGGCGATAAAGGTCGTTCAAATCGGAGGTCGCGAAGCGTCCACCATCGAGCGGCACCAGCGGACGCAGGTCCGGCGGAAGCACCGGTAGCACTTCCAAGATCATCCATTCGGGCTTGATGCCGGACTGCTGGAACGCTTCCAGTACCTTGAGCCGCTTGGCGATCTTCTTGATCTTTGCCTCGGAACCCGTGGTTTCCAGATCCTTGCGCAGGGTCTCGACGTCGCGATCCAAGCTCAAGTGTGCGCAGCAGTCTCGCGCACACCCTCGGCGCCCATCATCGCGGCGAAATCATCGCCGTACTCCTCGACCTTGGCCAGGTAGTCGTCCTCGGACAGCAATTGGCCGCGGTTGAGCGGCGTCATGCCCGGATCGACCACGACGTAGGCCTCGAAGTAGAGCACGCGTTCGATGTCGCGCAAGGTCATGTCGAGCACCATGCCAAGGCGCGAAGGCAGCGATTTGAGGAACCAGATGTGCGCGACCGGCGAGGCCAACTCGATATGTCCCATGCGCTCGCGGCGCACTTTCGACAACGTGACCTCGACGCCGCACTTTTCACAAATCACGCCGCGGTGCTTGAGGCGCTTGTACTTGCCGCAAAGGCATTCGTAGTCCTTCACCGGACCGAAGATCTTGGCGCAGAACAGGCCGTCACGCTCGGGCTTGAAGGTGCGATAGTTGATCGTCTCCGGCTTCTTGACCTCGCCGTAGGACCAGGAGTGAATCTTGTCGGGCGACGCGAGGCCGATGGTGATCGCGTCGAATTCCACATCCTGAGTGACTTGCTTGAACAGATCGAGCAGTGCTTTCATCGCAAACTCCTTGAGGGCTTATCGTAGGGCGGGCGCGAGCCCGCCTGCCGTTCGGTGCGGCCGAGTGACTTCGGCGCTACGGCGCAATCAAAATCGTTCCAGATCGATGTCGATCGCCAGCGAACGGATTTCCTTCACCAGCACGTTGAAGGACTCGGGCATGCCGGCGTCGATCTTGTGCTCGCCCTTGACGATGTTCTCGTAGACCTTGGTGCGGCCCGAGACGTCGTCCGATTTGACCGTGAGCATCTCCTGCAGCGTGTAGGAAGCGCCATAGGCTTCGAGCGCCCACACCTCCATCTCGCCGAAGCGCTGGCCGCCGAACTGCGCCTTGCCGCCCAGCGGCTGCTGGGTAACCAGGCTGTACGGCCCGGTCGAACGGGCGTGCATCTTGTCGTCGACCAGGTGATGCAGCTTGAGCATGTGCATGTAGCCGACCGTGACCTGGCGCTCGAAGCGCCTCACCGGTGCGGCCGTCGTACAGCGCTACCTGGCCGGTGCGCGGCAGACCCGCCAGTTCCAGCATCGACTTGATCTCGTCCTCATTCGCGCCATCGAATACCGGCGTGGCGAAAGGCACACCATGACTCAGGTTGCGCGCCAACTCGACGACGTCGTTGTCGGCCAGGCCATCGATGTCTTCCGCTGTTGCCGCTGGCGTTGTAGATCCTGTTCAGGAAACCGCGGATTTCCGCCGCCGCGGCCTGCCGTCGCAGCATCTCGCCGATCTTCGCGCCCAGCCCCTTGGCCGCCCAGCCCAGGTGGGTTTCCAGGATCTGCCCGATGTTCATACGCGAGGGCACGCCGAGCGGATTGAGCACCAAGTCGACCGGCGTGCCGTCCTCCATGTAGGGCATGTCCTCAACCGGCACGATGCGCGAAACCACGCCCTTGTTACCGTGGCGCCCGGCCATCTTGTCGCCGGGCTGCAAGCGCCGCTTCACCGCGAGATAGACCTTGACCATCTTCTGCACGCCAGGCGGCAGTTCGTCACCCTGGGTGAGCTTCTTGCGCTTGGCCTCGAACGCGAGGTCGAAGTCCTTGCGCGTGTGCTCCAGGCCTTCGCGCAGCGCTTCGAGCTGCTGCGCCGCGTCCTCGTCGGCGAGGCGGATGTCGAACCAATGATGGGGGTCGAGTCCGGCGAGGTAGTCCTTGGCGATCTTGGTGCCCTTGGCGAGTTTCTTCGGGTCCGCCATTCGCGGCCTTGTTGATCAACAGCCGTTCGATACGCGCGAAGGTGTCGCGCTCGACGATGCGCATCTGGTCGGCCAGATCGGTCTTGTAAGCGCCGCAGCTCGTCGTCGATGATCGACTGGGCGCGCTTGTCGCGCTCGATGCCTTCGCGGGTGAACACCTGCACGTCGATCACCGTGCCCGACATGCCGGACGGCACGCGCAAGCTGGTGTCCTTCACGTCGGAGGCCTTCTCGCCGAAGATGGCGCGCAGCAGTTTTTCTTCCGGCGTGAGCTGGGTCTCGCCCTTGGGCGTGACCTTGCCCACCAGCACGTCGCCGGCCTCGACCTCGGCACCGATATAGACGATGCCCGACTCGTCCAGGCGCGACAGCTGCGCCTCGCCCAGCGAGGCGATATCGCGCGTGATCTCTTCCGGACCGAGCTTGGTGTCGCGCGCCACGACCGTCAATTCCTCGATGTGGATCGAGGTAAAACGGTCATCGGCGACCACGCGCTCGGAGATCAGGATCGAATCCTCGAAGTTGTAGCCGTTCCACGGCATGAACGCGACCAGCATGTTCTGACCGAGCGCCAGCTCGCCCAGGTCGGTCGACGCGCCGTCGGCGATCACGTCGCCCTTGGCGATGATATCGCCGACTCTGCACGATGGGCCGCTGGTTGATGTTGGTGTTCTGGTTCGAACGCGTGTACTTGATGAGGTTGTAGATATCGACACCGACCTCGCCGGGGACGGTCTCGCGCGTCATTCACTCGCACCACGATGCGGTTGGCATCGATGTAATCGACCACCCCGCCGCGCAGCGCCTGCACCGCGGTACCCGAGTCCACCGCCACCGTGCGCTCGATACCGGTTCCGACCAGCGCTTTCTCCGGGACGCAGACAGGGCACCGCCTGGCGCTGCATGTTCGCGCCCATCAACGCGCGGTTGGCATCGTCGTGCTCGAGGAATGGAATCAGCGATGCCGCCACCGACACGATCTGGCCCGGCGCGACGTCCATGTACTGCGACCGTGTCCGGCGTCTCGAGCGTGAATTCGCCCTTGTGGCGGCACGACACCAGCTCGTCGAGCAACCCGCCCGTCTTGTCGAGCTGGGCGTTGGCCTGGGCGATGACGTAATGGCCTTCCTCGATCGCCGACAGAAACTCGATCTGGTCGGTCACCTGGCCGTCTGTCACCTTGCGATACGGCGTCTCGAGGAAGCCGTAGTCGTTGGTGCGGGCGATACAAGGCCAGCGAGTTGATAAGGCCGATGTTCGGACCTTCCGGCGTCTCGATCGGGCAAACGCGGCCGTAGTGCGTCGGGTGCACGTCGCGCACCTCGAAGCCGGCGCGCTCGCGCGTCAGACCGCCCGGTCCCAGCGCGGAGACGCGACGCTTGTGCGTGATCTCCGACAGCGGATTGGTCTGGTCCATGAACTGCGACAACTGGCTCGATCCGAAGAACTCCTTGATCGCCGCGCTGATCGGCTTGGCATTGATCAGGTCGTGCGGCATCAGGTTGTCGGATTCGGCCTGCGACAGGCGCTCCTTGACGGCGCGCTCGACACGCACCAGTCCGGCGCGGAACTGGTTCTCCGCCAGCTCGCCGACCGAGCGCACGCGGCGGTTGCCGAGGTGATCGATGTCGTCGATCTCGCCGCGGCCGTTGCGCAGTTCGACCAAGATGCGAATGACATCGACGATGTCGTCGGTTGGACAAGGTGGCCGGACCAGTCAGCTCGCCGCGGCCGACGCGCCGGTTGAACTTCATGCGGCCGACGGCCGACAGATCGTAGCGCTCCTCGGCGTAGAACAGACCGCGGAACAGCGTCTCCACCGCGTCCTCGGTCGGCGGCTCGCCCGGGCGCATCATGCGGTAGATCGCCACCTTGGCCTGCCACTGATCGGCGGTCTCGTCGATGCGCAGCGTGTTGGAGATATACGATCCGCGATCGAGGTCATTGACATACAGCGTCTTCAACTCGCCGACGCCGGCCTCCATCAATTTGGCCAGCGTGTCCTCGGTCAGCTCGTCGTTGGCGTTGGCGAGGATCTCGCCGGTCTCCGGATCGACGATGCCGCAGGCAATTATGCGTCCCTGCAAGAACTCGTCGGGCACACCGATGCGTTCGATTCCGGCTTCCGCCAGTTCGCGGATATGCTTGGCCGTGATGCGCTTGTCTTTGGTGACGATGACTTTGCCGTTCTTGTCGGTGATGTCGAATTTCGCCACATCGCCGCGCAGCCGTTCCGGCACCAGCTCGAATTCGACGGCTTTCTGGGCGAGGCGGAAGGTGTCGAAATCGAAGAACTCGGCCAGGATCTGCTCCGACGTCATCCCGATCGCCTTGCAGCAGGATCGTCACCGGCATCTTGCGGCGGCGATCGACACGGAAGTAGAGGAAGTCCTTGGGGTCGAACTCGAAGTCGAGCCAGGAGCCGCGATACGGAATGATGCGCGCCGAAAACAGCAGCTTGCCGGAGCTGTGGGTCTTGCCGCGGTCGTGCTCGAAGAACACGCCGGGCGAGCGATGCAACTGGGAGACGATGACCCGCTCGGTGCCGTTGATGACGAACGAGCCGGTCGTGGTCATGAGCGGAATCTCGCCCATGTACACCTCCTGCTCCTTCACTTCCTTGATCGTCTCCTTGGGCGCCTCCTTGTCCATGATCACCAGGCGCACGCGGGCGCGCAGCGGCGAGGCGAAAGTCAGCCCGCGCTGCTGGCACTCCTTGACGTCGAACGCCGGCTCGCCGAGCAGAAAGTGCACGAACTCCAGGCGCGCGTTGCCCGAATGCGAGGAGATCGGGAAGATCGAGGTAAACGCGGCTTGTAGGCCTTGGTTCTTGCGCTGCGCCGGCGCCACCTCGGCCTGCAGGAAGGCGGTGTAGGACTCCAGTTGAGTCGCGAGCAGGAAAGGCACATCGAGTACTGCGTCGCGCTTGGCGAAGCTCTTGCGGATGCGCTTTTTCTCGGTAAAAGAATAGGACATTGGATCTCCGATCTACGAAGAGCACGGGCGAGGTGCACTTTGGTTGCTGCCTGAACTTGAGGCGCCGCGCAGCCGTTGTGCGGCACACTTGCTCGAACGATCAACGACTGGAATATGGGACTTGGCGGTTGGCCTCTACCAACCACTGGCTGACGACGGCGGGCTAAGGGTACGAAACCCAGGCGGGACCCCCCGTCCGACCAATCCTGCCTTCTGCAGTCGCTCAGAAGACAAAGAAAAAACGAAAAAGATCCGCGCTTTTCTTTGGCCTCTGTTCCGCCACTCGAAGCGCGCGGCAAGCTCCCGAGCCCGCCGCGCGCTGTCGGTGACCGACTACTTGATGTCGGCCTTACCGCCGGCTTCCTCGATCTGCTTCTTCAATGCCTCCGCGTCGGCCTTGGAAACCCCCTCCTTGACCGCCTTGGGCGCGCCATCGACCAAATCCTTGGCTTCCTTCAGGCCGAGCCCGGTCACCGCTCGCACGACCTTGATGACGTTCACCTTGCTCTCGCCGGCCGCGGTGAGCACGACGTCGAATTCGGTTTGCTCTTCGGCCGCAGCCGCGGCCGGGCCACCTGCGGCCGGCGCCGCTACCGCAACCGCGGCGGCGGCGGCGGACACACCGAATTTTTCTTCCATCTCCTTAATGAGCTGCGACAGCTCCAGAACGCTCATGTTCGCGATCGCGTCGAGGATTTGTTCTTTGTTCAATGCAGACATTTGTAGGGCTCCTGAATTTCGTTAGGTCGTAGCCGGCGCCGCGACGCCAGCTTGGTAAGGGGCTTCAAGCCGCTGGCTTGGCGTCGCGCACGGCGGCCAGCGCGCGCACGAATTTGCTCGGGACCTCGTTGAGCGTGCGCACGAACTTGGCAACCGGCGCCTGCATCGTGCCAAGCAGCTTCGCCAGCAGTTCGTCGCGGCTGGGCATGGACGCCAACGCCTTGACTCCGTTGGCGTCCATGACGTAATTGGCCATCGCGCCTGCCTTGAGAACCAACTTGTCATTGGTTCTGGCGAACTCGTGCAAAACCTTGGCCGCCCCCACGGGATCGGTGGAGATTCCGTAGTACAGCGGGCCGACCATGTGCTCGGCCAACCCGGCGAAGGGCGTGCCGGCGACGGCGCGCCGAGCCATCGTGTTCTTCAGCACGCGCAAATAGATGCCGGCTTTACGCGCTTCCACACGCAGCCGAGTCACATCGCCCACTTGCAAACCGCGGTTTTCGGCGACGATGATCGCTTGCGCCGTCGCGACACTTGCGGCGACCGCATCGACCATCGCCTTCTTCTGCTCTAGATTTAGACCCAAGGTCACCTCCACTTGAAAACGTTTCGCCTCCGAACCGGCGACTCGCGCACAGCATTTCAACTGCCATGCGCCACCGGCTTCGGCGCGAAACCGACACGGCGACCTTCACCCAGGAGCACAGTTCCGGCGCGGTTGCCCGCGCCATTCGAAACCGAAGCCCTGCTTAGGGTAGCGCCATCTGCGTAGGTCGCAGGCACGATGCCTGCATTTAGGCCCTATGGGCACCTACGGTCTTTGACAACCCGTCCAAGCCGCAAACCCGCGGCTGGGCGGCCCAAAGTCATGTCCCCGCGCCTGCGGGGAGGCGATTCTCTTACTGTTGTTGCGTCACGCTCGACTGGTCGACGCGCACGCCGACGCCCATCGTGCTCGATACCGATATCTTCCTCAAATACACGCCCTTCGAAGTGGACGGCTTGGCTTTGTTCAGGGCATCTATGAGCGCACCGAGGTTCTGCTGGAGCTTCGCAACGGGAAATGAAGCACGGCCGATGGTGCATTGCACGATGCCGCCCTTGTCGGTCCGGTACTGCACCTGACCGGCTTTCGCATTCTTCACCGCCGTCGCCACATCCATCGTCACCGTACCCACCTTGGGGTTAGGCATCAGCCCGCGTGGGCCCAGGATCTGACCGAGTTGGCCGACGACCTTCATCGCATCCGGCGTCGCGATCGCGATGTCGAACTCCATGAATCCTTGCTTGACCTTCGCCGCCAAGTCGTCGAAGCCGACGATGTCGGCTCCCGCCTCCTGTGCGGCGGCGGCCTTGTCGCCTTGCGCGAAAACGGCCACCCGCACGTTCTTGCCGGTGCCGGCGGGGAGCACGACGGAGCCGCGTACCAACTGATCCGATTTCTTCGCGTCCACGCCGAGATTCACCGCGACGTCGATCGATTCGTCGAACTTCGCCGTCGCGCACTGCTTGACCAGCGAAAGCGCATCGGCCAACGGGTAGACCTTGCTCCGTTCGACCGTGGCGCGGATCGACTTCGTGCGCTTGGAGAGCTTGGCCATGTCACATGCCCTCCACGGTCACACCCATGCTGCGGGCGCTGCCGGCGATCGTGCGCATCGCCGCCTCTATGTCGTTGGCGTTGAGATCCTTCATCTTCTGCTTGGCGATTTCTTCCACCTGGGCGCGCGTCAGCGTGCCGACCTTGTCGGTATGGGGCTTGGCGCTGCCTTTTTGCAGCCCGGCCGCCTTCTTGATCGAGCACCGCCGCCGGCGGCGTCTTGATGATGAAGGTGAAGCTCTTGTCCGCGAAAGCCGTGATCACGACGGGCAGCGGGAAGGCCCGGCTCGACATTCTGAGTCTGAGCGTTGAACGCCTTGCAGAACTCCATGATGTTGAGCCCGCGCTGACCCAGCGCGGGCCCGATGGGCGGGCTCGGATTGGCTTTGCCCGCCGGCACTTGCAGCTTGACAAAGCCGATTATTTTCTTCGCCATGATGGCTCCTATATGGTGAGTGCAAACGCGCTTTCGATCGCTCTACTCGCGCTCCTCGTTCCGGCATGACCGGGATTCGGGTGTTTCGCTATGCCCGCTGCTTCGTTACGCCTTCTCGACCTGCGCGAATTCGAGTTCCACCGGTGTCGCGCGGCCGAATATGGTGACGGAGACGCGCAGCTTGCTCTTCTCGTAGTTGACGTCTTCCACCGTTCCGTTGAAATCGGTGAACGGACCTTCCTTGACCCGCACCATCTCGCCCACCTCGAACAACACCTTGGGCTTGGGCTTTTCCACACCTTCCTGCATCTGCTGCATGATCTTGCCGACTTCGGCCTCGGAAATCGGCGTCGGCTTGGTCGCCGTGCCACCGATGAATCCGGTGACCTTGGGCGTGCTCTTCACCAAGTGCCAGACTTTCCTCGTCCATGTCCATCTCGACCAAGCACATAGCCGGGGAAGAACTTGCGCTCGGAAATGCTCTTTTGCCCGCTCTTCATCTCGACGACCTCTTCGACCGGCACCAGGATCTGGCCGAACTTATCCTGCATCGCCGGAACGCGCAATGCGCTCTATCAGCGCTCGCTGCACCGACTTCTCGAAGCCCGAATAGGCGTGAACCACGTACCAGCGTTTCGTCATGACTACTTCCAACCCAGAATCAGGTCGTAGAGCACCCATTCCAGGCTCTTGTCGGTGAGCCAAAGGAATATCGCCATGACCACGACGAATGCGAAGACGACGCCGGTGGTCTGGACGGTTTCCTTGCGGTTAGGCCAGACGACCTTCTTCGTCTCGGCCACCGACTCTTGCGCGAAGCCGAAGAAACGCTGGCCCGGTTCGGTAAACCACGCCACCGCAGCGCCTGCGCCGAGGCCGCGCCAGCACGGACAGCACGCGCAGGATCATCGGCTGCTCAGCAAGGAAGTAGAAGCCCGCCACACCCAGCGCCACAAGCATAATCGCCAGCGGCGAACTTCAGTTTATCGGCCATATCGAGTCGGACTACTTCGTTCGTGTGGCAGGGGCAGAGGGAATCGAACCCCCAACCTTCGGTTTTGGAGACCGACGCTCTGCCAGTTGAGCTATACCCCTGCAGCAGAGACTAGTCCAGGTGTCGCGGTCAAGGTGAGACCGTCACCGCGATCGCCTTACGCGGCGAAGCAAGGTTCTCCGTTCCGCCTCACCTATTCGATGACCTTGGCCACGACGCCGGCGCCGACGGTACGGCCGCCTTCGCGGATGGCGAAGCGCAGCCCCTCTTCCATGGCGATCGGGGCGATCAGCTTGACCGTCATCGGCGATGTTGTCGCCCGGCATCACCATCTCGGTGCCGGCGGGCAGTTCGATGCTGCCGGTGACGTCGGTGGTGCGAAAGTAGAACTGCGGCCGGTAGCCGTTGAAGAACGGGGTGTGACGTCCGCCTTCTTCCTTGCGCAGCACGTAGACTTCGGCGGTGAAGTGGGTGTGCGGGGTGATCGAGCCCGGGCTTGGCCAGCACTTGGCCGCGTTCGACTTCTTCGCGCTTGGTGCCGCGCAGCAGCACACCGACGTTGTCGCCGGCTTGGCCCTGGTCGAGCAGTTTGCGGAACATCTCGACCCCGGTGCAGATGGTCTTGACGGTGGGGCGGATGCCGACGATTTCGATTTCGTCGCCGACCTTGACGATGCCGCGCTCGACCCGGCCGGTGACGACGGTGCCGCGACCGGAGATGGAGAAGACGTCTTCGACGGGCATGAGGAAGGCGCCGTCGATGGCGCGCTCGGGCGTGGGGATGTAGCTGTCGAGCGCATCGGCGAGTTTGAAGATGGATTCTTCGCCGAGCTCGCCTTTGTCGCCTTCGAGCGCTTTGAGCGCGCTGCCGATGATGATCGGGGTGTCGTCGCCGGGAAATTCGTATTTGGAGAGCAGTTCGCGTACTTCCATTTCGACCAGTTCGAGCAGTTCTTTGTCGTCGACCATGTCGGCTTTGTTCATGTACACGATGATGTAGGGTACGCCGACCTGGCGCGCCAGCAGGATGTGTTCGCGCGTTTGCGGCATCGGGCCGTCGGCGGCGGACACGACCAGTATGGCGCCGTCCATCTGCGCCGCGCCGGTGATCATGTTCTTGACGTAGTCGGCGTGGCCCGGGCAGTCGACGTGGGCGTAGTGCCGATTGGCCGTCTCGTATTCGACGTGGGCGGTGTTGATGGTGATGCCGCGCGCCTTCTCCTCCGGCGCGGCGTCGATCTGGTCGTAGCCCTTGGCTTCGCCGCCGAACTTCTTCGACAGCACCAGCGTCAGCGCCGCCGTCAGCGTCGTCTTGCCGTGATCGACGTGGCCGATCGTGCCTACGTTCACGTGCGGCTTCGTGCGCTCAAATTTTCCCTTTGCCATGGCGGTGCGTACTCCAATCTGTCAATCGGAAAACATCCGTAAAAATCAGATCCGCTGCGGACAAACTTGTCCGCAGCGCGTATTCGGGTCGGTGGTGCCCATGGCGCGGATTGAACGCGCGACCTCTCCCTTACCAAGGGAGTGCTCTACCACTGAGCTACATGGGCGCTTGCGCGGCTCTGAGGTTGTGAACTCGCGGCCTCTCCGTCAAACAAAAAGCCTGGAGCGGGTGAAGGGAATCGAACCCTCGTCATAAGCTTGGAAGGCTTCTGCTCTACCATTGAGCTACACCCGCGCTGCCCACCCGAGTCCTACCATCCCTCGTACCATCCCTCGCGTCGCGGCGCACACCCGATGCGCCCCGCCACCCGGCCCAATCCCCGTTCGTGGTGGAGGGGGAAGGATTCGAACCTTCGAAGGCAGAGCCGTCAGATTTACAGTCTGCTCCCTTTGACCGCTCGGGAACCCCTCCAGCGAAACCGCGGATTATGTGGCACGCGATTTGCGAAGTCAAACCGCCGGCATCGCCGGACCGCTGTCGATCGAAGCAACGATCTCCCCTGGGGCGCAGAGGCCAATGCGCCCGATCGGCAGGCCCCTCACAGTCTTCAAGGCACGACGATCGCGCGGCCGGCGATCTCGCCGCGAGCGAGCGCCTGGTAGGCCGCGTCTGCCTCTGCCAGCTTGTAGCGCTTGGTGACCATCTTTTGCGGCTGGAAAATGCCGCGTGCGGCCAGGCGGATGATCTCCGGCATGTCGCCGCGGGTGCGCGCGCCAAACGATCCGATGATGCGCAGCTCGCGCCGCACCAATCGGGTGATCTCGACCGGCGCGGTGGTCCGTCCCGGCGCGATGCCGACCGCCACCATGCGGCCGCCATCGCGAATGCTCTCGTAAGCTTGGATGAACGTCTGCGGCAGGCCGAGCACCTCGAACGCGACATCGACGCCCTGCCCATCGGTCAGCTCGCGCACGCGGGCGACGGCATCCGTCGTGGTCGAGTTGACGACGTCGGTGGCGCCGGCCTTGCGCGCGATCTCGAGCTTGTCGTCGCGCACGTCCACCGCGATGATCTGCGAGGCTCCGAACGCGGCGGCGATCTGAACGACGTTCAGCCCGACTCCGCCGACGGCGACGACCGCGATGCGCTCGCCGCCGCGCAGATCGGCGCCGTGGCGCACCGCGCCATAGGCGGTGAACACCGCGCAGCCGAGGATCGCTGACTCCTCCAGCGGCAGCGTATCGGGCAGCGCGAAGACGTCGGTCGCCGGCACCACGGCGTACTCCGCCAGCCCCGCCATCGAGTACATCGCCAGCGGCGAACCATCGGCGCGGCGCAGGCGCGAAGTGCCGTCATAGAGCGTCCCTCGCAGCCGGTTCATGGCGAAGAAGCTGTCGCACAGATCGTCGCGCCCGGTGCCGCAGAAGCGGCAGAAACCGCATGGCATGATGAAGGCCGAGGCGACCGGCGTTCCGGGCGCCGGGCCGGTTACGCCG
>CAWGHV010000024.1:0-44593 GCA_963822375.1 uncultured beta proteobacterium | reverse complement strand
GGCCGGCGGCGCTGGCTTGGTTGGCCGCCAGCTCCACGAGCCCGATACTGTTTTCGTACCAGAACGCTTGGCCGGGCGGGACGGCGGCAAACACCCGCGCAAACGCTACTCGCTCACGCCCGACCCGTAGTTCGGCGCCTCGCGGGATGTCCGCCCCGCGCAATCCGGTGAGGACATTGCCGTAGTGGTCGATGTAGATGACCTCGGCCAAGCCGGTGGCGCCGAACCGCACCTGCAAACCCTCGATTTCCTCTAGTGCGTCGCGCGGCAGCTTGCTGGCGGCGATCCGCCCGGCGATCGGCGCGAATAGATCGCGGCCATGGAAAGTAGCGGAAAGCGCTTCTGGGCGCCAGGTGATGCGCCAGGTTTGCACGCCCGAAACACGCGCCGCGATCACCGCGAACAAGCCGTTGTCTGGTCCGACGAACCAGCGCTCTCCCGCGGCAACGACCACGCCGTCCCGGCCGCTGCCTACGCCTGGATCGACGACGCAGACGAACACCGTCCCGGGGTCGAATTGCGCCTGCAATGCGGCGAGCAAATGCGCGCCGGCCCGCGCATTGAAATTCGGGACGCAGTGCAGCAGGTCGAACGATAGGAGTACCGGCGGGGGCGTGGCGCAGCAACGCGGCCTTCATTTGCCCGACATAGATGTCATCGGCGCCGAAGTCGGTGAATAGGACGATCACGGCACCGCGGATTCCATGTATCTTCGCTCGATCATGAGCGATCAGAACCCCTGCACCGCTTGCGGTGCCTGCTGCGCCGACCGGCGTGTGGTGTTCCATGCCGCGGAGTGCGACGAGGACCAGGACGGCTTCGTGCCGCCGGGGCTGACGGGCGTGGTCACCGATAGTCTCCTATGCATGGAGGGCACCGACCGGGCGCCGCCGCGCTGCGTCGCGCTGCTTGGGGATATCGGCGAGTCGGTGCGCTGCGCCATCTACGACCTTCGGCCCTCACCCTGCCGCGACTACGCCATCCACGCACTGCATGGCATCAGCAACGAGGAATGCAACGCGGCGCGCGTCCGCCATGGCCTGCCGCCGCTGGCGATGCAGCAGCTGTGGCGGCGCTGAGCGGCCCAATGGCGGCGCTTAGGCGGCGACCAGCTCGCGCAGCACATACGGCAATATGCCTCCGTGCTTGTAGTAATCGACCTCGATCGGCGTGTCGATCCGGCACAGCAGCGTGACTTCCCGGCGTGATCCGTCGTTACGCTTGATCACCAGCGTGACGTCCATCTGCGGTCTGATCTCGTCCAAGCCCACGATATCGAATTCCTCGCTACCCTCGATGCCGAGGGAAGCGACCGAGTCGGCCCCCTTGAATTGCAGCGCCAGCACGCCCATGCCGATGAGATTGGAGCGATGGATGCGCTCGAAGCTTTTGGCGACCACTGCCTTCACGCCGAGGAGTTGGGTGCCCTTGGCGGCCCAGTCGCGCGACGAGCCGGTGCCGTACTCCTCGCCGCCGAACACCACCGTGGGCGTGCCGCGACCGACGTACTTCATCGCCGCGTCGTAGATCGATAGCTTCTCGCCGTCGGGCTGGAGCACGGTGACGCCGCCTTCCTCGCGCGTGCCGTCGGCGCGCGGGGGAATCATCAGATTCTTGATGCGCACGTTGGCGAAGGTGCCGCGCATCATGACTTCGTGGTTGCCGCGACGTGCCCCGTACGAGTTGAAGTCGGCCTTGATCACACCGTTGGCGATCAAGTACTGGCCGGCCGGCGAAGTCTCCTTGATCGAGCCGGCGGGGCTGATGTGGTCGGTGGTGACCGAATCGCCGAAGATGCCCAGCGCTCGCGCCCCGAGGACGTTGCCGGTCGTGCCTGGTTGCATGCCGAAATCCTCGAAGAACGGCGGCTCTGCGATATAGGTGGATTTTGGCCAGTCGTAGACTTGACCGGCCGCCGAGGGAACGTGCTGCCACAGGGTGTTGTCGTCGCCGAGATGGCTGTAGAGCCGACGGAACGTCTTCGGGTCCATCGCGTACTTCATGCAGTCGTAGATCTCCTGACTGGTCGGCCAGATGTCGCCGATCCAAACGTCCCTGCCGTCCTTGCCCTTGCCGAGGGGCTCGGTCATCAAGTCCTTGAGCATCGTGCCGGCAATAGCATAGGCCACGACGAGCGGCGGAGAGGCGAGGAAATTGGCGCGAATATTGGCGTGGATGCGCGCCTCGAAATTGCGGTTGCCGGAGAGCACTGCCGCGCACACGAGGTCGTTTTGCAGGATCGCCTCCTCGATCGGCTCCGCCAGCGGCCCGGCGTTGCCGATGCAGGTGGTGCAGCCGTAGCCGGCGAGGTAGAAGCCGAGCTTCTCCAGATACGGCAGCAGTCTCGACTTGGTCAGATACTCGGTGACCACGCGCGATCCCGGCGCGAGCGAGGTCTTGATATGCTTCTTGACCGTCAGGCCAGCTTCGACCGCCTTTTTGGCGAGCAGTCCGGCGGCGAGCAGCACGCCGGGGTTCGAGGTGTTGGTGCAGGAGGTGATCGCGGCGATCAGCACGTCGCCCGACCCGACTGTCGATGCCGTCTGCGCGTGGTGAAGCGCTTGGGCAGATCATCCGCGGCTTCTTGGCAGAAGCCGTTCTCGGTCGACGGGCAGGCGAAAAGCTCGGTGAAATTCGACTTCACCTTGCCGATCTCGATGCGGTCCTGCGGACGCTTGGGACCGGCGAGCGAGGGCGCGACGGTGCCGAGGTCGAGTTCCAGCGTCTGGCTGTAGTCGATCGCGCCCTTCTTCGGAATGCCGTACAGGCCCTGCGCCTTGAAGTAGGCCTTGAACGCGTCGATTTCCCCGTCGGTGCGGCCGGTGCCCTCGAAGTAGGCGATGGTCTCGTCGTCGACCGGGAAGAAGCCCATGGTCGCGCCGTATTCCGGCGCCATGTTGGCGATGGTCGCGCGGTCGGGCACGGCGAGAGTGTCCAGTGCCTTCGCCGAAGAACTCGACGAACTTGCCGACGACCTTGGCCTTGCGCAGCATCTCGGTGACGGTGAGCACGAGGTCGGTCGCGGTGACGCCGCCGCGCAGCGCTGCCCGTGAGGTTCACGCCGACGACGTCCGGCGTGAGGAAATACACCGGCTGGCCGAGCATGCCGGCCTCGGCCTCGATGCCGCCGACGCCCCAGCCGACGACGCCGATGCCGTTGATCATCGTGGTGTGGCTATCGGTGCCGACCAGCGTGTCGGGATAGTAGACGCCGTCCTTCCGATGCACGCCGCGCGCCAGATACTCGAGGTTGACCTGGTGCACGATGCCGATGCCCGGCGGCACGACCTTGAAGGTGTCGAAGGCCTGCATGCCCCACTTCATGAACTGGTAGCGCTCGCCGTTGCGCTGAAATTCCAGCTTCATGTTCAGATCCAGCGAATCCTTGGTGCCGTAGTGATCGACCTGCACCGAGTGGTCGACCACGAGATCCACCGGGCACCAGCGGCTCGATGATCTTCGGGTTCTTGCCCAGCTTGTGCGCCACGCTGCGCATCGCGGCGAGATCGGCCAGCAGCGGCACGCCGGTGAAGTCCTGCAGCACGATGCGCGCGACGACGAACGGGATTTCGTTCGATGCGCGCAGCGTTGGGCCTCCAGTTGGCCAGCTGCCTGACGTGCTCCTCGGTCACCTTCTTGCCGTCGCAGTTGCGCAGCACCGACTCCAGCACGATGCGGATGGATACCGGCAGGCGCGACACCTTGCCGATACCGGCTTCTTCCAGCGCCGGCAGGGAATAGAACTTGCCGGCTTTGCCGGCGCCGATCTTGAACTCCCGCAGGGTGTCGAAGACGTCGAGACTCATTGCTTTCTTCCTTTCGGTTGATGTGACAGCACGCGCCGCGTGCCCAGACAGATGTGCCAGCGGCCAATTCTAGCCGAGCGCAGTTTGATAAAGTCGGTTTCCCGGAAGCGATTGACCTGGTGTAAGTTTAGTCATGTCGCAAAATGCCAGGGAGCCACAAGATGGAGCAACCCATACAAGCCAAGAAGCCCGCCGTCCGGCGCCCCAGAAGCAAGCCGGTGCCAGCCAACAGCGCGGCTCAGCCGACATCCCCGGCGCCGGATTCGACCGTGGAGCCGGACGGAGATAGCGAAGTCCCAATCGTGTACGAAACCCATTCCACGCCGGCGCAGCAGGCCAAGGCCTCGGCGCAGATCCTCGCCATCAGCCAGGGGCCGGTGGCGGCAGCCGTAGCACGGGCACCGCACGGCACTTGGGAGGACAGCACCGCCGCCGCGTTGCCCGCGGACTACCCTTACCCGGCGCGTATGCGGCGCGCCGAGTACGAGGCGCTGAAGCAGGAACTCCAGATCGAACTGTTGAAGGTGCAAAGCTGGGTCAAGCAGACCGGGCAGCGCATGATGATGCTGTTCGAGGGGCGGGACGCGGCCGGCAAGGGGGGCACGATCAAGCGTTTCATGGAGCACCTGAATCCACGCGGCGCGCGTGTCGTGGCACTGGAAAAGCCATCCGAGGTCGAGCGCGGGCAGTGGTACTTCCAGCGCTATGTGCAGCACTTCCCGACCGTCGGCGAAATGGTGTTCTTCGATCGCTCCTGGTACAACCGCGCCGGGGTCGAGCGGGTGATGGGCTTCTGCGCGCCGCAGGACTACCTGGAGTTCCTGCGTCAAGTGCCGCAATTCGAGCGGATGATGGTCAACAGCGGCGTGCGATTGTTCAAATACTGGTTCTCGGTCAGCCGCCAGGAGCAGATGCGGCGCTTCATTTCGCGCCGCGACGATCCGCTCAAGCACTGGAAGCTATCGCCGATCGACCTCAAGTCGCTCGACATGTGGGATGCCTACACCGCCGCCAAGAAGGCGATGTTTTTCCATACCGACACCGGCGACGCGCCGTGGACCGTCATCAAGTCCGACGACAAGAAGCGCGCGCGCGTCAACTGCATGCGCCATTTCCTGTCCCAACTCGACTATCCGGACAAGAACCCGGAGGTGGCCTCGGCGGCAGACCCGCTCCTGGTCGGACCGGCGTCCAAAGTACTCGAGCAAAGCGAAACGGGAGTCGAAGCCTACTTCTGACGGGACGAAGGACCGGCACGCGGCGGTCGTGCTGTCGGCACGACCGCCCGCTGCGTCGGCTTAGCCCAGCAAGTGTTTGACGCCTTCTCGCTCCTCGTTGAGCTCCGCCAGCGTGGCGTCCATCATCTGGCGTGAGAACTCGTCGATCGGCAGATCCTTGACCACCGCGTATTCGCCGTTCGCGCAAGTGCAGGGGACGCCGTACATCGTCCCTTCAGGGATGCCGTACGAGCCGTCCGACGGCACGCCCATGGTCACCCATTTGCCGTTGGTCCCCATCGACCAGTCGCGGATATGGTCTATCGCGGCGTTGGCGGCCGACGCGGCGGAGGAAAGACCGCGTGCCTCGATGATCGCGGCGCCGCGCTTGCCCACCGTCGGAATGAACGTTTCGCGGTACCAAGTCTGGTCATTGACCAAGTCCTTGAGCGCCTGACCGCCGCTGGTGGCAAAGCGGTAGTCGGGGTACATGGTTGGGGAGTGATTGCCCCAGACGATCAACTTCTCGATGCTTTCGACCGGCTTGCCGGTCTTGGCGGCGAGTTGCGATAGGGCGCGGTTGTGGTCGAGGCGCAGCATTGCGGTGAAGTTGCGCGGGTCGAGGCTCTTCGCGCTTTTCATCGCGATGTAGGCATTCGTGTTCGCGGGGTTGCCCACCACCAGCACCTTGACCTTGCGATCGGCGACTTGGTCGAGCGCTTTGCCCTGCACCGTGAAGATGGCGCCGTTGGCCTCGAGCAGATCCTTGCGCTCCATGCCCTTGGTCCGCGGCCGGGCGCCGACGAGCAGCGCGACCTGCGCATCCTTGAACGCGACTTTCGGGTCGTCCGAAGCCGACATGCCGGCCAACAGCGGAAACGCGCAGTCGTCGAGCTCCATCATCACGCCCTTGCACGCCTGCATCGCCTGCGGCAGATCGAGCAGCTGAAGAATGACCGGCTGATCCTTGCCGAGCATTTCACCGCTGGCAATCCGGAACAACAAGCTGTAGCCGATTTGACCGGCGGCACCGGTGACTGCGACACGAACGGGGGCTTTGGCCATTTCTAGAACTCCTATCGTCGTCTGGAAAGCGTGATTATCCGGCACTACGGGGAGCCGTGCATAGGCCCGGCCGATGTATCGGGATGCCAGAAGCTGAGCGCTCGAATCTCGGCGTGCCTCAGAGCGTCTTTCTGTCTCGCATGCTACTACAGGCCAGCTAACGGATTCGAAGCTTTTCGCTATCTTATGTGAGACATAAGATAGATTTATATTCGTAGTGCTTCAGATTGTTTTGTGTTTCAATAGGCTTCATGGCGCAGGAATCCCCGACCTTTAGCCCGCTCTACAAGCAGATCAAGGGCCTGATACTTCAGGGGTTGGAAAGCGGTGAATGGCGGCCCGGGGAAGCCATTCCGAGCGAGACTGACTTGGCGGCGCGGTTTAACGTGAGTCAGGGTACGGTACGCAAAGCCATCGACGAAATGGCGGCGGAAAACCTCCTCATCCGAAAGCAAGGCAAAGGCACGTACGTTGCCAGCCACAATGATCCGCGCTCGCGTTTCCGCTTTCTTCGCCTGGTACCTCAGTCCGGCCACATCGTCTTGCCGCAGAGTGTGCCGCTGGATTGCTGGCGTGCCAAGGCCGGGCAGGAGGCCTCGCGTTTACTGCACGTCGAGCCGGGGGCGCCGATCACGATCGTGCGCCGCGTTCTGAAGCTCGCCGGCAAGCCGACCGTCGTCGACGAGTTGTATCTCCCAGGCGAAGTCTTCCAGGGCCTGACACTCGAAATGCTGCAGCAGTGGCAGGGCTCTCTGTACAGCCTGTTCGAAACCCGTTTTGACGTACGCATGATTCGCGCCGAGGAGCGCCTGCGGGCGGTGGCAGCGGACCGCCGCAGCGCCGAGCTGCTGGAAGTCCCAGAGGGCGCTCCGCTGCTGTCGGTCGAGCGGTTGACCTATACCTACGGCGATAGGCCGATCGAATGGCGGCGCGGACTCTATAGCACCGCCGATCACTACTACTTGAACGAACTGAGTTGACGCCGCGCTCGCTCCTGAATGCCGAGAAATGGTTACAATCTTTGCTGCGGTACGGCATTTCGCTCGATTTGATTTGAATGGGAGGCCCTATGGCTGAGATGGCACTAAAAAAGAAGCGCCCTAAGCATTTGAACCTTATGGTGATTAAGCTGCCGGTACCGGGGTTCGTGTCGATTCTCCATCGCGTCAGCGGCCTGTTTCTGTTTCTTTGGTTGCCGGTGCTGCTGTGGCTGTTTCAGTCCAGTATCGAGTCGCAGCAGTCGTTCGACGCTTACAAGGAGGTTTTCGCCAATCCGCTAATGAAGCTCGTTTTGCTCGGGCTACTGTGGTGCTACCTGCATCACTTCTGTGCTGGTATCCGGTATCTGCTTCTCGACATGGACAGAGGGACGGATCTGCAGCCGGCACGCGCTTCGGCTTGGGCTGTGTTTGCGGTGAGCCTGCCGCTGACCCTCATTCTGGGATGGAGACTGCTATGGTGAATCGAGTCATTACCGGCGCCCATTACGGTTTCCGCGACTGGCTGGCACAGCGCATCAGCGCTGTCGTGATGGCCGTCTACACGATCCTTTTGGTACTTGCCCTGATCGCAGTTTCGCCGAACACTCACGATGCTTGGCGCGGGTTATTTGCGCAAGGTTGGATGCGCTTCGCCACCTTCATCTTCTTTGTCGCCCTTGTGTACCACGTGTGGATCGGCATCCGCGATATCTTCATGGACTACGTCAAGCCGACGGGGACAAAGCTCGTCCTTCATTCCATCGTGGTTTTGCTGTTGGTCGGATACCTCGGCTGGGCGGCGCAGATACTCTGGAGGCTCTAAGTGAACGTCACCAAGCGTACTTTCGATGCGGTAATCGTCGGCGCTGGCGGCGCGGGCCTGCGGGCCGCGCTGCAGTTGTCCGAAGGCGGCCTCAACACCGCCGTGCTGACCAAGGTCTTTCCCACCCGATCGCACACGGTCGCGGCGCAGGGCGGCGTCGCCGCGTCGCTCGCCAACTCGACCGACGACCACTGGCATTGGCACATGTATGACACGGTCAAAGGTTCGGACTACCTCGGCGACCAGGACGCGATCGAGTATCTGGTCCGGCGCGCCCCGGAATGCATCATCGAACTCGAGCATTTCGGCATGCCTTTCGACCGCCTCGACAACGGCAAGATCTATCAGCGCCCGTTCGGCGGGCACTCGATGAACTACGGCGAGAGCCCGGTTCAGCGCACTTGCGCGGCGGCGGATCGCACCGGCCACGCCATGCTGCACGCGCTCTATCAACGCAACGTGCGCGCCAACACGCAGTTTTTCGTCGAGTGGATGGCGCTCGACCTGATCCGCGACAGCGAGGGCCAGGTGCTCGGCGTCACGGCGCTGGAGATGGAAACCGGCAATGTCATGATCTTCCAGGCGAAAGCGACGCTGTTCGCCACCGGCGGGGCGGGACGGATCTTTTACGCGTCGACCAACGCCTTCATCAACACCGGCGACGGGCTGGGGATGGCGGCGCGCGCCGGTATCCCGCTGCAAGACATGGAGTTCTGGCAGTTCCACCCCACTGGAGTGGCGGGCGCCGGCGTGCTCATCACTGAGGGGGTGCGCGGCGAGGGCGGGATTCTGCTCAACAAGGATGGCGAGCGCTTCATGGAACGCTACGCGCCGAACCTCAAGGATCTTGCCTCGCGTGATGTCGTGTCACGTGCGATGGCGACCGAGATCAAGGAGGGCCGGGGTTGCGGTCCGAATGCCGACTATCTGATGCTGAAGCTCGACCATCTCGGCCCCGACGTGATCAACAAGCGCCTGCCGGGAATCCGCGAGATCGCCATCAACTTCGCCAACGCCGACCCGATCAAGGAGCCGATTCCGGTCGTGCCGACCTGTCACTACCAGATGGGCGGCATACCGACGACCTACCACGGCAACGTCGTCGTGCCCATGGGCGGCGATCCCGAGGTGGTCGTGCCCGGCTTCTACGCGGCGGGTGAATGCTCGTGCGTCTCGGTGCATGGGGCGAATCGGCTCGGCTCCAACTCGCTCACCGATCTGCTCGTCTTCGGCAAGTCCGCCGGGGAGACCATGATCGACGACGTGAGGCGCATGCCGGTGGCGCACGCACCGCTGCCTAACGATGCGGCCGAGTTCTCGCTCGCGCGCATCGCCCGGCTCGAGGGGCAGAAAGGTGGCGAGCCGGTGCATGAGGTTCGCTTGGCGCTGCAAAATACGATGCAAGCTCACTGTGGCGTGTTTCGTTTTCCCGACTTGCTCAAACAGGGTGCAACCAAGATCCTGGAAGTCGAAAAGCGCGTTCAGAACACCGAGATTCAGGATAAGTCCAAGGTGTTCAATACCGCCCGCCTCGAGGCGCTGGAACTGGACAACATGATCGAGACCGCCAAGGCCTCGATGATCTGCGCTGAGGCGCGAAAGGAAAGCCGCGGCGCTCAAGCGCGCGAGGATTTTCCCAATCGCGACGATGTCAACTGGCTCAAGCACACCCTATGGAACCGTGAAGGCAATCGCCTCGAGTACAAGCCGGTTCACTTGCAGCCGCTTACCGTCGAAACGTTCGAGCTGAAGGCGCGGACGTATTGAGTGAAGTTTGCGCATCGGCCAGCCGGTCGATCGCAAGGAATCAAGGAGCCAACGAATGCGCCTCTCGGTTTATCGCTATGATCCGGACAAGGATCAAAAGCCGTACTTGCAGAACTACGACCTGCCGCTCGAGCCAACGGACAAGATGCTGCTCGACGTTCTAGTGCGCTTGAAGACGGTCGACGATTCGCTCAGTTTCCGCCGCTCGTGTCGCGAGGGCGTATGCGGGTCCGACGCCATGAACATCAATGGCAAGAACGGTCTTGCCTGCATTACCCGCGTCGCCGACGTCAAGGAGCCAGTGGTGCTGAGGCCGATCCCCGGCTTGCCGGTAGTGCGCGATCTGGTGGTGGACATGACTCAGTTCTTCAAGCAGTACCACTCGATCAAGCCCTACGTGATCAATGACGACCCGCCGCCGGAGCGCGAGCGTTTGCAGTCTCCCGAGGACCGGGAAGAGCTCGACGGCTTGTACGAATGCATCCTTTGTGCCTGCTGCTCGACCTCCTGTCCTTCTTTCTGGTGGAACCCGGACAAATTCGTCGGTCCGGCGGGCCTGCTACAAGCGTACCGCTTCATCGCCGACACCCGCGACCAGGCGACAAGCGAGCGTCTGGACAATCTCGAAGACCCGTACCGGCTGTTTCGCTGTCACACGATCATGAACTGCGTCGATGTATGCCCGAAAAATCTCAACCCAACCCGTGCCATTGGTAAGATTAAGGATCTGATGCTGAGCCGCGTCGTGTGACAGTGGACGATGGAACCCTAGCCGACGCCGGGCGGTTGCGCTGGCGAATGATGCGGCGTGGCCTGCTCGAGTTGGATTTGGTGTTCGAGCGGTTTTTGAGGCGTCACTTCGACTCATTGGAGGCGCGCCAATTGCAGGCACTCGAGCGGCTGCTCGAGCTCGAAGACGTTGATCTTTGGGACATCGTCAGCGGGCGAAAGGAGTGCGAGCAGCCCGAGTGGCAGGACTTGATGGCGCTTCTGCGCACGTCCGCGACGATGGCGTCCGGCGACGGCCGCCCATCGCGCGGGGATTTTTGATCAGCATAGCCGAGGAAAGATCATGACCACGCAACGCATGGCCACCCTTACCCTGGACGGCAAAACGACCGAGCTGCCGGTCCTGTCGGGCACCATCGGCCCGAACGTTCTCGACATCCGCGCGCTGTACGCCAAGACCGACATGTTTACCTTCGATCCGGCGTTCATGTCGACGGCGAGCTGCCGCTCCGACATCACCTACATAGACGGTGACGCCGGCGTTCTGCTGTATCGCGGCTACCCGATCGAGCAGTTGGCGGCTCAGTGCGATTTCCTCGAGGTTTGCTATTTGCTGCTGCAGGGTGAGTTGCCGACGCCGGCGCAAAAGGAGGAATTCGACAAGATCATCAAGACGCACACGATGGTGCACGAGCAGCTGTCGCGTTTCTACTCCGGGTTCAGACGCGATGCGCACCCGATGGCGATCATGGTGGGCGTGGTCGGTGCATTGTCGGCGTTCTACGGCGACGCCATGGACATCAGCGACCAGCAGCACCGCGACGTCTCCGCGCATCGGCTGATCGCCAAGCTGCCGACGATCGTGGCCATGGCCTACAAGTACAGCATGGGCGAACCCTTCGTTTATCCGTGGAACGCGCTGGACTACTCGGAGAATTTCCTGCACATGTTGTTCGCCACGCCGTGCGAGGCGTACAAGCCGAATCCGGTTTTGGTCCGCGCGCTCGACCGCATACTGATTCTGCATGCCGACCACGAGCAGAACGCCTCGACTTCGACGGTGCGCCTGGCCGGATCGAGCGGTGCCAACCCGTTCGCCTGCATCTCGGCCGGCATCGCCTGCCTATGGGGTCCGGCGCATGGCGGTGCGAACGAGGCCTGTCTGAACATGCTCGAGGAAATCGGCGACGTTTCGCGCGTCGGGGAATACGTCAAGCGCGCCAAGGACAAGACCCAGTCGTTCAAGCTCATGGGCTTTGGGCACCGCGTGTATAAGAATCACGATCCACGCGCCAAGCTCATGCGCGAGACCTGCCACGAGGTGCTGGCCGAGCTTGGACTGGAGAACGATCGTCTGTTCAAGCTCGCCATCGAGCTGGAGAAGATCGCGCTGGAGGACGAGTATTTCGTCGAAAAGAAGCTCTACCCGAACGTCGACTTCTACTCCGGCATCGTCCAGCGCGCGCTGGGCATTCCGGTGAGCATGTTTACCGCCATTTTCGCTTTGGCCCGAACTGTCGGCTGGATCGCGCAGTGGAACGAGATGATCGCCGATCCGGACCAGAAGATCGGTCGTCCGCGCCAGCTCTACACCGGCGCGCAGCGGCGCGACGTTCCACCGCGCGCAGCGCGGGGCTAGCTCGCAACGAAACGCCGCACGAGTGGCACAGTGAGCGGGTTGCCGGTGCACCTTGCGCCGCCAACCCGCTCCGGTTTTCCGCTGGGCGAATAAGAACGGTCGGCGGGCAGGGCAGACGTGCGCAGCCGCGTTGAGCGAGCCTCGATCATTCGCGTCAGATCCGCGGATTCGCTGAGGCTGCCCTCCGAGCAATTTCCACGAGGACCGCAACGATGATGAAGCAGATGCTGAGCAACTCCTACCTGTTCGGCAGCAACGCGCCGTTCATCGAGGATCTGTACGAAAGGTATCTGGACAACCCGGCTGCGGTCTCCGGGCAGTGGCGCGACTACTTCGATCAACTGCAGATCGTTTCCGGCGCTGAAGGTCCCGACGTCGCACATACGCCAATCGTCAATCTGTTCGCGCAGCGCGCAAAGCTCGGCCCGGTAAAGGTGGTGGCCTCCGGCGTCGCCGACCGCAAGCAGGTGTCGGTACTTCAGATGATCAACGCCTACCGCTTCCTCGGCAATCGCTGGGCACAGATCGATCCGCTCAAGCGCCACGAGCGGCCGCAAATCGCGGAACTCGATCCTTCGTACTACGGCTTCACCGAAGCCGATCTGGGGGAGACCTTCAACGCCGGCTCGTTCGCCTTCGGGCCCGAGCAGTCAACCCTGCGCGAGATCCTCGAGGCGCTGCGCCAGACTTATTGCAGCGCGATCGGGGCCGAGTATATGTACATGAGCGAGGTCGCGCACAAGCGTTGGATACAGAGCCGTCTCGAGCCCATTCGCGGCACACCGAAGTACACGGCGGAGCAGAAGAAGCGTTTGCTGGAACGCCTTACCGCGGCCGAAACGATGGAGAAGTACCTGCACACGAAGTACGTGGGCCAGAAGCGCTTTTCGCTCGAAGGCGGCGAGAGTGCCATCGTCGCGCTGGACGAATTGATCCGGGTCGCGGGCGGGCTCGGCGTGCAGGAGATCGGGATCGGAATGGCGCATCGCGGCCGCCTCAATGTCTTGGTCAACACACTGGGCAAGACGCCGAAGGAGCTGTTCTCGGAATTCGAGGGGGTGCATACCGAGGAGCTGTCGGCGGGAGACGTCAAGTATCACCTGGGCTTTTCGAGCGACGTCAAGACGCCGGGCGGACCAATGCACCTGACGCTTGCCTTCAACCCTTCGCACCTCGAGATCGTGAACCCGGTGCTGGAAGGTGCAGTGTATGCGCGCCAACGCCGCCGCGGCGACAAGGAGGGCAACGAAGTCTTGGCGGTGCTGATTCATGGCGACGCGGCGGTCGCCGGTCAGGGCGTGGTGCAGGAGACGCTCAATTTCTCCCAGACGCGCGGCTTCGGCACCGGCGGCACCGTGCATATCATCGTCAACAATCAGATCGGTTTCACCACCTCCGATCCGCGCGACTACCGCTCGTCGCTGTATTGCAGCGACATATTCAAGATGATCGAGGCGCCGATCTTCCACGTCAATGGCGACGACCCCGAAGCGGTCGCCTTCGTCACCCGGCAGGCGATGGAGTTCCGCCAGCAGTTCAAGAAGGACGTGGTGGTCGACATCGTTTGTTTCCGCCGCCTCGGCCACAACGAGCAGGACGAGCCGATGGTCACCCAGCCGCTGATGTACAAGACGATCGCCAGGCATGTCGGCACACGCAAGCTGTACGCCGAAAAGCTCGTCGGGCAAGGCGTATGCACGGCGGCCGAGACGGAACAGATGATCCAAGACTACCGGGCGGCGCTGGATCGCGGAGAGCTGCTTTACAACCCCGTTCTGTCCGACCACCAGCGCAAAGTGGCGGTCGATTGGAAACCCTTCCGCGGTCAAAAATACACCGACGAGTGTGACACCAGCGTTCCCCTGGACGAGTTGCAGCAGCTCGCCGCGCGCGTGACCGAAGTGCCGACCGACTTCGCGCTTCATCCGCGGGTCAAGAAGATCATCGAGGACCGCCGGGCGATGGGCGAGGGAAAACTCGCGCTCGACTGGGGCATGGCCGAAACCTTGTCCTATGCGACGCTGCTGGTGGAGGGCTACGGTGTGCGCGTGTCGGGCGAGGATAGCGCCCGCGGCACCTTCTTCCACCGTCACGCGGTGCTGCACGACCAGAACCGCGAGCGCTGGGATGCCGGTAACTACGTGCCGCTGCAAAACGTGAAAGACAAGCAGGCCCCCTTCATCGTCATCGACTCGGTGCTGTCCGAAGAAGCGGTGCTGGGCTTCGAGTAGGCTATTCGACGGCCGAGCCGAACGAACTGGTGATATGGGAGGCGCAGTTCGGCGACTTCGCCAACGGCGCCCAGGTCGTGATCGACCAGTTCATCACTTCGGCCGAAGCGAAGTGGGGACGCCAACACGGCATCGTCCTCTTGCTGCCTCATGGCTACGAGGGGCAGGGGCCGGAACACTCCTCGGCGCGGCTGGAACGCTACCTCCAATTATGCGCAGACCATAACATCCAGGTCTGCGTGCCGACGACGCCGGCGCAAATCTTCCACCTGCTGCGCCGGCAGATGCTGCGCAAGCTGCGCAAGCCGCTGATCGTCATGACGCCGAAGTCGTTGCTGCGCCACAAGGACGCGGTATCGCCGCTCGAGGAACTGACCAGGGGCGGGTACCTGACGGTGATCGACGATGCGGAGGACATTGATCGAGCCGGCATCAGGCGCATCGTGTTGTGTTCGGGCAAGGTCTATTATGATTTGGTGGCGGCGCGCCGCGAGCGCGAGATCGCCGATGTCGCAATCATCCGCATCGAGCAGCTCTATCCGTTTCCGGCCCAGGTGTATGCCGACTACCTCGGCAAGTATCCGAACGCGAAGTCGGTCGTGTGGTGCCAGGAAGAACCGCTCAACCAGGGTGCCTGGCATCAAGTGCGCCACCAGTTCGTCGTGCCGCTGCGCCCGGACCAGACGCTCGATGTCATTGCCAGGCCGGCCGCTGCCTCGCCGGCCGTAGGCTACTACTCGCTACACGTCGCACAGCAAAAGAGCGTCGTCGAGGCGGCGCTAGGTGTGCCTCAAGCCCAGTAACAAGAGCAACGAGTTAACGGAGCAGAGCCATCATGCTTATAGAAGTCAAGGTCCCGCAGCTCTCCGAATCGGTCTCCGAGGCGACGTTGGTGAACTGGCACAAGAAAGTCGGCGACGCCGTCGCGCGCGACGAGAACCTGATCGACATCGAAACCGACAAGGTCGTCCTGGAAACGCCGGCGCCCGATTCGGGCGTGCTGACCAAGATCATCAAGCCCAATGGGGCGACAGTCACCTCCGGTGACGTGCTTGCCGAGATCGACACCGAAGCAAAGGCCGGCGCGCAGCCGAGCGCGCCCGCTGCCGCGCCCGCCAAGGCCGCTGCCGCGGCAAGCAGCGCCACTGCCGCGCCGCTGCCGGCGGCACGCAAGCTGATCGACGAGAAGGGTCTCGACGCCAGTCAGATACAAGGCACCGGGCGCGGCGGGCGCATTACCAAAGGCGACGTTCTGGAGAGCATGGAGAGGCCTGCCGCGGAGAAGGCCCCGGCGCCCGCCCCCCAGCCTGCGGCCGCGCGCCCCGCACTGCCCCAGGCGCCATCGCCAATCAGCGCCGAAGAGATCGTCGGCGACCGCGCGGAACAGCGCGTGCCGATGTCGCGGCTGCGCGCCCGCATCGCCGAGCGCTTGCTCCAATCGCAAGCCAACAACGCCATCCTGACCACCTTCAACGAAGTCAACATGGCGCCGGTGATGGAGCTGCGCAAGAAGTATCAGGAGCGGTTCGAGAAAGAGCATGGGGTGCGGCTGGGCTTTATGTCGTTTTTCGTCAAGGCCGCGGTGGCGGCGTTGAAGAAGTATCCGGTAATCAACGCTGCGGTGGACGGAGCCGACATCATCTACCACGGCTACTTCGACATCGGCATCGCCGTCGGCACGCCGCGCGGACTGGTGGTACCGATACTGCGCGATGCCGACCAGATGTCGCTGGCCGAAGTCGAGAAGAAGATCGCCGAGTTCGGCGCCCGAGCCCAGGAAGGCAAGCTTGGGATGGAGGATCTGACGGGCGGTACATTTTCGATCTCCAACGGCGGAATCTTCGGGTCGATGTTGTCGACGCCGATCATCAATCCACCGCAGTCGGCGATTCTGGGCATCCATGCAACCAAGGAGCGCCCGGTGGTGGACAACGGCCAGATCGTGATTCGACCGATCAACTACCTGGCGCTTTCGTACGACCATCGCATCATCGATGGTCGCGAAGCGGTGCTCGGTCTGGTGACCATCAAGGAGGCGATGGAGGACCCGACGCGCTTACTGCTCGAGGTATGAGAACGCACCGCGGCGCCGCCGGAGTAGTCGGAGCGCGCGGGCAACGCTGCGCCTCACCGCGGGTTCGGGAACGAGGACACGAACAATGACCAAGTCGTTTGATGTGGTAGTGATCGGCGCCGGCCCGGGCGGTTATGTTGCGGCGATTCGCTGTGGGCAGTTGGGTCTCAAGGTCGCTTGCATCGAGTCGGAGCCGTACGCGGATCCCAAGGGAGAAGTCCGGCTCGGCGGCACCTGCCTCAACGTCGGCTGCATCCCATCCAAGGCGTTGCTCCAGTCTTCCGAGCTTTACGAACAGGCGCAACACGCGTTCGTCATGCACGGCATCGGCGCCAAGGAGGTGAGCATCGACGTCGAGACGATGATCCGGCGCAAGGAGAACATCGTCAGCCAGCTCACGCAGGGGATCAAGGGCCTGTTTAAGAAGAACAAGGTAACGCTGCTGGCGGGGAAAGGCCGCTTTGTCGGCAGCGCCGAAGGCGTGTGGCAAGTCGAACGTCGCGGGCGAGCGCTACGAGGCGAAGCACGTGATCGTCGCTACCGGGTCAACCGCGCGGCATATTCCCGGGATTCCGGTCGATAACGAAGTTGTCTGCGACAACATTGGTGCGCTGGATTTCAAGACGGTGCCGCAGCGCCTCGGCATCATCGGCGCCGGTGTGATCGGACTGGAGCTGGGAAGCGTGTGGAAGCGGCTCGGCGCCGACGTGACGATCCTGGAAGCGCTGGCGGATTTCCTACCGGCGTGCGATCAGTCCGTTGCCAAGGAGGCGTGGAAGTCATTCACTCAGCGCCAGGGACTTGAAGATTCTGCTTGGCGCCAACGTGAGCAAGGTGACCAAGGCCAAGAAAGGTCTCTTCGTCGAGTACGCGGTGGGCGACGAGACGGCGACGCTCGAATGCGACAAATTGATCGTCTCGATCGGCCGTCAGGCCAACACCGAGGGATTGGGCGCCGATGCAACTGGCCTGCGACTCGACGCCAACGGTCGCATCGAAGTGGATGAGCATTGCCGCACCAATCTGGAGAACGTTTGGGCGGTCGGCGACGTCGTGCGCGGCCCGATGCTCGCGCACAAGGGCATGGAGGAGGGCGTCATGGTGGCCGAGATGATCGCCGGTCAGGCCGGGCACGTGAATCACGAGACCGTGCCGTGGGTGATCTACACTCAACCCGAAATCGCCTGGGTCGGGAGAACCGAGGAACAACTCAAGAACGCGCGCGTCGAATATCGCGCCGGGCAGATTCCGTTCGCCGCAAACGGGCGCGCTCTGGGCCAAGGCGATACCACCGGATTCGTCAAGATTCTCGCCGATGCGATGACCGACCGTATTCTCGGAGTGCATATCTTCGGCACCAACGCCTCGGAGCTGATTGCCGAGGCAGTGGTAGCGATGGAGTTCGGCGCCTCCTCGGAGGATATCGGACGCATCGTCCACGCTCACCCCACGCTTTCGGAGGTAATGCACGAGGCCGCCTTGGCGGTCGACAAGCGGCCGCTTCACTTCTAGGTAGTTCAGACCCGGGAATCGCGACTTGACCTAGCGCGCGCCGCGAATCCCCGTCTCTGCCGGCACTTCGCACGCCATGCCCCACCGGATTCTTGCCGTTGCCGAACTCGGTATGCTCGATGCCTTCGCGGCGCTTCAGCGCCAGCGCGGTATCGTGGCCGACGCCTCGCAGCAGGCCGCGGCCGAACGCCTGCAGCGCCTCTACGCCGAGCTGCTGACCTACAAGGCGGCGCGCCGCAACCGCCTGCGCAAGCTGCTGGTGCATCCCGCGATTCCGCGCGGCATCTACTTCTGGGGTGGCGTCGGGCGCGGCAAGAGCTTTCTCATGGACTGTTTTTTCGAGGCCGTTCCATATCGGCGCAAGCGGCGCGTGCATTTCCATGCCTTCATGCAAGAGGTGCACAACAACCTCAAGCTGCTCAAGCACGAGCCCGATCCGCTGCTGCGCGTGGCGCAGCGCATCGCGCGCCAGACGCGCCTGCTGTGTTTCGACGAATTCCACGTTTCCGACATCGCCGACGCGATGATCTTGGGCCGCCTGCTCAACGCGTTGTTTGCGGCGGGCGTCATCTTCGTCATGACTTCGAACTATCCGCCGGACGCGCTGTACCCCAACGGCCTGCAGCGCGGCAATTTTTTGCCTACCATCGCGCTGCTCAAAGCCGAGCTCGACGTAATCGAAATCGACGGCGGCATCGACTACCGCCTGCGCACCCTGGAGAAAATGGCGGTCCTCCACGTACCCGGTGGCGGGGAGGCGGAGCGCGAGTTGGCGGAGAGCTTTCGCGGTGTCGCCGGGCAGCAGGGGCGCGCCGGCAAACTGGAGGTGCTGGGGCGCGAGTTGAAAGTGAAACGCCTGGCGCCCGGCGTCGCGTGGTTCGATTTCGCGGTGCTATGTGCCGGCGCGCGTTCGCAGAACGACTACCTGGAACTCGCGCGCGCGTACCACACCGTCCTGCTCTCGGACATTCCGCGCATGGGCGTGGAGCAGGCTTCCGAGGCCAGGCGTTTCACCTGGTTGGTCGACGTTCTCTATGACCATCGGGTGAAGCTGATGGGCAGCGCTGAGTGCGAAGTCCATGATCTCTACCGTGAGGGGCCGAACGCGCAAGAGTTCGCACGCACCGCCAGCCGCCTGATCGAGATGCGCTCGCGCGAGTACTTGGCGGCGGCCCATCGCCCATACGGAATCGAAGCCGGCGAGGCCGTCGCCGGGTATATCTGACGAATCAATCCGGGGCGAACGACTAGATATCCTCGATGTGCCGCGTGCCGCCCTCGGCGAGTTCGCCGGTTTCGGGGTCGACCCAGTCGGCTATGCCCAACTCATTTTCAGCTTCGCCCAGGCTCTCGCCGGGTTCGTATTCCGATTCGGAGTTGTAGTCCATATCCTCGACCGCTTTCAGCAGTGTCTCGAACGGACCGTATTCCTGCTCGCTGTTCTTGTCCTGCCAGTAGAACCCGTCCGGGCGCTCGATGATTCGAGTTTGATCGTAGTCGGGGGGCGTTTCGGGAATGACGGTCTTCATGCATCCTCCTTGCGCTTCGTCGGCGCCTGCCTCGGCGCAACACGGTACAAAGGAATTGTAACCCCCTCAGGAAATCGATGCCGCGCCACGAACGCGAGCCGCGAAGCCAAGTGCGTCGCGGCTCGGCGTATGTCGAACAGGAGGCCTACAATCCGGCGCTTCGGATCGTTAGCAGTGAGGTCCCGTCCGCTGCTTCAAGCAGCGAGGCAATGACCGGGATCACCGACCCCAGCGCATGGCGCCCTTGCAGGACGACCCGGCTGAATCGCATGCACGCGCGAGCATCGGCAGCGGAGCCGGCGCTTTGGCCGCGCTCCCGCTGAGATGGCCAAGTCACCTCGGGAAAGAAGAAAGAAACATGGCGCCCGACCAAGGCGCCCGGGCGATAGCCGAAAATCGCGGCGAATTCCTCATCGCACGATACGATGCGATGGGTTTCATCGAGGACTACATGGCCCCGCGTGATTGCGGCACCGGCGACAGGTTGCGCCGCGGAACTGGGAAGCAACCGGTCATGAATCTGCATGCGCTTATCGCTCTCCCGAGGTCGGTGCGAATTCCACGGCAGTTTCAGCCGGCAGCCGCGATTCGCGAATCTTGGCTTGCATTGCGCACCAGCAAGCGCAGTCCGTTGGCGTTGCCCAAGCTGGCGATACCGATATGCAATTCGCTGTCGAAGTTGGTGCCGTCGCAGCGTTGCGCGCGGAAGCGGCGGCCGCAGTGGCATAGGAAGGCCACTCGTGGGTTGACACGCCCTCCCGGCATCACATCCGTATTCGATAATTCGGGGAGCACCCGGCTGACATGGAGACGTTGCAGTTGGTTTGCGGCATAACCGAACATCGATTCGGCAGTCGGGCTACAGTAGGTGATGATGCCTTGCGCATCCAGCAAGAATGTCGCCGGTTCCAACTCGCCGCAGGCGCCGCCTCCCGGCGCAGGCGCCCGTCCAGCCCCAAACTGATTGCTCACCCCATCCTCCTTTGCTTGCGCGTCGGTTGCGCGCACAGCCTGACATGTCTTGCGAATACCGCCCAACGAAGCCGCTTGTTAGTCTAGTGGTGTCACCCTTGTTATCGGCATGTTTAGGATATCACTGGCAATTACGCTGCCGCAATCAATTCTCTCTATCATAAGCGGCCGGCTCCTCAAGCGGAAAGTCCACAAGGGCTAAAGGCCCCTTGCTGCGCTGCGGCGTGTGGGTTGACGCTACTTCCATGGCCGAACCGAGAAAAGCCGGCGCTGCGCGATCTACAATACTCTTCGTTCAATCGTTTCCGCCGGGTCTCGGCAATGCCAGCCACCATGCTTTCCCCACAGGCGATCACTGTCGGTTTCGGCGATGCACTGATCGCGGTCGATGTCCAGAACGACTTCCTGCCGGGCGGCAGCCTGGCCGTCGCCCGCGGCGATGAGGTGGTCCCGGCGCTCAACCGATACGCCGCGCTGTTCGCCGCGCGAGGGCTACCGGCGATCGCCACGCGCGACTGGCACCCGCGGAATCACTGCTCCTTCAAGGCTCAGGGCGGACCTTGGCCGCCGCATTGCGTGGCGGATACGCTGGGCGCGGCGTTCGCGCCGGGGCTCGAACTCCCGCACGGCACGACCGTGGTCTCGAAGGCGACGCGAATCGACCAGGATGCTTACTCCGGCTTCGCAGAAACCGATCTCGCCGAGCTGCTGCACGCACGGGGAGTCCGGCGTGTCTTCGTCGGCGGCCTCGCCACCGACTACTGCGTGCTCAACACGGTGCGCGACGCCGTGCGTCTCGGCTTCGCCGTCGTGTTGTTGTGCGATGCGATCCGCGCAGTCGAGGCTCGGCCGGGCGACGGCGAGCGCGCTATCGCCGAGATGGTGGCGCTCGGCGCGCAGCCCGTCGAGCGTGCCCAACTCGCCGAGTAGTGCGATGCTGGGGGCTGGCGGGTCGGTCTCGCTTCCTTTGCGGCACAGCGTGCTGCTCACCGACCTGTATCAGCTCACCATGCTCCAGTCGTATCGTGACCGGGGCATGAACGACACGGCGGTTTTTGAGTTCTTTGTGCGCAGGCTGCCCGAGGGGCGCAATTTCTTGGTCGCCGCCGGTCTGGAGCAGGTGCTCCAGTATCTGGAATGCTTGCGCTTCACGCCCGACGAGCTGGCTTGGCTCAAGGGCTGCGGGCGCTTTCGCGACGACTTCGTCGACTCGCTTGCCGACTTGCGTTTTGCCGGCAATGTAGACGCGATGCAGGAAGGCACCGTGTTCTTTGCCGACGAGCCGATCTTGCGTGTGACAGCGCGGTTGCGTGAGGCGCAACTGGTCGAGACGCGCATCATCAATTTGCTGCAATTTCAGAGCATGATCGCCGCCAAGGCGGCGCGCTCGGTGATCGCCGCTCCGGGCAAGCTGCTGGTAGATTTCGGTTTGCGCCGCGCCCATGGTGCCGAGGCGGGGCTGCTGTCGGCGCGCGCTTCGTATCTCGCCGGCTTCGGCGGTACCGCTACCGTGCTCGCCGGTGCCCTATGGGACATTCCGCTCTATGGCACGATGGCGCACTCCTTCGTCCAGGCGCATGAGAGTGAGGCGGCGGCGTTCGAGCATTTCGCGCGCTCGCACCCGCGCAACTGCGTCCTGCTGATCGACACCTACGACACCGAGCGCGCGGCGGGCAAGGTCGCGGCGCTGGCGCGCAGGCTCGCCGCGCATGGGTCGTCGCATCAACGCCGTGCGCATCGACAGCGGCGACCTCGGCGAGCACGCGCGACGAGTGCGGCGCGTGCTGGACGAAGGTGGCTTTCCTGAGATCCTTATCTTCGCCAGCGGCAACTTGGACGAATACCGCCTGCGCTCGCTCGTGGCGAGCGGTGCGCCGATAGACGGCTTTGGCATCGGCACGCGCATGAACACCTCGGCCGACCAGCCATATCTGGACTGCGCGTACAAGCTGCAACAGTACGCCGGCGAGGCGCGGCGCAAGCGTTCGGAAGGCAAGGCGACTTGGCCCGGCCGCAAGCAGGTGTTTCGCCGCAGTCACGCTGGCGGGCGTTTCGCCGGCGATACCCTCACGCTGGAGGGTAGTGCTGAGGAAGGCGAAGCGCTGCTGCGGCCGGTGATGCGCGGCGGGCAGCGGCTGGCGTCGCCGCCGACACTACAATCGATTCGCGACACTGCCGCGGCGCAGTTGGCACGGCTGCCGGATTCCTTGTGCGATCTCGACGCCGCCCTGCCCTATGCGGTGGAAGTCGCGAAGCCGCTGCGCGAGTTGGCGGCGACGCTCGACTTGCAGCACCGGGGCGAAAGTGAGTGAGCCGGAAGCGCGCGCACAGCGCCAAATGATCGGCGCGCTTACCGACCGCAACCGTTATCCGCATCCTGTCGAGCGCGTCCAGTTGATCGAGACGCATATCTCCTATGTCCTGCTGACAGGGCGTTTCGCCTATAAGATCAAGAAGCCCCTGGACCTCGGCTTTCTCGACTTCTCGACGTTGGCGGCCCGGCGCTATTACTGCGGCGAGGAGCTACGGCTCAATCGGCGCTTCGCGCCGCAGCTCTACCTCGACGTCGTGGCGATCAGCGGACCGGACGCGGACCCGCGTATGGAAGGCGCCGGACCGGCCATAGAGTACGCGCTGAAGATGGTGGAGTTTCCCCAGCGGGCGCTGCTCGACGCGGTGCTGGCGCGCGGCGAACTGTTGCCTGGCCACATCGACGAATTGGCGACTGCACTGGCTGCGTTTCACCTCGCCGCCGCGCGCGCGCAACCCGGTGATGCCTACGGCGATGCGGCTCACATACGCGCGCCGATGGAGCAGAACTTCGCTCAGCTCCGGCCGTTACTAGCGAGCGCAGCGGAAAGCGGGCGCCTGGACGCCTTGCGACGATGGAGCCAATGCGAACAGGATAGACTCGATGCGCTATTCGCGGCGCGCCACCGCGCCGGATTCGTGCGCGAGTGCCACGGCGATCTGCACCTCGGGAACATCGCATTGGTCGACGGCTCGCCACAGATGTTCGACTGCATCGAGTTCGACCCGAACCTGCGCTGGATCGACATGATGAGCGAGTTGGCGTTCCTGGACATGGATCTGGCACAGCGCGGCCGCCCCGACTATGCCGCACGGGTGCTCAACGGCTACCTCGAAATCACCGGGGACTACGAGGGATTGCGGCTGCTGCGTTACTACCTCGTGTATCGGGCGCTGGTACGCGCCAAGATCGCACGACTGCGCGCGAGCCAGGAAGACTCCAGCGCGGCAGCCGGATCCGCCGCGGCGCACCGCCGCGAATACGAGGCTTACGCCGGCTTCGCCCAGCGGGTAATCGTCGCGCGGCGCAAGGCGCTAATCGTCACCCACGGTCTGGCCGGGTCGGGCAAGACGACCTACTCGCAAGCTGTGCTGGAGGGCTTGAGCGCCTTGCGGCTGCGCTCGGATGTCGAGCGCAAGCGCCAGCATGGGCTTGCCGCGCTGGCGCGTACCGGGGCGCAGCTCGGAACGGGCATTTACGACGAGGCGGCTACGCGAAGTGTCTATGCCGAACTGATGCGCCTGGCGCACGTAGCGCTGGAGGCAGGCTATCCGGTGATCGTCGACGCCACCTTCCTCGAGCGCTGGCAGCGCGACGCTTTCCGCCGGCTGGCCGCCGATCTTGCGATCCCATTTTGCATCCTCGATTGTCGTGCGGAGCAAGCCATCCTGCGCCAACGCATCGCGCGCAGGGGCCAGGGAGCCGGCGATGCGTCGGAGGCCACGGCGGCAGTGCTCGAACGCCAGATCGAGACCCGCGATGCGATCGAGCCGGACGAGCTGGCCGACGTGCTGGGCGTCAACACCGAACGACAGCCGCCGGGGGACATCGTGCGGATTCTTCGCGAACGATTGTGGGGCGCGCGGCGATGAGCCACTTCGATGTCTTCAACGGCGATGCCGACGGCTTGTGCGCGCTGCACATGCTGCGCCTTGCTCGGCCGCGCGATGCCCAACTGGTCACCGGAGTCAAGCGCGACCACTCGCTGCTGTGCCGCGTGGCCGCGACGCACGGCGACAGCGTGACGGTGGTCAACATCTCGCTCGCGAACAACCTCGCGCCACTGCAAACCTTGCTCGCCCAGGGCGTGAGCGTCGAATACTTCGACCATCACTGCGCCGCGGCGGTGCCGGAGCATCCGTTGCTCGATGCGCATATCGATGCCGCGGCGGACGTGTGCACCAGCGTACTGGTCAACCGCCACCTCGGCGGCAAGCATCGCCGATGGGCAATCGCCGGCGCATTCGGCGACAACATGGCGCCCGCCGCATGGCGAATCGCCCATGATCTCGGCCTGGCACACTCCGACGTCGAGATGCTGCGCGAACTCGGCGAATGCCTGAACTACAACGCCTATGGTGTGGCGGAGAGCGATCTGATGTACGCGCCCGCGGCGCTTTACCGGCGCCTGAGCGGTTACGACGACCCGCTGGCATTCATCGCCGGCGACGACGTGCTGGCACGGCTCAAGTTGGCACGCGAAGCCGACCTGAAACGTGCCGAGTCGGCGGTCGCGCAAGTCGAGACAGCGAGAGGCGCTATCCTCCGGCTGCCGGATGCGCCGTGGAGCCGCCGAGTGATGGGCAGCCACGCCAATCGCTTGGCGACCCGGACGCCATCGCGGGCCTTTGCCGTGTTGGCACCGTACCCGGGCGGAGATTGGGTTATGGTCAGCGTGCGTGCTCCGCAGCCTGTGGGTCCCACGGCGGACGCCTTCGCGCGCCGTTTCCGTGGCGGCGGCCGCGCCGCGGCGGCGGGAATCGACCGCTTGCCCGAGGCGGCACTCGGCCGGTTTTTCGACGAGTTCCGCCGCACCTTTCTCGACCCGGATCACGCGCCTCACCACGAAGGGAGCGCACCATGAGGAAATCGATCTGCCTGTTCCTTGTAGCCGGTATCGCGCTGCCGGTATTAGGCCAGGGCCAACTGGACATCATCACGCTCAAGCACCGCAGCGCCGATCAGGTAATGCCGGCGCTGCAACCGCTGGTGGAGAGCGGCGGGGCCATCTCAGGCGTGAACAACCGCATCATGGTGCGCGCTTCCGCCGCCAACCGCGCCGAGATCAAGCGCGCGCTCGCGGCGCTCGATACGCCGCTGCGACGGCTGCTCATCAGCGTCAAGCAGGAAAACGACCGCAGTAGCGCAACGAGCGGCGCCGCCGTGTCGGGCGACATCGCAGTGGGTGGCGACGCCCGTGTGACGCTGCCCGGTGCGCGCGCCGGGCGTGGGCTCACGATAAAGAGCCGGCGCGGCGACAGCGCCATCGGCGCCCGCGTATACGGCACGCGCGGGTCGGCCTCCGGGCGGGTGATGCAGCAGGTGCAGGTGGTCGAAGGTGGAAAGGCCTTGATCCAGGCTGGCACGTCGCTGCCTATCCGTCTGTATCAGACGGCCATCGGCCTGCGCGGCGCCGGCGTGTCCGAGTCAGTCGTCTATCGCGATATCGGCACCGGCTTCTATGCCCAGCCCAACGTCTCCGGCGACACGGTGACGCTGGAGATCAGTCCGCAACAGGAATCGTTTTCCGCGACCGAGCGCGGCGCCATCGAATCGCAGCGGCTGAGCACCAAGGTGAGCGGCCGGCTCGGCGAGTGGATCCAACTCGGCGGCACATCGGGCGATACGACGACCGTGCAAGGCGCAACGGCTACCTACTCGACGCGCGGCAGCCTCGAACAGCGGCGCGTGCTGCTCAAGGTCGAGGAGCTGCCGTAGGGAGACCTCCCGCTCGATGGCGATCGTTTCGAGAGTCTTCTTGGATGACGACCTCCGACGTGCTCGACGCCGCGCACCGCGATCCGGAAGCGCTGGCGGGCGGCCGCGGCCCGGTGACACTCGACGAGGTGCAGCGCGAGCCGGCGCTGCTGAGCGCCGTCAAGCGCGCCATCTACCGCGACCGCACGCCGGGACGCACCGGTGCCGAAGAGGAGCACCATGCCGAGGACGTGCGGCGTCTTGAGAACGAAGCAGGTCATGGTGGGCTCCCGGCTTGTTTGGGCGTCGTTACGAACTAGCCCAGACGCTTTGCGACCGAACGCAGGCCGATCAGCATGCCGCCCAAGGCTGCCATCAGGGCGAGGCGAAGGGTGTCCAACGGTTCGGCGAAATGAGTGAACATATCCACGGCCAGCACGACAGGGCTTTAGCTAACGCCGCTGCGGCTCGACGAATACCGCCGTGGTCCGCGCCGGGACGAAGAACCGGCCGTCGGCGTCGCGAAAGCTGGATTGCTTGACGATGTCATCGGCACTCGACGCCTGCTGAATCGGGTGAAGTTCCATGCGCCTGCCGGCGTAGTCGGGAATGGCGAAGTCGTGCGCCGCCTTGTCGGCATTGAACAGCACGACGATGCTCCTGTAATTCGAGTCGATGCGCCGGCCGACTTGGTCCGACAAGCTCATCACGATCAGCCCCGGGATCTGGCTCGGGCCGACGTTGTGAAACTTGAGCCGTGCCTTGACCTCGTCGCCGCTCGGAAGCCGGAACAGGCGCGAACTCTTGCGGATCGCCAGCATGTCGCGGAAGGTCGCGTTGGCGCGGGTAATCTCGCCGAAGCTTGGCTTCAGCGCCGGATCGGCGAGCAGCGGTTGCATGACGAACCAGTTCGGCTCGTTGCCGGTGAAGGCCGGCGGCAGCCCCACGCCCCAGTTGTTGCTTTGGTAGGTGAAGTCGAGCTTGTTGAACCAGTCGCCCGAGTTGTAGCTATCGCGGTCGAGCGACTTGGAACGCAGGATGTCGTCGCCCGCGTGGAAGAAAGGCACGCCCTGCGAAAACATGACGATCGCCACGCCCAGATTGTTGACCCGCACGCGATCCGCTTGGGATGTGCCCGTAGGTAGCTTGAACTGATTGTTGTCGAACAGCGTTTGGTTGTCGTGGGCAGAAATGTAGTTGATCGCTTCCTGCGGATCGGCCGTGTAGCCGGCCGGCTGCCCGTTGTAATCCACCTCGCTACCCTTGCGGTCGTTGCCGTCGCGGTCGACGAACACGTAGTCCTTCAAGGTGCCGGCGAGGCCGAGGCGGGTCCAGTCGCCATACACCAGCAACTGGCGGCGCTGGTCGTCGGTCTGGGCCCCAGCGAGCGCGTTGTTGTTGACCCACAGGCCGTTGATCAAGCCTTGATTGCGCACCAGCGATTCGCCGCCGTCGAACGGGCCGCCGCCGCGCACGGCGTCGCGCATGCGGTCGCTGAAGGTGCCGATACCCGTTCCGGCAAGGTTGAGCTGGGTCGCCTGCACGAAACGCGCGTCGTTCGCCACCTCGCCGAAATTCCAGCCTTCGCCGTACAGGTAGATGGAGGGATCGATACGCGCCAGCTTGCGCTTGAGTTCCACCATCAGCGCCTTCGGCTGGTGGCCCATGAGATCGAAGCGGAAGCCGTCGATCTCATACTCGCGCGCCCAGGTGAGCACCGAGTCGACCATCAGCTTGCCCATCATCGCGTGTTCGGTCGCGGTGTTGGCGCAGCAGGTGCTGTTCGCCACGAAGCCGTTCTCGTCGAGGCGGTGGTAGTAGCCTGGGACGATACGGTCGAGCACGGAGAAATTGGCCTGGCCCGACGCCGTGGTGTGGTTGTACACGACGTCCATCACCACACGCAGCCCGGCATCGTGGAGTGCGCCCACCATCTCGCGGAACTCGACGATGCGCGCGGTGCCGTTGGGGTTCGAGGCGTAGCTGCCCTCGGGCGCAGTGTAGTGCACGGGGTCGTAGCCCCAGTTGAAGCAATCCTGGTCGCGCAGCGGCTCGATCGCTGCTTGTTGCGCCGGCGAGTCGGGTGCGGCGTCGGGCACGCTCGGCGTGAAGCAGCCGACCTCCGGCACGCTGGAGATGTCGAACGCCGGCAGCAGGTGGATGTGGGTCAGCCCGGCTTCGCGCAGCGAGCTCAGGTGGCGCATTCCGTTGGAATCACGATGGGTGAATGCGCGGAACTTGCCGCGATCCTGCACTGGCACCGTCTCATCAGAGGCGGAGAAATCACGGATGTGCAACTCGTAGAGCACGATATCCTCAGGCCTGACGCGCGGCGCGCGCTTGGCGCGCTCCCGGCGGAGAGGCTTGAGGCCGCGGCCGTCGAGGTCAACGAGCAGCGTGCGCGTGCTGTTGGCGGCGAGCGCATGGGAGTAGGGGTCTGTGACCATGTTAGTCTCGACCTTGGCGCTGGCGCGCACGAACACGTTGACTTCGTAGAGGTAGTAGCGCTGGTTGACCCAGCGCGAATCGCCGCGCGCATGCCAGACACCGTTGCGCGGGTTGAACTTCATCGGAATGACCTGCGTTGCCGGGCCGGTGGGCGAGTCGAACAGATGCAGTTTCACCGACTGTGCGGTGGGCGCCCAGAGGCGGAAACGCACGCGCCGATCCGAGTCGTCGCGCTCGTCGTTTGCATCCGAGGCGTTAGACTCGTCCTGTTCGTAGCGCTCGTCCCTAGCGGCCTGCTCGTCCCCGTCTACCCACCCATCGCCATCGCGCGCGATGGCGCCGAGCCGGCCGCCAAACGCATACAGTTCGTCGAGCACGCCGGGGATCTGGGCGGCGGTGGCATCGACCAGTTTGTCGCCATCGAACTTCGCCACGACGATCTGGCCCTTGAGGATATTGGGCACCTTGGCCAGGTCCGCGCCCGCAAGCTTGAGCACGGTGGCGCCGGCCAGATGGGGAAACTTCTCCAGTATGGCGTGGGGAAGGCCGCCACCATCTGCCGTTAGGGGAAGCCATTCACCGCCGCTGATGCCGCTCTCGCCGGAGCTGATGCCGCCGCCGGGCGCGTAGTAGAGGCGGTATGAATTGCCGGCGGAAGCGTTCGGCCAGGCCAGCAGGGCGCGGCCGAGCCAATGGCATTTCGCCTGCTTGACGTCGCCCACTTTGAGCGCGGGCCGCGCGAGGTAAATGGCACAATCGCCTTCGAGTTGCCAAATCTCGCCGCCAGCGCCGGCCGGGTCGAATTCGAACCTCATGTCGTCGGGGCAGTTCTTGGGACCGCCGTCGGCCGCGTGCAGGATGTAGTTGAGGAAAGTGGCGTCCGGCTTGACGGCGACGTCGAAGTAAACGCCGAAGTCGTCGCTGCCCTCCGGCCCGTCGGTCGAAGGGTAGGCGGGGCTGGGGTCGAGCGCCCCATTCCATGTATATACCGCCCAGCCGGCATAGTCGCCCGCTGCCCTGTTGTAGTGGATACGCACGGTCTCGGGTGGAACCGCCGCAAACGCGGTAGTGTTCATGCTTGCCGCGGCCAGCGCCGCCAGGATTGCGATCAAGCGACGGAGTATGCCTCGCGTACCGATGATAGGGGATTTCACGATTGTCCTCCCGGAGCCGGGGGCGTTCTCCAGAACCGCAGTTGCAAGACGAGCGCTTTCGATCGATGGGATCAGCGATGCCGCGGGTACTGGCTTATTCATAGGCGGTGCGCGGCAAAGTGTCAAGGTGTATTGCGGCGGTTGTATTCGGGCTGCTTACGGCGGGTCAACCATCTCGCGCCGCGACCTAGGCATGGGACAATTGCCCGTAATGCCGAGACAGGAACAGCGCGGCGATATCTATCGCAGGACTCACGGAAGCCATGCCAGACGACGCAGTTTATGCAGCGGTGCTTTTCGCCGACGTGGTCGGCTCGATGGATCTGTACAAGCAGCTGGGAGATGCCCGCGCCCGAGCGGAAATCCGGCGCTTTTTGAGCGACTTGGAGGGCCACGTTCACCATCACGGCGGGCGTGTGATCAAGCTCATTGGCGACGAGATGATGTGCGCGTTCGCCAGTGCCGATGCCGCATGCGATGCGGCGTGCGCCTTTCAGCGCTGCACCGAGCAGGCCGCCGAGACCTACGGCGTGCCGTTCGCGCTGCGCATCGGCTTCCATGGCGGGCGCGTGATCGAAGACAGCGGCGATCTGTTCGGCGACACGGTTAACGTGGCGGCGCGGGTCGCGTCCATGGCGACGCAGGACCGCATCCTGACCACGGAGGAGACATTCGGTGCGCTCTCCGGCGAGCACCAGGGTCTGGGCGTCAGCCGCGGCTTCGCGACGGTCAAGGGGATCGAAGAGGGCCTGCCATTGCGCGAAGTGATCTGGCGCGAGGAGCGCACCATCGTCGCGACCGCCGACAAGCTGCGGATTTTGGCGGATGTGACACCCAACTCACGTCTGCGCTTGCGCTGCTGCGGCCAGGAACTCATCCTCGAAATCGGTCGCCAGCCGATCAGCATCGGCCGCAGCTCGGGCAACGCCCTGGTTATCGCCGACCCCTGTGTCTCGGGCAGCCACGCCCGAATCGAGCGCCGCGGCGGACAATTCGTGCTTCGCGAGTCGAGCAGCAACGGTACTTATGTCGCATTCGAGGGCGAGGCCTACTTCCGCGCACCGCGCACCTTGACGCTGCGCAGATCGGGGCGCATGGCGTTCGGACGCGCGCCCGACGACTCCAAGGCGGTCATCGCGGAATTCTTGTGCGAGTGAGCGAGCTTGAAATCCGCTGCGTTCGGGTTGCACGGCAGCAGTTGCATCTTGGACTTGCCCTCGCTAACGTGAGTGCACCCTCGTCCTTTGCGGGAGCCACGGATGAAGCGGAGGATCCGAGGTAGGGCGCTCGCCTACGCAGCGCTATTCAGCGCCGCGACGCTGGCGCATGCCCACGCCCTGCAAGCAACGCCATCGGGCCCGTTCGATCCCCCCGACCCGATCGTCTCGTTGCGCGCCGCTAGCCGCGGCGCAATCGCGGCCGATGATTGGATACTGGCGCGCGAGATCGCGCGGCGCTGGATCGAACTGGAGCCGGACCACGACTATCCGTGGATCCTCACCGCTTGGGCTGACGCGGAAGCGGGCGATTTCCGCGCCGTGGTGCGAAGCTACAACCGTGCGCTGGCACGCAACCCAGATCAGCGTTACCAGGTTTTCCGCAGCCTCGCTCTGGCCTACCGCGCGATCGGACAGTTCGATCATGCACTCGTCGTGCACGTGCGGGCGGCCCAGATCAATCCGAACGATGCGCGCCTGTGGCGCGAGCTGTGCGATACGCGGCTCCGGTTGGGAGATGCCGATGCTGCCGCGCAGGCCTCGGATCGCGCACTGGCACTGGAATCTTCCTATGCGGAAGCGTGGGCCTGCCGCGGTCAAGCGTTGGCGCGGCAGGAACGCGATGCCGAGGCCGTCGAGGCCTTTCGGCGTGCCCTCGATGGACAGGCGTTGGAGCGCGCGACGAATCGGGCCTCGTTCTGGATTGCGCTCGGTAATCTGTACGGTCGGCTGCGCGAGCCAAGTGGAGTTGCTGAAGCGCTCGACGCGCTCGAACGCTGGGATCCCCAAGCGGCGGAGCGGCTTCGGGAAGAGTTCCTGAAGCCTTGAAGCCCCGTGTCGAAGACTGCGTTCTGCTCGCGCCGTACAGACCTGCGCGCGGGCGGCTCACGCGGCCCGATGAGGGCGCGTATTACTTGTGGCTGATTGCGGATTCGTGATTTGACGATATCCTTGTAGGCGTTCAGAGCGTCGTGGCGAGCGTAGGCAGAATTTGCCCGCGCAGCCCTCTGAGTTGCGGCCGGTCATGGCGGCCGGCGTGACCCTAAAAAGAGCGGAAGACACCGCTTCACTCGCTGCGAGGGTAGGCAGATGAAGGGCGGGGAATATAGTTGCTATCGGCGGCGCTCGCGCGCCATTTGTGTGGAGCGGCCAACGCGATGAGCGAGGGTAAGCTTTACTTGCTCCTTGCCGCGGCGGGTCTCGTTCCGCTGTTGCTCGTGCTGTTTCTTGGCCACGGCGCCCATGCGGCGGTGCCTGCGGCGAGCGATTGCAGCAGCGCGGCGTTCTGCCAGCGCGCACCCGCGCGCGTCGAAGGCTGCCGGTTCTCGGGGCACAACGCCTATTGCGGCGCAGGTACTCGTGGAGGCATGGCCAGCACGGTGGCAAACCGCCAAGAACGGTGGGAGCTTCTCCGAGGTCTCTATCTTGTTCCGAGGATCTTCCGCAAATAGGCGTCGCCGGTCTCCGGTCGCCTGTAGTGCATGTAGGCCTTGATCCCATAGAGATTCGGATTCGAGAAGTAGAAGAAGGCGCTCATTTCTTCCTCCCGCTCAAAACCCTCAACACCACTCGTCTCGATCAACTCCTCGCGCAGTTCATCCGGCAAGCTGGCGAGCTGGGCGACGTAGGCCAGATATTCCATCTGCAATCGCCGGACGGCGCGTCCGGCCAACGCAGCATGCGTGACTGCATGGATGACTTCATGAACGACGAAGCTGCGGTAAACCTCGGCCGTTGTCGGACATGGGAAAGGCGGGTCGTCTTTACAAGCCGCCAAGAAATTCGTCAGAGAGAGAACCCGGATCTCCATGCGCTTCGGGTCGAATTGCCCCAGGGAGGGGACACCGTGCTGCGAGGGCAATGCATCCACGACTTTCACGTGCAATAAAGAGTCGAAGTCAACACCCCGGGAACGTAGGAATTCGACTCCGAAGCTCACTCCTTCACAGACAAGGCGCAGATCAGTGGCGGTAGCGGTGCTGGCCTCCAATTCCACCCGGCCCGCCCCGCAATGTTCGTCGTCGAGACCCCACGCGTAGCCGGAAACCTGCAGAAAAGCCGCCAGCAACAATGCTCGCGCGGCGCGCATGTCGCACTCCGGTAATAGTGATCGACCAATCATACTCGTGATCGAAGTAGGCGCAGCGACGTGGTGCGGCAGATGCGGGCGCAGATCCGGTCGCACGGCAATCGGGTGTCCGCCGCCACCGTCATGACAAAGGCCTGGAGTTGTAGGGCGTCACCCTACGAGCGGCCAAACTGCCTTGGTGAATGCGGCGCGCCGGCGACGAAGGAATCTATCTGCTGGGCAGCTTGATCTTGTGTTCGAACCAGCGCGTGATACGCGCGATGATCTCGTCGGCGCTCTCTTCCACCGGCTTGTTCGTTACGTTTGACGACGGAAAAACCGCCGCGACGAAAGACCGCACGCGCCATGTCCAGTTCTTCGTAGAGTTGCTTTGGATCCGTGTAGCAGCGACCTGCCGTGCCCGCCATAGAGCGCTGGCGCCAGCGGCGGTGATGCGCCAGGTCTGTTTCATCGATCACCAGCCCGATGACCCGGCGTCGGTCGATCCGGAACATTTCTTTCGGCGGGTCGATTCCCGTCACCAGAGGGATATTCGCCACCTTCCAGCCCAGCACCGAGAGGAAGATGCTGAGCGGCGTCTTGCCGACTCGCGATACGCCGGTGAGCACCACGTCGGCGAGATGCAGCTCGTCGGGACGGCGCCCATCGTCATGATCCACCGTGTATTCGATCGCCTTGATGCGCTCCAGGTAGGCTTCTTCCGAACCGTGATACAGCCCCGGTTGCCCGAGCGGCTGTTGGCTGAACAAGGCTGACAGTTGCGCGATCGGGTCTGCGATCGTGTCTACGGCGGGAATGCCCCGCTCGGCTGCCATGATCAGCAGCGTCTCGCGCAGGGCCGGGTCGACCATCGTATGGATGATGATTCCCCCGCGCGCGGCAGCCTGCTCGATGGCGTCCGCAAGCTGGTCGAACTGGCGTACCTGGGGAAAGACGATGACCTCGGGGTTGTGCAGCGGAAACTGCGAAAGGCTAATGCGCGCGACGTGCTTGCCCAGCGCCCCTGCGCCTCCCGAAATGATGAATACCGGGGGCGACGGGGGGCTCACATTGTCCATGTTTTCCATAGCCGGATATCTCCTCGATGAGTTGTGAGAGACTGACCGCGGACACTGGCCGGGACGGCGATGCGGCGCCCGACAGGGGCGAAGCGGAGTCTACCCGGTCGCCGCCGGACGTGCTGCGGTGCGAACGCAACCGATGATAGCCACCGAAGCACAACCACGAACAATGCCCGTATAGCGGCGAACCGTGAATTACTACTTTAGTTGAACCCACTCTTTCCGTAACGTCACCAATTGGGGTGGCTGCGGCTTGCGGCGAGAAATCGACGGTTGCGCAGTCCAACGAAGTTGTGGCGGAGGTCAAATGGAAGCGATCGTTGTGTGGCTGGTTTCACTCTTCGTGGCGACAGGGGCGCCGTCGGCGAAGGAAATGGAGCAGGCGTTTCGGCAGGCGCGGGCCGCCAGCGGCGCCGGCGTGCGCGCGGAGTTCCGCGTACACGAGCGCTTCCCGCTTTACATTGGAGCCGTGCTACGCGATGGAACCTGCCACGTTAGGTTCAACCCGCGACATCGAATAACGGCGCAGATACTCGTAGGCGAGCTACGCGGCGAAGCCCGCGAAGCGATGTTGGTGGCGGGGTTGGTCCATGAGCTCGCACATTGCCAAGAAGCGCAGCTCGCCGGGCAATCCTATGACGCTGCGCTGCTGGCGCATCCGAGTCTAGTAGAGTACGCGCAGAATCCGGAAGATTGGCGCGCTCTACAGAACCAGTCGGCGCATGCCCACCACTGGTCCGAAGTGCTCGCGGACTTCGCGATGCTGGCGTACCTGAATGCCAAACACCCAGCGGTTGCCGACACCGTGCTTCGGCACCTGATCCAGGTTCGTGCACTAGGCGGTAGGCTCGGCGATATAGGCCACGATACCTCGGGGTACCTGGCGAGCGCCTTCGCCGACCTGAAGCAGCGAAAGCCGGAGGCAGCTCCATTCGAAGCGGCGTTGCGGCTGCGCCGAGAGGTCGGCGAGCGCGAGACGCCATAAAGCGAAAGCACCCACCCTCCTATCCTCCTGCAATCGGCGCTGCCGCGGGTAACCCGTAAGTGCGCCGCGCCTTCGACGGCGGATACCGGCGCAGCCCGACATCCGCTAGCCATCGCTCACCATCCATAAGCCCCCCGCTGCGGCCGTCGCGCAATCGGCAGGGATTGTCGCCAGCGGGCGTTTCTTGCTCTAATTCGCCGTCGCTTGTACGTTCGTACCCAGGGGCGAATCCAGAACGCCAGGAGCCGAACCGGCCAAGCGCCTCGGTTTGTCCGCTAAACTGCCGTTGGGCGTTCTCCGCCGGCCCTGCTCGACCTCGGCGGGCGGCAACGCCGGTACGCGCGGTTCATCCGCTGCAGCTTCGTGCTTTTTTGGGGGACAGCGCATGTACATCGTTATGATCGCCGCGGAGTGCGCACCCGTCGCCAAAGTCGGCGGGCTCGGTGACGCGGTCTATGGGTTGAGTGCGGAGCTCGAGTCGCGCGGCCACGTGGTCGAAATCATCCTTCCCAAGTACGACTGCATGCGTTACGACCAAATCAATAGCCTGCAGCCTGCCTGCGCCGACCTCCAGGTTCCATGGTGCGATGGGGTCATCCACTGCACGGTCTGGTTCGGCGTGGCGGCACGCCGTCAGTGCTTTTTCATCGAACCCCATTCCTGGGATAACTTCTTCGACCGGGGGGCCTTCTATGGATTCTGGGACGAGGCGATGCGCTTTGCCTTCTTCACCAAGGCGGCGCTCGAATTCATGCTCAAATCGGAGAAGCGCCCCGACATCATTCACACTCACGATTGGCACACGGCGCTGGCTCCGGTCCTGCTGTTCGAGATCTATGAACACCATGGAATGGATCGACAGCGCGTGTGCCATACGATCCACAACTTTCGCCACCAGGGAGTGGGAGGGGGCGACGTTCTGTGGGCGACGGGCCTGCACCGGCCCGAATACTATTGCTCAAGTGATAAACTTGGAACTGGGATGAGTGCGGCCGACATCAACTACACCAAGGGGGCGATCGCATATTCGAACTTCGTCACCACGGTTTCACCGAATCACGCCTGGGAGGCCCGCCATACCGAACAGGGCTTCGGCCTCGGCCACCATTTGCACCTCTATCAGGACAAGTTCGGTGGCGTGCTCAATGGGCTGGACTACGAGACCTGGAATCCGGAGCGTGATCCGCACATCGCGGTGCGCTACACCAGGGACTGCATCGAAAAGAAGCGCAAAGCGACGCAGGCATTGCGCAAGCGCTTCGCCTTGCGCAGGGACAAGAAGCCGCTGGTCGCCTATGTCGGGCATCTGGACGCGCAAAAGGGTACGCATCTAGTCCGCCACGCCCTGTCCTACTCGATCGAAAACGGCGCTCAGTTCGTACTACTTTGCACCGGATCGGAAGACGGCGTCGAAGCGGAGTTCGAGCATTCGAAGCAGACTCTGAACGACAATCCGGATTGTCGCATCGAGGTCGGCTTTGGCGAGGAGTTGACGCACGAGGTTTATGCGGGTGCCGACATCGTCCTGGCGCCCAGCATCTACGAGCCATGCGGTTCGACCCAGATGATCGGGCTGCGCTACGGCGCGGTGCCCGTGGTGCGGTCGGTCGGCGGATTCAAGGACACGGTTTTCGACTGGGACTATGCGGAGGTGGCGCGCGATGCCCGCAACGGCTTCGTCTTCAACGACGCCGACTGCCCGGGCGTCGAGTCGGCGCTACAGCGGGCGATCAAACTCTGGCACGAGCGCCCGGCGGAGTTTCGCGAACTATCGCGAAACGGCATGGCATGCGACTACTCCTGGCGCGAGCCTGGCCGGCACTACTTGAACATCTATGAGCACATACGTTGTCCCTAGACCTTGGACGTCCAGGGCATGGGTATTTGGAGCGGCGGCCATCGCCACGCAGGTCGAGCGTGTTTGCGCGATACCGCAGCAGCGCCGCGAAAGAGAGTGCCCCCCTAAGAGTGTTTGGCTCTAACGTCGCTTGTCTGATATGGTGCGCACGCGCCAGCACTGCGAGCTCATCCTAATGCACCCGATATATCATGCTCTCGTACTAAACCTGCATCAGCCCGCGGGCAATTTGGAGTACCTGCTAGAGCAGCGTGAGTGGGAAGCCAAGGAGATTCTCTTTGCCCTCGACCGCATTCCGCGCTCGCTGTCGGGATACGAAGATGTCGCGCGCGTCCATCTGTCGCTTTCGGGGACGCTGCTGGAGACACTTTCAGACCCGGACTTTCAGCGCTGGGTGTATGGCATCGTGGATTGCGGCTCCCTGCTGTGGCAATTGCAGAACGAGCGCATTTTCGAGATCCTCGGCACCGGCTACTACCATCCCGTGCTCGCGCTTATTCCGCCCGCCGACCGCGAGGAGCACGTTCGGCGCTGGCTCGGCATCGGCCGCCACCTATTTTGGCGCGAACACTTCGCCGGTTTCTGGCCGCCCGAGATGGGCTTCAGCATGGAGTTGATTCCGTTGTTGCGCCGCTACGGCTACCGCTATGTCGTTGTAGACAGCGAGAATGTCGAGCCGGTGACCCCCATGCGCTGGGAAGAGCTGCGCTATCGACCGCACATCGCCCGCTATGGGAACGACGAGATCACGGTTGTCGTAAGGGATCGCGATCTCTCCGACGCCCAGGAGGCGGGGATGGACTACGCTTGGTTCGCTGCAGAACTACAGGAACGCACGCGCTGGTGCGACTTTCCTCCGCTCGTCACCACTTGCACCGATGGCGACAACGGCGGTTGGTTCCGCAATACGACGCCGGGGGCGAACTTCTGGGGCCACTTCTACAAGACGCTGCTCGATCAGGCTCGTGCCGACAAGAACGCGCCGCGTCCGGTATTCGTGAACGAGTATCTGGACAAGTTCGGGGCTCATGGTGAGGTGAGCGTGAGCACCGCCGCCTGGAACACAGGGTGGCACAACGGGAAGGGGTTCGTGCAATGGATGGGCTCGCAGGCCCAGAAAGACGCTCTGGCGCGAGTCGCGTCCACCAGCGCAGCAGTGCACGACGTTCGCTGGCGAGCCGGCGAGTTGCACCTCGAGGATGCGGAACTGAAGCAGAAAATCGAGGAGGCGCTGTGGCGACTTTTGCGTGCCGAGACAAGCTGCAACATCTACTGGGGCGAGGCGTGGGTTGATCGCTGCCACCGTGACCTCGATGTGGCGGAAGAATACCTCGATGCGGCGCGCGCGCGCATGGCTTGACGTACGGCGCCGCCGGCCGCTGACCCTTGGGCATCGCACGCTCGCACTCACCAGGCTCCGGCCGCCAAGGCTGCAAATTGCTCTTGTTCGCCCATCGGCCTTCGGGAAGGTCTGAAGAAGTGAGCGAGACGGATGCAGCGCAAGGCGCGGCGCGCGCAGCGACCAAGACGTATCGGCTACATAGGCGCCGGGATGGGCGGGGGCCCCTTCCCGCCCTGACAAACGAGCACGCCGCAACTTCGCGGTGCGCTGTCGCAACCACTTGATCAGACCTTCCTTAGCAAGGAAATCGGATGTTTATCGTGATGGTGGCCTCGGAGTGTGCCCCCGTCGCCAAGGTTGGCGGGCTCGCCGACGTGGTGTTCGGTCTGAGTAAAGAGATCGAGATCCGCGGTCACACTGTCGAAATCGTGCTGCCCAAGTACGACTGCATGCGCTACGACCAAATCTGGGGGCTCCAAGTGGCGCTACCGGATCTCTGGGTGCCGTGGGGCAGGGCAGCGATCCGCTGCACGGTCTGGTTCGGCTTTGTGCACGGGCGCAAGTGCTTCTTCATCGAACCGCACTCCCCGGAGAACTATTTCAACCGCGGCGCCTACTATGGCTTTCTTGACGAAGCCATGCGTTTCGCATTTTTCAGCAAGGCCGCGCTCGAATTCCTGCTCAAATCCGGCAAGCGCCCCGATGTCATCCATACCCATGATTGGCAAACCGCGCTGTTGCCGGTAATGCTGTTCGAGATGTACAAGTTTCACGGCTTGGGCACTCAGCGCACCTGCCATACGATCCACAACTTTCGCCACCAGGGGATCGCCGGGCCCAATTTGCTCGAGGCAACCGGACTGCGCCGTCCTGACTACTACTACTCGCGCGATCGCCTTGGTGACGACTTCGATCGCACCGCGATCAACCTCAGCAAGGGCGCGATCGTCTTTTCGAACTTCGTCACCACCGTCTCGCACCGACATGCCTGGGAAGTCAAACATACCGAGCAGGGCGGGGGCCTCGGACACATCTTGCACGTGCATCAGCATAAGTTCGGCGGAATTCTCAACGGCCTCGACTACGAGATGTGGAACCCGGATCTGGACCCCCACATCCCGAGCCGCTACAGCGCTCAATCGCTCGACAACAAGTATGAGAACAAGAGTGCTCTGCGCGAGCGCCTGCTGCTGGGGAAGGACTTCAAACCCATCGTTGCTTACGTCGGACGCCTGGATTCGCAGAAAGGGGTGCATCTAATCCGCCATGCCTTGTTCTACGCAATCTGGAACGGGGCTCAATTCGTACTACTCGGTTCGAGTCCGGAAGCGGAAATCAACAACACCTTTTGGCATCTCAAGCACTACTTGAACGACAGTCCTGATTGTCACCTCGAGATCGGCTACAACGAGGATTTGGCCCATCTGATCTATGCCGGCGCGGACATGGTCGTCATGCCCAGCCTGTTCGAGCCCTGCGGATTGACGCAGATGATCGCCTTGCGCTACGGCACCGTTCCCATCGTGCGCGCGGTAGGTGGGCTGGTTGACAGCGTGTTCGACTGGAATTTCTCGCACCGGCCGCGCAACGAGCGCAACGGCTACGTATTCGAACAGCCTGACTATAGCGGCATCGAGTCGGCAATGAGCAGGGCGATCGGCCTTTGGTACCAATACCCCGGGGAGTTTCGCGAGCTTATGCACAACGGCATGGCGTTCGACTACTCCTGGAATCACCCGGGACAGCACTACCTAAATATCTACGACTACATTCGCCACAAGTAAGCATACCTTGGCGCCGCGGCAACGACACTCGGAGGAAAGGAAGGCTATGGCTGAACTCGCTGAATACATCGATGGCGTACCGAACATTTCCGGCTCGGAGCCGCTCATAGAGCGCGTGATTGCTGAGGGCCGAGAGCGGCCGGTATTCCTTCCGGATAGCCGTATCGCTTTCGATCATATCCATAGCGCCTGCGCCATCGCCCTGCATATGCATCAGCCCTTGATCCCGGCCGGCAGCGATGACCTGCGCAACGCCGCACTGATCAGCAACCTTCAATACATGTACGAACACCAGGATATCGGCGACAACTACAACGCCTCGGCCTTTCACTGGTGCTACAAACGCATCGGCGAATTCGTTCCGCAACTCATAGGCGAGGGCAAGGAGCCGCGCGTGATGCTCGAGTACTCGGGCACCTTGCTCCACGGCTTTCGCAAGATGGGCCTGCACGACGTTCTCGACACGCTCAAGAACATCACCTGCAACCACGACTACCGTCGCGGCGTGGAATGGCTCGGCGCGCCATGGGGTCACGCCGTCGCCCCATCTACACCGGTGCAGGACTTCCGTCTCCATGTCAAAGCGTGGCAACACCACTTCGCCGCGATCTTCGGCCTCGAGGCGCTGGGCCGCGTGCGGGGCTTCTCCCCCTCGGAGATGGCACTGCCCAACCATCCGGACGTTGCTTACGAATTCGTCAAGACCCTGAGGGATTGCGGATACCAGTGGGTTCTGGTGCAAGAGCATACGGTGGAGCAAACGGACAGCGGCGCTGGTTCCCAGCGCCAGCACTTGCCGCATCGACTCGTCTGCAAGAACTCCGAGGGCAAGACCGAGAGCATCATCGCCATCGTCAAGACCCAGGGGTCGGATACCAAGCTGGTGGCTCAAATGCAGCCCTACTACGAAGCCAAGGGGCTGGCGCGGTGGGAGTTCGCGGGCCGCTCCGTGCCGCCGCTTGTCACCCAGATCGCCGACGGCGAGAACGGCGGCGTAATGATGAACGAGTTTCCTTCGAAGTTCATGGATGTGGTCCGCGAAGCGTCGGGCAGCGACACTCCGATGATGAACGCCACCGAATACCTGGAGCATCTGTTTGCCGCGGGCGTCCGCGAAGAGGACCTGCCAGTGGTCCAGCCTCTGTTTCAAAAGCGCATCTGGGATCGTTTCGAGGCCGGCTCCGGGCGGGAGAAGCTGGAGAAGGTGATCGAAGACCTCAAGCGCGAGGACGGGCGCTTTCACATGGACGGCGGGAGCTGGACCAGCAATCTGTCATGGGTTCAGGGCTACGACAACGTGATCGGGCCGATGGAGGAAGCAAGCTCGCAGTTCCACGAAAAATCGATCCGCGCCGGTATTCCCGCGCACGAGCACCGCTACCGCAATGCGCTGTTTCATCTCCTGGCTTCGCAGACCAGTTGCTACCGCTATTGGGGGCAGGGCCAATGGACCGACTACGGGCGCGAGATCTGCCGCCGAGTACAGGATATTCTGCGCGACGATTTCTGATCGGCGCAACGAGCGCACCCGCAAGCGGCAGCTCAGGGAGTCACCGCGATGGCACGAGAAACCGAGAACAGGAGCATCGGCGTAATGGGAAAGGAATCGAAACGCGGGGGTAAGGGCAATCGGCAGCGCAAGGCGCTACGCGGCGCGGGGACGGAATCCGAAGCCGCGCTGAAAGAGACCGCTGCAGGGGCGTCCGCCGCGGCAAGCGACGCCTCTACGACACCCGCGGTTCCTCTCAAGAACGGTTTCGATCCCGCGACCAAGACCGCAACGAACGTTGCTCCGACGGCGAAAAGCGCTGAGCCTCGTGCGGACTCTGCGGCGCCGCGGATGAACCCCGCTAGCACGCAACCTGCGCCCTCGGTCAATGGGGCGACCGCGCCGGGGACGCCTCCAACGAAATGGGTCGGACCGGCCGGCGGCAGGAATCCAAGCAGCGTGGAGACCAGTACCTCGCGCGAGGAGCCGCCGGCCGAGCAAGCGGCGAGAGCCCAGGAAAGCGAGCCTACACCCGCTTCGGCGGCGGCGCGCAGACCTTACCGGGAGGCGCCGGACGCTGCCAGCCCGGCGTCCGCCGCCGAGACCATTCGCAACAAGCAACCGGATGCAGTTGCGCTGCCTCCGCCTCCCGCCGAAGCAGCGGAGCCGACCCCCGCCAAGCCGGTGGAGCAGCCCCTAGCCAAGACGGAGGAGACGACCCCGGCCCCGGCCGAAACCGAAGTGCGCCCGCAAGCCGACATCCGCCCCACACCGGAACCGAGTTCGGCGGAGCGAAACGATGCCGACGCCAAGCTCGAACCGCCGGCGCCGCTGGAGGTGCTCGCGCCCGAGCCGGCGCCAACGCCGCCCGCCGAACAGCCTCCGGAGGTTCATCGGCGGCCCTCGTTGTTCGTCGTGCATATCACCCCAGAGTTGGCGCCGGTGGCCAAAGTCGGCGGTTTGGGGGATGTGGTGTTTGGGCTCGCCCGCGAGATGGAGATCCGCGGCAATCACCTCGAGATCGTGCTGCCGAAGTACGATTCGATGCGCTACGACCACATCTGGGATTTGCAACCCTGTTACGGTGACCTGTGGGTGCCGTGGTACGGCGGAGCCATACACTGCACTGTGTACTTCGGCATGGTGCACGGGCGCAAATGCTTCTTCATCGAACCCCACTCGCGCGACAATTTCTTCAACCGCGGCAGCATTTACGGCTTCCAGGACGACCTGTTCCGCTTTGCCTTCTTCTCCCGGGCGGCGATCGAGTTTCTGTGGAAATCCGGCAAACATCCCGACATCATTCATTGCCACGACTGGCAGACCGCGCTGGTGCCGGTGCTGCTCTACGAGATCTATCAACAGCTCGGCATGACGCATCCGCGCGTGTGCTTTACCATCCACAATTTCATGCATCAGGGGCTCAATGGCATGGAACTGCTGCGCGCCACGGGGCTACACCGGCCTGAGTATTTTTTCCACTACGACCGGCTGCGCGACAACAACAATCCGTATGCCATCAACCTGACGAAGGGGGGAATCGTTTACTCCAACTTCGTTACCACGGTGTCACCTCGGCATGCCGGCGAAGCCAAGGATTTCGGCCAGGGTTTCGGCCTCGATCCGACGCTCAAGACCCACGCCGTCAAGTATGGCGGTGTCGTGAATGGCATCGACTACGACGTATGGAACCCGGGGGCGGATCCGCACATCCCGGTGCACTACGACGTCGAAAACCTGGATCGCAAGTACGACAACAAGCGCGCGCTGCGCCACCGCCTGCTGATGGCAGACAACGAGAAGCCGCTCGTCGCTTTCGTCGGCCGGCTGGATCCGCAGAAGGGCCTGGAACTGGTACGCCATGCGATCTTCTACACCCTCGGGCGCGGCGGCCAGTTCGCGCTGCTTGGGTCGAGCCCAGATTCGCGCATCAACAATGATTTTTGGGGCCTCAAGCGCCAGCTCAACGAGGATCCGAATTCCCACCTGGAGATTGGCTACAACGAGGAACTCGCGCACTTGATCTACGCCGGCGCCGATATGGTGATCGTGCCCAGCCGTTTCGAGCCGTGCGGCCTCACGCAATTGATCGCCATGCGTTACGGCACGATCCCCATCGTGCGCGAAATCGGCGGGCTCGTCGACACGGTGTTCGACAAGGACACCTCGCACCTGGCGCTGCACGAGCGCAACGGCTATGTGTTCCGCGACTACGACAACCGCGGACTGGAGTCGGCGCTGGGGCGCGCCATTTCCTGCTACTACAACCACTATCCGGATTTTCGCGAGCTGATGAAGAACGCAATGCGCTACGACTACTCATGGAATCATCCCGGGAGGGACTATCTCAACATCTATGATTTCATTCGAGCGCGCTGATTCCGCGTCCCGCCGGACATGAGCAGCAAACCCGAAACCTTAGACGAAAGCACCACGCCATGAAAATCTATAACCTGTTTCCCCTGCTGGCCGGCAAGTTCGGCGACTGGCGTCCTCATCTGGAACGCGCGGCGGCGATGGAGTTCGACTGGATATTCGTCAACCCCGTGCAGAAACTCGGGCGCTCCGCCAGTCTTTACTCGATAGCGGACTACTTTCAGCTCAACAGCACCTTCGTCGATCCGAAATCAGAGCTTTCGCCGGAAGATCAGCTGCGGACGACCATCCGCGAGGCCGAGGATCTCGGCCTGCGCATGATGGTGGACCTCGTCATCAATCACTGCGCGGCGGATTCACCGCTGGTCGAGAAGAACCCGAAGTGGTTCGTTCGAGAGCACGGCGGCGGCGTTGTCCATCCCTGGTGCGTACGCGACGATGGCGAGAAGGTCGTATGGTATGACTTGGCCCAATTCGACCATCGGCACTCCGGCGACGCGGAGGGCTTGTTCCGCTACTGCCAGGATGTCGTAAAGCATTTCATTAGCCTGGGATTCAAGGGTTTTCGCTGCGATGCCGCGTACCAAGTGCCGGCGCACCACTGGCGGCGTCTGATCAGCGCGGTCAAGCAGTCTCATCCCGATGTCGTTTTCGCCGCTGAGACCCTGGGCTGCCACCCGGACGAGAGCAATACGATGAGTCGAGCACAGGCATAAAC
>CAWGHV010000023.1:0-5406 GCA_963822375.1 uncultured beta proteobacterium | reverse complement strand
CGCAGGTCAACGGTCGAATATCCGCGTAATTTCCCGGGGATGTTGGGCGATTAGGATTCGCGGGGCGCTTGAGCGTCTATAAGCCGCTCGGTTTCGGTTTCCCACGCTCGCAGGAGCTTCTTCACTTTCCGGTAGTTGGCGATCGCCTGGTGCAGCAGTACGGCCTGCGCAGGCGAGATGTAGCGGTGGACGAGCTTGCCCGCCTTCATGTGCCCCCACTCGTAGTACGGCCCATGTCGGGCTGCCGGATCCTGCTGGCAGCGGCAACTCGCCTTGCCACATTTCATCATCCGCTTGAGCAGTGTGCCGGAACACAGGGTGTCGATCTCGACCAGGGCGTGGCGGATGCGACTGATGTGCTCACGTGCCAGAGTGGCCGCTTTTTCTGGGCTGCGTTTGGGCAAGGTACTTGACTGTTTGCGAATCCTACGACGATAATAGCGTAGGAATGGCGCCAACGCAACCTCCTTCTCCGCAACGCGCCCGCTTCGACCTGCACAGCGAGCGTGTGGGTCCCTTACCTATCGTCAATCACTTCGTCGAACGCATCGGCCTGGAGCCACTGCTGGATCGATACGTCCCGTCCGACAAGCGCTGCACTGTCCCGCACGCGCGCGCACTGGGCGTGCTGCTGCGCTCTATCATCGTCGAGCGAGAACCGATCTACCGCCAACAGGAAAGCGTGCACGGCTTCGCCGGCGCAATGTTCGGAATCAGCGCCGAACAGATGGAGCACTTATCCGATGATCGGCTCGGGCGCGCTCTGGACCATCTGTTCGATGCCGACCGGGCGGGGCTGCTCACCGAGGTGGCGTTGGCCGTTGGCAGCCGCTTCGCGGTGCGCTTCGATGAATTGCATAACGATGCCACCTCGGTGAGCTTCTGTGGCAGCTATCGCGCCGCCTCGGGGCGCAAGATTCGCGGGCGAAGCGCCCCGGCGATCACCTACGGGCACTCCAAGGCGCACCGCCCCGATCTGAAGCAGTTGCTGCTCATTCTCACCATGAGCGCTGACGGCAATGTTCCCGTGGCTTTTCGCTGTGCCGACGGCAATGCGAGCGAGTCGCGCAGCCACGTCGAAACGTGGAATACGCTGCGGGCGGTGGCGGGGCGAGCGGACTTCTTGTACGTTGCTGATAGTAAGCTTTGTTCGCGCGAGAACATGCAGGAAATCGAGCGCGCCGGCGGACGCTTCGTCACCGTGATGCCGCGCAGCCGCCTGGAAGATGCAGAGTTTCGCGAGTGGATCCAGACTAACGCGGCGCCTTGGGAACTGGTTTGGGACCGGCCCAATGCGCGCTACAACGAAGGGCCGCGCGACTGCTGGTATGTCTATCGGGCACCCCTTCCTTCGGCCGAGGTCTGGTCGGTTGTATGGGTGTGGAGCAGCTTGCTCACGCTACGCCAGGAGGCCCGACGGCGCCGCAACATCGCCGCAGCCACGGAAGCGCTCACACAGTTGCACGAACGGCTCGCCGGCGCCAAGGCCCGGCTACGTGGCGCCGCAGAGATCGATCTCAAGGTGGCGACGATCCTTGAGGCGCACCACGTCACCCGCTACCTCAAGGTCAGCCGCACGGTGCGTGAAGAACATCGTTACAAGCAAACACGCCGCGGCCGTCCAGGGCCCGAGACCGCGTACCGCAAGATCACCAAGCGGCGCTTCGATATCGAGTGGATCACAGACGAGGAGGCCATCGCCTACGACCACAGAAGCGATGGCATGTACCCACTGATGACAAACGATCGAAGCCTGTCGGCAGCCCAGGTTCTTCAGGCCCATAAGGGCCAACCCATGATCGAGAAGCGCTTCGAACAGATCAAGACGGTGCATGAGATCGCTCCCGTGCTCCTGAAGAACGAGGCTCGCATCGAGGCGCTCTTCACTTTGTATTTCCTCGCCCTGCTCGTTCAGGCCCTCATCGAACGCGAACTGCGTCTTGCCATGAAGCGGGAAAACATCGAGGAACTTCCACTGTATCCGGAGCAGCGCCAGTGCGCACACCCTACCACTGAACAGATCTTGCGTCTGTACAGCCTCACCGAGCGACACACACTGACCCAGGACGGACACGCCGTGCAGCTTTTCGAGGTTCAGCTCACGGACCTGCAGCGTCAGCTGCTCGGCCTGCTCGGCGTCCCAGCGCAGGCATTTAGCCCGTCAGAGTAGGCGGGTAATTCGCGCCAAATTGCAACGTCAACCTGCGGAAAATACGGCTCGTCGCGCAACAAGGCTTTCTTGCTACCATTCGCGCATAAGGAATGTCGTGCGCCCCTGGCGAACAGTGCGCAGTCGTGCGGGCGAAATAGACTGCCAATGCACGTCGCGCAGCAGCCTGCCACCGGTCGTTTGATCGCTCCGGCGTGAAACCCTCTATCGGCGCTTGCCCGATGCGCCTCGCGGAGATCGTGGATGGACATCCTCTTGCAATGGCGTGACGCGCTCGCCGGCGTTCTCGAGCAGACCGTGGAACGGCTCACGCTCTACCTGCCGAATGTGCTCGGTGCCTTCCTGCTGCTGCTCGTCGGCTGGATCGTGGCGCACGTGCTGCGGGCCTTGGCGGTGCGCCTGACGCTGCTCGGCGAACGCGCGCTGGCGCGCATTTCCGCCGGTCGCGGCGCAGCGCCGACGCGCCTGCCGAGTGCGTCGGCGAAGATTCTCGGCAGCGTCGTCTTCTGGGTGGTGGTGCTGTTCTTCCTCACTGCCGCAACGCAGGTGCTGGGGCTGCACTACCTTCACCGCCTGGCTGGCACGCGTCGTCGACTACCTGCCGACGGTGTTTGCCGGTGCGCTGATCATCGTCGCCGGATTCCTGGTCAGCCGCCTCGCGCGCGAGGTGGTGGAGGCCGCCGCCGCCGGTGCCGGCGAGCGCCAGCGTGCGCTGATCGGGCGCGTGGTGCAGGCGGCGATTCTCGTCACCGCCATACTCGTCGGCGCCGAGCAGATCGGCATCAAGGTGACGTTTCTCGTCATACTCGCGGCGGCAGCCGGCATCGCGCTGGTCGCCGCAGTGGCGCTGGCGCTCAGCCTCGGTGCGCGTGAATATGTCGCCAACCTGATCGGCGCGACATTATCTGCGTCAGCGCTACAGCGTCGGTCAACAGGTTCGCGTCGCCGGCTACGAAGGCCGGATTCTGGAGCTGACCGACACTGCGGTGGTGCTCGAAACCGCCGAGGGCCGCGCGAGCCTGCCGGCCAAGGTGTTCAACGAGCAGCCGATCGTTCTGGTGGTGAGCGGGGCGCGCGATGGCTAGCAGCGAAGAACTCACCTATGCCTTTCTGGAAGCGCATCCGGCGGATGCGGCGCGCGTGCTCGAGCGCCTTGCTCCCGCCTCGGCGGCGGCGCTGCTGCAGTCGGCGCCGCTACGGCTCGCCTCGCCGGTGCTGCGCCAGCATGCTTCCGCTCGCTGGCGCGCGCTGCCTGGAGCGGCTCGACGATGGCGAATCCGTCGGGCTGCTGCGCGGCGTCGGTGCCGCAGACCGGCGTTGCGCTGTTGCGCTATTTCGGCGCCGAGCGCAGGGCACGCTTGCTGGCGCAGTTGCCGACCGCGCTTGCCGTCGCCTACGAACTGCTGCTCGGCTACCCGGAGGGCACCGTCGGCGCCTGGATGGACCCGCGCGCCCTGGCGCTGCCCGCGGACATGACTGTCGGCGAGTCCCTCGACCGCGTGCGCCGCGCCGACGAGGTGCTTGCCGCCTATCCGTTTGTCATCGACCGCAACCAGCGCCTGCTCGGCAACGTCGAGCTCGCCGATTTGCTGCGCGCGGATGCCGCGACCACGCTCGCGCGACTGGTGCGCCCGAGCCCGCACCGGCTGCCGGCGCAGGCGCTGCTCGCCGGCCTGCGCGAGCATCCGGGCTGGCGCGAGGCGTCTACACTGCCTGTCGTCGAGCGCGGCGACCGGCTGGTCGGCGCGCTCACCCACGGCGCGCTGCTGCGGGCGCTTGTCACTGGAGCAAAGCACGCCGACCGCCGCGCCGCGCGGAAGACACGCTGGTCGGCATCGCCGGTGCCTACTGGTTCGGCGTGTCCGCGCTGATCCAGGCGCTGGTCGGCCTGCTTCCGGTCGAACGCGCGCGAGGGGGAATCATGAACGCGGGCGTCGACAGCGGCGGTCGCTGCCCTCAACCTGCGCTTCCTGCTCGATTACCCGCGCGAGGCCGCGCGGCGCATCGAAGCGATGCCGGCGCACGAGGTGAGCGCAATGCTGGCGACGCAGCCGGTGCATGCGGTGGTGCCGGTGTGGCACAGCCTTGCCACCGATGTGGAGCAGGCGGTGTTCACCGAGTTGCCCGAGCAGCGGGCCGCCGAGCTTCTTGCCGAGCTGGAGCCGGCGCGCAGCGCGGCGCTGCTCAACCGGCTCGACGAAGACGAGCGTGAGCGCTACATGCGGCTGCTCGACGCGCAGGTGGCCGCCGAAATACGCGCGCTGATGCAGTATCGGCCCGACTCCGCCGGCCAACTGATGGATCCGCGCGTGCTCGCCTTCCGCGGCGAACTGACCGCGCAGGAAGCGCTGGCGCGCCTGCGTCAGACCAAGCGGCGCGGATTGCGCGAACTCTATCTGGTGGATGACGACGGCCGGCTCGAAGGTCGCGTCGACATCCAGGATCTGGCGCTCGCCGAACCCGACGAAACGCTGGCGCGCATCGCGCGCAAGATCGCGGACGCCGTGCAGGACACCGCGCCGCGCGAAGACGTGGTGGAGAAAATGCAGCAGGACGCGGCGACCGACCTGCCGGTGATCGACTTCGACGGGCGCCTGGTCGGCGTCATCCGCCAGGCCAAGCTGGTTTCCGCCGTGCAGCAGGAAACCACGCTCGATATCCAGACCATGGTCGGCGCGAGCCGCGACGAGCGTGCGCTGTCGTCGGCCACCTTTGCCGTGATCAAGCGCCTGCCGTGGCTGCAGATCAACCTGCTCACCGCCTTTCTCGCCGCGTCCGTGGTCGGGCTGTTCGAGGGCACGATCGCCAAGTACACCGCGCTGGCCGTGCTGCTGCCGGTGGTCGCCGGGCAGTCGGGCAACGCCGGCGCGCAGGCGCTGGCGGTGACCATGCGCGGCCTGGTGCTGCGCGAGATCAGCCTGCGCCACTGGCCCAAGGTGGTGTTCAAGGAGGTCAGCGTCGGCTTGATGAACGGCCTTGCGGTCGCCGCCACGACCGCGCTCGGCGTCTACGTCTGGAGCAGCTCGTTCGGGCTGGTGCTGGTGATCGCGGCGGCGATGGTGATCTCGATGGTCGCGGCCGGCTTTGCCGGCGCGCTGGTGCCGATCACGCTGCAGCGCTTCGGCCAGGACCCGGCGCAGTCCTCGTCGATCATCCTCACCACCGTCACCGACGTCGTCGGCTTCTTCTCGTTCCTCGGCATCGCGACGCTGTTTTCGGCGCTGCTCTGAGCGATG
>CAWGHV010000022.1:0-15012 GCA_963822375.1 uncultured beta proteobacterium | reverse complement strand
GAAACAGTCTCCGCCCTCAGTGCCCTCTTCGCGCGTGGCAGGAGGAATCGAATCGTCTTGCTCTCGCACGCAGCGATTGTCGCCGCGGCAAGAACCACGATGAGTGCGACAGTCTGTGGTCCAGTCTTCATGTCCAACACCTTCGAGTCACGACTGACACCCGATTGGTACCCGCCGCCAGGCACGGGACTTCGGCCAAATGCTTCCAGGATTCGCATGCATTCACTTCGCGACCTTCATGATTGCGCCGTCGGGGGTTCCCAATCCCTTGCCGACGTTCGACCAGTATACTGCGTTGGCGTCCACCGCGATGTGGGATCGAAGGCACGTTCCTGATTCCAAGCGTGACGGGCGTGCCGACTGGCGGCGCCACCTTCTTGATGGTCCCGTCGCCGTTCGTCCAATACGCGGTATTGGCGTCCACCGCGATGAAACCCGGATCGTGCTGATTGGTCGCAATGACCGTGCCAACTGTCATGACCGCGCCGTTGTTGGATCCGTTCGCATTGTTGGTCCAGTAGACTGCGGTGGAATTCACTGCGATGCCGAGCGGGAAGTCTTGAACGTCTGCAACGGCGACCGGTGTACCGCCAGAGAGCCCTACCTTCATGACCGCCCCGAGACTCCCTGTGCCGGGGGCGGTCCAGTAGACGGAGGTCGCGTCAACCGCGATGCCACCGACTGGGACTGATTCGATGCAAGAGTGTGACCGGAGTGCCGCCAGAAAGTCCGACCTTCATGATGGAGAAGCCTCCGTAAGCGGCTAGCCAGTAGACCGCGTCGGCGTCCACCGCGACGGCTACGGACACTCCCTGAATTCGAGCACAAGCGTGACGGGGGTGCCACCGGAGAGCCCGACCTTCATGACACCTCCAGAGCCGCTGCTGGTCCAGTACACGGCGTTGGCGTCCACCGCTATTGCGAAGGGCTGGTCTTGATTGGATGCGAGGACGACGGGCGTTCCGCCCGAGAGCCCGAGCTTCATGACGGTGCCATTGCCATAGTCGGTCCAGTAGATGGCGTTGGCGTCTACTGCCAGGCCCCACGGGGCCACATTTCTGGTGACAAGAGTAGCGGGCATGCAGGTGCCAGATTGGCACCTCCGCCCAGGCAGTCATGGCCACAGAATCCGCAGTTGTGCGGATCGCTGGAGGAAATACCCCGTGCAACCGCCTCCTCCTCCCGTACCACCGAGGTCCGACGTACCACCAGCGCCTCCCATGCCACCGGCACCCGCGCTGCCGCCGCTGTCGCCGCTGTCGCCGAGACTCGCGTCCGGTGTTCCACCTGAACCCCCCTTCACGCAGACGTTCGATCACGGAATCAGCCCCGCGAAGCACGTCGAGTTCGGGAAGCACGGCTCACCCTCGTGCCCTTGAGGTGACTTGCACGTCGACCACGTGAATCAGATTCACAACCTGCCTGCCGCATCCCGCGCTCGCCACGGTCGCCGCCACCAGCAGGATCGTCGATCTCGCAAGCATTTCGCCCTCTTCCCCAAGAGTGTCGCACCACTCACCGGATGGTTCATCTTTTTTGGCTCCTCTGGGGAACTGTGGGCAGGTACTCGCTTGTAAACGACGTTTGCGAGACCAACCGCGATTGAGATGGCACCCCGTCGACCGTCCCCTCATTCGAGGGTTCGTCGACTACTCGTACTGCGGACGCCGGGATCATCGACAGCTTCAGCCTTGCCCCTGCCCTTGCCCCTGCCCGACGCGCGCGTCCTGAGATTTTCGGCTCATGCGTCCGGCATTCGCACAACCGCGTGCAGCTGCATTCGCGCCCGGTCGATCCTCTCACCATCGGACGCGGCCAGGATCCTGCAAGCGTCGAGCAACGCAGCGGATTCGGTGCCCGAGCGCAATGCCATGCGGTAGAACCGCGCCTTGACCCGTGGCGAGAACTCACCTGCTCCTTCGGCGGTGTTGGCGACCACCGAAAGGGCGGCGCGGTGATCGGCTTGGTGCTCCTGCAGCACGGCAAGGGCGCCGACATGGGCGCCGCATTCGGCAGCGGTGCGTCGGGCAGCTTGTTCGGCGCATCGGGTTCCGCCAACTTTCTCAGTCGTACCACCGCCGCACTTGCCACCGTATTCTTCATCACCAGCCTTGGGCTGAGCTACTTGGCGACGAGCAAGCCGAGAACTGGGGGCAGTGTCATGGACGCGGTCAAGACCGAGCCCGCGGCTCCTCCCGCGACCCAACAGCCGCCGACGACGGCCGCGCCGGCCAGCGTTCCGGCGCCTGCACCGGATGCGGGTGCGGCGGATTCGAAAGCCAAGGAGATCCCGAAATAGCGTTGTCGCGCGCGGGTCTGTTCGGCGTATAATTTTGCTGCCCCGCGAAAAAAATTGCCGACGTGGTGAAATTGGTAGACACGCCGTCTTGAGGGGGCGGTGGCGCAAGCTGTGTGAGTTCGAGTCTCACCGTCGGCACCACAGTATCCGCCGTCGGCGGCCAGGCTGGCGAGGTGCCGGACACCCGCCGCGATGCTGCGACACATATGCCGGAAACCTATTTCCCGATTCTGCTCTTCGTCCTGGTCGGCATTGCCTTTGGGGTTCTGCCGATCATCTTCGGGTGGCTGCTGGCGCCGAGTCGTCCCGACAGCGAAAAGCTCTCTCCATACGAGTGCGGCTTCGAAGCGTTCGAAGACGCGCGCATGAAGTTCGACGTGCGCTACTACCTCGTCGCGATTCTGTTCATTATCTTCGATCTCGAAATCGCCTTTCTTTTCCCTTGGGCGGTCGTGTTGAACGAGATAGGGATGTTCGGGTTCATCGCCATGATGCTGTTCCTCGCCATCCTGGTCATCGGTTTCATCTACGAGTGGAAGAAGGGCGCTCTCGAATGGGACTGAACATGCGATCCGACACCGCGGAGGCGAGCCCATGAGCATTGAAGGCCTGATGCAAGAGGGATTCGTCACCACGACCCTCGACAAAGTCATCAACTGGACCCGCACCGGCTCCCTCTGGCCGATGACATTCGGCTTGGCCTGTTGTGCCGTGGAGATGATGCAGGCGGGCGCCGCGCGCTACGACCTGGATCGTTTCGGCATCGTCTTCCGCCCCAGCCCGCGCCAGTCGGACGTGATGATCGTCGCCGGGACGCTGTGCAACAAGATGGCGCCGGCGCTGCGCAAGGTGTATGACCAAATGGCCGAGCCGCGCTGGGTGGTCTCGATGGGGTCGTGTGCCAACGGCGGGGGCTATTACCACTACTCATACTCGGTGGTGCGCGGCTGCGATCGGATCGTGCCGGTCGACGTGTATGTCCCCGGCTGCCCGCCGACCGCCGAGGCGCTGCTGTATGGGCTGATCCAGTTGCAGAACAAGATCAAGAGGACTAACACCATTGCCCGTTAAGCTTATATGCCGGAACCGATGAGTACCAAGCTCGAGTCGCTGTCCCAGAACCTGCGAAACGCGCTCGGCGAGCGTCTGAGGAAGCTCACACAGGAGCGGGGACAGATCTCCATAGAGGTTGCGGCGGACGACTATCTCGCCACGGCCGAAGTTCTACGCGACGAAACCTCTTTGCGTTTCGAGCAGTTGATCGACCTCTGCGGGGTCGACTATTCAAGCTTCGGCGATGGCGCTTGGGATGGGCCGCGCTTCGCGACGGTGGTGCACCTGCTGTCGGTGTCGCACAATTGGCGCGTGCGCCTGCGCGTTTTCGCCGCCGATGACGCGTTCCCGGTGGTGGATTCGGTGACCGGACTATGGCCGAGCGCCAATTGGTACGAGCGCGAGGCGTTCGACCTGTACGGCATCATGTTCAGCGGCCACCGCGACCTGCGCCGCATCCTCACCGACTACGGTTTCGTCGGCCACCCGTTCCGCAAGGACTTTCCCGTATCCGGCTACGTCGAGATGCGCTACGACCCGGATCAGGCGCGCGTCATCTACCAGCCGGTGACCATCGAGCCGCGCGAAGTGACGCCGCGCATCGTGCGCGAGGAAAACTACGGGGACGTCGAAAGTGGCTGACATCCGCAACTACACGCTCAACTTCGGCCCCCAGCACCCGGCGGCGCACGGCGTGCTGCGCATGGTGCTGGAGCTCGACGGCGAAGTCGTGCAGCGGGTCGATCCGCACATCGGCCTGCTCCATCGGGCGACCGAGAAGCTGGCTGAGACGCGGACCTGGATCCAGTCGGTTCCGTACATGGACCGCCTCGACTACGTGTCGATGATGTGCAACGAACATGCGTATTGCATGGCGATGGAAAAGCTGCTGGACATCGAAGTGCCGCTGCGTGCCCAGTATATCCGCGTCATGTTCGACGAGCTCACGCGCATCCTCAACCACCTGCTGTGGCTCGGCGCCCATGCGCTGGACGTGGGTGCGATGACGGTCTTTCTGTACACCTTCCGCGAGCGCGAGGATCTGATGGACTGCTACGAGGCGGTCTCCGGCGCGCGGCTGCACGCGGCCTACTATCGCCCGGGCGGCGTCTACCGCGATCTGCCCGAGCACATGCCGCGATTCGAGCCGTCCAAGTCCAGGGATGAGCAGAGCTGCAAGCGGCTGAACGAGGCGCGCCAAGGATCGCTGCTCGACTTCATCGAGGATTTCACCGATCGCTTCCCGAAATGCGTTGACGAGTACGAAACGCTGCTCACCGACAACCGTATCTGGAAGCAGCGCCTGGTGGGAATCGGCGTCGCCCCGCCCGAGCTCGCGCTGGCGCTCGGCTTCACCGGCCCGATGCTGCGCGGTTCGGGTGTCGAATGGGATCTGCGCAAGAAGCAGCCGTATGCAGCGTACGACCGGATCGATTTCGACGTCCCGGTCGGCGTGACCGGCGACTGCTACGACCGCTACCTGGTGCGTGTCGAGGAACTGCGCCAGTCCAATCGCATCGTCAAGCAATGCATCGATTGGTTGCGCAAGAACCCCGGCCCGGTGATGGTGGACAACACCAAGGTCGCCCCGCCGCCGCGCGAGAAGATGAAGGAGAACATGGAGGAACTGATCCACCACTTCAAACTCTTTACCGAGGGCATCCATATTCCGGCCGGCGAAACCTACGCGGCGGTCGAGCACCCGAAAGGAGAGTTCGGCATTTACCTGATTTCCGACGGCGCCAACAAGCCCTACCGGATGAAGATCCGCGCGGCGGGATTCGCCCACCTTTCGGCGATGGATGTCATGGCCAGAGGCCACATGATCGCCGACCTGGTGGCACTGATGGGCACCATGGATATCGTGTTCGGCGAGATCGACCGGTGAGAGCTTGTGAATAAGTCTACTGCGCGTGCCGATTTCGATCCTGCGGTGCTCAAGGTACTAAAGTGTACGCTCGCGCTCCTCGGACCGAACTCGGCCCGCTTGCTACGATTTCTTCACAAGCTCTGAGCGCCCGCGCATGCCCGCAAACGCCAATAGCCAAACGCCGAAGGTTGCGCCCGCACCGATGACGCTGAGTCAGCAAGCGCTGAAGAGAATCGACCGCGAGATCGCCAAGTATCCGCCTGGCCAGCAGCAATCCGCCGTCATGGCGGCGCTGTCGATTGCCCAGGATGAGAAGGGCTGGCTGACCGACGACGTGATGGAGTCCGTCGCGGCGTATCTCGGCATGGCGCCGATCGCGGTGTTCGAGGTCGCGACGTTCTACAACATGTACAACCTGAAGCCGGTCGGCAAGCACAAGCTCACGGTATGCACCAATCTGCCCTGCGCGCTTTCCGGCGCCAACGACGCGGCGGACTACCTCAAGCAGAAGCTCGGCATCGAATTCAACGAAACCACGGCCGACGGCAGATTCACCCTCAAGGAAGGGGAGTGCCTGGGCGCCTGCGGTGACGCACCGGTAATGCTGCTCAATGACAAGAGAATGTGTAGCTGGATGACGCCGCAGCAGATCGACAAGCTGCTTTCCGAGCTGGAGTAAATGGCGAACGAACAGATCCTGACGGCGGGACTCGATGGCGAGCGCGGCTGGCGCCTCGACGCGTATGCAAAGCGCGGCGGCTATGCCGCCCTTAAGAAGATCCTCGATCAGAAGATCGCGCCCGAGCAGGTGGTGGCCGAAGTGAAGAAGTCGGCGCTGCGCGGCCGCGGCGGGGCCGGCTTCCCCACCGGGCTGAAGTGGAGCTTCATGCCGCGCCAGTACCAAGGCGAGAAATACGTCGTGTGCAATTCCGACGAGGGCGAGCCGGGAACCTTCAAGGATCGCGACATCCTGCGCTGCAACCCGCACATCGTTATCGAGGGCATGATCATCGCGGGCTACGCGATGGGCTGCGCACGCGGCTACAACTACATTCACGGCGAGATCTGGGATGTCTATGAGCGCTTCGAGGAGGCGCTGGACGAGGCGCGCAACGCGGGCTACCTGGGCAGCAACATCCTCGGCTCGGACTTCGGCTTCGAGCTGTATGCCCATCACGGTTTCGGCGCCTACATCTGCGGCGAAGAGACCGCGCTGCTCGAGTCGATCGAGGGCAAGAAAGGGCAGCCGCGCTTCAAGCCGCCGTTCCCGGCAAGCTATCGGTCTATTCGGCAAGCCGACCACGATCAACAACACCGAGACCTTTGCCGCGGTGCCCTGGATCATCATCAACGGCGGCGAGAAGTTTCTGGAAATTGGCCGGCCGAACAACGGCGGCACCAAGATCTTCTCCGTCTCGGGCCATGTCAATCGGCCGGGCAACTACGAGATACCTCTAGGCACGCCGTTTAGGACCCTGCTCGAGATGGCCGGCGGCATGCGCGGCGGGCGCCAGCTCAAGGCCTGCATCCCGGGCGGATCGTCGATGCCGGTCCTGCCGGGCGAGATCATGATGGAATGCGACATGGACTACGACTCCATCGCCAAGGCTGGATCGATGCTCGGCTCGGGTGCGGTCATCATCATGGATGAGACAACCTGCATGGTCAAAGCGCTGCAGCGCCTGTCCTACTTCTATTTCGAGGAGTCCTGCGGCCAGTGCACGCCGTGCCGCGAGGGCACCGGCTGGCTCTACCGCATGGTGCATCGCATCGAGCACGGCGAGGGCCGCCGCGAAGATCTCGACCTGCTCGACGAGGTAGGCGACAACATCGCCGGGCGCACCATCTGCGCGCTGGGCGACGCGGCAGCGCTGCCGGTAAAAAGCTTCATCAAGCACTTCCGCGCCGAGTTCGAGCACCACATCGAACACAAGACGCTGCCTGGTTCCGGCTGACGTCCAGCGCGCCGGCAGCGCCATCTTCGTCGACGGCGCCATGATAGAGATCGAAATCGACGGCAAGCCGGTCGAGGTGCCCGAGGGCAGCACCATCATGGATGCCGCCAACAGGATCGGCATCTACATTCCGCATTTCTGCTACCACAAGAAGCTCTCCATCGCCGCCAACTGCCGCATGTGCCTGGTGCAGGTCGAGAAGGCGCCCAAGCCGCTTGCCGGCGTGCGCGACGCCGGTCACCAACGGCATGAAGGTTTACACCCACTCGGAGCAGGCGGTCAAGGCGCAGAAGGGTGTCATGGAGTTCCTGCTCATCAATCATCCGCTCGACTGCCCGATCTGCGACCAGGGCGGCGAATGCCAGTTGCAGGATCTCGCCGTCGGCTACGGAGCGGGCGCCTCGCGCTACCAGGAGGAGAAGCGGGTCGTCCTGAACAAGAACCTCGGCGCGCTGATCTCCACCGACATGACGCGCTGCATTCATTGCACGCGCTGTGTGCGTTTCGGCCAGGAGATCGCCGGCATCATGGAACTGGGGATGGCCGGGCGCGGCGAGCATTCGGAGATCCTCGCCTTCGTCGATCGCACGGTGGACTCCGAGCTGTCCGGCAACGTCATCGACCTGTGTCCGGTGGGCGCGCTGACGTCGAAGCCGTTCCGCTTCAGCGCGCGGACCTGGGAGTTGTCGCGGCGCAAATCGGTGAGCCCGCACGATGGCCTGGGCGCAAATCTGATCGTGCAGACGAAGAACAATCGGGTGATGCGCGTGCTGCCGCTAGAAAACGAAGAGGTCAACGAGTGCTGGCTCTCGGACAAGGACCGGTTTTCCTATGAGGCGCTCAATTCCGATCAGCGGCTGAAACGGCCGATGCTCAAGCAGGGCGGCGAGTGGCGCGAAGTCGATTGGCAATCGGCGCTCGACTACGTCGCACATGCGCTGAAGGACGTGACGGCCGAGCACGGTGCGCCGGCGGTTGCCGCCGCGGCCTCGCCGCATTGCACGCTCGAGGAGCTGTATCTGTTGCAGAGACTGATGCGCGGTCTAGGCAGCGGCAACGTCGACTTCCGCTTGCGCCAGTCCGATTTCACCCTCGACGGCAGGCTCGCCGGGGCGCCGTGGCTGGGCATGAGGATCGGGGAATTGAACAGCCTCGATCGCGTGCTGGTGGTCGGGAGCTTTCTGCGCAAGGATCACCCGCTGCTCGCTCAGCGGCTGCGCCAGGCCGCCAAAGGCGGCGCGCAGGTGAGCTTGATCCATCCGAGCGCCGACGATTTGCTGCTGCCGGTTTTCGCTTGCGCGCTAGCCGCCCCGGCGGCGATTCCGGCAGTCCTGGCGCAAGTGGTCAAGGCCCTGGCCCAACAGAAGGGCGTTGCCATCGACCCGGCCTTCGCGGGCGAAACTGGCGCGGTGCAGGTCGGCGCCGATGCACAGCGCATCGCCGTCAGTCTCGCCGAAGCGAAGAATGGCGCGGTTTTTCTCGGCAATCTGGCGCAGCAGCATCCGCGCGCGGCAATCATTCACCGCTTGGCCCAGGAAGTGTCGCGCCTCGCCGGCCTTCGCCTCGGGTTCCTTGGCGAGGGGGCGAACAGCGTGGGCGGTAGCCTCGCCGGCGCGCTGCCCTTCGGCGCGACACCGGGTTTGAATGCGCTCGAGATGTTCCAGCAGCCGCGGCGCGCCTACCTCCTGCTCAACGCCGAACCCGAACTCGATTGCCACGACCCACGCCAGGCGCTGACCGCGCTCGGGGGCGCCGACACCGTCGTCGTCATGTCGCCGTTCAAGAGCAACGCTGCGCTGGATTATGCCGATTGCCTGCTGCCGACCGCGCCCTTCAGTGAAACGCCCGGCACCTTCATCAACATCGAGGGGCGGGTGCAGACCTTCAACGCGGTCGTGAAGCCACTGCAGCAGACCCGTCCGGCGTGGAAGGTGCTGCGCGTGCTCGGCACCCTGCTAGGCGTCGATGGCTTCGCCTACGACAGCGCGGAGCAGGTGCGTAGCGAGGCTCTGGGCGGCGTAGGACTGAGTGGCGATGGGGCGTTCGTGACCCGGCAGCTCAACAACGAATGTGCGAGCATCTCGGTCAAGCTGGAAGGGCCACCCGCTGGGCTTCAGCGCGTCGCCGAGGTGCCGATCTACTTCGCCGATGCACTGGTGCGGCGTGCGCCGGCGCTGCAACGGACCCGCGATGCCGCGCCGCCGCGGGCGCGCATGAACGCGGCGCTGGCGTCACAACTCGGCATCGCGGCGGGAGAGCAGGTGAGCGTGCGCCAGAACGGCGGCGAGGCGATTCTGGAGTTGGCGATCGACGACACGGTCGCACCCGGCTGCTTGCGTGTCGCCGCAGCTCACTCCGCCACGGCCGGCCTCGGTCCGATGTTCGGCGAGATCAGCGTGGAGCGCGCGTGATGGAAGAGCAGGTCCTCCATCTGTTCGCCTGGTTGTGGGGGCCCTTGTGGGAGCCGATGTGGGGTTTCTTCCAGCCGGTTTGGCCGGCGGTTTGGACGTTGACGAAGATCTTCGCCATCATCGTGCCGCTGTTGGTGGCGGTGGCGTACCTGACGCTCGCCGAACGCAAGGTGATCGGCTACATGCAAGTGCGCATCGGCCCCAACCGGGTCGGGCCGTTGGGCCTGCTGCAGCCGTTCGCCGACGGTCTCAAAATGCTGTTCAAGGAAATCGTCGTGCCGAGCGGCGCCAACAAGGGGCTGTTCATCCTGGGGCCGATGCTCGCTTTCGCCCCCGCGCTCGCTGCTTGGGCGGTGGTGCCGTTCACGCCCGGATTGGTGTTGGCCGACATCGATGCCAGCCTGCTCTATGTCATGGCGGTCACCTCGATGGGCGTCTACGGCGTGTTGATCGCCGGCTGGGCGTCCAATTCCAAGTACGCATTCCTCGGCAGCTTGCGTGCCGGTGCGCAGATCGTCTCCTACGAAATCGCCATGGGGTTCGCGCTGGTGACGGTGCTCATGGTCTCGCAGAGCCTCAACTTGGTGGAGATCGTCGAGGTCCAGGGCCGCGGCTGGTTCGCCGAGCATGGAGTCGGCTTCCTGAGTTGGAACTGGCTTCCGCTGTTGCCGATGTTCGTCGTCTATCTGGTGTCCGGCGTGGCGGAGACGAATCGGGCACCGTTCGACGTCGTCGAGGGCGAATCGGAGATCGTCGGCTTCCATGTCGAGTATTCGGGGATGGCCTTCGCCATATTCTTTCTCGCCGAGTACGCGAACATGATCCTGGTGTCCACGCTAAACTCGATCCTGTTCCTCGGTGGCTGGCTGTCCCCGGTCGCGTTCCTCCCGGACGGAATCCACTGGCTGTTCATCAAGATCGCCTTCATCTTGCTGCTGTTCCTGTGGTTCCGGGCGACGTTTCCGCGCTACCGCTACGATCAGATCATGCGTCTGGGCTGGAAGGTGTTCATTCCGCTGACGCTGGTCTGGCTTACGGTGATCGGCGTGTGGATGATGACGCCGTATTCGATTTGGAAGTAGCCGTGTTTAGGAAGAACTGGTGCTGACATGGGCTCGATGAGGGATCTCTTCGGCAGCCTGATGCTGAAGGAGCTGGTGAAGGGCATGGCCCTCACCGGCCGCTACCTGTTCGCGCGCAAGTTCACCATTCAGTATCCCGAAGAGAAGACGCCGCAGTCCGCTCGATTTCGCGGCTTGCATGCTCTGCGCCGCTATCCGAACGGCGAAGAGCGCTGCATCGCCTGCAAGCTGTGCGAGGCCGTATGCCCGGCACTGGCCATCACCATCGAGTCGGAGCAGCGTGAGGACGGCACACGGCGTACCACGCGCTACGACGTGGACTTGATCAAGTGCATCTTTTGCGGCTTCTGCGAGGAGGCCTGTCCGGTCGATGCGATCGTCGAGACGCGAATACTCGAGTACCACGGCGAGAAGCGCGGGGAGCTCTACTACACGAAACAGATGCTGCTCGCGGTGGGCGACAAGTACGAAGACCAGATCGCCAAGGACCGGGCGGAAGACGCACAATATCGGTGAGGCGCGGAGAATCGATCGGTTGAGGACGTAGCCGCGCGCATTGCAGCGCTCGCCGAGTGCCGGTCGAGATATGAAACGAGAAGAACGCGAGCTTCGAAGGGCACAGCCCGAGCGGCGCGCTGATGGGCGGTGAGTTAGGGCGGGGAGGTGGAAAGTTCGAGGGTTCGCGCCGGCCGGACCACGAGAATCTATCGCGCCCGCCCCGATACGCAAAACACACAAGAAAATGAACTTCCTAACCTTTGTCTTCTATTTTCTCGCGACGATCCTGGTTCTTGCCGGGTTGCTCGTGATTACCGCCCGCAACCCGGTCCATGCGGCACTATTCCTGGTGCTTTCGTTTTTCACGGCGGGCGGGCTGTGGCTGATGCTGCGCGCCGAATTTCTCGCCATCACGCTGGTGCTGGTCTATGTCGGCGCCGTGATGGTGCTGTTCCTGTTCGTGGTGATGATGCTCGACATCAACCTGGAGCGCCTGCGCGAGGGTTTCTGGAGCTACCTGCCGCTGGGCGCGACGATCGGCATCCTCATGGTCGTGGAAATGGCGCTGGTGCTCGGCGGCAAGTATTTCCAGCTCGATGCGGTGCCCGTGCCGCCGGAGCCGGCCGCCGGCTACAGTAATACCAAGGAACTGGGGCGCTTGATCTACACCGACTACGTTTATCCGTTCGAGCTGGCGGCGGTGATTCTGCTGGTGGCGATCGTCGCCGCCATCGCGCTCACGCAGCGCCGGCGCCAGGACAACGTGAAGTTTCTCGACCCGGCGCAACAAGTCGCAGTCAAGCGCAAGGATCGCGTGCGCCTCGTTTCGATGCCGGCGGAAAAGGACTAGCAGCCGTGGCGCCAGGGACAACCATCAAAACGCAGGCATCCGTTTGGTCGTTCTCGGGAATGGCCGACAGTATTCCGGCTCGGCGGGCTTAGGGAGTATCCGTGGTTTCGCTTTCGCATTTTCTGGTTCTCGGCGCGATCCTCTTCGCCATCAGCGTGGTGGGGATCTTCCTTAACCGCAAGAACCTGATCGTGCTTCTGATGGCGATCGAGTTGATGCTGCTGGCGGTGAATACGAATTTCATCGCTTTCTCCCACTACCTGGGCGACGTTGCGGGACAGATCTTCGTCTTCTTCATCCTCACCGTGGCGGCCGCCGAAGCAGCGATCGGACTCGCGATTCTCATCGTGCTGTTCCGCAACCTGAGTTCGATCCACGTCGACGACCTCGACAGCCTCAAGGGCTAGATCGACACGCCAAGAACACGAACATGACCAAGATGCAAATGCTCTACCTGCTCGTGCCGCTGGCGCCGCTCGTCGGCGCGCTGGTCGCCGGACTTTTCGGCAGGCAGGTCGGTCGTTCCGGCGCCCACTGGGTGACGATACTCGGCGTGGCGGTGTCGCTCGTCGCCTCCTGCGTCGTCTATCTGGACGTGCGCGCGGGGAACATCTTCAACGGTGCGATCTACACCTGGGCAACGAGCGGCGGGCTCACGTTCGAGATCGGTTTTCTCATCGACAAGCTGACCGTCACCATGATGATCGTGGTGAACTTCGTCTCGCTGATGGTGCACGTCTACACCATCGGCTACATGGCAGACGATCCCGGCTATCAGCGTTTCTTCTGCTATATCTCGCTGTTCACCTTCTCCATGCTGATGCTCGTGATGGCGAACAACTTCCTCCAGTTGTTCTTTGGCTGGGAGGCGGTCGGTCTGGTCTCCTACCTGCTGATCGGCTTCTGGTACACCCGGCCGACCGCGATCTACGCCAACCTCAAGGCGTTCCTGGTCAATCGCGTCGGCGATTTCGGCTTCCTGCTCGGCATCGGTCTCATCGCCGCCTACGCCGGCAGCCTCGACTACGCCAAGTGTTCGCCAAGGCCGGGAACTCGCGGCGACGGACATCGAGCTGTTCGCCGGCGCGCCTTGGTCGCTGCTGACGGTCATCTGCATCTGCCTGTTCATCGGCGCCATGGGCAAGTCGGCGCAGTTTCCGCTGCACGTCTGGCTGCCCGACTCGATGGAAGGCCCGACGCCGATCTCCGCGCTGATCCATGCCGCCACCATGGTGACCGCCGGCATCTTCATGGTCGCGCGCATGTCGCCGCTGTTCGAACTGTCGGAGGCGGCGCTGTCGTTCGTCCTCGTCATCGGCGCGATCACCGCCTTGTTCATGGCGCTGATCGCCATCGTGCAGACCGACATCAAGCGCGTCGTCGCCTACTCGACGCTGTCGCAACTCGGCTACATGACCGTGGCGCTCGGGCGCTTCGGCCTATTCGGCGGCAATCTTCCACTCTGATGACGCATGCCTTCTTCAAGGCCGTGCTGTTCCTCGGCGCCGGCTCGGTGATCATCGCCATGCATCACGAGCAGGACATGACGCAAGATGGGCGGCCTGCGCAAGTACATGCCGATCACCTACGCTACCATGCTCATCGGCGCCTTGGCCAACGCCGGTCTGCCCCGGTTTCGCCGGCTTCTTCTCCAAGGACATCGATCATCGAGGCGGTGCACCTGTCGCCACGCCGGGCGCCGGGTTTGCCTATTTCGCCGTTCTCAGCACGGTGTTCGTCACCGCGCTGTACACGTTCCGCCTGATCTTCCTCACCTTCCACGGCAAGGAGCGGTTTCGAGAGGCGGCCGCGCACTCTCAACGTAAACCCTGCACAGGCGCGCAATCGTCGGGGGAATGACTGATACTTCCCACCGCGCACAACACACCGAGCACAAAGCCAAAGACCGTGGCCACCAAATGACAGGCCAAGAGTCGTCGCTGCGCCAGCCAGAAAATCCGGCCAATACGCCAGCGGGGCGCTGAAATCGAAGTCGTATCGCATGTTTCTTAGTTGCTCGAGTCAGGCGGAAATATCTGGTTCGATTGGTAAGGCCACTTTACACCATTTGCTTAATTGGCCTTACCGTACTTACCCTAATGAGGTGAAATTCGACCAAATTGGCGTAAAATTATCGTAGTGGGTGCCAATGGTAAGGCCAATTCTGGCGAAACTCTCAGCCTACAGGAACAGACAATGCTGGATCAACTCAAGCAGGTAGATAACCGGCGGCTCTACCAACAGATTGCGGACCAGATACGTTCCCTTATCCAGAAGGGCAACTTTGTCGCGGTAACCGCTTTGCCGCCTGGCCACGGCACGGAAGGCGGGTCCGAGGCGATTGAGAGCTATCTGGACACGCGGCTGGTCACGCGGAAGGGGGTAAGCGTGTCCTGTGATGGGACGGTCGCGGGGTCAAGGAAATCAAGGGGTTGGGCGTGGGTATTAACGGTTTGTTAGGGTTTGGGGGTGGACGGGAAGAGGTAAAATTGTTTGAAGGGCGCGTCTTGAGGGGGCGCTTAGGGGCTGCACGGTGGGATGGCCCCTGAACCTTCACTGAACCAAACTTCTTTGGCCCGGAATCAAGCGTGAAGCGCGCCGGGCAATGCCCGCCTCCCGGCCCGGCCACGGGCCGGGCGTTCTTCGCGGAAATCGTCCACCGGACGATTTCTGATCGCTCATCACCCCCATCGGGCGGGCATTCTGCGCCGTCCCGCAGAAATCCCGTGGGATGTGCTGAGCCATGAACCGCGTAGAACTGACGGTGCTCGCCCACCCGGCGGTCTGGCATTGCCCTTTCGTCGCGCAGGTCACGAAGGCAAGTCGGAGAACAGGGCCGTTTCCGTGATGAGTTATCCTGCTCTAACCACGGTGGAATCCGCTCAAGCGCTTTTGCTCGTCTGTTGCATACAAGCTTTCCTCCTTCGCGCTCGCGCTTCAAATTCAAACCTTGTTGACCATCTCGATCTTCCGTTCCGTTATCGACACAAGCCA
>CAWGHV010000021.1:0-32126 GCA_963822375.1 uncultured beta proteobacterium | reverse complement strand
CTTCGAAGACGATCTCGGTGGCGCCGCAGGCGAGCGGGCCGTAGGCGATATAGGTATGTCCGGTGACCCAGCCGATGTCGGCCGTGCACCAGAAGACGTCGGTCGGCTTGATGTCGAAAGTCCACTTCATCGTCAGCATCGCCATCAGCAGATAACCGCCGCTACAGTGCTGGACGCCTTTCGGCTTACCGGTCGAACCCGAGGTGTAGAGCAGGAACAGCGGATGCTCGGCATCGACCCACTCCGGCTCGCAGGCATCGGCCTGACCCTGAACCACGTCGTGCCACCATTTGTCGCGCCCCGCCACCATGTTGCAGGGGCCGCCGGTGCGCTTGAAGACGATCACGTTCTTGATCGACTCGCAGCCGCCCATGCTGATGCCTTCGTCCACCGCGGGCTTGAGCGGGATGTTCTTGCCGCCTCGGCACTGCTCGTCGGCGGTGATCACCGCCACCGCCCCGGCATCCTGAATCCGCTCCTGCAGCGACTTCGCCGAGAAGCCGCCGAACACCACTGAATGGATCGCGCCGATGCGCGCGCAGGCCTGCATCGCCACCACGCCTTCGATCGACATCGGCAAATAGACGATGACGCGGTCGCCCTTCTTCAGCCCGACCGACTTCAACCCGTTGGCGAACTGGCAAACCCGGTGATAGAGCTCCTTGTAGGTGATCTTGGTTACCTTGCCGTCATCGGCCTCGAAGATGATGGCGGTCTTGTTCGGCTGGCTCTCGAGGTGGCGGTCGAGACAGTTGTAGGAGACGTTCAGTTGGCCGTCGGCGAACCAGCTGTAGAACGGCGCCTTGCTTTCGTCGAGCACCTGAGTGAACGGCTTGTGCCAAACCAAATGCTCGTTTGCCAGCCGGGCCCAGTAGCCGGCGTAGTCCTTGTCGGCCTCCTTGACCAAGGCCTCGTAGGCGGACATGCCGGCGATGTTGGCGTTCTTGACAACCTCGTCGGCGGGCGGGAATACCCGATTCTCATGCATCACGGAACTGATCTCGGACGACATCACCTCTCTCCTATGTGCTCAATTGGTCCAAGGCATACGCCTGATGTGTCGGGTGCCCCGTCGCGATTAGAGCGAGCGGCGAGACGCGCGTTGTAGGGTCCGGGCGGCCCTCTTCTTCTTTTTCGCGGCCCGCCATTCTAGTCCTTTATGGCTCGAGTCCATACATTCCTGAGGAAGAATTCGGCTGCGGCGGAATCCGTCTTGTGCGGCGCCGCAAGCTATCCCGCCAAGGCCACCATGGCGTACACTCGCCCCGTCCAGTCCCGCAAGGGGTTACCTACCAGCTTCGAAGGCCATTGATACCGAGGACCTACGCAATGACCACGATCCGCCAGGAAGACCTGATCCAGAGCGTCGCCGACGCCTGCAGTACATCTCCTACTACCACCCGGTCGACTACATCCAGAGCCTCGCCGCGCGCCTACGAGCGCGAGCAATCGCCCGCCGCCAAGGACGCGATGGCGCAGATCCTGATCAACTCGCGCATGTGCGCCGAGGGCCATCGCCCGATCTGCCAGGACACCGGCATCGTCACCGTGTTCCTCAAGATCGGCATGGACGTGCGCTGGGACGGCGCGACCATGAGCGTCGACGACATGGTCAACGAAGGCGTGCGCCGCGCCTACAACGATCCGGACAACAAGCTGCGCGCCTCGATGCTCGCCGATCCGGCCGGCAAGCGCAAGAACACCAGGACAACACGCCGGCGGTGGTCAACGTCGAGCTGGTGCCGGGCGACAAGCGTGGAGGTGATCGTCGCGGCCAAGGGCGGCGGCTCCGAGGCCAAGATCCAAGTTCGCGATGCTCAATCCCTCCGACTCGATCGTCGACTGGGTGCTCAAGACCGTGCCGACGATGGGCGCCGGCTGGTGCCCGCCGGGCATGCTCGGCATCGGCATCGGCGGCACCGCCGAGAAGGCGATGCTGCTGGCGAAGGAGGCGCTGATGGAGCCGATCGACATACAGGAGCTGATCGCAGCGCGGCGCGCAGCAACCGCGCCGAGGAACTGCGCCTCGAGTTGTACGACAAGGTCAACGCGCTGGGCATCGGCGCGCAGGGCCTCGGCGGGCTCACCACCGTGCTCGACGTCAAGATCAAGGACTACCCGACGCACGCGGCCAACCTGCCGGTGGCGATGATTCCCAACTGCGCCGCCACCCGCCATGTGCATTTCGTGCTCGACGGCTCGCGGCCCGGCGGCGCTCGAGCCGCCGAACCTCGACGACTGGCCCAAGCTCGACCTACGACACCAGCAAGGGCAAGCGGGTCAATCTCGACACGGTGACGCGCGAAGAGATCGCGACCTGGAAGCCGGGCGACGTGCTGCTCTTGAACGGCAAGCTGCTCACCGGCCGCGACGCCGCGCACAAGCGCATGGTCGAGATGCTCAACAGGGGCGAGAAACTGCCGGTGGACTTCACCGGCCGCTTCATCTACTACGTCGGCCCGGTCGATCCGGTGCGCGACGAAGTGGTCGGCCCGGCCGGCCCGACCACCGCCACGCGCATGGACAAGTTCACCCGCCAGATGCTCGAGCAGACCGGCCTGCATCGGCATGGTCGGCAAGGCCGAGCGCGGCGCCGGCGGCGATCGAGGCGATCCGCGACAACAAGGCGGTCTACCTGATGGCGGTCGGCGGCGCCGCCTATCTGGTATCGAAGGCGATCAAGGCGGCCAAGGTGCTCGCCTTCGCCGACCTGGGCATGGAGGCGATCTACGAGTTCGAGGTGAAGGACATGCCGGTCACCGTCGCCGTCGATGTCAACGGCACGGCGGTGCACCAGACCGGGCCGAAGGAGTGGCAGGCGAAGATCGGCAAGATTCCGGTCGCGGTCGGCTAAGGTGATCCGGCTCGACCTCTCGCCGCTGGATCGGGCCCTCGCCAGTCTCGAGCGTGCGCTGGCGCGCTCGCGGACCGCACCCGCCGACGATGAGTTGCGCGACGCTTGCATCCAGCGCTTCGAATACAGCTTTGAGTTGTGCTGGAAGATGCTCAAGCGCCAGCTCGAGAGCGACTTACCCTCACCCTCCGATATCGACACTTGGTCCTACCGCAAGATGTTTCGAACCGCTGGCGAGCGCGGCCTTGTAAGCGACGTCGAGGCTTGGTTCGACTATCGCGACAAGCGCGACATCACCGCCCATACCTACGACGAAAAAAAGGCGCGCGCCGTTGCCGCGGTTATTCCCGCGTTTGCGGCGGCGGCGCGCGAGTTGCATACCCGTCTTGCCGCACGCGGAACGGAATGATCGACCTAAGACCCGACCAACTTGCGCTCGTGCATGCAATCCTCAGCCGCCACCTGCCTGAACAGGATGTTTGGGCGTTCGGCTCACGCGTGCGCGGGAATGCCAAGCGCTATTCCGACCTCGACCTGGTGTTGATCGGGCCGATGCCTGAGGATGCGATCTTGCGCCGCTTGCGCGACGACTTCGACGATAGCCGTCTGCCCTTCTCCGTGGACGTCGTGTGCCTGGAGGAACTGCCCGAGGTATTGCGCCGGCAGATAGAGAGTGAACACCATGTGGTACGTCAGAACATCGCGGCCGCGTAGCCAGGGTGAGCGATGATGCCGCACCGCCCTGCCCGCCGCGACGCCCCTTTCGCCAAGTACTCCGCCCTCTGGATAAGCAGCAGGCCATGAAGGCGCCGCGGCTGCTTGTATGCGCGCTCGCGCTGACTGGATTCGTCGGCGGTGCCGCCGCGGCGCCCGATGCGCCCGCCGGCGGCGAATCGGCGAATGCGCGAGCCTATGTCGGGCAACTTTCCAAGGCGATCCTATCCGGCAAACTCGCGCGCGAGGAAATGGCCGAAGCGCTCAAGCGCCGCGGCGTGATCCTCAGCGACCTCTACGAGCTGGACGCGGCCTTGCGCGACCTCAAGCGCGCGGCGGAGCTCACACCGGCGGACGAATCGATTCTCGTCGAGCGCGCATTCGTGCAGGAGAAACTCGGCAACTCGCGCGCTGCCCTCGCCGATCTCGACCAGGCCATCGCCGCGAAGCCGGATGACGCCCGCGCACGGCTGTTGCGCGCTCTGGTGCGCTACTACGGCAACGATCTGCGCCACGCCGAAGCGGACTTCGCCCAGACCGTGGAACTGGCCGATCGCGCGGCCCGGGAGGTGCGCGGCTACGCCGTGCTCTGGCTGTATTGGACGCGGCTGCGCCTGGGCAAGGACGATCGACAACTACTCGCCGCCGCCGACCCGCGCGGGCCGACTAGCTGGCCCGCCGCCGCGAACCGCCTGTTCCGCCGCGAGATCACGACCCGCCAGCTGCTCGCGGCCGCGGCCGACAAGGATCCGCGCGTCGAGCGTGCCCAGACCTGCGAGGCGCATTTCTTCATCGGCCAGTTTCACCTGCTCAGCGGCCGGCCGCTGTTGGCCCAGGCGTCTTTCGAGAATGCGCTCGCCACCGAGGCGCGCAGCGCGATCGAATACGTATATGCGAAACGGGAGTTGGCGCGGCTGGCGAAGTGAACGCTGAACGGCGGCTGAAGCTGTCGGAAGTCCTTACATGTCGCTTTCGATCGCGCCCAGCGGCAAGTTACACATCTCGAATAATCAATGAGTTGCTTCTCCAGGCATTGCACTTGCTAGGGAGTACTACAAGCGGAGGCAGCGCCTGGCCGCCGGGTTACAAACTGGAGGAACAAGAAGTGAACGCACATGGATGGAAACAATTGGCACTAGCGGCCGGATTAGGATTCTCGGCAACGTGCGCCAACGCAGATCTGATCGCAACAATAGACGGCAATGATTGCGCCGGGGTATTCGGCATTCCGTTCGCATCTTGCAAGATCCCAACCCAGTACGATTCGAACCAGTCGCCGGTGATTGCGAAGTTCGACGTGAGCGATACAACAGGTAATTTCCTTGCTGGGGAATTCAATACTCTGTTGTTCCCCAGCCTAACGGGCTCGGAGTTCAGTTTCTCGAACATGAGCTCCAACAAAGGCACGGGAACTTGGACATACACTCCCGGTCCGGGGGATCCGCTCATCCGTTTCTACGCTGCCAAGGCGGCGAATAACTTCAACCTTTTCAGCAACTTGGGCGACCCAAATGCCGACGTTTGGGTTACGCCTCTAAACCAGCAGGGGGCACCCCGAGGGCTGTCACACATTACGTTCTACGACACCGGTGGGGGCGGCCCGCCCACCGGCGTGCCAGAACCTGCGTCCTTGCTTCTGGCTGGTCTGGGGCTGCTTGCCGCGTCGCTCGGCATGAAGCGCAAAGTACACAGAAGCAAGACCCGTTGAATCAAGGGCTTGTAAGGACACGCGGCGCCGATGGCGCCGCGTGTCCTTTTGTCGTCCCCAAAAAAAACCGGGCCCGCAGGCCCGGCGTCGCCACAACAGAGGAGGAGAGACTCTATTTGGTGACGAAAATCGTCGAACTCGTGCTGTTGCCCGCCGCGTCGCTCGCCACCGCTTGGATGCTGTGACTGCCCGGCGCGAATTGACGCGTGTTCCAGGTATATCTCAGGGTCGCTCCGCTCGCGCTGGCCTTCAGCGCGCCGTCGATGTAGAGCGACTGCCGGATGCCCGCCGTGCCCGAGTTGTCCGATGCTTTCACCTTGATCGAGACTCTGCGGCCGATGCGGCTGCCATCCGCCGGATTGGCGATGGTCACCACTGGCGCGACACTGTCGGTTGAATTGGCGACGCTCACCGTTACCACGCTCGACGCTGAATAGTTGCCGGCAGCGTCGTAGGCGTATGCGACGAGCCGCGCAGGGCCATCGGCCACCTTGCTCGAATCCCAACTGAAGCCGAACGGTGTCGTCGTGTCGGTCGCGAAAGCCGCCCCATTCACCAACAGATCCACGCGCACGACGCCGACATTGTCGGCGGCGTTCACGTTGACCGGCACCAGCCCCTTGACCGTACCCCCGGCCGGGTTGGTGATGGCTACCGAAGGCGGCTGGGTGTCGCGGGCCGCGGCGTGGTGGGCGGCGAATACCGCCGCGCCGGCGTTCACTCGGCCGGAACCGTACCAGCTGTCCTTGCCCGGGTTCCCGAGATCGGTGGCGCTGGCAAACAGCAGACTCTCGATTTCGCCAGGCGTCAGCAAGGGATTGGCGGACTTCATCAGCGCCGCCACACCCGCTACGACCGGGCTGGCGAACGAGGTGCCCGACCAGGCGCCGTAGCCGCCGCCGTTCATCGTGGTCCAAATGCCGGCGCCGGGCGCCGAGACGTCCACGAAGCTGCCGAAGCTCGACCAGCTCGTCTTGGCGTCGTTAGCGTCGGTGGCCGCGACCGCGATGATATCGTCGTTGGGCGCGATCCCCTCGTCCACACCGTTGTTGCCGGCGGAGACCACCGTCAGACCTCCCTTGTTCCTGAAGTACTGCGCGGCGCTCTGGATGCTGGCGCTGCCGGCGACGCCGAGGAAGCTGATGTTGGCGACATTGGCACCGTTGTCGGCGGCCCAGTTCAAGGCCTGAGCGATCGTGCTGTAATAGGCATAGCCACTGGGATTGGCGATGCGCATCGGCATGATCTTGGCGTTCGGGGCGACGGCCGCCACGCCGATGGCATTGTTGCCGGCCGCGGCCGCGGTGCCGGCGACCGCAGTGCCGTGTCCATGCACGTCGCGGGTGTCGCTATTGTTGTCGTACATGTTCCAGCCCGGCACCATCTTGGCAGCGAGATCCGGATGTGTCGCATCAACGCCGGTGTCCAGGATGGCGATGGTCACCCCCTGGCCGCCGGCGATGTCCCAGGCAGCGGGTGCGGCGATCTTGGGCAAGTGCCATGCGTTGCCGAAGTACGGGTCGTTCGGGGTCAACCCCGGGCCGACCAGCATGTCGGGCTCGGCGAACTTCAAGTGCCGGTGCCGCCTGAGCAGCCGGGCGATCGCTCTGACATCGGCTTTGCCCGGCAGGTCGATGACCTGAAGATTGATCTGGGCAATTCGCTGCCGGCGTTTTCCCCCATGTACTCTGACGATCTTGTCGAACTCCGCATCGGACAGCCCCGCGCGCGGCTGGACCAGCAGACGGCCGGGAACGAAGTCGCCGACGGGCGCCTGTACCGACGGCGGTGCCGCGTGGGCGCGCAGACTGGTCCACCCGGCGCAGCCGATCAGCGCGGCAGTCGCGCAAGCGACGAGGCGCCGCATGGGGAATGCATTTCGTTCAAGATTTGCCGCGGACGCATCGGATCGGTGGAACGACTCGGAACGGCGGGACCGGACTGCGGTATTGCGCATTTCACAGCTCCTCTTCGGTGAGCCCAGCGAGCCGAGGCGGTAGAGGTGCGGCGTGAATCCGCGTTGGACGGCGGGGCCGCGTCGAGCTCCGAGCGCTCGCGCAGAGCGGTTGGATTGACGCAAGCGTGCGCCGCGAAAACCGCGGATAAACCTGGCAACCCCGCTGTCTCAAGTGGCTGTCTGAGATCGGTGGATTTGCGTCCCCGGCTCACGCCGGGTTTGCCCAATTCAGGTTCGAAGTCGCGGTGCCGTTACGTACCGCAACTTGGTTTCCGTGTGATATTCACGGTTCGAAACCGCGCGACTTGAGGTCGTCGCGATCGCGATCGCCACGGTCCATGAGAAGCCGCCGCACGTGGGAGGCGAAACGCGATGTTCCGCAAGATCCGCATCATCGTTCTGCTGCTGGTTCTGGCGACCGTCGCGCAATCGGCCTGGCTCGCCAAATCGCGCGCGACCGATTGGAAATCGTCGCTCCAAGTGGCGGTCTTCCCGATCGCCGGCGACGACAGCGTCGTGGCGCGCGACTACATCGGCCGCTTGCGCGAAGACAACTTCGACGCCATCGAGGAGTTCATGGAGGAAGAGGCCAAGCGCTACGGCATCACCGTGCTGCGCCCGGTTGACGTCGCGCTAGCGCCGCGCATCGCCACACTGCCACCGACGCCGCCGCGCCAGCCAAACCCGTTCAGCGCGGCCCTATTCAGTCTGCAACTGCGCTACTGGGCGTGGCGCAGCGATCCGGGCCACAAGCCGGCGCCGCAGGCAAAGCTGTACGTGATCTATCACGATCCCAACCGCGTCGCGGCGGTACCGCACTCGCTCGGCTTGGAGAAAGGCATGATCGGGGTCGTGCATGCGTTCGCCGCGCGCGGCTACACGCAGCAGAACAATTTCGTCATAGCCCACGAGCTGTTGCATACGCTCGGGGCGACCGACAAGTACGATCCGGCAACCAACCAGCCGCTGTATCCCGACGGCTACGCGCAGCCCGAGCGCCGGCCGCTCTACCCGCAGCAACTGGCGGAGATCATGGGCGGCAGAACGCCGCGCTCCGCCAGCGCATCGGAGATGCCCGCGAGCCTCGAGCAGACGGTCGTCGGGCGGAGAACGGCGCGCGAGATCAGTTGGATCAAGGAGTAGCGCGGTTTACTCCGCCTCGATCCGCAGCTCGGCGGAGCGGGCGTGGGCCTGGAGCCCCTCGCCGTGGGCGAGAATGGACGCGATGCCGCCGAGGCTGTGGGCACCGGCGCGCGACATCTCGATGATGCTGGTGCGCTTCTGGAAATCGTAGACCCCCAGCGGCGAGGAAAAGCGCGCGCTGCGCGAGGTCGGCAGCACGTGATTCGGGCCGGCGCAGTAGTCGCCCAGCGACTCCGAAGAGTAGTGGCCGACGAAGATCGCGCCGGCATGGCGGATGCGGTCGACCCAGCGTTCGGCATCGTCGACGCGCCAGTTCCAGATGCTCGGGCGCGATGCGGTTGGCGATCTCGCACGCCTCCTCCAGATCGCGCGTCTCGATCAGCGCGCCGCGCCCTTCCAGCGAAGCCTGGATGACCGCGCGCCGCGGCATCTGCGGCAACAGCCGCTCGATGCTCGCCGCCACCGCGTCGATGAACGTGGCATCGGGGCTGAGCAGAATCGACTGCGCCAGCTCGTCGTGCTCGGCCTGGGAGAACAGATCCATCGCCACCCAGTCGGGGTTGGTCGACGCCGTCGGAGATGATCAGCATCTCCGACGGACCGGCGACCATGTCGATGCCGACCACGCCGAACACGCGCCGCTTGGCCGCCGCGACGTAGGCATTGCCGGGGCCGACGATCTTGTCCACCTGCGGAATCGTCTCGCGTGCCGATAGGCCAGCGCGCCGACCGCCTGCGCGCCGCCGATGGTGAACACGCGGTCGACGCCGGCGATCGCGGCGGCCGCCAGCACCAGGGGATTCTTGTCGCCGCGCGGCGTCGGCACCACCATGATCAGCTCGCCCACGCCGGCCACCTTGGCCGGAATCGCGTTCATCAGCACCGAGACGGGATAGGCGGCCTTGCCGCCCGGCACGTACAGGCCGACGCGGTCGAGCGGCGTCGACCTTCTGGCCGAGCCGCGTGCCGTCGGCCTCGGTGTACCGTCCACGAGTCCTGCGCGCTGGCGTTCGTGGTAGGTCGCGCACGCGCGCCGCCGCCTGTTGCAAGCGCGTCGCGCTGCGCCGCGCGGCAGCGCGTCCAGCGCCGCCTCGAGTCGCCGCGCGCGGCAGCTCCAGTTCGGCCAGCGAGTCGGCTTCGACGCCGATCGAAGCGGCGCGTGTACTCGAGCACCGCCGCATCGCCGCGCGCTGCGCACCGCGGCCAGGATTTCGGCGACCGCGCGCTCGACCTGCTTCGTCCTGGGCGCCCTCGAAGGCGAGCAGCGCGCGAGCTGTTGCGTCGAAATCCGGCGTCGCGCGGTGGACGAGACGGCGCAGGGCGATCATCGCGCACCGCCCCGGCGAAAGCGTCGATCAGCGGCTGCAACTGCGCGCGCTTGAGCTTGAGCGCCGCCTGATTGACGATCAGGCGCGAACTGATCGGCATGATCTCCTCCACCGCGCGCAGATTGTTGGCCTTCAGCGTGTCGCCGCTGGTGACCAGATCGACGATGGCGTCGGCCAGCCCGACCAGCGGCGCCAGTTCCATCGAGCCGTAGAGCTTGATCAGGTCGACATGCACGCCCTTGGCGGCGAAATGCTCGCGCGCCGTCTTGATGTACTTGGTGGCGACGCGCAGCCGCGCGCCGCGCTTCACCGCCGCCGCGTAGTCGAAGCCGTCGCGCACCGCCACCATCATGCGGCAGCGTGGCGATGCTCAGGTCGAGCGGCTGGTACAGCCCGGCGCCGCCGTGCTCGAGCAGCACGTCCTTGCCGGCGATGCCGAGATCGGCGGCGCCGTACTGCACGTAGGTCGGCGTGTCGGAGGCGCGCACGATGATCGAGGCGCACGTCCGGCCGGTTGGTGGCGAGGATCAGCTTGCGCGAGGTCTCCGGATCGTCGCGCGGCACGATGCCCGCCGCGCGCAAGCAGCGGCAGGGTCTCCTCGAAGATGCGGCCCTTGGACAGGGCGATGGTGATTCCGGTCAATTCGCTGCCTCGGCGTGTTCGAAGCTGAATTTTACCGCACGGGCGCGCGGCGACGCCAACGGATCGCAGACCAACCCCTTGTTGTGTGCACGCTACGCCGCAGCGCCCGTGGCAAGGCTACTTCACCCGCCGCATGCGCGCGCCGAGCTGCGCAGAGCTTCTCCTCGAGCCGCTCGTAGCCGCGGTCGAGATGGTAGATGCGCTCGACCAGCGGTCTCGCCCTGCGCGACCAGACCGGCGATCACCAGGCTGGCCGAGGCGCGCAGGTCGGTCGCCATCACCGTGGCGCCATCGAGCTTCGGCGACGCCGTGCACCACCGCGGTGTTGCCGTCGATCTTGATGTCGGCGCCGAGCCGCGTCAGCTCCACGCGCGTGCATGAAGCGGTTCTCGAAAATGGTCTCGCGGATCACCGCGGTGCCCTCGGCGACGCAGTTGAGCGCCATGAACTGCGCCTGCATGTCGGTGGGAAAGGCCGGGTAGGGCGCGGTGCGGATGCTCACCGCCGTGAGCTGGCGCGGCGCCTTGAGGCGGATCGCGTCGCGCTCGGCGCATCGATGTTCGCAGCCGGCCTCCCGCAGCTTGTCGATCACCGCGTCGAGATAGCCGGCGAGGTGCCGGTCAGGCGCACCTCGCCGCCGGTCGCGGCGGCGGCGCACAGATAGGTGCCGGTCTCGATGCGGTCGGGCATGACGCGGTGCGTCGCGCCGTGCAGCGCGTCCACGCCGTGAATGCGGATCACGTCGGTGCCGGCGCCGCGATATCTGCGCGCCCATCGCCACCAGGCAGTTGGCCAGATCGACCACCTCGGGCTCGCGCGCCGCGTTCTCGATCACGCGTCTCGCCCTGCGCCAGGCACGCCGCCATCATCAGGTTCTCGGTGCCGGTCACGGTCACCATGTCGGTGAACAGGCGCGCGCCGCGCAGCCGCGGCGCGCGCGGCATGATGTAGCCGTGCTCGACGCTGACCTCGGCGCCCATCGCCTGCAGGCCCTTGATGTGCTGATCGACCGGCCGCGCGCCGATGGCGCAGCCGCCGGGCAGCGAGACGCGCGCCTCGCCGCACGCGCGCCACCAGCGGCCCCAGCACCAGAATCGAGGCGCGCATGGTCTTCACCAGCTCGTAGGGCGCGACCGGGTTGTCGAGCGCCGGAGCATCCAGAATCGAGCGCTGGCCGTCGCCTTCGCGCGTCGACCCTCACGCCCATCTGCGCCGAGCAGCTCGCAGCATGGTGCCGACGTCGCTCAGGTGCGGCACATTGGTCAGAGCGCAGCGGCTCGCGCGTGAGCAGCGCGCGCACAGATGATGGGCAGCGCCGCGTTCTTGGCGCCGGAGATGCGCGACCTCGCCGGCAAGCGGCACGCCGCCCTCGATCAGCAGCTTATCCATCGCTGCTGCCCGCCGCGCCGGCTTCTCCTGCCCTGAAGCGCCGCCCACTCCTCCGGCGTGAGCGTCTGCATCGACAGCGCGTGGATCTCCTCGCGCATGCGCTCGCCCAGCGCGGCATAGACGAGTTGGTGCCGCTGCACGCGCGACTTGCCGCGAAACTCCGCGCTGACGATCACCGCCTCGAAATGCTGGCCGTCGCCGCGCATGCCGACATGCTCGCAGGGCAACCTCTGCTGCGATGTAGGCCTGGACGGCCTCGGGCATCAGCATGTGCTTCATGATTCGCTCAGCGCGCGCAGTTTGTAGCCGCGCTTGAGCAGCCACAGGGTGAGCGCAGACAGCACCGCAAAGCATGCCGCCGACCACCGCCAGGCTCAGCCAGGGCGAGACATCGGAGACGCCGAAAAAGCCGTAGCGGAAGCCGTCGATCATGTAGAACACCGGGTTGAAATGCGACACCCGCTGCCAGAACGCGCGGCAGCGAGTGGATCGAGTAGAACACGCCGGAGAGGAAAGTCAGCGGCATGATGATGAAGTTCTGGAACGCCGCCAGCTGATCGAACTTGTCCGCCCAGATGCCGGCGATGATGCCCAGCGTCGCCAGGATGGCGCCGCCGAGCAGCGCGAACGCGAGTATCCACAGCGGCTGCGGCGCAGCGCAGCTCGACGAACCACATCGTCACCAGCAGCACGCCGAGGCCCACCGTCAGGCCGCGCACCACCGCCGCCAGCACGTAGGCGGCGAAGAAATCCCAATAGCTGACAGCGGCGGCAACAGCACGAAAATGATGTTGCCGGTGACCTTCGACTGGATCAGCGACGAGGAGCTGTTGGCGAAGGCGTTCTGCAGCACCGACATCATGACCAGCCCCGGCACCAGGAACGCCGTGTAGGACGACCGCTCGTAGACCTGCACGTGCGCCTCGAGCACGTGGGAGAAGATCAGCAGGTAGAGCAGTGCGGTCAGCACCGGCGCCGCGACGGTCTGAAAGCTCACCTTCCAGAAGCGCAGCAACTCCTTGTACAGCAGCGTGGTGAAACCGCTCATGCCTTCGCCATCACTTGCACGAACACCTGCTCCAGATCCGGCTGCGCCAGCTCCATGTCATCGATCGGGGTCCGCGTTTCGCGCAGCACACGCAGGATGTCTTCCACCTCCTCGTAGCGCTCGAGCGCGAAGACGAGGCAGCCGCCCGGCGCGCTGCCGGCGCGGTGTTTCAACGACAGGGGTAGCGCGGCGTCCGCCGCCAGGCGCAAGCGCAGAGTGTGTCCGGCGATCCGGCGCAGCAGATTCTCCGTGCTATCGAGCGCGACGATGCGCCCCTGTTTCATCATGGCGATGCGGGTGCACAGGGTTTCCGCTTCCTCAAGATAGTGCGTGGTCAGCACGATCGTATGGCCCTGCCGGTTGAGCCGGCGCACGAATTGCCACAGCGCCTGGCGCAGCTCGACATCGACGCCGGCGGTGGGCTCGTCGAGCACGATCACCGGCGGGCGATGCACCAGCGCCTGCGCCACCAGCACGCGCCGCTTCATGCCGCCGGACAGGCTGCGCATGTTGGCGTCGGCCTTCGCGGTGAGGTCGAGCGCTTCGATGATTTCGTCGATCCAGGCGCGATTGTCGCGCAGACCGAAGTACCCGGACTGGATTCGCAGCGTCTCGCGCACGGTGAAGAACGGATCGAAGACCAGCTCCTGCGGCACGACGCCCAGCTTGCGCCGGGCATTGCGGTAGTCGCGGCCGACGTCGTGGCCGAGGATAGACAGCGAGCCCCGGTCCGCACGCACCAGGCCGGCGAGCGCGCTGATCAGCGTCGTCTTGCCGGCGCCGTTGGGTCCGAGCAAGCCGAAGAACTCACCCGGCATGACTTCCAGATCGACGCCGGCGAGCGCCTGCACGGCGCCGAAGCGTTTCTCGACGTTATGGACCCGGATTGCCGGAACCGAACTCAACAGGTGCGAGTTGTTACCAAAATCATGGAATGGGGAGCTTCAGGAAAGCGGAAGAAACTCGGTGACCCCGTAAAGTTCCGCGAGACTGACCAGATTCTGCGGCGGGTTGACGATACGGATGCTCTTGCCTGCGGCGCCGGCGGCACGCTGCCAGGCGAAAACCAATGCCAAACCGGTAGAGTCCACTTCACGCACGCTCTGCAGGTCGAAGACAGCCTGCGTATCCTTATCCTTGAGCAGACCGCAGCCCTGTTCGAGCAGCGCGACGGCGGCGGCGAAGGTCATGGCGCCGGAGACTTCCAGGCGATCGCCGGCGTCGCTGATCACTGCTTCGCGGCGCGCGGCGCCGTGCCGCCGCTGTTCTTGCTTTGTAGCGACTTGATCAGGCCGTCGATGCCGCCGTTGCGAACCTCGGCGGCGAAGGATTCGCGATAGTTGGTCACCAGGCTCACGCCGCCGACCACCACGTCATAGACCTTCCAGCCGTCGCTGCCTTTCTCGATCGCGTAGTCGATGCCGATCGGCTGCGCGCCGGGCTGCTTGACCTCGCTGCGCACGGTGACGTCGGTGTCGCCGGGTTGCATGCGAGTGGGCCTGAAGTCGATCGTCTGATTCTTGTACTCGGTCAGGGCATTGGAGTAGGTGCGCACGAGCAGCGTGCGGAACTCCTCGGTCAGCGTCTTCTTCTGCTCCGGCGTCGCCTGGCGCCAGTCGCGGCCGACCGCGAGCGCCGTCATGCGCGAAAAATTGAAGTGCGGCAGCACCTTCTCCTGGACCAGCTCGACCGCGCGCTGGGTACTTCCGGATTGAATTTCCTTGTCCTGACGGACGATGTTCAGGACATCGTTGGTGACGTTCTTCACCAGGGCGTCCGGCGCCGATTCCTGCGCGACGCCGGTAGCCGGCAGCACGAAAAACAGTGCGGCCAAGGCCGCGAAAAATCTTCCCATCATGGTCGCTAACCTCCTGTCAAGGAGCGTGGATCAAGGATCGGTGTCGTCGGCGGCCGCGGACGGCCCGACGATCTGGTTTTTCTCTGCGTCCTCGGGGTTAACGTCTTCGGCAGCTTGCTCGCTGACGAGCCCGGCGTCGCCCGTGTCACCGTCCGTATCCTCAACGATACTGGACAGCGAGGCATACGCCGGCGCCGGCAGGCCGCCCTGGTCGAAGTCCTCGCGCGGCGGGCGCCCATCGAAGATCAGACTGCGGCGCCGTTGCAGGTAGCCATCGCGGATGAAGGCGTATTTATCGATCGCGGCTTCATCCACGATGCGCTCGGTCGACAGCAACTGGGCGCGGCTGCTCACGATGCGCGTCGCCAGCACGGTGTTGCGGGTGGGCACGTGGCCGATGTCGAGCGGGGCGTCGGCCACCATGTCTCCGGCCAGCCCGAGCGAATCTCGCACCGTGCGCGGCCCGAAGAACGGCAGCACCAGATAGGTGCTTTCACTCCAGCCCCAGCGGCCGAAGGTCTGGCCGAGGTCTTCGTTGTGCTTTTCCAGCCCCATCTCCGAGGCGACGTCGAACAGCCCCCCGATTCCAAGGGTCGAGTTGACCAGGAGCCGGCCGAGGTCGTTCAAGCCGGCGCCCGGTTTGCCCTGCAGGAGATTGTTCACCGCGATCCAGGCGTCGCCGAGATTGGAGAAGAAATTCGCCACGCCGACGCGCGCCGGCAGCGGGACGCCGGCTTCGTAGCCCTGCGCCAAGGGCTTGAAGGCCACCTTGTCGAGCCCTTCGTTGACCGCATACATCGCACGGTTGTAGCCCTCGAGCGGATCCTGCGGGTTGCCCGAGGTGGCACAGCCTCCGAGCAGCGCCGCGGCGCTGGTAGCCACGGCGATATCGCGCATGCGTTTCGCAATCATCTCATTCACCCGAAACCCTTCTCTTTGGTTGCCGTCGATCGCGATCGGGCGACCGCATCACTGCTTGTCCTGCTGCCCCTCGGCCGCTTTGCCGAACATGAATTGGCTAATCAGATTTTCCAGAACCACCGCGGACTGGGTCAGCTTGATCGTATCGCCGTCTTGCAGAATCTCCGTATCGCCGCCGCCGGCGAGCCCGATGTACTGCTCGCCCAGCAAGCCGGAGGTGAGGATCGTTGCGGTGGTATCGCGCGGGAACTGGATGCTGGCATCGACGTTCATCGTCACCAATGCCGTGTAGTCCTGCTGGTCGAACTGGATCCCGCTGACGCGACCCACCACGACGCCGGCGCTCTTCACCGGCGCGCGCACTCTTCAGGCCGCCGATGTTATCAAACTTGGCCTTGAGCTGATACGTCTCGGCAGCGTTGAGACGCACGCCAGATTGCCGACCTTGAGCGCGAGGAACAGCAGCGCGCCGATGCCGGCCAAGACGAAAAATCCGACCCACAGGTCGAGTGACGTACGGTTCATGATCGTTATGCCCCGCGAAACATGAATGCGGTCAGAACGAAATCCAGCGCCAGAATCGCCAGCGAGGATGTCACGACGGTGCGCGTGGTGGCGCCCGAGACGCCCTCGGCGGTCGGCGGCGGCGTCGTAGCCCTCGAACACCGCGATCCAGCGACACCGCCATGCCGAACACCAGGCTCTTGATCACGCCGTTGAGGATGTCCTCGCGGAAATCGACCGCCGCCTGCATCTGCGACCAGAACGAGCCTTCGTCGACGCCGATCAGCACGCACGCCGACCAGATAGCCGCCGAAGATGCCCATCGCCGAGAACAGCGCGGCCAGCAGCGGCATCGAAATCACGCCGGCCCAGAAGCGCGGCGCGACGACGCGGGCGATCGGATTGACCGCCATCATCTCCATCGCCGACGAGCTGCTCGGTCGCCTTCATCAGGCCGATTTCGGCGGTGATGGCCGAACCGGCGCGGCTGGCGAACAGCAGCCCGGCGACCACCGGCCCGAGTTCGCGCACCAGCGACAAGCGCCACCAGCACGCCGAGCGCCTCGCGTCGAGCCGTAGCGCTGCAGCGTCTCGTAGCCCTGCAGGCCGAGCACCATGCCGACGAACAGGCCGGACACCAGGATGATGATCAGCGACAGCACGCCGGCGAAGTAGATCTCGCGCATGGTCAGCCGCAGCCGCCGCAGCGCCGTGCCCGAGTAGCGCAGCATCATGACGCAAGAAGCGGCTGGCGAAGCCGAGCCGCCAGACGGCGTCGATCGACGCGCCGGCCCAGCCCGCGCACGGTGCCGAGGACGGCGTCAAGCACCGGCGCGCTCCCATGCAAGTCCTCGCGCGTAGGGCGCGCGCCGGGTAGTGGAAGGGCACCGGACCGTCCGCCTCGCCGCAGACGAACTGGTGCACGCACGGATCGTCCGAGGCGCGGATCTCCGTCGGACGTGCCCTGCGCCACGATCGCGCCCTCGGACATGAAATAGACGTAGTCGACGATCTGCAGCGACTCCTGCACGTCGTGGGTGACGACGATCGAGGTCGCGCCGAGCGCGTCGTTCAGCTTGCGGATCAGCTGGCCGATGACGCCGAGCGAAATCGGGTCGAGCCCGGCGAACGGCTCGTCGTACATGATCAGCATCGGATCGAGCGCGATCGCGCGCGCCAGCGCGACGCGCCGCGCCATGCCGCCGGACAGCTCGGCGGGCATCAGGCGATGCGCGCCGCGCAGGCCGACCGCGTGCAGCTTCATCAGCACCAGGTCGTGGATCAGCTCCTCCGGCAGATCGGTGTGCTCGCGCATCTGGAAGGCGACGTTGTCGAACACGGACATGTCGGTGAACAGCGCGCCGAACTGGAACAGCATGCCCATGCGCCGGCGCAGCGCGTACAGCTCGCCCTCATCGAGCGCGTGCACCGACCTTGCCGTCAACCGCGCACCTCGCCGCGTTGCGGCTTGAGCTGCCCGCCGATCAGGCGCAGCAGCGTGGTCTTGCCGCAGCCGCTGCCGCCCATGATGGCGACCACCTTGCCGCGAGGTATTTTCAGGTTGATACCGGTGAGGATGGGCCGGCTGTCGTAGGCAAAGCTGACGTCGGAGATTTTGACCAGACTGTCGCTCGGCACTTCGGGCGCTTCCGCGAATTGAATGTTCAAGTCTAACATGTGCTTGCCGCCGCTCTCGCTGCGGACTGATGCCTCATCGTGCGACACGCGGCGCCAGGGTCGCGAGCGGGCGGGCTTACGCTATCATGAGCGGATGCCGCACCAACCCAGCACGGTGGATCAATCCGCGCCGAATCCGCGCGGCGGCGACGGCGCGCCGATGACGCCCCCGCCAAGCGAACCGAATGCCCGGCCGACGCTCATCCTCGTCGATGACGACCCGCTCATCATCGAAACGCTCGCCTACCTGCTCGGCCAGGATTTCGACATACTCACCGCGGCCACGCGCGGCGAGTGCATCGCGCGCGTGCGCGCGATGGCCAACCCGCCGCGGATCGCCTTGGTCGATCTGGGCCTGCCGCCGCTCACCCACCGCCCGGACGAGGGCTTCGCCTTGATCTCCGACCTGCTCAACCACGCGCCGCGCATGCGCATCGTCGTCCTCTCCGGCCAGAGCGATGCGGACAACGCGCGCCATGCGCGCGCCCTGGGTGCGATCGAATTCATCGCCAAGCCGGCCGAGCCGGCGGAGCTTCGAAGCACGCTGCTGCGTGTGCTGTCTTTCGCATGATTTCGATCGTCCGAGCGCGGAGACCGCCGAACCCCCGAGCGGCCTGATCGGCGACAGCCCGGCGATGCAGAAGCTGCGCGCGCAGATCCGGCAGTACGCGGATTCGCCGTTTCCGGTGCTGATCGAAGGCGAATCCGGCAGCGGCAAGGAAATCGTCGCGCGCAGTTGCCTGCACCTCGCTGGCGGCGCGCCGCGACAAGCCGTATCTCGCGCTCAACTGCGCGGCGATCTCGCCCGCTTGGTCGAGCCGACCCTGTTCGGCTACGCCAAGGGCGCCTTCACCGGCGCCACCGGCGCCAAGGCGGGCTACTTCGAGGATGCCGGCGACGGCACGCTGTTCCTCGACGAAATCGGCGAGCTGCCGCTGGAGCTGCAGGCCAAGCTGCTGCGCGTGCTGGAGAACGGCGAGTTCCAGCGCGTCGGCGAAACCCAGCACGCGAATTTCGCGCGCGCGTGTGATCGCGGCCACCAACCGCGACCTGCGCAAGGAAGTTAAGGCCGGGCGTTTCCGCGCCGACCTCTACCACCGGCTGTCGGTCTTCACCATCAGCGTGCCGCCGCTGCGCGAAATGGGCGACGACCAGCATCTTGCTGCTCGATCACTTCCGCCGCGCTTTGCCGCGCAAGCGCAGCAGCCGCGCCGTTCGACCTGACGACCGCAGGCTCGCGCCCTGTGGCTCGGCTACGCGTTCCCCGGCAACGTGCGCGAACTGCGCAACATCGTGATCCGGCTCATCGCCAAGTATGCCGGCCGAAATGTCGGGCGCGCGGAGCTGGAAGCCGAACTCGACCTGCTCGACGAGTCGGCAGCCCGAGCATCTGGACCCGCCGCGGACGGCGGGTGAGCTGGATCGCTGGCGATGCGACATCTGAGGAAACGCGACCAGTTCAGCCTCGACGAAACCCTGCACCTGTGGGAGCAAGCCTACATCGATGCGGCGCTGCGCCTGACCCACGGCAACGTCAGCCAGGCCGCGCGCCTGCTCGGCATCAACCGCACGCACGCTGTACAACCGCATGGAAACACTGGCGCGAGAAATCGCCACGCCGGGCGGCGGCGACCGCCAGGACTGATTTCTATCCGATCACACGCATGTACCTCGAGCATTTCGGCCTCAACGAGGCGCCATTTCGCATCACGCCGCACACCGAGTTCTTCTTCGCCGGCGGCAACCGCGGTGCGACGCTGGAAGCGCTGATCTACGCCATCACCCATGACGAGGGCATCGTCAAGGTGAGCGGCGAAGTCGGCAGCGGCAAGACCATGCTGTGCCGCATGCTGATGGAGCGGCTGCCGGAGCACGTCGATACCATCTACCTCGCCAATCCGACGCTGTCGCGCGACGAGATCCTGTACGCCATCGTCGACGAACTCGGCCTCGAGGTGGCGCAGGAGCGTTCGACGGCGGTCATACGTGCGCTGCTGCAGCATCTGATCGGCCTCTACGCCGAGGGCCGGCACGTCGTGCTGCTGATCGACGAAGCGCACGCCATGCCGCCCGAGACGCTGGAACAGATCCGCCTGCTTTCCAACCTCGAGACCCAGCGCCACAAGCTGCTGCAGATCGTGCTGTTCGGCCAGCCCGAGCTGAACGAGATACTCGGCCGCCACGCATGCGCCAGCTCAAGGACCGCATCACCCAGCATTTCACCCTCGACCCGTTGACGCCTGCCGACGTCACGGCCTACATCGGTTTCCGCATGCGCGCCGCCGGCTATCGCGGTCCCAGCCTATTCAAGCCGGCAGCGATACGCTTGATGGCACGGGCGTCGGGCGGACTGACCCGGCGCCTCAACATCATCGCCGACAAAGCGCTGCTCGCTGCCTATGCGCTCGACCAGCATGAGGTAACGCCGCGCCTGGTGCGGGCCGCGATCCGCGACGCCGGGCTCGCCCAGCCGCCGCGCTGGCGGTCTTGGGCACTCGCGAGCGGCATTGCCGCGCTGGCGTTGGCCAGCGGCATGGCGGTCTCGTCGCTGCGGGCAACGCACGCGCCCACATCGGCCGCGCAACCGGCGCCGGCCGCGGTGTCGGGCCCGTTCGGCGCCCCTCCAGAGAGCCTGTCGTCCCGCGTCGGCGCCCTTGGGCGAATGCCTTCGTAGTTGTCTTTGTTCAGTAAAATCATTAAGTTGCCCTGACAATTTGGTGTGCTATCATGGCTCAATCGCAGGCTCGAGGCGCTCCGGCACAGACAATGAAACGAACATCCGCGCTGGCGGTAGGTTCAGTCGCGCTGCGGCGACCACTTCAGACGATGCGATCGCTGCGGCTCCTGCCGCTAACGCCGGTCCTCCTGTTAGTCGCTGCCTGCACCTCGGCACCGGTGCTCCCGCCTTCGCCCGCCCATATACGCGAAGAGAACATACCGGCGCCGGTCGGCGCGATCCCGCCACCGGTCCAGCAAAGTATCGCCCTGCCGCCTCCTCGGCCGACACCGAAGCAGGAGACCTACAGCGTCGTCGTCAATAACGTACGGGTGCAGGAGTTGCTTTTCGCGCTGGCGCGCGACGCCAAGCTCAACGTCGATGTCCATCCCGGCATCGCCGGTACGGTCACCCTCAACGCCATCGACCAGACGCTGCCGCAACTGCTCACGCGCATCGCCAAGCAGGTGGACATGCGCTTCGAGCTCGACGGCCCCAATCTGGGGGTCATGCCCGACTCGCCCTTCTTGCGCACGTACAAGGTCAACTACGTGAACCTTTCGCGTGACGTCAGCGGCACGGTATCCATCAACACCCAAATCGCCAGCACGGGAGGCACGGCGGCGACCGGCACGACGACGACCGCCGGCGGCGGCAATACGTCGGAGACCGAAGTGAAGATCAGCGGCCGCAACCGCTTCTGGGAGTCGCTGGAGAAGAACATCAAGGATCTGCTGCGCGAAACCGACAAGATCCTGCCCGAGGGCACCAGCGAAACCATCATCGAACGCGACGATACGCAATTGACGACGGGAGACGCGGCGCAACCCTACTCGTCCGGCGGACCGAAGCGCGCAGGGCAAACGTCGCCACCGATTGCCGGCCAGCCAACCCCGGGAACGCTGGAAGAGAGCGGCAAGACCGTCGTACGCCGCAACACCTTTCGCGAGGCCGCCGCGGTCATCATCCACCCCGAGACCGGCGTCATCAATGTGCGGGCCACATCGCGCCAGCACGAGAAAGTTCAGGAGTTTCTCGACCAAGTCACGGCCAGCTCGAAGCGCCAGGTGCTGATCGAAGCCACCATCGCCGAGGTGCGCCTGTCCGACAACTATCAACAAGGCATCGACTGGCAGTACCTGAGGAACCGCGGCAGCCAGTTCGCGATCGGCCAGGGCGCGCGAACACCCACCGTACTTCCCGACGGCAGCTTCGCCAATGTCACCTCGACGCTACCGTCCAACGTTGCCAATACCGTATTCAATGCGGCGTTCCGCAACGGCGGCTTCACCGCCGCGGTGAAACTGCTCGAAGCGTTCGGCAACGTCAAGGTGTTATCGAGCCCGAAGCTTTCGGTGCTCAACAATCAAACCGCGCTGCTCAAGGTCGTCAACAACGTCGTCTTCTTCACCGTCAAGGCCGATACCAGCCAACAGGCGAATGCGGGCACGCTGACGACGGTGACGACCACACCACAGTCCGTTTCTGTCGGTTTGGTCATGAGCGTCACGCCACAGATCGGCGAGAGCGACTCGGTCATCCTCAACGTGCGCCCGACCATCTCGCGCATCTCCGGGACGAAGCAGGACCCGAACCCCAGCATCCCTGCCGGACTGCAAAACCTCGTCCCGGAAATAGAGACGCGCGAGATGGAGTCGGTGATGCGAGTCGCCAACAGCGACATCGCCGTGCTCGGCGGCCTGATGCAAGACGAAATCGACTATCGGACCGATGCCGTTCCCGGGATGTCGCGCATCCCCGGCATCGGCGACCTGTTCACCCAGCGCAACGAGACGAGCCGCAAGACCGAGCTGGTAGTCTTTCTGCGCCCGGTGATCATCCGCGATACCAGCATCTTCGGCGACTACCGCGGGTTGCGTGGTCAGTTGCCGAACAAGGACTTCTTCGACAATAACCCGGGCCCCGCCCGGGAGAATCTCGGACTCGGAGGTTCGGCGCGGTGAATGCTCCTGGGGCAGCGGCGAACTTGCCATGAGCCTGCTCATGGACGCACTGAAGAAGGCGGAACAGGCCAAGCGCCAAGCCGAGGCGGGCACGCGCCCGCTCGACCTGGAACTCGACGCCGAGGAACCCGCCGGACGCATGGAGCCCGCCGCTTCCGGCGCGGCGGATTCGGCGCTACCGCCCGATCTGCAGAGCAAGATCGATCTGCTCGACGATGACCTTTCCGAGCACCGGCGCGGCGACTCCGCCGACGCGGACGATTTCAAATTCGCCGGCGCGCCGGAGGACCGCGAGCGTGCCACGGTGCGCAAGGTCTTCGAGGTGAAGGCCGCGCCCACTCGCGCAGGCTTCTACTGGACCGTGGGCGGCTTGACCTTGTTTGCCATCATCGCGCTTGGCGCCTTGTTCTGGTGGCAGTTGCAGCAGTCCGCCAGTTCGCTTGCGCCGCCGCCTCTCGCGGTGGCGCCGGCAACGCCGATCATCGAGCCGCCACCCGCCGCGGGCAGTCCGGCGCCGCCTGCACCCCCGGCCGCTGCATCGGCCACCGAAGCACCTGCGCCCCAGCCTTCGACTCCGGAAGCGCCACCCGTGGCCACCGCCGCAGCCTCTGCCGGTCCCGACCCGGGCGCCGCGCCGAGCGTCCGGGCGCTGCCGCGGCAACCGCCGGGTACGACGACGCGGCGCCCCAGCGCCGACGCGGCAAGGCGTACGACAACGCGGGACCGGCTAGCCGGCGAAGCGCTCGCTGCCGCACCGCAGGAGCCAGCCATCCCGATCAAGCCCGGCGGCCCACGGCTGGCGGTCAGCCCCGACATCGCGCGTGCCTACGAGAATTACCTGAGCGGCGATCTGGCCGCCGCGCGCACCGCTTACGAGCAGGCGCTGCGGCGCAATCCGCGGCAGGCCGACGCACTTCACGGACTGGCCGCCATCAGTCTGCGCGAGGGCCGGCCCGAAGCGGCCGATGCCTACCACGCCCGCGCCCTGGAAGCCGACCCCACCGACGCATACGCACTGGCCGGCCTGGTTGCCCTGCGCGGACAGACCGATCCCACGCTGGCGGAGAGCCGGCTCAAGACGACGCTGTCAACGCAGCCCGGCGCCCATTCGGCCCATTTCGCTCTGGGCAATCTATATGCAAAACAAGGCCGCTGGGGCGAAGCGCAACAGGCCTACTTTCGCGCCCACACCGGCGATGCGGACAACCCCGACTATTCGTTCAACCTCGCCGTGAGCCTGGACCAGTTGCGCCAGCCGAAGCTAGCGTTGCAGCACTACCAGCAGGCGCTCGTCGCCGCGGAGGCACGTCCGGCGGCGTTCGACCGGGCGCAAGTCGCCGCGCGCATCGCGGACCTGCAGCAATAACCGAGGCCGCCATGCGAGCGCAAGTCAAGCCGCCTGAACTCTCGCCCCAGCCGCACCGCCGCCCGCTCGGCCAGATCCTGATCGCCCAGGGCGTCATCAGCGAAGACCAGCTGCGCATCGCGCTGCTGGAACAGACCAAGTCGAACCAGCCGGTCGGCAGGCTGCTGGTCGCGCTCGGCTTCGTCTCCGAGGCGACGCTGCGCGACGCGCTGTCGGAGAGCCTGGGCAAGCAGAGCGTCGACCTCTCGCGACGCGATCGTCGACCCGGCGGCGCTGCGGCTGGTGCCGCGCGAGCTGGCCAAGCGCCACCGCCTGCTGCCGCTGGACTTCGACGCGCAGCAGCGGCGCCTGACCGTCGCCATCGCCGACGTCAACGACATCGTCGCGCTCGACAAGCTGCGCGCCCTGCTGCACGAGGACATCGAGATCGACACGCGTGCTCGCCGGCGAATCGGAAATCGCCCGCGCCATCGACCAGTACTACGGCCACGAGCTGTCGATCGACGGCATCCTGCACGAGATCGAGACCGGCGAAGTCGACTACCGCGAGCCTGGCCGCCTCGACCGACGAATACAGCCAGCCGGTGGTGCGCCTGATCGACGCCCTGCTCACCGACGCGGTCAAGCGCGATGCCTCCGACATCCACTTCGAGCCGGAGCAGAACTTCCTGCGCATCCGCTACCGCATCGACGGCATGCTGCGCCAGATCCGCGCGCTGCACAAGTCCTACTGGCCGGCGATGGCGGTGCGCATCAAGGTGATGAGCAACATGAACATCGCCGAGACGCGCGCGCCGCAGGACGGACGCATATCGCTGAACATCAGCGGGCGGCTCGGTCGATTTCCGCGTCTCGGCCCAGCCGACGATACACGGCGAAAACATCGTCCTGCGCATCCTCGACCGCCAGAAGGGCCTGGTGCCGCTCGACGAACTCGGCCTGGCACGAGCGACCAGCTCGACATGCTCAAGCTGATGATCGCGCGTCCGGAAGGCATCATCCTGGTGACCGGGCCGACCGGCAGCGGCAAGACCACGACGCTGTACTCGGTACTCAACCACATCAATTCCGAGGGCATCAACATCATGACCCTCGAGGATCCGGTCGAGTATCCGATGACCATGGTCCGCCAGACCTCGGTGGCCGAAGCCGCCAAGCTCGACTTCGCCAACGGCGTGCGCTCGATGATGCGCCAGGACCCGGACGTCATCCTGGTCGGCGAGATCCGCGACGCCGACACCGCCGAAATGGCGTTTCGCGCCGCCATGACCGGCCACCAGGTGTACTCGACGCTGCACACCAACTCGGCGATCGGCGTGATCCCGCGCCTGCTCGACATCGGCATCCTGCCGGACATCATGGCCGGCAACATCATCGGCATCGTCGCGCAGCGGCTGGTGCGCCGCCTGTGCCCGCACTGCCGGCGGCCGCACGACGCCGACGCCGCACGAGCGGCGCCTGCTCGGCATTCCCGCCAACGAGCCGGCGCCGACGCTGTACCGGCCGGTCGGCTGCGACCACTGCGACTTCCAGGGCTACCGCGGCCGACTGGCGATCATGGAGCTGCTGCGCATGGACGCCGACCTCGACGAGCTGATCGCGCGCCGCGCCACCGCGCGCGAGATCCGCAATGCCGCGCTGGCCAAGGGCTTCCGCACCCTGGCCGAAGACGGCGTGCGCCGCGTCCTCGATGGTTCTACCTCGCTCGACGAACTCGGCGCGTGTGGTCGACCTGACCGAGCGCATGAGCTAGGGAAGGGGCAGTGGCCGTCTATTCCTACAAGGCGATGAACCGCCCGCGGCCGGATCGTCACTCGGCCGCATCGACGCGATCAACCTGGTCGACCTGGAGATGCGCCTGAGGCGCATGGACCTCGACTTCGTCAACGGCGCAGCCGGTCAAGCCCAGCGTCCTACCTGCTCAGCGACCGCCGTGCCGCGGCGCGAGGTCATCAACTTCTGCTTTCACCTGGAGCAGCTGACCCGCGCCGGCGTGCCGATCCTGGAGAGCCTGACCGACCTGCGCGACACGCTGGCCGACGCGCGATTTCCGCGAGATCGTCGCCAGCCTGATCGAGAGCATCGACGGCGGGCGCACCCTGTCTCAGGCGATGAGCGAGCACCCGCGGGTCTTCGGTCAGGTGTTCTGCAGCCTGATCCGCGCCGGCGAAGATACGGGCAATCTGCCGGAGGTCCTGAAGAGCCTCACCGAGTCGCTGAAGTGGGAGGACGAACTGATCGCGCAGACCAAGAAGCTGCTCACCTACCCGGCGCTGGTCGGCACCGTCGTCTTCGGTGTCATCATCTTTCTCTTCGTCTATCTGGTACCGCAGATGGCGCAGTTCATCCGCAACATGGGGCAGACGCTGCCGCTGCAGACGCGGATCATGATCGGCGCCTCCGACATCCTGCGCAACTACTGGTACCTGGTGCTCGGCCTGCCGCTGCTCTGCGGCATCGTGCTGGCGGTTCTGGTCAAGATCGACCGCAACATGCGCTACCGCTGGGACAACTTCAAACTCTCGCTGCCGGGCGTAGGCCCGATCCTGCGCAGAATCATCCTCACCCGCTTCGCCAGCGTGTTCGCCATGATGTACCGCTCCGGCATACCGGTGCTCGACACCGTGCGCGCGACCGAGGACGTGGTGGGCAATTTGGTCATCCGCGACGGTTTGCAGCGTGCCGGACTCCTCATCGCCGAGGGGCAGAACGTCACCAGCGCGTTCCAGAACACCGGCCTGTTCCCGCCGCTGGTGATACGCATGCTGCGCGTTGGCGAGAGCACCGGCGGGCTCGACACGGCGATGCTCAACGTCGCCTACTTTTACGATCGCGATGTGCGCGAGTCGATCGCCCGCATCCAACCGGTCATCGAAGTCGGCTTGACGCTGTTTCTCGGCATCGCCATGCTCTCGGTCATGCTCGCCGTGATGGGGCCGATCTATGACGTGATCACCAAGTTCAAGTTTTGAGGAGGACTGAAGCAGTGAGCGAGACGGATACAGCCTCTCCCTCGCGGAGGCGGGGAGCGCAATCCATGACGCCCTGTGGGTCCCCTCCTGCGCGGGGACGACAAACTTGTGGGAGCGGCCTCCCGGCCGCGATGATGGCCTTCGCACGGCGGGGCGCCGATTCGCGGCGAGGACGCAGCTCCTACAAGACCGCGCCCGCGCAGCCACCAGCGTGTCGCCGGGTTTTGGATCATTTCCGCGCAGACCGGAATCCATGAGGCATCTCACATGCAACGCCGTATCCTTGCCGCCAGCGCTGGGATGACCCCGAGGCCATGCCGCAACGCCGCCTGATCCAGATCGATTCGACGACCGTGAGCGCCAGCTATTGGCGCAACGGCTCGTTGCGCGAGGAACTGCGCCTCGCCGCCACGGCGGAGAATGTCACGCCATTTGCCGACTATCTGGCCCAGCACCCGTCGAGCCTCTTCTATCTGCTCGCCGACGTTGCCGAGGAAGGTTTCGTGGCCGAAACGGTGCCTTTCGTTCGCGGCGCCGACCGCGAGGCCATGCTGCAACGCAAACTCAGTCAGCTTTACTATGGTTCGCCTTACGCCGCGACTCAGTCGCTCGGCCGGGAGAAGAGCGGACGGCGCGACGAGCACGTGCTGTTCCTCGCACTCAACCGGCCGCAGTTCTTCGAACCTTGGCTGGCCGCGACGCGTAGCGCCGAAGCCCAGATCGGCGGGCTGTACACGGTGCCGTTCGTCGCCGAGCAACTGGTCGGCCGCCTGAATGTCAAGGCCGAGCGCCTGCTGCTGCTGTCCATCGGCCGTGCCGGCGTGCGTCAGATATTCTTCGCGGGCGGCCGCGCCCGTTTCAGCAGGCTGACGCCGATTCCGCTGAGCAACGTCCAAGACGCAGCACAGGCCTGCGGCACGGAAGCCGCCAAGCTTCATCAGTACTTGATCAGTCAGCGCCTGGTGGCGCGCAGCGCCCAGCTGCCTACGCTGGTTCTCACCCACCCGAGCTGGCAGACCACCTTCGCGGAAAGCTGCCGCAGCAGCGAAGAGCTGCGCTTCGACCTGGTTGACCTGCCAAGCGTAGCGCAAGCTTGCGGGCTCAAGCGCCCGATCGAGGACTTCATCGCCGACCCGCTATACCTGCATCTGCTCGCACAGAAACCGCCGGATTTGCAATTTGCGCCGGCACCGGAGCGGCGCAATTTCCAGCTCTGGCAGGCGCGCTCCACGATGACCGCGGTCGGCGCCGTGGCGATGCTCGGATGTCTGCTTTTTTCCGCCAAGCAATTGGTCGACGCGGGCCAACTGCGCCAGGACACCGCGCTCAAACTGGCGCAGACCCAGACCCATGAGCAAAGCTACCGCGCACTGCTCAAGTCGCTGCCCGCCATGCCTACGTCGCTCGACAACCTGCGCGGCGTGATCGCCCGCTACGGCGAAGTCGAGCGCCGCAGCGCCGCTCCCGATGCTCTTCTGGCGGAAATCAGCCGCACCCTCGATCGCATGCCGGAGATAGAGGTCGACAGCATCGAATGGCTGCTCACCGCCACCCCCGAGGAGGTGTCGTCTTCCGCCGCCGAGCGGCGCGTCGCGGCCGCGGGTCCGCGCGAGGGCGCCGAGCCCGCCGCCATGTTCGGCGTCGCGGTGGTCTCGGGCGAGCTGCCGGCCGCGCTAGCGCTCGACCAGCGCGGCCAGATCGACACGGTGGACGCGCTGGTCGCCAGCTTGCGGCAAAACCCGCAACTGCAAGTCAAAGTGCTGCGTCAGCCGGTGGACTTCCAATCCGGTACTTTGCTGCGCGGCGGCGTGGATTCGCGCGAGACGCGTGAGTCGCCGCGCTTCAGCTTGCAAGTGAGCTACAAGCTTTGAGGTGACCGCGACATGCTGACGGCACAGGATCTGAGGCGCATACGGTGGGGGCTGGTCGCGGCGCTGCTGATGATCGCGATCGGCGTCGCCGCCGTGCTGGCGTCGGACCGCTGGCTCAAGTCGCAGCAGGAGGCTTATCGCAGCGCCAACCTGCGCTACAACGAGTTGGATACCATGCTCAGACGCGCCCGCAACGAGGAAACCGAGATCAAGCAGAAAATCGCCCGCTTCGCCGAACTGCGCGCGCGCGGCATCGTCGGTCCCGAGCAGCGTCTGGTATGGGTCGAGCGCATCCGCCAACTGCGCGGCAGCCTGAAACTCCACGATCTACAATACGAATTCGCGCCCCAGCGCACCGTGGACGCCGCGACCGCGCCGGGCAGCAGCGGCAGCTTCGACTTCCTGGTGAGCACCATGCGCCTGGACATGCAGTTGCTCCACGAAGGCGATCTCCTCGGCTTCCTCGACGCCATGCGCACGTCGGCACCCGCCTTCGTGCGGGCCCGGGAATGCCGGATACAGAGGGCCGCCGCAGTCGAGGACAACGGCATGGCGGCGCAACCGCAGCTCAAGGCCGATTGCCTGGTCGATTGGATCACCATCCATGAGCGCAAGCCGAATGCGTAGCCGCCACACGGGCCACGGCCTGCTCGTCGCCGCGCTCGCCGCCGGCTTCACCGTTGCCGCCGCTGCCACCTCGGCGGCGGAACCGCTCGGGCGCCTGTTCTTCACCCCGCAGCAGCGCGCCGAGCTGGATCGGCTGCGCGGGCAGAAGGTGCGCGAGGTCAAGCGCGTCGAGGGCGCCACACTGTCCGTCGACGGCGTCGTGCGCGGCCCGGGCGGCCGCACCACCGTGTGGGTCAACGGCGCCCCGCATCGGGGCAGCGAACGCAGCGCCGGCATCGCGGCGATAGTCGATCCCGCCGAGAGCGGACGCGTGACCGTCCTCGCCGGGGACGACCGCCCAGCCTCGCTGCGGGTGGGCGAGAGCATCAATCGGGCAACGCTCGAGCGTAGCACCGGATTGGGCGCCGGTTCGGTTCAGGTAACCCCGCGCTAGGCACGATCGTCATGCGCGCTCGGCACCGCCAACCCGGCTACGCACTCATCGCGCTGGTGGCGATCCTGGGCTTGGTCGCGATATCGATCTTCGTCGGGCAGCTCGCCTCCGCGAGCTCGAAAAACGCGCGAGACTCCGCGACGGCCGACGCACTGGCACAGGCAAAAGCAGCACTGATCGGGCGTGCGGTAATCGACCTGGCCCGCCCCGGCAGCCTGCCCTGCCCTGACATCGACAACGATGGCAGTGCCGACTCAGTGGGAGCACCGGCATCCTGTCCAGCGCCCTACCATGCTGGAGCACAATGCCCGTCTTACATTGGCCGACTTCCTTGGCGCACGCTTGGCATTCCCGACCTACGCGACGGCACGGGCGAGCGGCTGTGGTACGCGCTATCCTGCTCTCTGCGGGACTTCGCCTCTGCGCAACCGGTGCAACAGTAGTTCAGCGGGTCTGCTTAGCGTCGGCGCACAAGGCAGCATCGCCGCCGTCATCATCGCACCGGGCTCCCCCTTGGCTGGGCAAGCGGGCCGGCCAGGCAACTCGGCCGCGGACTACCTGGAGGGACGCAACGCGGACGCGATTGCCAATGATTTCGAGGATGCGCAGCCGAGTGCTGTATTCAACGACCGCCTGCTCTCAGTCTCGCGCGACGAACTGTTCGCGAAGGTCTCCCCGCGTATCGTCGCGGAAATCGCCGGCCGGCTTCAACCCGTACCCATCGCACAGCCGTTGCTCGACTATTCGGCTGCGCACGGCGGACTGTTTCCCTGGGCCGATACCGACAACGACGGACAGCAGGATTCCGCGGCGACCAGCGGCAAGGTCCCTTACTTGGATCTGACATTCCCTGTCCTTGTAGGTATCGACGTCGAAGATGTTCTCAAGGACAACGGTTGGTTTTCGATTGCCAGCTACGACCTCAGTATCGACCAGTCAAGCGCCACGCTGAGCGTTGGCAGCGCGACGCGCAATCTGCCATGAGGCAGCGCCACTGCATATTATCGAGGCGCCGCGCCAGCGCCGGTTTCACGCTGATCGAAATCGCGCTGGTAGTGCTGATCGTCGGCGTGTTGCTCGGCGGATTGATGATGCCGCTCTCGGCGCAAGTGCAGGCACGCCGCGCACAGGAGACCGGGCGCGCCCTCGAAGAAATCCGTGAGGCATTGATTGGCTTTGCGCTCATCAACGGCAGGCTGCCTTGCCCGGATACCGACGATGACCCAACCGCCGCAGGGTATGGTGAGGAGAACGCCCCTTGCAGCGCGGCACCAGTTTCGGAGGGCTTCTTGCCTTGGCGGACGTTAGGCGTCAGTCCGCACGATGCTTGGGGGTCTTTCCGTACGACGGCAAGCAGCCCACGGCTCGGCGACTGGCGATACCGTGTGGATCGCACCTACGCCCAGACATTCGCCCTAAGCAGCGGGTTCTCTGACAACTTGGAAGTGAAGGACAGCGCCGGTACGCTGCTCACCATCGCCTCCGGCTCGTCCGGTGAGCACCCTGTCGCCGTCATTTTATCCGCGGGTCCGAACACCATGCCGGACGGGGATAACGGGAGCTTCGACAAGACCTACCAAGGCGGCCCGGCAGCAGCCAACTTCGACGACATGACCATCTGGATCTCGCGCCCTGTACTTGTCAATCGCATGGTCGCAGCGGGCAAACTGCCGTGACGCGAGCGAGGGGTGAGCGGACTCAGCTCGCCTTCGCCAACACCTCCGCCGCCCACTGATTGAGGCTCTTTCCATGCGCCTCGGCGGCGATCGCGGCGTGGGCATGGACCTCGGGCGGAATGCGCAACATCAGCCTGCCGGAGTACGGCTTTTCGGGCACCCGCTCGGTCGCGGCGCAATCGGCGAGGTAGTGATCCATGGCCGCATGGAAATCGGCGGTCAACTCGCTCACCGTCTCGCCATGGAAGGTGATGCTGTCTTCGATGCCAAGAACGCGCCCGACGAAGACACTATCGCGTGGATCGAATTCGACGCGGGCGGTATAGCCTTGATAGGTCATCGTGTTGTTCATGGTGAAATCTCCAACGCTTCGAGCCAATCGCGCACCAATTCCACTTGATACTTCCTCGCATCCTTGCCCGGATGCGGACGACGGAGATAGGCGCGCAGGCCGTTTAATTCGAACGCGACGCGCGAGCCTTCGCCCTCACGCACCGCGCCACCCAATGCCATCACCAGCGCCTCGATCTCGGCAAACACGATCCCGCCTCGGATCGGTTTGGCGAAAACAGCCTCCAGGGTCTTCCGGTGCTTGGCCTTCATGTGCAGTGCTATCATTTTCTGCCGTCAATTGCAATCAAAAAGCGATATCATAACTGGGTCGGCGGTTGCTCCTGCCGGGCTCGCGATGCCCGCCGATTTGAATGGACAGGTCGGCGACCGCCGGCGGGCCCATGAAGCGGGAGCACCGCACCCA
>CAWGHV010000020.1:0-9085 GCA_963822375.1 uncultured beta proteobacterium | reverse complement strand
AGGAGTCCGATGCACACCCAGGACGCGCCCAAGAGCGAGCTGATCGAAGGTGTGCTCGCTTTGGTCAGGCAGAAAGTCGGTTCGGAGCAGGTCGCGGCGGCCGTCGATTTCGTCGCGCGGTATTTCAGCCAGGTCGATCCCGAGGATCTGGCGGAGCGCTCGATCGCAGATCTATACGGCGCCGCGCTCAGCCATTGGCACTTCATGCAGCGTCATGTGAGCGGCACGGCACGGCTGCGCGTTTACAACCCCACGCTCGAAGAGCACGGCTGGCAATCGACTCACACGGTGATCGAGATCGTCAACGACGACATGCCGTTCCTGGTCGATTCGATCACCATGGAAGTGAATCGTCAGGGCCTGACGCTGCACCTGATCGTACATCCGGTGATGAGCGTGCGTCGCGACGCCGCCGGCCGGCTGACCGACCTGCTGGCTCCGAGCGCTGCCGGCGACGGGCGCTACGAATCGGTCGTACACGCCGAGGTCGATCGGCGCACCGACGCGGCTTGTCTCACTGCCCTGCACGAAGGACTGCTGCGTACGCTGGGCGACGTGCGCAGCGCGGTCGACGACTGGCGGCGCATGCAGCATCGGCTGGTGGGCGTGGCGGCGGAGGTCGAGCAAAACCCACCGCCCCAGGATGCGGCGCAGACCGTCGAAGACCGCGCGTTCCTTCAGTGGATCGTCGAGGGCAACTTCACCCTGCTTGGCTACCGCTGCTATGATTTGGTGGTCGAAGGCGGCAAAGACGCGCTGCGTATCGTGCCCGGTTCGGGCCTCGGCATCCTGCGCGAGACGCCGGCGGATGCCGGTAAGGATAGCCTGTCGGCCAGCTTCGCCGTTCTGCCGCCTGAACTTCGCGCTCAGGCGCGCGCTCGTCGGCTGCTGATCCTGATCAAGAGCAACACGCGTTCGACGGTGCATCGCCCCGGCTATCTCGACTACATCGGCATCAGGCGTTTCGACAGCGAGGGCCAAGTCGTCGGCGAGCACCGTTTCCTCGGCTTGTACACATCGACTGCGTACAACGCGAATCCCGCCGAGATACCGCTGCTGCGGCGCAAGATCGCGCATGTCGTCCATCGCGCCGGCTTCCTGCCCAAGAGTCATGCCGCCAAGGCACTGACCACGATACTCGAGCAGTATCCGCGCGATGAGCTGTTCCAGATCGACGAGGACGAGTTGTTGACCGCCGCCATGGGGATACTGCGACTGGGCGAGCGTCAGCGCACGCGCCTTTTCGTCCGCCGCGATCCGTTCGGGCGCTTCGTCTCCTGCCTGATCTACGTGCCGCGCGATCGGTACAACACCGAGCTGCGGCATCGCATCGACCAATTGCTTATGGCCAGCCTCAACGGCGTCAGCTCCGAGTCCAGTGTGCAGCTCTCGGAATCGGTGCTGGCGCGCATCCTCATCGTCGTGCGTACCAAGCCCGGCGCGACACCGGAGATCGACGTGCGCGAGCTGGAGAGCCGCATCGTGCGTGCCTCCCGGCGCTGGGAGGATGACTTGCGTCAGTCGCTGGTCGAGCATGCCGGCGAGGAGCGCGGCTTGCGGCTGTTCGCGCGCTACGGCGCGGCGTTTCCCGCCGGCTACCGCGAGGACTACGCGGCGCGCAACGCGGTGGCCGATATCGAGTTGATGGAAGCCCTCGCCGGCGACGACACCTTGTCGATGAGCTTGTACCGGCCGATCGAGGCGCCGAGCGAAATGCTGCGCCTGAAAATCTTCCGCGCCGGTGCGCCCGTGGCGCTATCCGAAAGCCTGCCCATGCTCGAGCACATGGGCACGCGCGTGCTCGAAGAGCGGCCGTACAAGATCGAGCGCCAAGGTGTGGCGCCGGCTTGGATGCATGACATCGCTATGAGCACCGGCGCCGAGGAGGTGAATATCGAGCGCGTGCGCGCCCTGTTTCAAGACACCTTTCTGCGCGTCTGGCGGCGCGAGGCCGAGAACGACGACTTCAACCGGCTGGTGCCCGGCGCCGGGTTGACCTGGCGCGAAGTCGCCCTGCTGCGCGGCTACGCCAAATACGCGCGCCAGGCCGGCTTTACTTTCAGCCAGGCCTACATGGAGGCCACTCTGGCGGCACACCCGGCGATCGCGCGGCAGTTGGTCGAGCTGTTTCACCTGCGCTTCGACCCGAACGCGCCCGCGCGACGCGAGGACGCGATGGGCGACAAGGCGGCCGCGATCGAGGCCGCGCTCGACCGGGTCGCTAACCTCGACGACGATCGCATCCTGCGCCATTTCCTCGCGCTGATCGGAGCGACGCTACGCACCAACTACTTCCAGCGCAACGGCGCCGCTGCCCTGAAGGATTATGTTTCCTTCAAGCTCGACTCGCGGCGCGTGCCCGGGCTGCCGGAGCCGAAGCCGCTGTTCGAGATCTTCGTCTACTCGCCGCGTTTCGAGGGCGTGCACCTGCGCGGCGGCAAGGTGGCGCGCGGCGGCCTGCGCTGGTCCGACCGCATGGAGGACTTTCGCACCGAAGTGCTCGGCCTGGTGAAGGCGCAGATGGTCAAGAACGCGGTCATCGTGCCGGTTGGGTCGAAGGGCGGGTTCGTGCTCAAGCGTCCGCCCGCGGGCGGCGACCGCGATGCGCTGACGAAGGAGGCCGTCGCCTGTTACCGGAGCTACCTCCATGGGCTGCTCGACCTGACCGACAATCGGGTGCTCGGGGCGGTCGTGCCGCCCGTGGATGTGGTGCGCCACGACGCCGACGATCCCTACCTCGTGGTCGCGGCGGACAAGGGCACGGCGAGCTTTTCCGACTATGCGAACGCGGTCGCACGAGAGCACGGCTTCTGGCTCGACGACGCCTTCGCGTCGGGCGGCTCGGCCGGCTACGACCACAAGAAGATGGGCATCACGGCGCGCGGCGCGTGGGAGTCGGTGAAGCGCCACTTCCGCGAACTCGGTTTGAATACGCAGACGCAGGATTTCACTTGCGTCGGCGTCGGCGACATGTCGGGCGACGTATTTGGCAACGGCATGCTGCTGTCGCCGCACATCAAACTCGTGGCGGCGTTCGATCACCGCCACATCTTCATCGATCCCGACCCCGATCCGCAACGCGCTTTCGCCGAGCGCCAACGCTTGTTCGATTTGCCGCGCTCATCGTGGGCGGACTACGGCGCCGATCTCATCTCGCCCGGTGGCGGCGTGTTTCCCCGCGGCGCCAAGTCTATCGGCCTGTCCGCCGCGGCACGCCAGGTGCTGGGCGTCGATGCCGCGAAGCTCACACCGGCGGAATTGATGCGCGCGATTCTGCTCGCCCCGGTCGACCTGCTCTACAACGGCGGCATAGGCACCTACGTCAAGGCGGGCAGCGAGAGCAACGCGCAGGTCGGCGACCGCGCCAACGACGCGATCCGCGTCAACGGCAGCGAACTGCGCTGCCGCGTCGTGGCCGAAGGCGGTAACCTCGGCTGCACTCAGCTTGGGCGCATCGAGTACGCGCTAAAGGGCGGGCGCATCAACACCGATGCCATCGACAATTCGGCGGGAGTGGATACCTCGGACCACGAGGTGAACATCAAGATCCTGCTCAACAGCGTCGTCGCCGAGGGCGAGTTGACCGAGAAGCAGCGCAATGCGCTGCTGGTGGAGATGACCGACGAGGTTGCGCGATTGGTGCTGGCCGACAACTACTATCAGACGCAAGTGCTGTCGGTCGGGCGCACCCTAGGCCCCGCGCTTCTCGACGAGCAGGCGCGCTACATACGAACTCTGGAAAAGGCCGGCCGGCTCAATCGCGCGATCGAGTTCCTGCCCGGCGATGACGAGCTGGCCGAGCGCCGCAGCGCGGGTGGCGGATTGACTGCTCCCGAACTGGCCGTCCTGCTCGCCTACAGCAAGATGGAACTGTTCGACGCCATCCTCGCCTCCGACGCGCCGGAAGACCCGGTCATCGCGCGCTCGCTCGCTGCTTACTTTCCGACCCAGGTGCGCACCCGCTACGCAGCCGCGATCGCACGCCACCCGCTGCGGCGCGAAATCATCGCCACCTGTGTCACCAACGAGATGGTCAACCGCATGGGCAGCACGCTCACGTTTAGGATTCAGGAGGAGACCGGCGCCGGCGTCGCCGATATCCTGCGTGGATACACGCTGACGCGCGAGGTATTCCGGCTGCCCGCGCTGTGGCTCGAGATCGAAGCGCTCGACGCGCGGGCGGGCGCAGCGGCGCAGGCCGCGATGTTCATCGCCACCGGTCGTCTGATCCTGCGCGGCACCCAATGGATGCTGCGGCGGCGCTTCTACTTCCGCGACTTGGAAAAGTCGATTCAAGATCTGGGGGCGAGCGCTGCGGCGGTGTCGGGCCGGCTCGAATCGCTGCTCGTGGAAGCGGACGCGGCGGCGCTCGCCAAGGCCGCCGAGCGATTCGCCGAGCAGGGCGTGCCGCAGGACTTGGCGCGGCGCGTGGCGCTGCTCGACCCGCTGTTCTCGGCGCTCGACATCGCCGAGGTCGCGCGCAGTTTTGAGCACGGCGTCGAGCGCAGCGTCGAGCAGGTCGCCGCGGTTTACTTCGCATTGGGCGGCCGCCTCGATTTCCAGTGGCTGGCCGACCAGATCGCGGCGCTGCGTGCGCAAGGCCACTGGCAAGGATTGGCCCGCGGCGCCCTGCGCGACGATCTGTCGAACCTCGCCAGCACTCTGACCGCCGAAGTGTTTCGGCGCAACCCCGACATCGTGGGCGAGGGCGCACTCATCGACGTCTGGGAGTCGCACCGCGCCGCGCCGCTTCAGCGCTATCGCCAGGTGCTCACCGATCTCAAAGCGGCGGGCACCCTCGATATGCCGATGCTATCGGTGGCGCTGCGCGAGCTGCGCGCCCTGGTGTAGCAACATACGTAGCAAGGTTGTACGGATTGCGCGCCTGAGCGAGACTGACAATCAGCTAAAACCGTTCGTCGCTGCGCAGGTAGCGCCACTGGCCGATCGGCAGATCGGCGAGCTTGACGCTGCCGATACGAACGCGCTTGAGGCCGACGACCTTGAGGCCGACCAGCTCGCACATGCGGCGGATCTGGCGCTTCTTGCCTTCGCGCAGCGCGAAGCGCAGTTGGTCCTCGTTCTGCCAACTGACCTTGGCGCGCTTGAGCGGTTGGCCGTCGAGGCTCAAGCCGAGATTCAGCGCGTCGAGTCCAGGCTGCGATAGCCGGCCCTCTACCCGTACCAGATATTCTTTCTCGATCCGGGAATCTTCGCCGATGAGCAGCTTGGCGATGCGTCCGTCCTGCGTCAGCACCAGCAGTCCGGTCGAGTCGATGTCGAGACGCCCGGCCGGCGCCAGCCCCTTGAGGTGTACCGGATTGAAGCGCTGCGGCGACGAGTCGCCGCGAAAACGCGAGGCCGCATTGACGAGGCTCAGCGCGGGACGATGATTGTCCTCCGCTTGGCCGGAGACGAAACCGATAGGCTTGTTGAGCAGTATGGTGACGCGGGCGAGCTGTATGCTCTTGGCTTCGCGGCTGAGCGTGATCTTCTGCGCCGGATCGATGCGCGTGCCCAGTTCGGTGACGCGTTCGCCGTCGACGAAGACCCAGCCGCGCTCGATATACTCGTCGGCTTCGCGCCGCGAGCACAGCCCTTGTTCGGACATGAGCTTGGAGACGCGCACCTTGTTCGTCTCGCCGGCGCGCACCGACGGCGCCTTCTGTCGCACGCCGGTTTAGTGGTGCAGGATCTTGGACAGGAACTGTACCGCCCGCTCGCTGCGCGGCGTGCCGAAGAACTCTTCCTTGGTCGCGTCCTCGACGATCTTGCCGTGGTCCATGAAGATCACCCGATGCGCCACCTTTTTCGCGAACCCCATCTCGTGCGTCACCACCATCATGGTCATGCCTTCCTTGGCGAGTTCGACCATGACATCGAGCACTTCATTGATCATCTCCGGGTCGAGCGCCGACGTGGGCTCGTCGAACAGCATGCAGATCGGGTCCATCGACAGCGCTCGGGCGATCGCCACCCGCTGCTGCTGGCCGCCCGAGAGCTGGCCGGGGAACTTGTGCGCGTGTTCCGTCATGCCGACGCGCTCGAGCATCTTCATGCCGCGGGCAACAGCTTCCTCCTTGCCGCGGCCGAGCACCTTGATCTGGGCCAGCGTGAGGTTGTCGCTGATGCTCATGTGCGGAAACAGCTCGAAATGCTGGAAAACCATGCCGACATGGGCGCGCAGCTTGGGCAGGTTGGTCTTCGGGTCGCTGATGGACGTACCATTGACGATGACGTCACCCTTCTGGAACGGCTCGAGGGCGTTCACGCACTTGATCAGCGTGCTTTTCCCCGAGCCTGAGGGGCCGCACACGACCACGACCTCGCCCTTGTTGACCGCGGTCGAGCAGTCGGTCAATACCTGGAACTGGCCATACCACTTGGACACATCCTTGATTTCGATCATGCTCATATCGCATATCTCTGTTGGAGTCGCTTGACCAGCATCGACAGGGAAAAGCAGATGACGAAATAGACCAGCGCGGCGAACACATACATCTCCACCAGGCGGCCGTCGCGCTGCGCGACCTTGCTCGCGGCGCCGAGAAAGTCGGTGATCGAGAGCACGTAGACGAGCGAGGTGTCCTGGAACAGGATGATGGTCTGCGTCAGCAGTATCGGCATCATGTTGCGGAACGCCTGGGGCAGGATGACGTAGCGCATCGACTGGCCGTAGGTCAGCCCGAGCGCGTAGCCGGCGGACACTTGGCCGCGCGGAATGCTCTGAATGCCCGCGCGGATGATCTCGCAGTAGTAGGCCGCCTCGAACACGGTGAAGGTGATGTAGGCCGAAGTGTCGGGGCCGATCGACACCGGCCGCGGGCTGTTGGTGATCCAGGCGCCGATCAGCGGCACCAGGAAGTAGAACCAGAAGATCACCAGAATCAGCGGCGTCGAGCGCAGCAGGTTGACGTAGCCCGCGGCGAACAGGTTGAGCGGTTTGATCGATGACAGGCGCGCCATCGCCAGCAGTGTGCCGAGGATGATGCCGCCGGTCATCGCCACCAGCGTGAGCTGCACCGTGTACTGCATGCCCTTCCACAGATAGGGCAGCGAGCGGGCGATGACATCGAAATCGAAGTCGTACATGTCACTGGCCCCCGCCGGCGATGTATCCGGGAACGTGCACGCGGCCCTCGATCCAGGCCATGAGCCGGTTGACCGAAAAGGCGACGATGATGTAAAGCAGCGTCGCCGCGGTGAAGGTCTCGAAGCCCTGGAAGGTGTACTCGTTCATCGCGCGCGCCTGCGCGGTCAGCTCGAGCAGCCCGATGGTCAGCGCCACCGACGAGTTCTTGAAGATGTTCATGAACTCGGAGGTCAGCGGAGGAATGACGATGCGATAAGCCATGGGCAACAGCACGTAGCGGTAGGTCTGCGGAAGCGTGAGCCCCATCGCCAGGCCGGCGTTCTTTTGGCCGCGGGCGAGCGAGTTGATGCCGGCCTTGACCTGCTCGGCTACCCGCGCCGAGGTGAAGAAGCCAAGACAAACCACGGCGGTCACGAATGCGGGGTAGGGCAGATCCTGTTTCAGCCAAGTAGAGATGTCTTGGGGCAGGAACTCGGGCACGACGAAAAACCAGAGGAACATTTGCACCAGCAGCGGGATGTTGCGGAACAACTCGACGTAGGCATTGCCCAGGATGACCAGCCACTTGATGGGCGAGGTGCGCACGACGCCGACCACCGATCCGAGGAACAGCGCGATGACCCAGGCGAGCAGGCCGGTGGCGACGGTCCATCCCAGACCGGAGAGCAGCCACTCCCAGTAGAAGCCCTCGCCGGCCGCGACCGGCGACCAGAAGATGCCCCAGTTCCAGTTGTAGTTCATTCGACCCCCTGGGTTTTTCTTGGGTGCTGCGCTTACATCGCAGAGGCAGGATCTGTGCGCCGGAAGCGGCGATCCTCGGCAGCGACTTTACACCGTTCGGTCCGCGGCGATAAGAGCGCGAGGGTCTGACTTGGCGCGCTGCGCACCGGGCGCGGGCGCGCGTCGATACGCGCCCCCAAAACGAAACAGGGGGCTCGCGCCCCCTGATCGATGTTAGCGTTGGTACAGAGAACTACACGCCCTTGTCGTTCGGATTCTTGAACGCTTCCTTGAGTTTCTCGCTCATGGGCAGGTTCAAGTTGATGCCCTTGGGCGGGATCGGCTGCGTAAACCACTTGTTGTAGATCTTCTCCGCCTCGCCGCTCTTCATCAGGCCGCTCAGCGTGTCATCGACCACCTTCTTGAACTGCGGGTCGTCCTTGCGGATCATCACCCCGTAAGGCTCGACGCGCAGCGTCTCGCCAACGATGGCGAAGTCCTTCGGCGACTTGGAGTTGGCGATCAGGCCGGCGAGCAGGATGTCGTCCATCACGAACGCCGCGGCACGGTCGGACTCGACCATCAGAAACGACTCGGCGTGGTCCTTGCCGTAGAGGTTCTTGACGTCGATCTTCTGGCCGGCCTCGTGCTCCCTGATCAGACGATCGGATGTCGTGCCCGTGGTGGTGACGACCGGCTTGCCGTTCAAATCGGCCAGGCTCTTGATCCCCGATCCCGTCTTGACCAGCATGCGGACCTCGGTGACGTAGTAGGAAACGCCGAATGCCACCTGTTTCTGCCGCTCCTCGCTGTTGGTGGTCGATCCGCATTCCATGTCGATCGTGCCGTTGGTCATCAGCGGGATGCGCGTTTGCGAGGTCACCGGATTGAGTTTGACCTCCAGGTTGGGCATCTTCAGTTCTTTCTTCACCGCGTTCGACGACCTTCATGCACAGGTCCATCGCATACCCGACAGGCTTTTGCTTGTCGTCCAAGTAGGAGAACGGAATCGACGACTCGCGATGGCCGACGACGATGGCGCCGGTTTCCTTGATCTTCTTGAGCGTTCCGCTCAGTTCCTCGGCCAAGGCAGGGGCCGAAACGAGGGTGCAGGCAAGGCCGAGGGCCAGAATCTCTTTCTTTCGCATAGACTGAGTCTCCGTTTTCTCACCGATTGAAGGGCTGGTTGGCCGGGCTTGTCGCGCAGCGCGCAAAAGCCCGTTGTCGTGGCGCCGGCGAAAGATAGCATGATTCGTACTGCATGGCCGGCTG
>CAWGHV010000019.1:0-119364 GCA_963822375.1 uncultured beta proteobacterium | reverse complement strand
ACGACCGGGTCGCCGGCGGCGAGCAGGCGCTTCTCCTGTAAGCCGGCGGCGCGTGCTGCCTGGGGGTCGCGCAAGCCATGTAGCGCCGCGCTCACCACCTCCTGCATTTCGCCGTCGAGCGCGCTGCTCACGCTGAGGTCGAGCCGATCCAGGCGATACAGCGGTTCGTCGAGCAGAATCGCAAGGCGATTGCGCACCACGCTGGCAGCCTTGCCGGCTTCGGTCTGGGGCAGTACCGGGTCGCGCTGCGGGTCGCGGAACGCCGTGTCCGCTCTGAGTGCCGCATCGCGCAGTTCGGGCGAGATCAAGCCGGCGCCGGCGAACAGGCGCAGATAGCTGTCGGTCAGCGCTGCGAGGTGAGCGCGGCCGCTGCCGAGAAAGTACGTCGGCCGGCGATGCGCGACCATCAGGCTCAGAACCTGGCGGTAGGCGCGCGCCTGCGCCTGCAATTCCGCGCGATCGGCGGGGGTGGCGCGCAGCGCCGCGTAGACCGCATCGTGCTCCGTGCCATACCAGTCCACAGGCCGTCGCCCAAGCCGTTGACTTCCCCGTAACCGGGGAATGCCGAGAGCGGCACGGTGTTCAGGTAGTCGGCGACGATCCGCCGCCGCATCGGCCGCGTGTCTTCGCCGTCCAGGTAGGCGCGCAACGATGCCGACACCATCTGGCGGAACTTCTCGCCGATCGAGCCGGTGACGCCGTCGGGTGAGTGGCGATACTTCTCGATCTGTGTGGCCAGGGTGCTGCCGCCGGGAACGTCGTAGTCGGCATCCACCAGCTTCACGCTCTGGCTCATCACCGCTCGGCCCAAACGGACCCAGTCGATGGCCGGATTGCGCCGCGGGTGCTCGGCATCGAGCAACTCGCGGTTCTCGATGAACAGCAGCGACTGGACGACGAGCGGGGGAATGGCTTCGAAGGAGCCGAACACGCGCTGCGGATGCCGCATCTGGAACAGCGGTTCGCCGCGACAGTCGCGGATCGACAAACCGGCCTGAATCTTCTCCCGGTACGGCGGGAAGTAGCCGCGGTCGGCGAAATCCAGCAGAGCGGGGAAAGCCGCGCCTGGGCGTCAACGTCGAAGCCGTGGCTACCCAAGCGCTGCAGGTAGCTCGGCAGCCGGCTATAGCCCAGGCGCTGGTCGAACGGCCCTTCGACGGGAAAGTGAATGCTCGCGCTCGGCCCGGGCGCCAGGTCGAAGGTGAGGTCGCGCGCGGCCTGAGCGAAGTGGCGGGCCTGAACGCGCGAGCTGTTCACCTCCTCGGTCACCAGATAGGCAAGCAGCAGCACGCCGAGCAGTGTCGAAGCTGCCAGGGTAAACCTGGCCCTGCGGCGCCAAGTTCGCGCCGGACGGAGTTCGTTGTTATTCACGGAAGGCGATAGACGTCACTTGGTTGTGGTTGGACGCCGAGGCGAACTCTCGAAAATGCGCTGCGGGCCCGTCCGGTAGCAACACGCTTACAGGGGTAACAATACACTTTGTGGCGGTGGAGCACCGCCACATTGGTGCCCGGACCGAGGTCGCGCCAGCCGCCGCAGCGATCACCCGAATTGCATTCATGCCGAGAAGTGTGTCGTTAAACGGTTACAATCAGCCAGCTGCCGCGACGTACCCCTCCCGACAACGCTTTCCCCGCCGCCCATGACCGTCCGTCTGCGCGAAATCCCCTACAACTACACCTCGTTCTCCGACCGCGAGATCGTCATTCGCCTGCTCGGCGCGGACATGTGGAGCGTGCTCGACGAGCTGCGCGGCGAGCGCGTCACCGGCCGCTCGGCGCGCATGCTCTACGAAGTGCTGGGCGATATCTGGGTGGTTCAGCGCAATCCCTACCTGGAGGACGACCTGCTGGACAACCCGGAGCGCCGACAAGCCGCTGATCGGGGCCCTGCGCCACCGCCTGAACGAAATCGAAAAGCGCCGGCGCGGTGACGATGCAGTGCGCAACGCGGGCGAGCCGACGCCGCGCAGCCGGCGCGTCGAACTGCTGCTCGAAGCGGCACACCGAGCGGTGGACGCCTTCGCCGAGCACTTCGAGCAGACGGAAAAACTGCGCAGGCAAACATTGCGGCGATCTGGCGCGCTGCACGCGCCGCGACAACATCGCCTTCGACGGCCTGGCGCGCGTCTCGCACGTCACCGATGCCACCGACTGGCGCGTCGAATATCCCTTCGTCGTGCTCACCCCCGACACCGAAGAGGAGATGGCGCCGCTGGTGCGCGGACTGCATCGAACTCGGCCTGACCATCATCCCGCGCGGCGGCGGCACCGGCTACACCGGCGGCGCGGTGCCGCTCACGCCGCACTGTCGGCGGTCATCAACACCGAGAAGCTCGATCGCCTCGGCGCGGTCGAGAAGCTCGTCGCTGCCCGGCGTGGCGCAACCGACGCCGACGCATCCGCTGCGGCGCCGGCGTGGTCACGCGGCGCGTGATGGAAGCGGCCGAGGCGGCCGGCCTCGTGTTCGCCGTGCGACCCGACCTCGGCCGACGCCTCCTGCATCGGCGGCAACGTCGCCATGAACGCCGGCGGCAAGAAGGCGGTGCTGTGGGGCACGGCGCTCGACAACCTGGCCTCCTGGCGCATGGTCGACGCCGACCGGGCACTTGATGGAAGTCGACGCGCCTCGACCACAACCTCGGCAAGATCCACGACGCGCGCACTGGCGCGCTTCCAGATCCAGCGGCTGCGCCGCGACGGCAAGACACGCCGTACGGCGAGCCCGAGATCCTGGAGATTCCGGGCACGCAGCTTTCGCAAGGCCGGCCTCGGCAAGGACGTCACCGACAAGTTCCTCGCCGGCCTGCCCGGCGTCCAGAAGGAAGGCTGCGACGGCATCATCACCTCGGCGCGCTTCATCCTGCACCGCATGCCCGCCGCACATGCGCACCGTGTGCCTGGAGTTCTTCGGCCAGGTGCGCGAGGCGGTGCCGGCCATCGTCGAGATCAAGGATTACCTCGACGGCGCTGCCGACGGCGGCGCCGCGGTCATGCTGGCCGGCCTGGAGCACCTCGACGAGCGCTACGTGAAGGCGGTCGGCTACGCGACCAAGGCCAAGCGCAGGCCGAGGCCAGGCCGGCCGAAGATGGTGCTGATCGGCGACATCGTCGGCGACGACGAAACCGCGGTCGACGGCCGCCGCCTCGGCAGTGGTGCGCATCGCCAACGCGCGCGGCGGCGAAGGCTTCATCGCCGTCTCCGCCGAGGCGCGCAAGAAGTTCTGGCTCGACCGCGCCCGCACCGCCGCCATCGCCAAGCACACCAACGCCTTCAAGATCAACGAGGACGTGGTCATTCCGCTGGCGCGCCTGGGCGACTACTGCGACGGCATCGAGCGCATCAACATCGAGCTGTCGATCGCCAACAAGCTCGCGTCTGTGCGACGCGCTGCGCGAGTTTCTCCAGGGCGAGCTGCCGCTGCACCAGCGGCGAGACGCCGACCGTCGACGCGGAACTGCTGATCGGCGACCGGCGCGAAGCCGGCGCTGGAAGCTGATCGCCACGGTGCGCGCGCGCTGGCAGTGGCTGCTCGACCATCTCGACCTGCCGCTCGCCGAAGCGCGAACACGCGCTCGACGCCGTGATTCGCGATCGCCTTCGCCGGCCGCTCTGCCACGAGCGCGACGGCGAGAGGCGCGACGCTCTTCCATCGCCTGCAGGACCACTCGCGTGCGCGTCTCCTGGAAGAACGAAGCTGCAAGCCGAGCTCGAAGCCATTTTCGACGGCGTGGTGTTCCGCCCCGTGCTCGAGCGTGTCGACGGCGATTCACCAGCAGCGTGCTGCGCGGCCGCGTCTTCGTCGCCCTGCACATGCACGCCGGCGACGGCAACGTGCACACCAACATCCCGGTCAACTCCGACGACTACGAGATGCTGCAGGCGGCCAACGCGGCGGTGGCGCGCATCATGGCGCTGGCGCGCGCGCTGGGCGGCGTGATCTCCGGCGAACATGGCATCGGCATCACCAAGCTCGAATTACCTGACGCGCACGAGGTCGCGCGCCGTTCCGCCGCCTACAAGCAAGCGCGTCGACCCCGAGGGCCGCTTCAACCAGGGCAAGCTGCTGCGCGCGGCGGCGACCTGCGCAACGCCTACACGCCGTCCTTCGCCCTGCTCGGCGCCGAATCGCTGATCCTGGAGCAGTCGGCGATCGGCGAGATCGCCGACTCGATCAAGGACTGCCTGCGCTGCGGCAAGTGCAAGCCGGTGTGCTCGACCCACGTGCCGCGCGCCAACCTGCTCTACTCGCCGCGCAACAAGATTCTCGCCACCTCGCTGCTGATCGAGGCCTTCCTGTACGAGGAGCAGACGCGGCGCGGCGTCATCGCTCAAGCACTTCGACGAGTTCGGCGACGTCGCCGACCACTGCACCGTGTGCCACAAGTGCGCGAACCCGTGCCCGGTGGACATCGACTTCGGCGACGTCTCGATCGCCATGCGCAACCTGCTGCGCCAGCCAGGGCAAGAAGAGCTTCAATCCCGGCACGCGCGGCGTCGATGGCGTTCCTCAATGCCACCGACCCGGCGACCATCAAGGCGCTGCGCAAGGCTGATGATCGAATGGGGCTACAAGGCGCAGCGCCTGGCGCACCGCGTCGGCCAAGCGCTCGGCCTGGCGCGCGACCAGACGCGCCACCCGCCGGCGACGCTGGGCAGCGCACCGCTCGCAGGCGCAGGTCATCCACTTCATCAACAAGCCGATGCCGGCGGAACTGCCCAAGCGCACCTCGCGCGCCCTGCTCGACATCGAGGACGCGACCATCGTGCCGATCATCCGCGACCCGGCCAAGGTCGAGCGAGGAGTCCGACGCGGTGTTCTACTTCCCCGGCTGCGGCTCCGAGCGGCTGTTCTCCCAGGTCGGCCTGGCCACGCAGGCGATGCTCTACGAGATCGGCGCGCAGTGCGTGCTGCCGCCGGGCTACCTGTGCTGCGGCTACCCGCAGACCGCGGCCGGCGACGGACGACAAGGGCAGGAGATCACCACCGACAACCGCGTGCTGTTCCACCGCGTGGCCAACACGCTCAACTACCTCGACATCAAGACCGTGATCGTGTCCTGCGGCACCTGCATGGATCAGCTGCTGAAGTACGAGTTCGACAAGATCTTCCCCGGCTGCCGGCTGCTCGACATCCACGAGTACCTGATGGAGAAGGGCGTCAAGCTCGAGGGCGTGGACGGCGTGCGCTACCTGTACCACGACCCCTGCCACACGCCGATGAAGACGCACCAGCCGATCAAGGTGGTCAACGCAGCTGATGGGCAACGCGGTGGCCCTGAACGAGCGCTGCTGCGGCGAGTCGGGCACGCTGGCCGTGACCCGGCCGGACATCTCGACCCAGGTCCGCTTCCGCAAGGAGGAGGAAATGCGCAAGGGCGCCGCCGCCGCGCGCAGCGACGGGTTTCGCGGGCGAGGTGAAGATCCTCACCTCCTGCCCGTCGTGCCTGCAGGGCCTGTCGCGCTACAACGACGACGCGGGCACCGAGCGCCGACTACATCGTCGTGGAGATGGCGCAGCACCTGCTCGGCGCGAACTGGATGGCAGACTACGTCGAAAAGGCCAACAACGGCGGGATCGAGCGGGTGCTGTTGTAGGGCCCGCGACGAGCGCGGCGTCGTGGGAGCGGTGTCCTCGCCGCGAATCGGCGTCCGAAAATGCGAACGCCCTATTCGCGGCCGCGCGGCCGCTCCTACAACGCATCCAGCACCGCTGCCCAGCGTTGTGCGAGTTTGCGCCGGCCGGCGCGATTCGGATGGATCTCGTTCAGCCAGTCGCCGTCGTTCCCGGGGCTGCCCTCGGCCGCCCGGGTCAGCGTGCCGAGCGTGTCGACGACGAACACGCGAGGCAAGCCGAGCGTGGTCAGGATCGCCGCCAGCCGGCGCTGCAAGTCATCGGCAACGGCGACCCACAGCGAAGGCGGGATTCCGTGCTGCTCGAACGCCTTGCTCAGCCATGGACCGGAGGCCGGAAGTAGGCCCAGCGCCAGCGCCGGCGCCGGGCGGGGGGTGGCGAAGTCGTAGGTATGGACCACGATCGGCACGTTCTTGTTCGGGCTCGGGGCGGCATCGCGCAGCTTCACCAGCTCCGCGAAGTTGGCGCGGAGGTAGCGCTCCAAGGCAGCGAAGGCGGTCTCGTCGATGCACTCGCCGGCGCTGACGCTCGCGCCCGCCGCGACGTCGCGCAGGATGCCCGGCGATGCCAAGGCGGCGTCGATCAGGTCGTTGCCGCCAGCGCTCACGAGCAGGGCATCCCAGCTCTCGGCGAGCCGATTCGCGAACAGGTTCGTAAACTGCGGGTTGCTAACCCAATCGACGACGTGGGTGAGTGTGTCTCCCGGCGAGGCGCAGTCGACAACCAGGCTCGAACGAGCGAGTTCCAATTCCTGCAGGAGGTTGCCCCCGGGCAGCGCGGCGAGCGAGAACCAGGAATCCCCCTCCGCCAGGTAGTGACGGGCGAAGTCTCCCCAATGAACCTCGATCGGCTCGGTTTGCTTGAGCGCCGACGGATGGACGACTTGTGCGGGCACGGGCATGGTTATTCTCCGGTTTCGCCGATGACGCACATATCATACGCGCGAGCCATTGCCGCGTGGGCGAGTTCGCGGCGCCGCCGTTCCAGCGAGGCTATTGGCGCCGCCGCCGGAATGCAGTAGTTTATCCGGCCAGGGGAAACGCGTGCCGCCGCGGGCGGCGACGATGCCATGCGCCAGGCCATCACCACATTGACCATCGTTACCCGCAGCCGCGGTCTGCACGAGTTCACCCGTCGCGTCGGCGACTGGGTGCGTGAAACGGCGATCGAGAGCGGGTTGCTGACGCTGTTCATCCGCCACACCTCCGCCAGCCTGCTCATCCAGGAAAACGCCGACCCGGACGTGCGGCATGATCTGGAGCGCTTCTTGACACGCCTGGTGCCGGATGGAGATCGCTTGTTCGAACACACCACCGAGGGGCCCGACGACATGCCGGCGCACGTGCGCAGCGCGCTCACCCAGACCCAGATCTCGATTCCTGTGTCCAGCGGCCAGCCGGCGCTCGGCACCTGGCAGGGGGTGTACCTGTACGAGCACCGCCATGCAGGACATCGGCGCGAGGTGGTGCTGCACCTGATCGGCGAGTAGCCGATCGATACTCGACCGATTGGAGGAAGCCGAAAATCTGCCAGCTACTGGGAATGAACTGCAACACGCCGACGGACATCTGCTTTTCCTTCACCGGATTCCAGGTTCGCGGCGGTCTCACCGATCAGCACCGCGACGGCTGGGGGATCGCCTTTTTCGAGGGTCCGGGCTGCCGGGTCTTCATCGACCCGAGTCCGAGTTGCGATTCGCCGGTCGCGGAGCTGGTGCGCAAGTACCCGATACACTCGAGGAATGTCGTCGCCCACATTCGCAAGGCCACCCAGGGTGCCGTTTGCCTGGAGAACACTCATCCGTTCATGCGCGAACTGTGGGGCCGCTACTGGATCTTCGCTCACAACGGCAACCTGAAGGATTTCGCGCCCGCGCTCGGAGGCCGCTTCGCGCCGGTGGGCCGGACCGACAGCGAGCGCGCTTTCTGTCACATGCTGGAGGTACTGCGCGAGCGCTTTACCGGCACCGAGCCGAGCCGCGAAGCGCTGTTCGGCGCCTTGTGCGAACTGGCGACGCGGATCGCCGCCCACGGCGAGTTCAACTTCCTCCTCTGCAACGGCGACTGCCTGTTCGTCCATTGCTCGACCAAGCTCGCCTACGTCGTGCGCCAGGCGCCGTTTTCGCTCGCCCATCTGACGGATCAGGACATGAGCGTGGATTTCAGCGAACTCACCACGCCCGAGGACCGGGTCGCCGTGATCGCGACGACGCCACTTACCGACAACGAGGCGTGGACGACGATCGAGCCCGGATCGCTGGTGATGTTTCACGACGGCATGAACATCGCCAGCTGCGCCACCTGCGCATCGCCGAGCGGCGCGATCGCGCCGCCGATGCTAAAGTAATGCCATGCACGCCCGAGCAGAGAGTTGCCCCCTGTGCGCCGAAAGTGGAGGTGAAATCGTGTGGCAGGACAGCCTGTGCCGCGTGCTGCGGGTAGACAGTGCAGACTATCCCGGCTTTTGTCGCGTGATGTGGAATGCGCACGTGTGCGAAATGACCGACCTGGCGAGCGCTGACCGGCGCCATTTGATGTCCGTAGTGTTCGCCGTGGAGGCCGCATTGCGCCAGCTCTACCAACCGCTGAAGATCAACCTTGCCAGCCTCGGCAATCAAGTCCCGCACCTGCATTGGCACGCCATCGCGCGCTACGCGAACGATCGCCATTTCCCCGAGCCCATATGGGGCAGCGCGCAGCGCGAGCCGAATGCGCAGCGTCCCGTGGTCGCCTCGCACGCGCTGCGTGACGCCGTGGTCGCGGCACTGGCGGAGGAGCATGCAGGATGACCGGCGCCTTCAGACTACCGGCTCTGAGCACTGACCAACCGCCCGCGATAAGTTCCCTCGCCGCCTGCCGCGAGTGGTTGGTCGCGTTGCCGCTGGCGAATCCGGCACAGGCGCAGGCCTTGCTGCTGGCGCAGGTCAATCTGCTCAACCGCTACGCCGTGGCGGCCGCGCAGCGCCTGCAAATCTTGGAGCTGCTGCGCGAATCGTTGGTCTTCGTGCAGTCGGAGTGCGCAAAGAAGTTCATGGGGCGGCCGCTCCCGCTGGTGGCCGCCGAGCAGGCCGCGTTCGATGCCAATCGCAGCCTTTGGCAGGCGCTCAGCACCGGCTATCAGCATTGCTTGGAAACTTGCCTCGAGGGCGAGCCGGGAATCGGCGCGCAGGCCGCGCTCATCTGCCATCGTGCGCTCGCCGCCTTGGGCGCGGAGCAGTTCGATTTGTATCGCGCGCCGCACGAGACCGGCCCCGCGTTCTGGCGCCGCGTTTTCGCGATCTACTCGGCCGCCGCCGAGCTGGGCGCGGCGGAAGCCGACGTGATCGATCCGCTGCTGTCGCGCCGCAGCCCAACCACGCCGCGCGCCGCCTTCGTGCAGTTGCTGCTCATGCATGCGGCGAGCCCCTACGAGCTTTCGCTGCGCAACATCGGATTCACTTATCGCTGGTTGCAGGGGTGGAGCCGCAAGGTGCCCGTATCGGGAAGCGCCCCGGCCAACCCGAAGCTGCCGCCGCTGGTCGTTGACCTTGCCGGTGACCGCCCGGCAACGATACGTCCGGAGGAAGCAGGCAACCTGCGTTGGCTCGCCACGGAGCAACTGGCGCGCAGCCTGAAGAAGCGCATCGCCGCGCTGGGGAAAGGCGCTAAACCGGCCGCACTCGGCCTGGGCGACGACGTTCCGCCTGGAATCGAGACGCTGCTGCGCCACCTCTACGAGCGCTGCTGCAAGGGGCTGATCGTGCGCCAGCAGGTGCGGCGGCCCAGCACCGGCATGTGCCGGCTGGTCGCCGGAGGCGAGGCGATTCACTATTATGTTTCCGGTAAACCATTCCAACCTCCAGCCGCGGTCACGAGCCTGAGCCGCCGCCAACACGAGGAGATCGCGACTCTCGGACAAGTGGCGACCCACCACGATGAGGGCGCGCACCGCCAACTCGGTTTCGTGATCGAGGACTGGCGCATCGCCGACGAGAACTCGGCGGGTTACCGGCTCCAGCGCCCGGCCGACGAGACTGTGCTGCGGCTCGGTTTCGGCTGCCTGGTCGGGGTTCAGCCACCCGATGGAATGGCGATCGTGCTTGCCGTCATGCGCTGGGCCATGGTGGGACAGGATGGCGTATTGAGCGTGGGGGTGCGCCTGATTCCGGGCGTGCCTGAGCCGGTCGCGCTGCGTCCGGTCGGGCTCGCGCCGACCGAGGTCAAGTATCGTCAGGGTTTTCTGGTTCCAGCGGTGCCGTCGCTGAATCAACCCGCGACGGTGGTGACGCCCGGCGGCTGGTACCGCCAAGGGCGCATCGTCGAGGTTTATACGCAAGGAACGCAAGGTCTGCAGGAATTACGCATGACGCGTGTGATCGAGCAAGGACCTGATTTCGAGCGCGCGGAGTACCAGGCGCTATGAATCAAGTTTTGGCCAAGATGGATTTCAGCGACGCGGAGCAGTGTATGTCCCTGCTTGCGGAGTTGCCGGTGACCAACGTATCCCAGGTGGAGGCGACACTGACCCGGCTGCTCGACGGCATGTACTCGACGCCGCCGCCGCCTCTGTCCTACCTCGAAGTACTGGAGAGGGCGCGCCCGGCGATGGCATTCACGCAGGAGGAAACGGCGCAACGCTACGCGCACAAGCCGCTGCCCCCAGGCGATCGCGAGGAGGAAACGTTGTTGCGGGTCGTCGCGCTTTGGCAGGCGATGGTGCGCGCCTATACCCAGGTGGGGGAACTCGGCCGAACCGAGCCGACGGTAGGCGGCCAGATGGCCCTCATCTGCCAGCGCTGCGTTCACTATTGCGGGCGTGCCGTCTTCGAATACTTCCGCGCCCGGCGCGAAGTGCCGAACGGCTTGTGGCGGGCATTGCATCGCCACTACGCGCGTGCCGAGGAATCGAATATCGCCGAAGTGGCAGTGATTGAGACCCTGGACGAGCACAACGAAGAGCAGAGCTGTGCCGAAGCGTACGCCGCCGTCTTGCTGGTGGAGATCGCAAACCCATATGCGCACGCGCCCCGTGAGGTGTCATGGCTGTTCAACTGGGGCTCGCGCTTCGGCCATTTCACCGAGATCGCACGGGTGGACGAGGCGACGGACTTACAGGCCTACGTGGTAGACCTGAGCCTCGACCAGGGCGCCAAACCTCTGGAGGTGGCGACGCGCGGCCCCAGCCTGCGGCGGCTGGTGACGACGCGCCTAGCGGCGGAGGTGCAGCGCGTGCTGTCGCAGCTCAAGCGACGGATCGCCCCGGCGCAGCTTGGCCTGGGCAGCGATTGTCTGCAGCCCAACTGCCGCATGTTGCTGGCCGCGCTGCATCGTCCTTGGTGCCTCAATGCCAGCCCGCGCCGCTTCCCGCGCCACGGCAGCAGCGGCACCGCCTTCGCCTGCTACGGCTTCGATGCCATCCACTATTTCACCAGCGGACGCGAATTCGTTCAGCCAGAGCATGTGCGCTCGTACTCGCGCAGCGACTGGGAGGTCATCACCACCTGGCGTTACCAGGTGGACCCGTCGGAGCAACTCCATGTCCGCGCGGCACAAATCGGCTACACAGTGGAACCGTGGGAAGTGGGTGACCAGTCGGTGGCGGGGTTTCGCATGCACCGTCGCGGTAGCGGGCATCCGCTGAGCCACGGCCAGCTCATCGGGCTGCGGCCGCCCGACGGGGAGTTGCTTTTGCTGTGCCAGGTGAGCTGGCTGATGTACGAATCGACCGGCGACCTGCAAGCCGGCGTCCATGTCCTGCCCGGCGTGCCGCAGGCCGTCGGCGTACGCCCCACCGGTCTGAATGTCGCCGCGGCGGAGAAATACTCGCGCGGCTTCTTGCTTCCCGCAATGCCGGCCCTCAAGGAGGTCGCCTCGATCGTGTTGCCGCGCGGCTGGTTCGTTCGCCAGCGCGTGTTGGAGCTGTTCGCCGAGCAGCGCATCGACGTGAGGCTGACCGATCTGCTGGCGCAGGGACCGGATTTCGACCGCGCGAGCTTCGTGCCGATCAAGGACCGCGGCCAAGTCTAGGGCCTGGCCGGATCAGGGGCGGAGATGCGCACGCGCCGCGCCGGAAAGCGCACGCTGAACGTGCTCCCCCTGCCCGGCTCGCTGACGACCTCGAGCGCGGCCTGGTGGCGCGTCAGCACGTGTTTGACGATCGCCAGACCAAGTCCGGTTCCGCCACCGGCACGCGAGCGCCCGCGGTTGACGCGGTAGAAGCGCTCGGTCAGCCGCGGCACGTGCTGCGCTTCGATGCCGATGCCGTTGTCCTCGACCGAGAAGACGCCGCTGCCATCGGCGAGCACCCGCCAGCTCAAGCGGATCCGGCCGCCTTCAGGCGTGTATCGCACCGCATTGCTAGCCAGATTGTCGAAAGCGCTGCGCAACTCCTTGGCGCTGCCAAGCAGGGCGGCTGCACGGCTATCGTCGAGTTCGATGGTGTGGCGGCCGGCGGAGAGGATTTCGGTATCGCGCTTCACCTCGTCCAGGAGTTCTTGGACGTCGAACGACTCATCCAGCGGCGGCACGGCCTCGGTTTCCAGGGCCGATAGGGTCAGAAGATCGTCGATCAGGCGCTGCATGCGCGTGGTCTGCTCGCTCGCGAGCGTGAGGTACTGCGATGCTTCCGCCGCCGTCAGGTCGGGGTAGTGGTCAGCCAGCGTTTCGATGAATCCACTGACGACCGTGAGCGGTGTCTTGAGCTCGTGCGAGACATTGGCGACGAAGTCGCGGCGCATGGTTTCGAGCCGCTCCAAATGGGTGATGTTTCTTGAAATCACCAGCTGGCGTGCGTCGCCGAAGGAGATCGCTTGCACCGCCAACGTCTGGCCGAGGTTTCGCATCGGGCGCACGATCAACGGCTCGGCGAAACCGCCGGCATGGAGGAAGCGCACCATATCGGGTTGGCGTACCAGATTGGTCAAAGGCGAGCCTAGGTCTTTCGCGGCGTCGATGCCGAAATGCTCTTCGGCTGCGGCGTTGAGCCATTCGATGGCGTTGTCGTGCGTGAGGATGATGACGCCGTCGGGCAGTGCCTGGGCGGCATCGAGGAATCGGTTGAGGGCGGCGGAGAGCTCTTGACGCTGGTCTTGAACCATTTTCATGCGCCGTTGCAGGGTCGCAAAGACGTACTCCCACGCACCCGATCCCTCCGGCACCGCTGTGCCGATCGGTGCGCGCGCCCAGTCGGCGAGTTTTCGCAGTTGGCGCAGGTGGCGCACACCGAGTACGACGATGCCGAGCAACAGCGCGGTCCATCCCCAGGCGGGGCCGGCGATACCCCACACGGCAAGCGAGAGCAATACGATAGGCGCGAGGGCGCCGACGGCAGCGAGCCAAAGGTTGTTCACATGATCGCTGGGAAAGTGCGCTGGCGTTGATGTTGCGCGCAGAGTATCGAATTACCGCTCATTCCTGCCTTCGCACGAGCGAAGACAACGATCGCGGTAGGCCGGAGCGCGGCGGTTAGCGCCTCACTTCGCGCGGATGCGGTTGTTCCTGGCGTTGTGCTCGAGCTCGCAGAGGCCGAGTGCCTCCATCAGCGGAGGAATGTAGACACCGAAGCGGCCGCGAAGGCCCTTCTTCAGTCCGTACCAGCCGCCAAGCGGATTCTCGGGTGCGCGGCCCCAGGCCTCCACGGTGCCTTCTTTTGCATGTTTCTGCTCGTCGGCGCCACCGAGTTCGACCCAGTCGCCTGCCTGCTTGAGCATTGCGTGCAAGTCGTCGATGCACCGTGCATCGTAGTGAAGCACCGTACTGCCGACAGTACAGACGAGGACCTTCTTCCCATCCTTCTCGTCCGTGTGCATCGTGTAGTCCGATGTACCAGGCGGCGTTTTGAGCTTCCATGGATTTTCTTTGGGACGGTCTAGTTCAGTAGCCATGGAGCTCCCTTCGCGCGAACAAAGGATGATTGATCGAAGAAGACGCCCAGCCCTGCTATTGTACGGACAAGCGATAGCCGCTGCCGCGTACGGTCTGAATTAGCCGGTCGTGCTCGGTCGCTTCGAGCGCGCTGCGCAGCCGCCGGATATGAACATCGACGGTGCGCTCTTCGACGAACACATGGTCTCCCCACACCTGATCGAGCAACTGGGCACGCGAATGCACCCGCTCGGGATGCGTCATGAGGAAATGTAGCAGGCGAAATTCCGTCGGACCGAGGGCAACCGGGTGGCCCTGGGCGATGACGCGATGGGTGATGGGATCGAGGCGCAGGCCGTCCATTTCCACCGGGTCGTCCGTCACCTGGGGAGCGCGGCGGCGCAGCACGGCCTTGATCCGCGCCACCAGCTCGCGTGGACTGAACGGCTTGGTGATGTAGTCGTCCGCGCCGGTCTCCAGGCCGGCGACCTTGTCGTGCTCCTCGCCGCGGGCCGTAAGCATGATCACCGGCAAGGTCCGCGTGCGCTCCTCGGCACGCAGCCGGCGCGCGAACTCGATGCCGGACATGCCGGGCAACATCCAGTCGATCAAGACGAGGTCGGGCAGGGCATCGCGCACCAGTCGCTGCGCGGTCTCGGCATCGGCGGCGCGCATCACGTGGTGGCCGGCGCGCACCAGGTTGGCCGCAATCAGCTCCTGAATCGCCGGCTCGTCTTCAATCACGAGAATGTTGGCTGCCATCCCTGGTCAAACGAGTCTTTAAAGCAGCAGTGTATTTCGACGCGGTGACGGTTTGATGACGAACCGCCTTGGGCGCCGGGCTCCGAAGGCGGCTGCGATAGCTCGGGTTATCATACGCGACGCTCGAAGAAGGGAATGAACATGGCCGGACTGGACAAGGACACGCCGTTTCCGACCGAGATCAAGCTGCGTCAGAAATCGCGCCTGATGGAGATCAGCTTCTCGGACGGGAAAACATTCAATCTGAGCTACGAGATGCTCCGGATCTATTCACCTTCGGCCGAGGTGCGCGGGCACGGCCCCGGGCAGGAAGTGTTGCAAGTCGGCAAGAAGGATGTGGATATCGTGAATGTCGAGCCGATCGGCAGCTACGCGGTGCGGCCGACGTTTTCCGACGGCCATGATACCGGTATCTTTTCCTGGGACTACCTCTATGCCTTGGGCGCGAACGAGCAGGAATTGTGGCAGGAATACTTGACCCGTCTGGACGCAGCCGGGGCGAGCCGCCAGGCCGGCACCGCGACGCCAACGGCGCCCAAGGGTGGCTGCGGCCATAAGGCCCACTAACGAGCGATGAAGCAGGACACTACTCATTTCGGCTACCAGACGGTGGCCGAAGATGAAAAGGCCCGACGAGTCGCCGGCGTATTCTCGTCGGTGGCGTCGCGTTACGACCTGATGAACGACTTGATGTCCCTGGGCTTGCACCGGGTTTGGAAGGCCTTCGCCGCGGACCTCGCCGGGGCCAAGCCGGGCGACCGCGTGTTGGACGTTGCCGGTGGAACGGGCGATTTGGCACTGGCCCTGAGCAAGCGCGTCGGCGCCGAGGGCCGAATCGTCCTCACCGATATCAACCTGGAAATGCTCGAACGAGGCCGCGACCGCGTCATCGACCAGGGTGTGAGCGTCCCGGCCCTGCAATGCGATGCGGAGCGACTGCCGTTTCGATCCGATTGTTTCGACTGCGTCACCATCGCGTTCGGCCTGCGCAACGTAACCCACAAGGATGTTGCGCTGGCCGAGATGCTCCGCGTGCTGCGGCCCGGAGGCCGGCTCGTCGTGCTCGAGTTCTCGCGCGTGTGGAAACCGCTGGAGCCGCTCTACGACCTCTATTCGTTCAAGGTGCTTCCCTGGCTCGGGCAGCGCGTGGCAGGCGACGCCGAGAGCTATCGTTACCTCGCCGAATCGATCCGTATGCACCCGGATCAGGAATCGCTGCGGGATTTGATGGAACAGGCAGGGCTCGAGCGAGTCGAATACTTCAACCTGAGCGCTGGCGTCGTCGCGGCGCATCGGGGCTACAAATTTTGACGGAAGGAGCACGAACCCACATGAAGCGCATACTGATCGGCGTATTCGCCACGGTCGTTGGATTGGCTTTCATCGCCCCCGAAGCTGAGGCTAAGCGATTCGGCGGCAGCAAGTCGTTTGGCATGAAGCGCGACGCCCAGGTAATGAAGCGCGAGGCGGCGCCCCAGCCGCCTGCCGCTACCGCCCCTGCGGCAGGCGCTGCCGCCGCACCGGGTGCCGCTGCGCAGCCGGCGCGCAGCTCGTGGCTGGGTCCGTTGGCGGGTCTCGCCGTCGGTGCCGGCTTGGCAACGATGCTGGCCGGAACGCCTTTCGGCGGACTCCTCGGCGCATTGGCGCTCGGCGCGCTGATCTTCTTCGGCGTTATGTTGCTGCTGCGTTTCTTGCGCCGACCGCAGGCGGATCGGCCCCTGCAATACGCCGGGGCCGGGGCCGACAGGGCGGCGCCGAGCTACTCGGCAGCCGGGATCGGGGATGCTATTCCCGGTACCGCGAGCGCTTCCGAGACAGGGAACCGGCGCCCGAAGGTTCCCGCGGATTTCGACGTCGAGGGATTCCTGCGGCAAGCCAAGCTGAACTTCATTCGCTTGCAGGCGGCAAACGACTCCGGCAACTTGGAGGATCTGCGAAGCTTTACCGCGCCGGAAGTATTCGCGGAGTTACATATGCAGTTGCAGGAACGTGGTCAGTCAGCGCAGACCACCGATGTGGTCACGTTGAACGCCGAAGTACTCGACGTAAGCGAGCTAGACGGGCAGTACGTGGTGAGTGTCCGATTCTACGGAACTTTGCGGGAAACCCAGAGTGAGCAACCCGACGCATTCGACGAGGTTTGGCACCTGACCAAGCCGACCGACGGTAGCCGCGGCTGGCTCGTCGCCGGCATTCAGCAGTTCGATTTGAACGGCTAGTACGACAACCCGTAAGTAACGGAACATGTACTATGCTGTTGCATACCCACCCCATGACGAGGAGTTGGCATTGCGACAGACAGAACTGCATCTCACCGATGAGGATCGAGAGTTGATCGATTCGTTCCGAAGCAAGGGCTTGCACCACGCGCGTGAAGTCAATCGAGCCCACGTTCTTGCCGCGCTCGATCGCGGCATCCCGGAGTCGCAAATCATGGCGATTCTGGATGTGGGACGAACGGCGATCTGGCGGACACGGGCGGCATACCTGGAGGGCGGAGCAGAATACGCGGTGCGCGACTTGGCGCGACCCGGCAAGCCCTGCCGATACGGGACGCACGTCGAGGCGCAGATTGCGGCCTTGGCCTGCTCAGCGCCACCGCAGGGCGCCAAGCGCTGGACGCTCGAATTGCTTGAGCAGGCGGCGCACGCATTGGCCGATGTCGGGCCGATCAGCCGCGAGACGATTCGCCGGCTGCTAAAAAAAACTGCATCAAGCCGTGGCGCCGGTTGATGTGGTGCGTCGGCCGATTGACCGAAGACTACCGAGAGCGGATGTACGATCTGCTCGACCTGTACGCCCGTTCGTTTCGGTTGCGCGAACCGGTCGTTTGTCTGGACGAGAAGAGCAAGCAAATGCTTCGTAATTAATGCGGCACAATACTAGGGCCTGAACGGAGCACTGCGAGTCGAGGGACTTCCGGGGGTGCGGATGCATCCCCGGCGTTTTTTGCGGCCTAGCGACATGCTCGAACAAGTGGCGATCACGGTTTTGAACCACCTGCTAGATGGCGCGCCTTGGGCACGTGAGAGGCTTGACGTGTTCGCCGGCCACACTGCGCGCATCACTGCGCCGCCACTCAAGCTCCATCTCGCCGTCAGTCACGGTGGTTGGCTGGCCGAAGCCTCCACGACAAATTTCGACGCGGAAATCGACCTCCCCGCCTCGGCACCGCTTGCCGCGATGCGCGGCAGTGAGGCGTTGCTGCAACAAGCCCACATCACCGGGTCGTCGGAATTCGCCGAAGCGCTGGGCTTCGTGCTGCGCAATCTGCGCTGGGATGTGGAAGAGGACCTGTCGCGAGTCGTCGGCGACATAGCCGCGCACCGCATTGTCAGTACCGGAAAGCGACTGTTCGCCTGGCAAAAGCAAGCTGCGCAAAACACCGCCGAGAACGTCGTCGAATACCTACAGCATGAGCGTCCGGCGCTGCCGACGCGAGGGGCGGTTGCCGAGTTCACCGATGCCGTCGATCAGTTGCGCGACGATCTCGCGCGGCTGGAGAAGCTGGTCGATAGGCTGAACGATAGAGCCGCGGGCTGAGAGCCAGGCGACAGTGGGTTGGTGCCGGCTCGCGGCTGCAAAGACTTGCGTCGGCCCGGGGTAGGCCGATTCGCGGCGAACACGCCGCTCTACAACATCGACGACCTACTTGCGTTTGCGCAGCTTCTGAATCGCTTGCAGCTGGGCGATCGCGGTGGCCAATTCGGCTTCGGCCTGGGCGATTTCCAGATCCGAAGTACGGTTCCTCATCGCCTCCTCGGCCTGCTTCTTCGACTCCAGCGCCTTGGCTTCGTCCAGATCGTGGCCTCGGATCGCGGTATCGGCGAGCACGGTGACCAAGTTCGGCTGGATCTCCAGCACGCCGCCGGCGACGAATACCAGTTCCTCTTCGGCTTGCTGCGGCACTTTGAGACGCACCGTGCCGGGCCTGATGCGTGTCAGCAGCGGCGCGTGACCGGGCAGGATGCCTAACTCGCCGGCTTCACCGGGGAGCACCACGAACTCGCACAGGCCGGAGAAGATCGATTCCTCGGCGCTGACGACATCGACATGAACGGTCATGGCCATATGCGTATTCCCTTGGTGCCTCCTCGCCCTATCCGCGGCGTGGAGGAATTCGTATCCCCCGCACCCATCCGGGAGCGGGGAGGGCCGATTCTCTATTGCAGCGTCTTCGCCTTCTCGAACGCTTCGTCGATGCCGCCGACCATGTAGAACGCCTGCTCGGGCAGCGCATCGCATTCGCCGTTGACGATCATCTTGAACCCGCGAATGGTTTCCTTGAGCGAAACGTACTTGCCGGATGAGCCGGTGAACACCTCGGCAACGAAGAACGGCTGCGACAAGAAGCGCTGGATCTTGCGCGCCCGCGCCACCACCAGCTTGTCCTCCGGCGACAGTTCATCCATGCCCAGAATGGCGATGATGTCGCGCAGCTCCTTGTAGCGCTGCAGCGTAGCCTGTACCTGACGAGTGGTGGTGTAGTGATCCTCGCCAATGACGTTAGGATCGACCTGGCGGGAGGTCGAGTCGAGCGGGTCGACCGCCGGGTAGATGCCAAGGGAGGCGATGTCCCGCGAGAGCACGACGGTCGCGTCGAGGTGGCCAAAGGTCGTGGCCGGCGACGGGTCGGTCAGGTCGTCAGCGGGCACATACACGGCCTGAATCGAGGTGATCGAGCCGGTCTTGGTCGAGGTGATGCGTTCCTGCAGCCGCCCCATCTCCTCCGCCAGCGTCGGCTGGTAGCCCACCGCCGAAGGCATGCGGCCGAGCAAGGCGGATACCTCGGTACCGGCCAAGGTAAAGCGGTAGATGTTGTCGACGAAGAACAACACGTCGCGGCCTTCGTCGCGGAAATTCTCGGCAATGGTCAACCCCGTCAGGGCGACGCGCAGCCGGTTGCCGGGCGGCTCGTTCATCTGGCCGTAGACCAGCGCGACCTTGTCGAGAACGTTCGAGTCCTTCATCTCGTGATAGAAGTCGTTGCCCTCACGGGTACGCTCGCCCACGCCGGCGAAGACAGAGTAGCCCGAATGCTCGATCGCGATATTGCGGATCAGCTCCATCATATTCACCGTCTTACCCACGCCGGCGCCGCCGAACAAGCCGACTTTCCCGCCTTTGGCGAAGGGACAGACCAAGTCGATGACCTTGATGCCGGTCTCAAGTAGCTCCTGCGACGGCGACAGTTCCTCGAACGAGGGTGCGAGCTGGTGGATCGAGCGCCTATCCTCCGTGCCGACCGGGCCCATCTCGTCGATCGGGCGCCCGAGCACATCCATGATGCGCCCGAGCGTCGCCTTGCCGACCGGCACCGATATCGGCGCGCCGGTACTCATCACCCGCATGCCGCGGCGCAGGCCGTCCGAGGAGCCGAGCGCGATGGTGCGCACGATACCGTCGCCCAACTGCTGCTGGACTTCGAGCGTCAATTCCGAGCCTTCCATGGTCAGCGCGTCATAAACCTTGGGCATGCCCTCGCGCTTGAAGGCGACGTCAACCACCGCGCCGATGCACTGTACGATTTGTCCTTCGGTCATCTTCGTGTCCTCGATCCAAGTAATCCGTTACACCGCCGCCGCGCCGCCGACGATCTCGGAGAGTTCCTTCGTGATCGCTGCCTGGCGGGTCTTGTTGTAGACCAATTGCAGTTCGCCGATGACGGTACCGGCATTGTCGGAGGCAGCCTTCATCGCCACCATGCGCGCGCTCTGCTCGGAAGCCATGTTCTCCGCCACCGCCTGGTATATCAGCGCCTCGACATAGCGCACCAGCAGTTCGTCCAGCACCAGCTTCGCATCGGGCTCGTAGATGTAGTCCCAAGCGTGGCTGCGTTCGCCCAGTTCCTCCCCCGACAGAGGTAGCAACTGCTCGATCACCGGTTCCTGGCGCATGGTGTTCACGAAGCGCGTGTAGGCCAGGAACACCTGGTCGAGGTCATCGTTGGTGTAGGCGTCCAGCATGACCTTGACCGGCCCGATGAGTTTCTCCAGGTGCGGCGTGTCGCCGATCGCGGTGAGGTGGGAAACGACCGTGGCATTGAGCCTTTGCATGAAGGCGAGCCCCTTGTTGCCGATGCAGGTGACGCGGATCTCCTCGCCTGCCGCCTCCCACTCCTTGATGCGAGTGAGCGTCATACGCAGCAGGTTTGTGTTGAGTCCGCCGCACAAGCCCTTGTCCGAGGTAACGACGATGATCCCGACGCGCTTCACGGTGTCGCGCCGCACCAGGAACGGGTGCTTGTACTCCGTGTTCGCGTGCGACAGGTGGGCGACGATGTTGCGAATCTTTTCGCCGTAGGGCCGCGCCGAGCGCATGCGATCCTGGGCCTTGCGCATCTTTGACGCCGCGACCATCTCCATGGCCTTGGTGATCTTCTGCGTGTTTTGTACGCTCTTGATCTTGGTCCGGATTTCCTTGCCGCCTGCCATGGTTTCGTCCCCCTTGTCAGGCCCAGTTCTTCTTGAAGTCTTCGATAGCGGCCGCGAGTTGCGTCTCGCTGTCGGCGTCGAGGTCCTTGCTGCTCTCGATTTTGCTCATCAGCTCGGCGTAGTTTTGCTTGACGAAGGTCTGCAGCCCCGCTTCGAAAGCCAGCGCGCGCTTGACGTCCACGTCATCGAGGTAACCGCGGTTCACCGCGAGCAGCGTCACCGCCATTTCACCGACCTGCATCGGCGAGTACTGCGGCTGCTTCATCAGTTCCGTGACCATGCGGCCGCGTTCCAGCTGCTTGCGCGTCGCCTCGTCCAGATCGGATGCGAACTGGGCGAACGCTGCCAGCTCGCGGTACTGGGCGAGCGCCAGACGCACGCCGCCGCCGAGCTTCTTGATGACCTTGGTCTGGGCCGCGCCGCCGACGCGCGACACCGATATGCCGGCGTTGATGGCCGGGCGGATGCCGGCGTTGAAGAGATCGGTTTCGAGGAAGATCTGGCCGTCGGTAATCGAGATGACGTTGGTCGGCACGAAGGCGGTCACGTCGCCGGCCTGGGTCTCGATCACCGGCAGCGCGGTCAGCGACCCGGTCTTGCCTTTGACCGCGCCCTTGGTGAACTTCTCGACGTACTCCTCGTTCACCCGGGCGGCGCGCTCGAGCAGGCGCGAGTGCAGATAGAACACGTCGCCGGGATAGGCCTCGCGTCCGGGCGGCCGGCGCAGCAGCAGCGACACCTGGCGGTAAGCCCACGCCTGCTTGGTCAGATCGTCGTAAATGATCAGCGCATCCTGGCCGCGATCGCGGAAGTACTCGCCCATGGTGCAGCCGGAGTAGGGGGCGATGAACTGCATCGCCGCCGATTCGGACGCCGAGGCGGCGACGACGATGGTGTATTCCATCGCGCCATGCTCTTCCAGCTTGCGCACCACGTTCTTGATCGACGAGGCTTTCTGGCCGATCGCGACGTATACGCAGATCAGATCCTTGCCCTTCTGGTTGATGATGGTGTCGATCGCCACCGCGGTCTTGCCGGTCTGGCGGTCGCCGATGATCAGTTCGCGCTGGCCGCGGCCGATCGGCACCATCGCGTCGATCGACTTCAGGCCCGTCTGCACCGGCTGGCCGACCGACTTGCGCCAGATGACCCCGGGCGCGACTTTTTCGATGACGTCGGTCTCCTTGGCGTCGATCGGACCCTTGCCGTCGATCGGCTGACCCAGCGCATCGACGACGCGGCCGATCAGTTCGGGGCCGATCGGCACTTCGAGAATGCGGCCGGTGCACTTCACCGTGTCGCCTTCGGTGATGTGCTCGTAGTCACCGAGAATCACCGCGCCGACAGAGTCGCGCTCCAGGTTCAGCGCCAAGCCGAAAGTGTTGTTGGGGAACTCCAGCATCTCACCCTGCATGGCGTCGGTGAGGCCGTGGATGCGACAAATGCCATCCGTTACCGACACCACGGTACCCTGGGTGCGCAGTTCGGTGCTCACTCCCAGGTTCTGGATCTTCGCCTTGAGTAGTTCGCTGATTTCCGACGGGTTCAGTTGCATTGCATTCTCCTTGCGCGTCTCCGCGACTAGTCCCTAGCTCTTGAGTGCGGTTTCCATCGCGGCCAGGCGCGCCCGCACCGAGGCGTCGATCACCTGATCGCCGACAATGATTTTGACGCCACCGATCAGCTCGGGATCGATTGCGACCGTCGCCACGACCCGCCGCTTGAACTTGCGTTCAAGGTCATCGACGACGTTGATCTTTTGCGCATCGCTGAGGGGAAAGGCGGAGAAGATCTCTGCCTCCAAAACGCCTTCGCGCTCGCGCTTGAGTGCTTCGAACGCCTCTCGAATCTCCGGCAGGATCGCCAGACGCCGGTTTTCCACGAGCACCCTGACCAGGCTCTTGCCTTCCGCGTCCCCCTCGCCACAGAGTGAGAGAAACAGGCTCTCGAGTTGCGTGGCGGTCAGTTTCGGGTTGCCAATCGTCGCCTGCACGTCCGGGTTCCCCGCGACCCCGGCCAAGTTGTCGAGCAGGTTGGCCCAGGCACCGAGCCGCCCTTTCTGGTCGGCGAGCCGGAATATGGCCTCGGCGTAAGGACGCGCGATGGTGGTGGTTTCAGCCATGGTGCACTGCCCCCTAAAGTTCTTGGCGCAACTGGACCAGCAACTCGGCGTGGGCGCGCGTGTCCACTTCACGCTTCAGGATCCTCGTCGCGCCAGCGACGGCCAGCTCGGCGACGCGCTCGCGCAGGTGCTCCTTGGCGCGCATCACTTCCTGATCGATTTCCGCCTTGGCGCCGGCGACGATGCGCTCGCCCTCGGATTTTGCGGTTTGCTTCGCCTCGTCGATGATCTGCTGGGCGCGCTTTTCCGCCTGCGAAACAATGTCCGCGGAGCGCTCCTTGCCTTCACGAATCACGTCCGCGCCCCGTTTCGACGCCAATTCCAGATCGTGCTTGGCACGCTCGGCAGTGGCGAGGCCGTCGGCGATCTGCTTCTGGCGATCCGCCATGGCCTTTTGCAGGGGCGGCCAGACGTACTTCATCGTTACCCAGATGAAAACGGCGAACCAAATCGCATGGCCGAACAAAGTAGCGTTGATGTTCACGCTAGCCTCCTAGATGACGTACTCTCCCGCGTCTGCGATGCGCCGCGGAATCAATTGCGGTGTGACGTCCAGTGCTCGCGCCGCGCTCAACCCTTGACGATGGCAATGAAGGGATTGGCGAACAGCAGGTAGAGCGCGATACCCACGCCGATCATGGTCACCGCGTCGAGCAGACCGGCGACGATGAACATCTTGACCTGCAAGGTGGGGATCATCTCGGGCTGGCGCGCCGAGCCTTCGAGGAAGCGGCCGCCGAGGATACCGAAGCCGATGGCGGTACCGAGTGCACCGGCGCCGATCAAGATCGCCACGGCGATGGATACACTGCCCAACAGTTGCGACATAGCTTCCATTTTTTATCTCCTTGCCAAGGTAGGTGAATCGAACGAGTCAGTGGTGTTCCGCGGCCAGGCTGAGGTACACGACGGTCAGCATCATGAACACGAAGGCCTGGAGCGTGATGATCAGGATGTGGAACAGCGCCCACGGCAGCGCCAGCGGCAGTTGCCACACGCCCAGCAATGCGATGAGGATGAACACCATCTCACCGGCGTACATGTTGCCGAAAAGACGCAGGGCGAGTGAGATCGGTCGGGCAAGTTCCTCGATGAGGCGGAAGAGCAGATTTACCGGGGCCAGCCATGGCCCGAAAGGGACGGTGAAAACCTCATGGAAGAGGCCGCCGAAACCCTTGAACTTAAGGTTGTACCACATGACTATCAGGAACACGGTCAGCGACATCGCGAAGGTCGCGTTCGGATCCGTCGTCGGCACCTGCTTGAAGTAATGCACCCCGAACCAGCCCAATACCGTCGGGATGAAATCGACCGGAATCAAATCCATGGCGTTCATCAGGAACACCCAACAAAAAATCGTGATCGCCAGTGGGGTGACCAGTTCGCTCTTGGCGTGGAAGGTATCGCGGACCTGCGAATCGACCAGACCGACGACCATCTCGACGAAGTTCTGCCAGCCGCCGGGAACGCCGCTGGTCGCCTTGCTGGCGGCATACCACATGGCGCCGAAAAAGACCGAACCGAGCAGGCCGCCGACGATGAGCGTATCGACATGGACTGTCCAGAAACCCTGGCCGGATGTCAGGTTAGTAAGGTGATGGACGATGTACTCAGTCGTGGTCACGGTCTCGGAAGCCATGTCTTGTCCCGTATTGAAAACTTAGAACACCGCCAGCGCCACCCAATAGACGAGCAGGGTGGCGAGATACCCCAAGAACAAGTAGAGCGCAGACACATCCCTGAACAGCAGGAACGTCAGGGTGAACAAGACCGCGGTCAATGCGAACTTGTAGAACTCCGCGCTGTACTGCGCGCTCAGCAACTGCTTCGGGTCGTTACCCCTGACCGCAGTCATTCTCCACGCGTAGATCCAGGCGGGTATGAACCCGATGGCACCCCCCAGGAGCGTTGCCACCGCCGCGCCAGGCCCGATCACCAGCAGAAGGATCAGAGCCAGCGCGATGGAGACCAGCATTTGCAGCGCAACGACGCGCCGCGCGTTGCTGTTAGCTGACCTGGCCATCGGAGACGGGCCGAGTATAGCCCCGTGACCTATGTCACGTCAAGAAAATTGGTGCGCTGCAAAAGGTCCAAACCCGTTGCGGCAAGCCGGTTGACAGATATGTTGATAGAGGTAAGCATATCGTTGTGAAAGCAGACTACTCGCGCACGATTCCGCAGAGCTGGCGCAACATGGCGGGCGTTTTCGTCGCCCTCGGCGATGAGCATCGGCAACGCATTCTGCTCACCTTCGAGCCAGGCGAGCAACTCAATGTCGGCCAGATCGCCGAGGTGTCGACGCTGTCGCGCTCGGCAGTTTCGCATCACTTGAAGATCCTGCGCCAGGCGGGAGTGCTGCTCAGCCGCAAGCAAGGCAAAGAGGTCTATTTCTGGATCAACAAACCGTTTCTGCGAGAGGCGCTGCATAGCGTGCTCGAGTACATCTCCACGGACGCCTAAAAATTTTTCCCCTCGTATCGAAATGGTTGAACCTATGAACATGTACACGCCCCAGCGGTGGCCATGAACCGGCGCCAATTTCTGCTGCGGTCAGCGGCGCTCGGCGCCGGCGCGGCCGGCTTCGGCGCTTGGCGCCTGTGGCCGGAGCAGGGTCTGATGAACCCCTGCCTGGCCGCGCTCCCGCTCGAACTGGCCGGACATGAACTGGTGCGCGCGGCGTGGGAAGGCCTGGATCCGGCGCAGGTCTGGGACAGCCATGCACACCTGGTCGGCACGGGCGATTCGGGCGGCGGCATCTATGTCAATCCGGCGATGGAAAGCCTCCTCAGCCCGGTGCAGTTCGCTCAGCGGCTGTTCTTCCTCAACGCCGGCTGCGCCCACAAGGCGCCGGGGCGGATCGATCAAAGCTACATCGAGCGCATGCACAACTTGATCGACGGCATGCGCCCGGGCATCAAGCTGCTGCTGCTGGCGTTCGACCATTTCCACGCAGTCGATGGCCGACAGGATCCGGAGCACAGCGCGTTCTATACCCCGAACACGTATGCGCGCGAGGCCGCGCATGCCGCGCCGGAAGTGTTCGAATGGGCCGCATCGATCCATCCGTACCGTACCGACTGCGTGACCGAATTGGAACAGTCGGTTCGCGACGGCGCCCGTGCGGTCAAGTGGCTCCCCGCCGCGATGGGCATGGACCCGGCGTCGCCGCGCTGCGACCGCGTCTACGAGGCCTTGGCCCGGCTCGATTGCCCGCTCATCGTCCATTGCGGGGAGGAGCGCGCCGTGCATGGCGCCGGGCGCCAGGAACTCGGCAACCCGCTCAAGCTGCGGCGCCCGCTCGACCATGGCGTGCGTGTCGTGGTCGCACACTGCGCCTCGCTCGGACAAGACCGCGACTTGGACCGCGGCGCCGACGGCCCGGTGGTGGATAGCTTCGCCCTGTTCGCGCGGCTGATGGAGGAGCCCGCTTATGAGCGAAACCTGTTTGCCGATATCTCGGCGATGACTCAACTCAACCGCGCCGGTCCGGCCCTCAAGACGGTCATCGAACGCGCCGACTGGCATCCGCGGCTGCTCAACGGGTCCGACTATCCGCTGGTCGGCATCATGCCGCTGTTCTCGCCGGACTATCTGATCGAGCTTGGTCTGCTGGAGCCCGCCGCCGCGCCGGTGCTGACGGAGATTCGCAAGCACAATCCCCTGCTGTTCGATTTCGTGTGCAAGCGCCATCTGCGCTCGGGCGGCCGCCGCTTCGCCGCACGCGTATTTGAAACGCGCCTCTTTTTCGACAGGGCCAGCCCATGAACCCCGACCAAAGCCAGTTCGGGCTGCTCGGCGCCCGCCGCTTCTTGCCCTTCTTCGCCACCCAGTTTCTCGGCGCACTCAACGACAACGTCTTCAAGAACGCGCTGGTGATCCTGGTCACCTTCAACGCCGCCACCTGGACCTCGCTGGACGCGCCGACACTCGCGAACCTCGCCGCCGGCTTGTTCATCCTGCCGTTCTTTCTGTTCTCCGCGACGTCGGGGCAGATTGCCGACAAATACGAAAAGAGCCGGCTGATCCGCTATACCAAGCTGCTCGAGATCACCGTGATGGGGCTCGGCGTCGCCGGCCTTTACCTGCAGAGCCTGCCCCTGCTGCTGCTCGCGCTGTTCCTCATGGGCACCCAATCGACGCTGTTCGGCCCGGTCAAATACGCGATTCTTCCGCAGCATCTGCGCGAGACCGAGCTGGTCGGCGGCAATGCCTTCGTCGAGGCCGGTACCTTCGTTGCCATCCTCATCGGGACGATACTCGGCGGGGTATTGGCCGGTCTGGGCAACGAGGGCATTCGCTGGATCTCGCTTGCCCTGATGGTCCTGGCGTCGCTCGGCTATCTGACCAGCCGCGCCATCCCCGCCGCGCCCGCCGCTGCACCGGCGCTGCGGATCAACTGGAATCCGCTGACCGAGACCTGGCGCAATCTCAAATTCACCCGCGGCAATCGCACCGTCTTTCAGTCGATCCTGGGCATCTCCTGGTTCTGGTTCTACGGCGCGCTATTCCTGTCGCAGTTCCCCGCCTATTCCAAGGATGTGCTCGGCGGCAATGAAGCAGTCGTCACCCTGCTGCTCGCCATGTTCTCCATCGGAATCGGCGCCGGATCGCTGCTGTGCGAACGGCTGTCCGGCCACAAAGTGGAAATCGGCCTGGTGCCGTTCGGCTCGATCGGCCTGACCATCTTTGCCGTCGATCTGTTTTTCGCCGCGCCGGCGACGCCCCTGAACGGCGTCGGCGCAGTGGAATTCCTACGCCACGCGGCCAACTGGCGCGTCCTCGCCGACCTGGTGCTGATCGGCATGTTCGGCGGCTTCTTCATCGTGCCGCTCTATGCCCTGGTGCAGACACGCTCGGAACCCGAGCACCGCTCGCGCATCATCGCCGGCAATAACATCCTCAACGCACTGTTCATGGTCATCGCGGCGATCGTCGCCGTCGGCCTGCTAAGAGCCGGACTCACGGTGCCCCAGTTGTTTCTCATCACCGCGCTGCTCAACGCCGCCGTGGCGATCTACATCTACACGCTGGTGCCCGAGTTCCTGATGCGCTTCATCGTCTGGCTGCTGATCCACTCGGTCTATCGCATCGATAAGCAAGGGCTGGCCAACATCCCGGAGGAAGGCGCGGCGGTGGTCGTGTGCAACCATGTCAGCTTCGTCGACGCGCTCGTCATCATGGCGGCGTGCCGGCGTCCGATCCGCTTCGTTATGGACCACGCGATCTTCAGGATACCGGTGCTGAGTTTCGTTTTCCGCCAGGGGCGCGCGATCCCCATCGCCGCGAAGAAGGACGACCCGGTACTGCTCGAGCGCGCCCTCGACCAGGTGGCCGAGGCACTGGAGGCGGGCGAGTTGGTCGGCATCTTTCCCGAGGGCCGCATCACCGACAGCGGCGAGATGTCGCCCTTCCGCGGCGGCATCAAGCGCATCGTCGAGCGCACGCCGGTGCCAGTGGTGCCGATGGCGCTGCGCGGGTTCTGGGGCAGCTTTTTCTCGCGCAAGGACGGGCCGGCGATGAGCAAGCCGCTGCGCCGCGGGTTTTTCAACAAAGTGGCGCTGGTGGTGGCGCCCGCGGTGCCGGCGACGGCCGTCACGCCGGAGGGCTTGCAAGACATCGTCGCCGAGTTGCGCGGCGATTGGCGCTAAGGAGTGGCCATGGAAGGCTTGATTCTCGGTGTCGTTGCGGCCGTCTTCGCCATCGGCTTCGTCGGCGGGCTGGTCGGTGCGGCAGTGAGGCGCGGGCGCGGCGCTGCTCAGACCGGCAGCGACGACTTGCAGCGGCTCGCGGCCAAGGCAGACTGGCTCTACAAGCAGCAACAAACGCTGCTGGAACGCCTCGATCGGATCGAAGCGCGGCTCATGGCCGGCGCAGCCGCAGCGCCGGCATCGGCGGCTGCCACCCAGACCGAGGCGCCGGAGCCCAACGAGTGGGAGGTGACTGTATCGACGCCCGAATCACCACCGGTCATTCCAGTCGCCGCACCACCCGAGCGCACTGCAACCGCGACCGCAGCGGCCAGCGAATCTCCGCCTCCGGCCGTGCTCCCCGATCCAGCGCCCAGCGAACCGAACTGGGTCAGCCGTTGGCTGTTCGGCGGCAACATCGTCGTGCGCGTCGGGGTGGTCATCCTGTTCTTCGGCATCGCCTTCCTGTTGCGCTACACGTACGAGCGCGTTCAGGTTCCGATCGAATTGCGCCTGCTCGGCGTCGTCGCCGCCGCCCTCGTGCTGTTGGCGATCGGCTGGCGCCTGCGGTTGAAGCGCCCCGGCTATGCGCTGGCGCTGCAAGGCGCCGGCATCGGCGTGCTCTATTTGACCGTATTCGCCGCGCTGCGGCTCTACGCGCTGATACCTCCGGCGGCAGCGCTCGCCCTGCTCACCGGGCTGGCCGTTTTCTCCGCCATGGTTGCGGTACTGCAACACTCGATGGTCTTGGCCATGCTCGGCGCCGGCGGCGGCTTTCTCGCCCCGGTGTTGGCGTCCACCGGCGGCGGCAGCCACGTCATGCTGTTCTCCTACTATGCGCTGCTCAACGCCGGCATCCTCGGCATCGCCTGGGTTCGCGCGTGGCGTCCGCTCAACCTACTCGGCTTCGCCTTCACCTTCGTCCTCGGCGGGCTGTGGGGGGCGCGGTTTTACCGGCCCGAATTGTTTGCCTCGACCCAGCCGTTTCTGCTTCTGTTCTTTCTCATGTACGTCGCGATCCCCGTGCTGTTCGCGCGGCGCCAGGCGCCAAACCTGCGCGCCTACGTCGATGCGACCTTGATATTCGGCACACCGCTGGTGGCGTTCGGGCTGCAACTCGGCTTGGTCCGAGACTTCGAGTACGGCGCCGCCTATAGTGCGCTGGCGCTCGGCGCGTTCTATCTGGCGCTGGCCTGGTGGCTCAACGCCCGCAGCGGCGAGCGCCTGCGCCTGCTGGTCGAGAGCTTTCTCGCGCTCGGTGTCGCCTTCGCAACGCTGGCGATTCCGCTCGCCTTCGAAGGCCGCTGGACGGCAGCCGCCTGGGCCCTCGAAGGCGCCGCCATCCTGTGGATCGGCGTAAGGCAAGGGCGCCTGTTAGCGCGGGTGTTCGCGGTGCTGCTGCAATTCGGCGCGGGCTGCGCCTTCTTGCTCGACTTGCCGGGCGCCAGCGGTACGCTGCCGGTACTCAACAGCGCCTGCGTCGGCAGCGTGCTGATCGCCGGGGCTGGGCTGTTCAGCGCTTGGCACCTGGAGCGCCACGCGGCGCGAGTGCGCGGCGTCGAGCAATGGGTGGCCGGCGCCCTGTTCGTCTGGGGTGTCCTGTGGTGGGCCGGCGCGGGGTTGCTGGAGATCGAGAGCAATGTGGCGGCCGACTACCAGCACCACGCCGCGCTCGCCTATGTCACGCTGTCGTGGGTAATGCTGAGCCTGTTGGCACGCGCGCGACATTGGCAGCACGCCCGCAGCGCCGCTCTCGGTTTCACCCCGTTGCTCCTCGCAGCCGCGCTGGCGGGCCTGTTCGGAAACGTTGCTCACCCCTTCGCCAACCTCGGCTTCGTCGTCTGGCCGGCCGCGCTCGCCGCCCATTTCTGGCTGCTGCGCCGCCACGAAGACACCTGGCCCGACGCCGGCCCCTGGTTGCACGCGGCGGGCGTGTGGCTGCTGGCGCTGCTCGCTGCGTGGGAATCGGCGTGGTGGATCGACCGCATCGTAGATGCGGCGAGCGTATGGCCGCTGATCGCCTGGGCGCTCGCCCCCGGCGCGCTGCTCGCGGCGCTGACTGCCTACCGCGACGGCTGGGGCGGCCCACCGGTCCGGCATCCGCGCGGATACTTGGTACTCGGCGGCGCACCGCTCGCCGCGTTCCTGGTGCTCTGGGCTTTGATCGCCACGGCGACCAGCGATGGCGATCCGGCACCGCTGCCCTACTTGCCGCTACTCAATCCCCTCGACCTGGCGCTGGCGGCAGCGTTCCTGTTGGTGATGGGCTGGCTGCTCGCCTTGACCCGGCGTGGGCTCCTCGCCCCAACGCCCGGCGGCAGGCGGCTGTTCTACGCCCTGCTCGGCGGCGTGCTCTTCGTCGTCGCCAACGGCATGCTGCTGCGAGCATTGCACCACTTTGCAGGTGTACCATTCGCGCTCGACGTCATGCTCGGTTCGGTCAAGGTACAGACCGCCTTCTCGGTCTTTTGGACCGTGCTCGCGCTGGTGACGATGGTCGGCGCCACGCGCAGCGCGCTGCGCCCGCTGTGGCTCACCGGCGCGGCGCTGATGGCGGCGGTGGTCGTCAAGCTCTTCGTGATCGATCTTTCCAATGTCGGCGGCATCGAACGCGTCGTCTCTTTCATCGCCGTCGGCGTGCTGATGCTGGTAATCGGCTACTTCTCGCCGGTGCCGCCCAAGATCCTCGGAGAAGACCGATGAAGCTGGCGTTCCTGTTGTTACTTCTGAGTGGTGCGGCGGCGGCCGACTCGCCGGAGGATTTCGCCTATTCGCTCCCACTACGGCCGGAAGGCACGGCGCCCTTCTATCAGGCTGCGCTGCCGCGCGCCGTGTATGAGGGTTTGGGGCGCGGCGACGCCGGCGATGTGCGGGTCTTCAACGGCGCCGGCGAAGTGGTGCCGCATGCCTTCCGCCCGCGCGACGCGACGGCCCGGCAGCCTTCATTCAGCCCGCCGCTGTTCCCGCTGCGCGGCGATCCGGCCAGCCGCCAGGGGCCAACGGGGGTTCGCGTTGACACCCGCAGCGACGGCACCATCATCAGCATCGCGCCGCCACTGGCCAAAGCCGCAACGGCCAACGAACTCCAAGGCTACATCGCTGACTTGAGCGCCCACAAGAGCGCAGTGCGCGCCATCGAGATCGAGCGGCCTGCCGGCGCCGCGCCCTTCGTCGGCAAGATCAAGCTGGAGGCGAGCGACGACCTCGCCAACTGGCGCGCACTGGCGTTGGATGCGCCGGTACTGAGCCTGACCGCCGCCGGCGCCGGGCACCTCAAACGCCTGCGCGTGGAGTTCCCGCCGCAGCGGGCAAAGTACCTGAAGCTCTCGTGGCCTGCGCTGATGCCACCGATCGAGATCGCTGCGCTCAAGGTCGAACCGGGCGAGACTCGCGCCGAGCCACCGCGCGAGTGGAAAGCGCTCGCTGCCGTAGCGGGTGAGGAAAACGAGTTCGTGTTCGAACCGGGCGGCCGGTTTCCCGCCGACCGTCTGCGCATCGGTCTGCCTCACGCCAACACGGTGGCCCAGGTGGAGGTTCTTTACCGCGGCGGCAACGTTGCCGACCCCTGGCGCGCCCTGACGCGGGCGGTGGTGTACCGGCTCCAGGCGGGCGACGTGGAGGTGATGAGTCCGGACATCGAGATCACCCCGACGCCCGGGCAGGCGTTGATGTTGCGCGTCGATCCGCAGGGCGGCGGAATCGGTGGCGGCGTGCCCACACTGGAGATCGGCTGGATCCCGCACGAGCTGGTGTTCGCGGCCCGCGGCGCGGAGCCGTTTCGGCTGGCCTACGGCAGCGCGCGGGTCAACCCGGCGAGCCTGCCCATCGACCGTCTGATCCCGGGCTACCAGGCCAAGCCCGATGCCGCCAGCTCGGTCGAATTCCGTATCGCGCCGGCGCGTCCGGGCGACCCGGTCACGCTGGCCGGCGCAGCCGCGCTGGAACAACCGCTGGACGCCAAGCGCTGGGCTTTGTGGGGGGCACTCGTGGCAGGGGTCTTCGGACTGGGCGCGATGGCCTGGCGCCTGCTGCGCCAGCTCGGCAAACCGGGTGCCGCGCCTGGCGAGGATCAATAGCAAGCGCCAATCCAATCGGATGCGCCTGCGCAGGTTTAGAGGATGCCAGGGCGCCGCTGGCTATGTGGCGCTGTTCCGAATCTTTGAAGAAGGAAAGGTCATGCGGATCCTTGCGATTCGTCATCGGCGCGAGGACGACTACCTATGATTACTGAGAATTCAACGCGCGACGCGTGGTGAATCTGCTGACTCCGGCGCAGGCAGCACGTCGAGCGTAAGGCGCCACAGCCAAATTTACACAGCCAAATCTAGTCGGCCGGCATGCAATAGCCGAGTTCGGGCTTGGCTGGATTGCACAGGATGATCGACGCTCGAGGTCGTGGCTGCTGTTCGCAGTACCCGAGGTGGGGCCGCGCCGGGTCACACAGGGCAATGGGTTTCTCCAGGCGCGCTACGGCCGCGGGCTCCGGCTGTAGCGCCTTGTTGCGTGGCGTCATGTCGGTCTGCTTGTCATGCACGGAGATCGGCGGCGGCGTGACTTTCTCCTCGTTGCCCGTCCCCGGCGACGCGGCATCGGTAGGGGCGGCAGCCGGCTGAGGTGGCACGCTGGTCGGCGGAGCCGCGTTTGCAGCCGGCGGTTGGTTCAGCGCGCCACTGGGCTGAGGTAGCGGCGGCGCGGTTGCAGCGGGCGGGCGCTGCACCTCTCCCACCGCGGACCGCCTCGCCAAGGCGACATCCGCATGCTCCCGGGGCGCGGAAGGCAGTGCCGGCACAAGTTGGCGATACGCCAAATAGCCGCCGGCCGCCAAGGCGACGAAAAACAGCGCAGCCGGAAGGATTGCTCGCCGATGCGCGGCCGGCGCTGAGCTTCGCGGGGCAGATTCTCGCGGCGCGATTCGCGGTTCCGGCCCACGGATATCCTCCATCGCGCCCGGCCGGGCTGGCGCGGGCGCTACCTTGGGGGCGGCACTCGCACCGCCGGCATCGACAGGAAAAGTCGCGCCACAAATCCCGCAGCGCGTGGCATCGGCTGTGTCGACGCTGCCGCAGGCCGCGCAGGCCTTCAGGTGCAGGGGCGAGCCGCAAGCGTTGCAATACTGCGCATCGGCCGGATTTTCGCGGGCGCAGAAACTACATTGGCGGGAAGATCGTTCTTGTGAAGGCATGAGGCGGCGCTGCAACTGAAATGACCAATGACGATAGAGTCCAATCCATTGCGAGAGGGATTGCGCTGCGCCCGCGAGAAACGATCACGGACCGGGCGGCTCCCGCTGCCCAACGTCATGTTGCCCCTTGCGACGGTTTAGTGCAAGTCGCAGCCTTGTCCAATGGGGTTTGAGTCTGAGCGAGGTGCGTGAATCCAACGGGGTTTGAGTCTGAACGGGTAGCCGGGGTCGATCATGATGCGAGGCATGGTGATCGATATGAACGACGAACAACTGCGCACCCTGGGCGATTTGCAGGCCTTTTTGAATGGGACCGTGGCGATGGACTTCACGGTGAGGGCGGAGCAGCGCTACGACTTCATCGCACGCACGGTTCGACGTTTCGACTATGGCCGGTTGAAACGCGCCGACAAGGCGGTGGTTCTGCGCTTCCTCGAGCGGGTCAGCGGCTACTCGCGCCAACAGATCACCCGGCTGGTCAAACGGGGCGGTGAGAGGCGCAAATTGGTCAAGCGCTACCGAGGCTCGCGCACCAGCTTTGCGCGTATCTACACGGGCGCTGACGTGCTCTTGCTCGCTCATACTGACACCCTGCATGGCACGCTATCGGGCTTGGCGACCAAGAAACTCATGGAACGCGCCTACGGCCTCTTCGGCGATACCCGCTACCAACGCCTGGCAACGATCTCGGTGGCTCACCTGTACAACCTACGTCAGCGCTCCAGCTACCAGCACCAGCGCCAGGTCTGGACCAAGACTCGGCCAGCGAGCCTGCCGATCGGCGAGCGTCGCGCGCCAACCCCCAATAACCGACCCGGGTTCTTGCGCGTGGACAGCGTCCATCAGGGCGATCAGGACGGCATCAAAGGCGTCTATCACATCAATGCCGTGGACTGCCTGACCCAGTACGAAGCCGTGGCAAGCTGCGAGCGCATCAGCGAGGCCTTCCTGATTCCGGTGCTTGAAGCGCTGCTGCAAAGCTTCCCCTTCGTGATTCTCGGCTTCCACAGTGATAACGGCTCCGAGTACATCAATCACCAAGTGGCCAAACTACTCGACAAATTGCTCATCGAAGAGCAAACCAAATCGCGCTCCCGCCACAGCAACGACAACGCCCAGGCCGAATCCAAGAACGGGGCCATCGTGCGCAAACATCTGGGCTACAGCCATATCCCGCAACGCTTTGCCGCGCTGGTCAACGCTTTCTGCCGCGAGCACCTCAATCCCTATGTCAATTTCCACCGGCCATGCCTGTTCGCCCAAACCATCACCGATGCCAAAGGCCGCCAGCGCAAACGCTATCCCTACCGACTGATGATGACGCCCTACGAGAAACTCAAGTCGTTGCCATTGGCCGAGCAATATCTCAAGGCTTCCATCACCTTCGAGAAACTCGATGCCCAAGCATCGGCAATCAGTGACAATGAGGCTGCGCGGCGTCTGAACGAGGCGCGCGCCATTCTCTTCAAAACCATTTCTAACCGATCGAGATCGGCTGCCTGAATGCGCTCAAACCCCGCCGCCGAGCCCACGGGTTATACACCGGGCCGCTCGCCTCCCGCTATAGAGAGCGGGCGGCGGCCCCGTGCATAACCCTGCGCCGAAGGACATCCAAGCCACCTCGCTCAGACTCATACCTCGATTGGAATGTGGCGCCGGGATCAGTCCACGCTACGCTCGGACGAAGCGCGTAACTCCGTCCGCCCCTTCGACGCGCGTCGCGGCGCCGGCGTACTCGAGAAAGTTGAGGTGGGCGATGGCCTCGCCCATGGCGAACATGACCTGGTGGGTGTCGAGTTCGCGCGGGAACAGCGTGGCCAGCAGGTCGCCGGCCGATTGCGGTTCGGCGCAGGCGCCAAGCAGCGCTGTGCAGCGCTCGCGGTGATGCGCTTCGAGTTGGGCGACCCGCGCCTGGAGACCGCGGAACGGCTTGCCGTGGGAGGGCAGGACCAGGGTGTCGTCAGGCAGCCGCGCGTAGCGCGCGAGCGAATCGAGGAACAGCCGCAGCGGATTGCCGCGCGGGTTGACGGCAAACACCGGGATGTTGGTCGAGATGCGCGGCAGCACCATGTCGCCGGCGATCAGCACGCCGAACTCGGCACAGTGCAGCGCCGCGTGCTCGGGCGAATGGCCATAACCGACCTCGACCCGCCATTCGGCTCCGTTGATGCGAATCGCTTCGCCGTCGAAAATACGCCGGTAGGAACTCGGCAGGCTAGGCACGCCGCGGCGGTAGGAGTTGCCGCGCAGGCTGAGCGCTTCGAGCCGCTGCGCGTCCAGCCCATGTCGCAGAAACTGCGCCACCATGTCACCGACGCTGTGACCCGAAGTCTGCTCGGCGACCGCATGAGCGGTCAAGTACTCGCCTGCCGTCATCCACACTTCGACGTCGTGACGTTGCGCCAGCCACGCGCCGAGGCCGAGATGGTCGGGATGGAAATGGGTAACGATGAGTCGGCGCACCGGCCGCGCGGCGAGCGGACCGGCGAAGATCTTCTCCCAGCATTGGCGCACGCCCTCGACAGCGATACCGGAATCGACCAGCGTCCAGCCATCGCCGTCCTCGAGTATCCACAGGTTGATGTGGTCGAGCGCGAAGGGCAGCGGCATGCGCGCCCAATAGACGCCGGGAGCCGCTTCCAGCAGCGTTGCGCCGGCCGGCGTCTGTTCGTGCGGGTAGCTCAATTGCGGCGTCGGGTTCTCGGGCATGCGTTGCTCTGGATTGGGAAATCTGCTTAACTTGGCGGGCTAAAGGCCGGGCCCATGTCGGGACCATGTTACTGCACTCCGCGCGCCCACGCGGCGCGAATGACGCGGTGGCGTTGCAAGCGGCACCGTCGGAATTGGAGAAAACCGTGAGGCAGGCGAAGCGCGAGTTTGCGGTGCGCGACCCGGAATTCGCCGCGCGCGTGCGCGCCAGCTTTGCGCGCCAGGGGGTCATGGCGTTCATGGGCGCGCACCTGGAGAGCATCACGCCCGGCCGCTGCGAGATCCGCCTGCCGTTCAAGCCGGAGCTTTCGCAGCAGCACGGCTTCTTCCATGGCGGTGTCATCGGCATGATCGCCGATTCGGCCGGAGGCTACGCCGCCTACTCGCTGATGGCGGCGGATGCATCGATCCTGACCGTCGAGTACAAGATGAACCTTTTGGCGCCGGGTGACGGCGAGTTGCTCATCGCCCAGGCTGAGGTGCTCAAGAGCGGCCGTAACCTGGTGATCTCGCGCGCCGAGGTGTACGTCGTGAAGAACGGCCAGGAAACCCACTGCGCTTCGATGCAGCAGACGCTGATGACGATGCACGGGCGGCCGGATACGCATGGCAACGACGAACCCTCCACCCCCTCCCCTCTCCCGCGCGGGGCGAGGGGAGCCTCGTGACGCAGATGGCCATCGGCCATCTTCATGACTTTAGAATAAAGGCGAGCGCATGAACCTCCCCGGCCTCGATTTCGATCTCGGCGAGACCATCGACATGCTGCGCGATACTGTGGGCGATTTCGCGGCGAAGGAGATCGCCCCGCGCGCGGCCGACATCGACCGCGAGAACGTTTTTCCCGCCGACCTGTGGCGCAAGATGGGCGAACTCGGACTGCTCGGCATCACGGTGGAGGAGGAATACGGCGGCGCCGGCCTGGGCTACCTCGCGCACGTCGTGGCGATGGAGGAGATCTCAGCCGCGCCTCCGCCTCGGTCGGGCTGTCCTACGGCGCCCATTCCAACCTGTGCGTGAACCAGATCCGCCGCAACGGCAGCGACGCGCAGAAGCGCAGGTACCTGCCCAAGCTGATCTCCGGCGAGCACGTCGGCGCGCTCGCCATGAGCGAGCCGGGGTCGGGCTCCGATGTGGTGTCGATGCAGCCTGCGCGCCGACAAGCAAGGCGACCGCTACGTGCTCAACGGCACCAAGATGTGGATCACCAACGGCCCCGAAGCGAGACGTCTGGTCGTCTATGCCAAGACCGACGCCGAGCGCCGGGCCGAAGGGGATCACCGCCTTCATCGTCGAGAAGGGCTTCAAGGGTTTCTCCACGGCGCAGAAGCTCGACAAGCTCGGCATGCGCGGCTCCAACACCTGCGAGCTGGTGTTCGAGGACTGCGAGGTGCCGGCGGAGAACGTGCTCGGCGAGGTCGGCGAGCGGCGTGCGGGTGCTGATGAGCGGCCTCGACTACGAGCGCGCCGTGCTCGCCGCCGGCCCGCTCGGCATCATGCAGGCCTGCCTCGACGTCGTGCTGCCCTACGTGCACGAGCGCAAGCAGTTCGGCCAGCCGATCGGCGAGTTCCAGCTCATGCAGGGCAAGCTCGCCGACATGTACACGACGCTGCAACGCCTGCCGCGCCTACGTCTACGCCGTGGCGCAAGGCCTGCGACCGGGCGGCATGCGACGCGCAAGGATGCCGCCGGCGCCATCCTCTACGCCGCGCGAGAAGGCGACCTGGATGGCTGGCGAGGCGATCCAGTGCCTGGGCGGCAACGGCTACATCAACGAATACCCGACCGGCCGCCTGTGGCGCGACGCGAAGCTCTACGAGATCGGCGCCGGCACGTCGGAGATCCGCCGCATGCTGATCGGGCGCGAGCTGTTCGCCGAGACGCTGTGAACAAGACATCCACCTGGTTTCGAATGCGCGCAAGCCTCGCCTGCTTTGGGCGAACTCGCTGCGCCGAGTCGATGGGAGAGCTGACAAGATGACTACGCTGGAGCACCTATTCGAGAACAATCGGGTCTGGGCGCGGCAGATGCTCGCCCGCGATCCGCGATACTTCGAGCGGCTATCGGGACAGCAAACGCCCAAATACCTGTGGATCGGCTGCGCCGACAGCCGCGTGCCGGCGAACGAGATCACCGGCCTCGCGCCGGGCGAGGTGTTCGTTCATCGCAACATCGGCAACGTGGTGGTGCACACCGACCTGAATTGCCTGTCGGTGATCCAGTTCGCCGTCGAACATCCTGCACGTCGAGCACATCATCGTCTGCGGTCATTTCGGCTGCAGCGGCGTGCATGCGGCGATGACGAAACACAAGATCGGCCTGTCCGACAACTGGCTGCGCAAGATCGAGAACGTCTATCTGCAGCACGCGGCGGTGCTCGATGGCTTGGACGAGCACGCGCGCCACGATCGGCTGTGCGAACTCAATGTGATCGAGCAAGTGGTAAACGTCAGCCGCACGACGGTGCTGCAGGAGGCATGGCAACGCGGCCAGGCGGTCGCCGTGCACGGCATCGTGTACGGAATTCGCGACGGCCTGCTGCGCGATCTGAACGTCAGTGTCGCCAAGCTGGATGAGTGGCCGCAGCGCCGCCGCGAGGCGCTGGCGGCTTTGCTCGGGCAGCGCGCCGAGTAGCGATGACTCGCGCGCGAGCCGTTCGTGGGAGCGGCGTCCACGCCGCGATTTGTCGCCCATGCATGGCGCGGGCGCCGTCACGGTTCGCCGCAGCACTGGGCCTGGTCGCCATCTTGCAGGTTCCGGCGCTCGGCCATGCCGACGCACGAGATGCCGGCGCCTACATCGAGTTCGTCGAGGATGACGACGCCAACTGCGGGATGCGCGAAGGCCGGATGATTCTTGTCCGCAGCACCCATCCAGACCGGTCGATCCGCTGCTGGTTCGAGCGCTACCACATGGAGAAGCCGACCGGCGATCGCTCGCGCTCGGAACTCGCGCCGGCCGCCGAAGCCGAGAAGCTGGGCTGCTCGCGCACCCAGTACGGCGGGCAGGAGTGGCGCGTGGTCAAGGCGCAGTTCGTCGATTGAAAGAACATCGCCGGGTGATGCTCCGTATGGGTTCCCGCCTGCGCGGGAACGACGGTACGCCCTGACCCAAACCAAACAAGAATATGACCGCGCTCAAATCACAACTCGACACCCGCGGCGAGGAGTTCCGCGTCAATGCTCAGGCCATGCGTGAGCTGGTCGCGGACCTGCGCGAGAAGGTGGCGCAGGCGGCGCGCGGTGGAACGGAAGAGCATCGCAACCGGCACGTATCGCGCGGCAAACTGCTGGCGCGCGATCGCGTGGCCAGCCTGATCGATCCGGGCACGCCGTTCCTCGAACTGTCGCAGCTTGCGGCCTGGGACATGTACGGCGGCGAAGTCGCGGCGGCGGGCATGGTCACCGGCATCGGCCGCGTCCATGGCGTGGAGTGCATGATCGTCGCCAACGACGCGACGGTGAAAGGCGGCTCCTACTTCCCGCTGACGGTGAAGAAGCACCTGCGCGCGCAGGAAATCGCTCAGCACAACCACCTGCCCTGCATCTACCTGGTCGACTCGGGCGGCGCCAACTTGCCGACCCAGGACGAGGTCTTCCCCGATCGCGACCACTTCGGCCGCATCTTCTACAATCAGGCGACGATGTCGGCGCTGGGCATTCCGCAGATTGCCGTCGTCATGGGCTCGTGCACCGCCGGTGGCGCCTATGTTCCGGCAATGTCGGACGAAGCCATCATCGTCAAGGATCAGGGCACCATCTTCCTCGGCGGCCCGCCGCTGGTGAAAGCCGCCACCGGCGAGTTGGTGAGCGCCGAGGATCTTGGCGGTGCCGACGTCCATACCCGCGTCTCCGGCGTCGCCGACCACTTCGCCGAGAACGACGCCCATGCCCTCTACCTGGCGCGCCAGGTGGTCGCCAACCTGAACCGGCGCAAGCCGATACCCCTCGTTCTAGCGCCGCCCGAGGAGCCACTGTACGACCCGGAAGAAATCTACGGCGTCATTCCGACCGATACGCGCAAGCCCTACGACGTGCGCGAAGTGATCGCGCGCATCGTCGACGGCTCGCGCCTGGATGAGTTCAAGGCGCGCTACGGCACTACGCTGGTGTGCGGCTTCGCGCACGTCCACGGGTACCCCGTGGGTCTGGTCGCCAACAATGGCATCCTGTTCTCCGAGTCGGCGCAGAAGGGTGCCCACTTCGTCGAGCTGTGCGCCCAACGCGGCATTCCGCTGGTATTCCTGCAGAACATCACCGGCTTCATGGTCGGCCGCCAGTACGAGAACCGCGGTATCGCCAAGGACGGCGCGAAGATGGTCACCGCGGTGGCTTGCGCCCAGGTGCCGAAATTCACCGTCATCATCGGCGGCAGTTTCGGCGCCGGCAACTACGGCATGTGCGGCCGCGCCTACTCGCCGCGCTTCGTGTGGATGTGGCCCAACGGGCGCGTATCGGTGATGGGCGGCGAGCAGGCGGCGAGCGTGCTCGCCACCATCCGCCGCGACGCGCTCGAAGCCGCGGGCAAGGGCTGGAGCGCGCGGGAGGAGGAAGCCTTCAAGGCGCCGATCCGCAGCCAGTACGAGAGCCAGGGCCATCCCTACTACGCCACCGCGCGCCTGTGGGACGACGGCGTGATCGATCCGGCGCAGACGCGGCGCGTGCTGGCGCTGGGCATCTCGGCCGCGCTCAATGCACCGATCGAGAAGACCACGTTCGGGCGTGTTCAGGTTGTGAGCGGGACGCAGGCTCCCGGATTGCGCTACGCTTATCCGGGCGACGTCGGTACGATGTAACCACACGGTAACTCACGTCACGGAGTGGCCATGGCAGCAGCGGTACTCAGCGAAGTCGATGGCGGCATCGGCATCGTCACCCTCAACCGCCCGGAGCGGCACAACAGTTTCGACGACGTCTTCATCGGCGAGCTGACCGCGGCGCTGACCGAGGTGGCGGACGATGCTCGGGTGCGAGTGGTAGTGCTATCGAGCACCGGCAAGAGCTTTAGCGCCGGCGCCGATCTGAACTGGATGAAGCGCGTCGCCGGCTACTCGGAGGCGGAGAACCTGCGCGACGCGACCGCGCTCGCGCGCCTTCTCTCGACGCTCGACCGGCTGGCCAAGCCGACGATCGCACGGGTGCAGGGGCCGGCCTATGGCGGCGGCGTCGGGCTGGTCGCCGCCTGCGACATCGCCATCGCCGCTCACGACGCCCGGTTCGCGCTCACCGAGGTCAAGCTCGGCATCATCCCCGCCGTGATCAGTCCCTACGTGATCGCGGCGATCGGCCCGCGCAGCGCGCGCCGCTACATGCTCACGGCGGAGCGCTTCTCCGCGGCGGAGGCCCACCGCATCGGGCTGGTGCACGAAATCGTGGCGGACGCGGCGGGGCTCGATCGCACCACGGGTGAAATCGTCGACGCCCTGCTCGCCTGCGGGCCGCGGGCCCAGGCCGAGTGCAAGGATCTGATCCGTGCCGTGGGCCAGCAGCCCGTCACCGACGACTTGATCGCCGAGACCGCGCGCCGCATCACACGCGTGCGCGCCAGTGCCGAAGGCCGCGAGGGCATCGGCGCTTTCCTCGAAAAACGCAAGCCGTCGTGGATGGGAAACAGTTGAGCCCGGCGCAGGGCCCCCACCCCAGCCCTCCCCCGCAAGCGGGCGAGGCAGCGACACTTATCCGTCCCCCGTGCGAAGGACGGAGCGAGCACTTGTCCCCTTTCCCTTGTGTGTGGGGGGCACTCGTTCCCTCCCCCCACGTGCGGTAGGGCCAGGGAGGGGGGAGCATGCTATTCCAGGTTGAAGGACCAACCCCGTGTTCACCAAGATACTCATAGGGAATAGAGGCGAGATCGCCTGCCGGGTGATCAAGACCTGCCGGCGCATGGGTGTGCGGGCGGTCGCCGTCTATTCGGAGGCCGATGCCGGGGCCCGCCATGTGCGGCTGGCGGACGAGGCGGTGCTGATCGGCCCCGCACCGGCGCGCGAGTCCTATTTGCGGATCGAGGCGATCCTCGCCGCCGCGCAGCAGACCGGCGCCCAGGCAATCCATCCAGGTTACGGTTTCCTGTCCGAGAGCGAGGACCTGGCTGCCGCCTGCGCCCAGGCGGGCGTGACCTTCATCGGCCCGCCGCCGCAAGCGCTGCGCGCCATGGGCAGCAAGAGCGCGGCCAAGGAATTGATGGAACAGGCCGGCGTACCGCTCGTGCCGGGTTATCACGGCGAGCTACAGGACGCGCACTTCCTCATGGCCAAGGCCGAGCACCTGGGCTATCCAGTGCTCATAAAGGCCTCCGCCGGCGGCGGCGGCAAGGGCATGCGCGTCGTCGAGCGGCCTGAATATTTCGAGGCGGCGCTGGCCTCGTGCCAGCGCGAAGCGAGGTCCGCGTTCGGCGACGATCGGATGCTGGTGGAAAAGTACCTGCTGCGCCCGCGTCATATCGAGATTCAGGTTTTCGCCGACACCCACGGCAACGTGATCCACCTGTTCGAGCGCGACTGCTCGGTGCAGCGGCGCCACCAGAAGGTGCTGGAGGAGGCTCCCGCGCCGGGCATGACGACGCAGCGCCGCGCCGCCATGGGCAAGACCGCGGTGGATGCGGCGCGCGCCGTCGGCTACGTCGGCGCCGGCACCGTCGAATTTGCCGTCGATCAGGAGGGGACGTTCTACTTCATGGAGATGAACACCCGCCTGCAGGTCGAGCATCCGGTGACGGAGATGATCACCGGCCTCGACCTGGTCGAGTGGCAGTTGCGCGTCGCGGCGGGCGAGCCGCTGCCGCTGGCGCAGGAGCAGGTGGCGATCCGCGGCCACGCGCTCGAGGCGCGCATCTACGCCGAAGACCCGGCGCGCGGCTTCCTGCCGTCCACCGGCAAGCTGACGCACCTGGCGCCGCCGTTGGAGACGCTCAACGTGCGCGTCGATTCCGGCGTCGAGGAAGGCGACGAGATCACGCAGCACTACGATCCCATGATCGCCAAGCTCATCGTCTGGGACGAGACGCGCGGCCGCGCCTGCGAGCGCATGCTGCAAGCATTGGCGCAATACCGCGTGGTGGGCGTGGCGAACAACGTCGAGTTCCTGGCGCGGCTGGTGGCCTGCCCAGCTTTCGCCGCCGCCGACCTCGATACGGGACTGATCGAGCGCGAGCGCGCGTTCCTGTTCCCCGAAAACACTGACACGCCGCGCGAGGTGTTCCTGCTGGCCGGGCTGGCCGAGTTGCTGCGCGAGGAACAACGCGCGCGCCGCCTTGCCGCTGCCGATACCGACCCGAACTCGCCCTGGCACTTGCGCGATGGTTGGCGCCTCAACAGCTCGGCTTCGCGCGTGGTCAAGTTCCGTGCCGCCGATGTCGACCAGTCGCTGAGCGTGCGCTACGCCGGCAAGGGCTACCGGCTCGAACTCGACGGCCAGGCGCTGCTGGCCCATGGCCAGCTCGGCGCCGCCGGAACCGTGCGCGCGGAACTCGGCGGGCGCCGCCTTAATGCCTCCGTCATCGTGGCGGGCGAGAAGCGCCATGTGTTCCTCGACGGCCGCAGCTACCAGCTCGCCGCGGTCGATCCGCTCTATCACCCGGGTGCCGGCGCCGGCGCGGCGGGGCGGCTCACCGCGCCGATGCCGGGCAAGATCATCGCGTTGCTCGCCGACGCCGGAACGCGCGTCGACAAGGGCGCGCCGCTGCTCATCGTCGAGGCGATGAAGATGGAGCACACCATCGCCGCGCCGGCGGCGGGTCTGTTGAAGGCTTACCGCTACGCGGTCGGCGACCAGGTGGGCGAGGGTGCCGAGCTGGTCGAGTTCGAGGTGGAAGTGGAGGAATCATGACGACACGCCCGCGCACGGTGAAGATCGTCGAAGTCGGCCCGCGCGATGGCTTGCAGAACGAAGCGCAGGCGGTGCCCACCGCGGTCAAGCTGGAGCTGATCGAGCGCCTCGCCCAGGCCGGGCTGAAGGCGATCGAGGCCACCGCCTTCGTCTCGCCCAAGTGGGTGCCGCAGATGGCCGATCACGCCGACGTGCTGCGCGCGGTGATGAGCAAGGCGCATTTCCACCCCGGCGTCGCCTACCCGGCGCTGGTGCCCAACATGCGCGGTTTCGAAGCGGCGCTCGCCGCCGGCGCGCGCGAGGTGGCGGTGTTCGGTGCGGCTTCGGAGACCTTCTCCCAGCGCAACATCAACTGCTCGATCAGCGAGAGCCTGGAACGTTTTCGCCCCGTGATCGAGGCGGCGCACACGCATTCCATCCGCGTTCGCGGCTATGTCTCGTGCGTGCTCGGCTGCCCGTGCGAGGGCGAGATCGCGCCGGCGGCGGTGGCGGCGGTGGCGCGGCAACTCCACGACCTCGGCTGCTACGAGATCTCCCTGGGTGACACCGTCGGCGCGGGCACGCCCGGCAAGACCAAGCGCATGCTCGAGACGGTGGCCGCGCGCGTGCCGCTGGAGCGGCTTGCAGGCCATTACCACGATACCTACGGCATGGCGGTAGCGAATATCTATGCCTCGCTCGAAATCGGTGTGGCGGTGTTCGACGCATCGGTGGCGGGCCTGGGCGGCTGCCCCTACTCGCCGGGCGCCTCGGGCAATGTGGCGACCGAGGATGTGGTCTACCTGATGAACGGTCTCGGAATCGACACCGGAGTCGACCTCGAGCGGCTGGTGCAAGCGGGGCAGTTCATCTGCCAGGCGTTGCGGCGCGAGCCGCAGTCGAAGGTGGCGAAGGCGCTCGCCGGCGAGCGGAGGGTCGCCGGCTGATGGGGGTGCCCCTATCGCCCAAAACGCAAATAGAGCCCCGCCGAAGCGGGGCCGGCCCGTGTAGCGGTGAATGTTACGCGGCTTGCAGTTTTCTGCGCCATCTTACCCAGCCCATCAAACCAAGCCCCATACCTACCATCGCGTAGATTTCGGGTTCGGGAACCGGGGTTACTTGCGCCGCGCTGGTAATCGCAAAATTGTCAATGCCTATGGTATCGCCGCCGTTGAAGGCGTCGGTTGGGATACCAATGCTGGTCACGTTTGCCAGGATGGCTTGAAACTCCAGATCGGTCTTGCCCCAAGCGGCGGCAGTAAGAGCCGCTGTGAACGACTGCCATGTATTGAACGGCGGTGCCGCAGTGGCAATGTCAAGGAACGCGGTGTCCCCTCCACCACTCAGTTGGATCTGGCCGAAACTCGCGAAGGTTGCGCCGCCACCCGCAAACGTCGCCATGTCCAACGAGATCGTGCCGCCGAGAAAGCTGGAGAGATCGCCGAGAAACGCCGCAGAAGCAAATGCGCCGGAACCGAAGGGAACGCTTCCGACCCCGATATCGGTAATGCGGATGTGGCCACCGGGGTTTCCGCCTGTTGCGACGAACGCCAAGCTTCCCTCGCCTGGATTCGCGGTCCATCCCTCGGCGTCCGCATCGAAAGTGCTGATGATGGTTGCAGCATGGGCCCAAGGTACACAGACGAGCATCCCGGACAACGTAACAAGACCGATTCCCACCAACTGGCGCATGCGGCTCATTTTTTCTCCCTCCGTGTAACGAGATTTGCGAAAGAAAGCACACCCCAGACATACCAACGATCTTTCAGCGCTCTGGCTTCCAGCAAGTTTCGTGGGGCGCCAAAAGCTTACGTGCAAGAACCGTGCGCTTTTTCACAAGTGCCCGAAAAATCACGAATTGGTTTACCTTGTCCCGCGCAGGATCCATGGAGGTGTAAGTTTTTTCGACGCTTTTGGCCTGGCCAAAGCAAGTCCTGTCCAATAGCTGACGGACGCTCGAAAATGGGGGTCTGAAAATCATCTAGCCGGCTTCCCGCCGCCGTAGTGGAGGCGGGTTAAAGTGAGTATGCGAACGCACTTTGACCAAACGGGAGGCCGAGATGAAATATGGCGGAATTGACCTGCACTCGAACAACAGCGCGGTAACGGTGACGGACGAGCAGGATCGGATCGTGGCGGAGAAGCGCTTGCCCAACGCGCTGCGTCGAGAGCGTGCGAACCAGCAACGGCAGGAAGAAGGGAGAAGGGAACACCATGAACGGCAACAAGTACCTGGCCTGGGCCTTCGTCGAGGCGGCCAAGGATTGGCGCCGGGTCATCGGTAGCCACGGGTCTGTGTGAATCCATTGGACGCGCTGCGGTACCAACATTCTTCTGGGGCGGCCAAGCCGCCAGGGCGACAGGCAGTTACATCGCCGCTCGCTTGATCCTGATGGGTGTCTGGCGCGATTCGTCGCAGCCACACATATGAAGAAACGGGCGCGACTGCGCAAACGCAACCGGCATTGAGTTGAATCGAACGCGGCGGCAGGTGCCGCCATGGAATCGCTTTCTCACTTGACCCGGACCGGCTAATGGGTGTCCCCTTTTAGTCTTAGTTGAACGGATTGACGACCCGCAGTCCTTCGATACGCTGGCCGGGTTGGAGATCCTCGGAGAATAGGACGGCGCATCCGCCATTCAGCGCCGCGCGCACGATCAGCGCGTCCCAGAACGAGATGGTATGCAGGCGATGTAGGTCGATGGCAGCGAGAACCAGGTCGACTCCGATTTGTACCGTGTCGAGCCGGGCGAAGAGTTCCACCTTGCGCCGTGCGAGTACCGCATCGACGCCGAGTTTGCGCGTGGCCGCGACGAAATACTCCTGCAGGACCTGGGTGGAGACGACACCGCCACGCTCGAGAAATGCCTGCTCCAGCAGGTCGAGCGCGATGCGCTGTTTTTCCGGCGCCGCACGGTCGTCGGTGTAGATCAAGACGTTTGTATCGAAAAAGCTACGTTCGCTCATGCAGCGCCTCGCGGTCGAAGCGCCAGCCGCGGGAATCGCCGCCAGACTGTGTCGACAGCCGCCGCAACTCTTCGACCGCCTCGCGCGCCTCGTCTTGGCGGCTCAGCTGTTCCATGTAGTCGCGCACCAGTTGGTTCAGACTCTTGCCCATGGCCTGTGCCACCTTACGTGCCCGTTCGGCCGTTCTCTCATCGACAGACAAGGTGATATTCATGGAAGTCGCTCCCGCGCCACTGTATTGAACACATAATATGTGCGCAATGATCCTGTGTCAAACAACCGCCAAGTGCGCGCATAGGGACAGATCCGCATTCTTCGAGACGCTGGCGCCGGTGATCGGCACTGCGGAGTTGGTGTGAGGCTGCGCGCCTTAGTGGGGGCCGTGCTGCTTGGCTGCGCGTTGCAGGCCGACGCAGTCTCACCGAGCATCATCAAGGCGATCATCGAGGCCATCGAGGCCGGTCCCAAGGCAAGAGCGACCGCTCGAGCAGCATAATTGGCCAACGAATCGAGCGCGCTGCTCAAGGCCGGTGACCTGGATGGCGCCATAGAGCGACTGGAATCGCTGGCCGCACTGAAGCGCGACGAAGACACGGCCCACAGCCGCCGTGTGGCGGCCCTGACCGAGCAGCGGATCGCCGAACTGCGCGGCTGGCGCCAGGTATTGCACGCGCATGGAGAAGCGAAATTGTCGGCGCTGCGGCCCGACCCGGCGCCGACCGAGGCCCGCGCGGCTTCCGGATCGGATGACCTCTCGAACCTGACCGCCGAGCGCCAGCTGGTGGTCAAGACCGTAGGCCAAGCCTACCCACGCTCGCCCCGGTTTCTGTGAATCAGCGCCGACGTCAAGCAGTTCGCCAACCGTTTCGCGCTGGGTGCCCGAGAACCGCCGGTCCATCTGGCTGCGGCGCGCGCATCGCACTCGGCTATCGTTTCGCGTTGGCTGGCCACACCGCTGGAGCGGCGGGTATTCGCCATCGGCGCCGGCGCCGACGCGCCGCGCATCAGGCGCTGGGCACGTTCATTGGAATCCCAGGGCTACACCGTCTTCTTTTACTATTTTTGCGCCCAGGCAAAGGGCATGCTTTGCGAATCGGAAACCGTCGGCGCGTTTTTCGGCAGCGCTGGCCATGCGGTCTTGGTCAACAGCGCCGCGGCGGCGGCGAGCCGCTATGTCGCGGTCGAGGTCGCCACCGCGCGCCGCATCCAGGGCGCGGGGCCGCGGGTCATCATCGTCTCGCCGATCGAGGTGACCGTGCGGATGCTGAGCGGTGGCACATTGGGGGTGTTGCAGGCGGACGCGAGTATCGAGTGACAAGTAATGCCGCCCGGGCGAAAGGGGCCGCAACAGTCCCCGCAATTGTCATGTGCAATCGAGCCATGGGCCGCTCCAGCAAGAAAAAACCCGACAATTTCTTGTCGGGTTCCTTGCTTACAGCTGTTACCTGTCAGGCGAACTTGCGCTGCCGGCGCCGAGCGACCAGACCGGCGAGTCCGAGCGCCGCGAGAGCGAGCGAACCAGGCTCGGGAACGTTGTTGCCACCGCCGCCCTGGCACGCGGGATCGTTCGGGTTCAGCGTGCAGAAGTTGACGATTTCCTGGAGTTTCGAGCGGGCGAAGGTGTCTACGAAGTTCGCGACTATGGTCTGGTTGGTCGTATTGAGGCCATTCAGATCATAGACGTTGCCGCTATGCGCGTCGGCGAGAGGTTTGTACGAGTTGATCGTGCTCTGACCCCTCAGCACCGCATTGAACAACGCGTTGAATTGCGTCAGCAGCGCGTCCGCATCGGCTAAGGTAGTGAGATTTCCGCCGGTCCGACAACCAATGCAGTTGTCGCCGTTCGACGGCTCGTCGGTAAAGATGATGATGTTCTTGAGCGCGTTCGGGCGGAACGAGAACAGTGAAGTCTGACCGTCGATGGAATTCAACCCGAAGGCCGTTGCCGCGTAGCCGGGCTCGGTTCCACCGCTGATCTGCAGACTCTGGGCCGCAGTCGCGAACGCAGTGGGCGTCGTTAGGTCCGTCAACATCCGCGGGCGCACACTGCTGTTGCCGTAACCCACCAGTCCGTAACGGGCGTCGATTCCACCTGCCGACAAGATGCTGGCGAAGCTGCCGATGTTGTTGCGCAGGTTGGTTTGCACGTTGCCCATCGATCCGGACTCGTCCACCAACATGACGATGTCGGTGATGATAGCCGCATGGGATGCAGATGCCATCCCCAAGGTAACGGCGAGCCCGATGGTCCCAAAGAGCTTGCCAATAGAGTTCTTCTTCATGATGCCTCCGGTATTAATTCACAGCGAGAACCCGTTTCCCGCGTGGCGATTTAGTAGCAAACGGCATGCCAAGAGGGTCAAGTTATTGATTCTCCGGGCTGGCTCGTGCTTGTTTCGAGGTCACTCAGATTCAAGTGTAAAGAGCGCCGACAAGGCCAATCGGGTACCGAAGAAGTCGAAGCGGGCATGTCAGTTTTCAGCGCCTCGCCGGACACTGCATCGCGATAACGGGGAGGGAGAATAAGGCCGACTATCAGCGACAACGGCGAGGATGATCTTCTAGGACCACGCCAAATCCTGCGCTGGCAGCCTCGGCGTGATCGACGCCGGCATGCCGTGAGGAATAGCTACTGCTTGACCAGCCGCTTGCACTTGAGAATTGTTCTCATATAATATGAGAACAATTCTCAAGTGCGCTTGCGTACCGTCAATGGGTTTCGCATCTTCACGTTGACTTCATGAGATCAGCCAAACCCTCTGGCAGCGTTCCTCGAATTTCCTGGAGCTTGGTGCGATCTACTCGGCCAGCAAGGCGCTCGACTTCGCGGTCGGCATTGTCGGGCTGTCCGACAACGGTAGTCCTGGAACAACGACGCGCGCAGCGCCATCATGGGCGGTACTTGGCGATTTCAGTAGTGAGGCGGTCCGTGTCAGATCGCGACAAGCTAGCGAACGGAATCTCCGGCGCCACACTCGATCTTGCGTCGATAGGCCGCGTTCTTTGCGTGCTACAGGTCGAAGCACCGAATAGCGCACCTGAATGGGCACGCTGGCTCGAGGAAATCGGCTTCATTCCCGGCGAACGCGTAATGCTGGTGGCCCATGGCCTGCCCGGCGGCGATCCACTGGTTGTGCGTATCGGCCAATCGACCTTTGCCCTACGCCGCGCCGAAGCAGCCTGTGTGCGGGTAACTTCCGTGGATCATGTAGTTTCCAAGACGAGCAAGTCGTGAATCAATCCGTCATGCACTTCCACCCGAGCGGGCCGCTGCTTGCTCTGGTCGGTAATCCCAACTGCGGCAAGACCGCGCTGTTCAATCTGCTCACCGGCAGTCGGCAGAAGGTCGCCAACTACGCCGGCGTTACCGTCGAGCGCAAGGAAGGTCGCCTCAAGACGCCGGCCGGCAAGATTCTGCGGGTGCTCGATCTGCCGGGTGCTTACAGCCTCTATCCGCGCTCGCCGGATGAACGCGTGACGTGCGACGTGCTGTTCGGCCGCGCGGCCGGCGAAAAGCGGCCGGACGTGGTGGTTTGCGTGGTCGATACGACAAACCTGCGGCGCCATCTGCGCCTGGCACTTGCCGTCAAACGCCTTGGCCTGGGCTGCGTGGTGGCGCTCAATATGGCGGACCTGGCAGCAAAGCGCGGCATCGAGGTTTCGCCCCAAGCGCTGGCGGCTGAGCTTGGACTGCCGGTGGTCAGCACCGTCGCCGTTCGCAATGCCGGCGCCGAACCCTTGCTCGCGTTGCTGGACGATCCGTCGCTATGGCATTCCTTGCCACGGACTGCTCCCGCCCAGGGCATCGCCATGGCGGCAGCCGGCGGTGATCCCAACGGTATCGAAGGCGACCACGTCGTCGTCCACCACATGCTGCAACGCCTGGGGTTGGACCAAGTCGTGCCGCATACACCGAGCGATCGCATCGATCGGGTCGTATTGCATCCGCTCATCGGCCCGATGTTGCTGGCATTGACGACGTTCCTGATCTTCCAGGCGGTATTCGCCTGGGCCGAGACGCCGATGACCTTGATCGAGACGGCGACGACCACGCTGGGCGAGGCAGCCGGCACACTCTTGCCGAACACCTGGTTGAGGAGCCTGATCGTGGACGGCGTGATTGCCGGTGCCGGCGGCGTGCTGGTCTTTTTGCCGCAGATCGCGATTCTTTATTCCTTCATTCTCGTGATGGAGGAGTCGGGCTACCTGCCGCGCGCCGCCTTCCTGCTCGACCGCCTGATGGGCGGTGTGGGTCTAAGCGGACGTTCCTTCATCCCCCTGCTGTCGAGCTTCGCCTGTGCCATCCCCGGCATCATGGCCACCCGCACCATCGCCAACCCGCGTGACCGGCTGGTGACGATCATGATCGCGCCGCTAATGACATGTTCGGCCCGGCTGCCGGTCTATGCACTGCTGATCGGCGCATTCATTCCGAAGCGCGAGTTGTGGGGCACGCTGGAATTGCAGGGGCTGGTGTTGTTCGCTTTGTACGTGGCGGGTGTGATCGGCGCGATGGCGGTGGCCTGGATACTCAAGAGATTCACCGCCGCTGGGCGGCAGGTGCGCCCGCTGATGATGGAATTGCCCTGCTATCACTTGCCGGCCGTTCGCAATATTGCAATCGGTGTCTGGCAACGCGTCGCGATCTTCGTCAAGCGGGTGGGCGGCATCATCCTATTGCTGACCATCCTGCTATGGTTTCTAGCGAGCTTTCCGTCGCCCCCGGACGGCGCGACGGGTGCCCCGATCCAGTACAGCCTGGCGGGCATGCTGGGGCAGGCTCTGGCTGTGGTCTTCGAGCCGATCGGTTTCAACTGGCAGATCAGTGTCGCGCTGGTGCCCGGCCTCGCTGCGCGCGAGGTCGCGGTCAGCGCACTGGGTACCGTCTATGCGCTCTCCGCCGCCGGTGGCGATGCGGCACACACTCTGGCACCGCTGATCGCACAGACTTGGAGCCTGGCGACGGGCTTGTCGCTGCTCGCCTGGTATGTGTTCGCGCCGCAATGCTTGGCAACGCTCGCCGCCGTAAAGCGCGAGACCGGCGGCTGGACCATGGTTTGGATCATGGCGGGCTACCTGTTCGCTCTGGCCTATGCTGCATCGTTCATCACTTACCGATTGGCACTGGCAGCGAGCGTGGGTTGATGAAGGCGCCGCGGACGACGTAGCGCGTGCCGACGCCGCGCCCAGCGTCCTGGGAATCCTGTCGTTGGTACCAACGTCCTTATGAACAACGAAGCACGGACCCGGCGTTTGCTGCGCTTATGGATTGCGGCGACATTGCTGGGCTGTGCCGTCCCGCCATCCCTGGCAGCGGGCGGCTTGCTCAAGTACGGCATCGAAATGCTCGAGTCGTGGGCCCGCTCCGGCGACAGCCTGCGTTCCGCACGCGCTGCCGACTTGATGCAAGATGCCAAGAAGTCGCTTCAGGCCAACGATCTCGACGGCGCGATCGCAACGCTGGAAGAGCTGTCGGCGATGAAGCACGCCGAAGATACCCCCGAGGCGCGACGCGACGCCGCATCGATCGACGCACTGGTGCGCGAACTGCACGGATGGCGCCAGTTGGCCGAGGCGAGGCACGAGATCGAACGTCCGGGCGGCGCTTGGCGGGAAGCCCATGGCGCCAAACGACGGGAGGTGCTCGACGTGCTGCGCGGGGCATACCCGCAGGCGCGGCGATTCGCATTGGAGTCGCTGGCGGTCAAGCGCTTCGAGACTGATTTCAGGCGCGGCGTCCGCGATCCGAAACGCTGGCTCTACCAAGCGCGGCAAACGCGACAAACGCTCGTCGATCGCTGGCTCGAAGCGCCGCTGAGCCGTCGCGTTTTCGTCATCGGCGCAAGCCAAGAAAGCGGTGCAGTCCGGCACTGGGCAACCGAGTTGGAGCGGCGCGGCTTCTCGGTCTTCTTCTATGATTTTTGCGCCGACGCGGCCGGTGTGCTGTGCGCATCCGAGACCGTGGGCGCTTTCTTCGGCAGCGCCGGGCACGCCGTTCTGATCGACAGCGCATCGGCATCGGCGAGCCGCTTCGTGCAGGTGGAAGTCGCCGCAGCGCGGCACCTGGTCGGTCGCGGCCGGCGCATGATTGTCGTGTCGCCAGTAGAGGTGGCGATGCGCGGCGTGGCGGGAGGCAGCGTGATAGCGTGGCATGCGGACTCGCCGAGCTAGATTCTGTTCACATTCCCCCGCCGGGCGCGGGAATGTCAATAGGCCCTAGCAGGACTTTGGTATCGAGGCTCTCTTTTCATCGCGATACTGAGGAAAGAAGAAAAGCCGACGACATCGGTGACGGTGGTGAGGATGATCGACGAGGACTGAGCCGGATCCTGGCCGAAGCGCTGCAGGGTGATCGGCACCAGCGCGCCCGCAAAACCGCGGCGGCCGTCAACGTCACCATCGCGGCGGCGATCACGAGCAGGAAACTGAACGACCGACTCCACACGCACAAGCCAACAGCGCTCGTCGCAGCGACGGCTGAACTGGGGTCTTTACCCCTCCTGGCAAGAACTTTGGCACGTATGCGATTGCCCTGCATACGAGGGCGAGATCGCGCTGGAGGCTGCTTGAACGGGTCTGTCCCCCTGCCGACGCTTCCCCTGCGGACGCTATAGCAGGTACTTCGACAGCATGAGCAAAATGGGGCCAGGCAAGGTGCCAATGACAATGGACGAGAGGTAAGCGGGAAAGGAATAGATCCGACTCATACCCGCCATCATCGCGATACCGCCTCCTCCGCCGAGCAGCGCGTTACCAGGCAAGTTGAGCAACACCGCCAGCAACAAGTATCGGCGCCGCAGGAGCGCCGGCCCGATTCGCCCCTGGGTATTCCCCGCCAGCAAATCTAGACGCCTCGCCGCTGGTGTGGCATCGAATGTCTCCAGCAGTTTTGCCGCGCGCCCGAGACTCAGCCACCGCAGAAGCGAGACCAGGAGATGCGCCGGAAGTACCCGGCCAAGGCCAAAACTGATGGTCAGTGCGACCAACGTGCAAACATAGATCACCACGACACCCTTGATGCCCAGCACGAGCATCAAGGCCAGCCCTATTTCGATTGCGGGTAGAAAGGGCGTTGCCATTAGCGCCGTGTATAGGGCCACGCCGATCAGCACGGTCCGGTTGACGATTTCCAGGTACTCGGGCCAGATCTGGATTTCGAGCCTGTCGATGAGCCAGGAAACCCAAAAATTCGCCAGGACCACGATCAAGACGATCGCGCCGAGCTTGGCCAGCCCGGCGGCCCATTCGATAGCGTTACCGTGGGTTTCCATGAGCGCGGGGACGGCAGACTCGCGACGAGGGCCGCTCGTTATCTGCCCACGTACCGTGTTCCCTTGAACCAGTATCGCCTGTCTATGTTCCAGTACCACCGCTCATGTAGCCACCGAAAGGAGGCATTCGCCGAGTCGCCAGTGACGGTTCCCTGCCATTCAAGCCTCCCTCTGTCAGGACTCACCAGCGTGGCGCTGAAACGATATGATTCACCTACTTTTTCGACCCGGTAGGGCGCTGGACCGAACCCCCAGGTCTCGCAGTCGAGCGATCGAAACAGCCCTCCCTTGAAAGCAATCGTATCCTCGTGATGCTCCCCTTTCCCCTGCTCGCCTGTCTCGCCTTGGAACTGCAATCCGTCCAGCGCGTCGCGCCTTGGATTGGAGACGTCCGCCGCAGGCACGATACCCATACTTCCGAGCGCCAACGCAAGGCAAACGAGTATAGAGCGCGCAAATGGGAGCATCGGATCGCCTTCGCGCGTGAGCGCATGCTGTAGCGTATCCACCTGCCATGGAGCGAGCATCGAATCGATGCCCGAATTCGGACTTCAACCTATTGGTTTGCGATACGCGCCGAGAGTTCCTGGACGCTCGGTGCGATCGTACTAGGCTTTCGCCGTTCTCGCGGGCTGCGTCAATGTTTGCAGGTGTTTCGGGCGCATCCGTCATGCCGCCCAACGCTATGCAGCATCGGCAGGAACAGGCAGCTGAACCCTGTTTAGGATTTCTTCCTCATTTCAGAGCATTGCCGAAAACAGCGTCGCGATACCGAGGAAGGAGAAGAAGCCGACGACATCGGTGACGGTGGTGAGGATGATCGACGAGGACTGCGCCGGATCCTGGCCGAAGCGCTGCAGGGTGATCGGCACCAGCGCGCCGGCGAAGCCGGCGGCGACCATCGAGATCACCATCGCGGCGGCGATCACCAGCACCAGGCCCAACGACCCGCTCCAGACATAGACGCCGAGCGCCGTGGTGGCGGCGACCGCCAGGCCGTTGATCAGGCCGACGCTGAGCTCCTTGAACACCACCTTGGGCCAGTGGCGCAGGCTGATCTCGCGCAGCACCAGCCCGCGCATCGTCACCGCCAGCGCCTGCGCGCCGGCGTTGCCCGACTGGCCGGCGACCACCGGCAGCAGCACCGCGAGCGCGGTGAACTTGGCGATCGTGCCCTCGAACAAGCCCGACCACGGCGGCGGCGAGAAAGGCGGTGAGCAGATTGATCTGCAGCCACGGCAGGCGCTTGGCGACCGCGAAAACGGCGGGCGACAGCGCGCGCTCGTCGCGGCTCGCGCCGACCATGGTCTGGATGTCGAGCGTGGTCTCCTGCTGCACGGCGGCAGCCAGCTTGGCCTGGCGGATGACGCCGACCAGGCGCCCATCGAAGTCGATCACCGGCAGGTCGGCGATCGCGTCCTGCTGCATCTTCTCCACCACTTCCTCGCGCGGAGCGGTGTCCTGCACGGCGGCCGCGATCTTGCGCGCGATTCGCGCGAGCGTCTCGTCCGGTTCGGCGAGCGCCAGATCCTGGATGTCGACGCGCCCGTCCAGCCGGCCGTCATCATCGACGAGATAGAGATCGCGCAGTCCGCGCCGCTTCGGTCTGGCGCAGGCGCGCCAGCGCTTCCTGAGCGGTGAGTTCGCCGCGGAACGCGAGCACACGCGGATCCATGAGCTGGCCGGCAGAGTCGGCCCGATACTGCATCAGCGCACGCATCTCAGCGGCCACCTGCGCGTCGAGCAACCCGATGTAGCGCGCGCGCTCACTCTCTTCGAGGCGGCTGAGCAGCGCCGCCCCGCGCGCCGGCTCCACCTCGGCCAGCAGCTCCGCCGCGCGCCGCTCGGGCAACTCGGCGAACACCGCCTGCTCGACGTCGGTGGCGAGGCTGTGCCACACCGGCACCACCGCGTGCACCGGCTGCGCAGCCAGCATCGCGCCCACCTCGTGCGCCGGCATCGCCTCGATTCGCCGCGCGGCCTCGCGCGGATAGTCGAGCAGAAAGCGCAGATTGAGCGCGGCGACCGCCGCTTCGGCGCCGGCGCTCATGCGTCGCCCTCGCGGCGTTCGACCGGCAGCAGGCCGACGAGCGCCTCGATCAGCGCGGAGACACCGAACCAGTAGGCGCCGGCGACGCCGACCAGCGTATCCTCAGCGCGCCGCGGCGTCGGCGTCGCCCGCCTGCGTCGCCAGCGCGCGCAGCAGCGCGGCATGGGTGAGCGCGCCCACCAGCCGATCGCCGCGCTCGACCACCGGCAGCGCCGATGCCTCGCGCCACCCGGGATGCTCGCGCATCCCGCCAGCAGTGCCTGCGCCGGCAATCGATGCAGGCTCGGCCGCACCAGGCGCGCGAGCGAAGTCGGCGGCCGGCGCGCGCAGCAGTTCGGCTAGCTCGACGTAGCCGAGCAGGCGCTGATCCCGGTCGATGACATGCGGATCGGAGGCGAACGTTTCGTCGGCCGGCGCACGCGCGCCAGACGACTCGCCGGCTGTCATGTCGGCGGGCAAGCGCCAGGGCGCGCGGATCCATCCATGCGCCAACCGTGCCCTCCGGATAGCCGAGCAGCAACTCGTAGGCGAGGGTGAGCGCGGTCGGCAATTGCGCCAGCAATCGGGCGCGGCGCTCGGCACCGACGTAGCGCAGGAGCGCGACCCCGGCCTGCGCGCCGACGCCGCGCAACAGCCCGGCCGTGTCGGCATCGTCGAGCCGCTCGAGGCAGCGCGCGCCGGCGAGCGGCAGCATCTGGCGCAAGACGGGGCAAGCAAGCCGCAGCGGCGCCGACTGCAGCAGCGCCGCCGCCGAGGCGGGGGCGAGCCGCTCCAGCACGCGCGCAGCATCGGCCGGGTGCGCTTCGAGATACGCGTAGCTGAGCGCTTCGCTGCTAGCCATCGCGCGCCCCGCTCACCACCAAACGATCGCCTCCTCGTTGAACACCTTGGCCGGCAGGCTCGCGCGGCCCTCGGCGGTTTCGAGGACGACCTGCGGTATGCGTCAGTTCCAGAATCCGACCTTCATAGCCGGCGACGCGCACGTGTTGGCCGACTGCGTAGCGCTGGCGCAGATAGTGCCCGCCGATCAGGTTGGCGACATACTCGCGCGCGCCCAGGCTGAGCGCCAGCGCCACCGCGCCCACCAGGGCGATGCCGGCTGCCGCCGCGAGGATGACGAGAAAGGTGACCTTGATACCGATCTGCTCGGCGCCGACGAGGATGGCAGTGACGAGAATCGACGCCTGCACCACGCGCCCGATCAACTCGCGCTGGCGCTCGCCCGCGCTCGCGGCGGCGGCCTCCACCACCTCGCGGGCGAGCCGGCTGACGAGGAATCCGGCGACCACGATGAGCGCGCCGGCGAATACCGTCGGCAAGTAATCGACGACGCGGGCGAGCCAGGCGGTGAAGGTATTCAGGCCCAGCACCTGTGTCGCGGCGGTGAGGAAGAACAGCACCACCACCCAGAACACGACGCTGCCGAGTATCTTCGCCGATGCGCGCGGCAAGCCCGCCGGCGCGGCGCGCTTGCCGGCCGAGACGCGCGCCAGCGCGCGCTCGCCGAGCAGCGTGAGCCGCACCGCGGCCGCGCGCAGCAGGCGGGCGACGACCCATCCGGCGAACAGCAGCAGGAATGCGCCGAGTACGTTCGGCAGGTAGAGCGCGAGCCGTTCCACCGTCTGATCGAGAACGCCGGTGAGCGCGTCACGCCACTGGGCAAAAATCTCCATCGGCGATCTCCCTGACAAACAGGGGTCCGTCCCCTTTGCTTTGAGCGCTACTTCGAGCGCGGCACTGACACAGTGCGGACACGCCGCGTCGCATTATTGTCCACTATTATTCATTCCATGGTGCGCCGGTTTTGCATCCGTTTGGCGGGCCGTTCCGTACATCACCGTAACCGTTAGGAACCCACCGGGCAGCGCGCAGTACGGGTTCCCCATTCCGGGAGCGCCGAGAATATTGCTGGCCGATGACTGACAAGAAGAAGGCGGCGGAGCAGTTGGCAGTCCTGCTGGCGCAGGTTGCGCTGGGTGATCGTGCGTCCTTCGCGCAGCTGTACGGGAGTACACGGCGCGAGCTTTTCGCGGTCGCATACCGGGTGCTCGCCAGGCGCGAGACGGCGGAGGACGCGCTGCAGGACGCGTTAGTGAACATCTGGCACCATGCCGCGAACTACCGTGTGGCGGCCAGTCAACCGATGACTTGGATGACCTCGATCGTGCGCAACAAGGCCTTGGACATACTCAGATCCGAAGGGAAGCACCCGCAGCGCGCGGTTGGCGCCGCGGTACATGACGCGGAAGAGCAAGCGTTGCAGATCGCCGCGCCCGAACCCGAACCGCCCGAGTTGTTCGCGCAGGCGATCGAGTCGCTCGGCTTCCGCCGCTGCATGGAGGCGTTGGACCCGGCGCAGCGCCAGGCGCTGAGCCTCGCCTACTATCGCGGCCTGTCGCACAGCGAGATCGCCGAATCGATGGGCGCGCCCATCGGCCCTGCACAAGCTCGAGAGAAGGCGCGACGTGATCCTCGGGACGCACCGCCGAACTTGAGCAACGAAAGGAGACCCTGATGTCGACACCTTCGAGATTCCGGACCCACGCAGCCGCGGCAATCATCAGCCTAACGATTGCCGGCTGCACCACGGCGGGCCCCGGCGGGCCCGGTCCCGGCAACGGCGCGAGTACGTGCAACGAGGCTGTTGTCGGCGCGATCGCGGCGGCGATTTGCGGCGCCGTGACCAGCGGCAACAACCGCCTGCGCACCGCGGCTGCGTGCGGGGCCGCAGCGGCGTTCGGCTGCTACGTGTTCAACAGCTACCAAGCAGACCAAACCAGAAGCACGCAGGAGGTCTCGGACGAGTACATCAAGGCCAAAGGCGCTTTGCCCGATACGCCGGTGGTGAAGACCTACACCACGACACTGATTCCGCAAACCTCGGTGCGCCAGGGCGGCAAGCTGACGATGGCCTCCGATATCGAAGTCGTCCCGGGCAGGAACTCGAACGCCGTCAGCATCCAGGAGGAGCTCGTCATCAAAGACAGCGTAGGCGACATCTGGGCGGGGCCGCAGAGAAAACAGGCGAATGGGCGCACCAACGCGGCCGGACGATACTCGACGACATTCGATCTGCCCATAAGCAACGACATGCAGCGGGGACGCTACACCTACGAGAAAACGCTGTATGTCGATGGCAGAGCGGTTGTCGCGAGGAAGACCAGCGGGGCATTCGATGTCGTCGCCGCCGCGGGTGACAGGAAGCTCTCCGTGGCGCGATGACGGGGTTAGCACCATGCAACTGCTCGCGCGCCGGGCGGTCACAGCTGAACGCCTTGGGAACTGCCGAAGCAGCGCGCCCGGAGCATCAAGACGCAGCGCAATCTCTCGGGGCGGTTCCCGAATAGGAATGAACTGGATCGGATGAGCGACATCGCCTCGCCCTGCATCAACGTCTGCCGCATCGACCCTGTGTGCGGTCACTGCGAAGGCTGCTTCCGCACCCTGGCCGAGATCGCCTCCTGGGGCAACAGCAGCGACGAGGAAAAGCGCCGCATCCTCGCCTGGGTCGAGCGCCGGCGCGAGACGGCGGCCGATCCGTGGAACGGCGCGCTGCGCGGCGACTGCGATTGAGCACAGCGATGGCGGCGCGGCACGTAGGAGCGGCCTCCCGGCCGCGAATCAGTCCTTTGCAGCGTCGAAAGCTAAATCGCGGCGAGGAGGCCGCTCCCACGACAATCCGCGATGCCCATGACCAACCGATACGACCACCGCTTCTACCCTTGCATCGGCCTGTGCCAGACCGATCCGGATGGCTTGTACTGCATCGGCTGCGGCCGGCCCGTCGAGCAACTCGGGGAGGCGCCGGGTGCGCAAACGCAGCCCGCCGCCGACTGGTACTTCGACTTCATTTCCCCCTTCGCCTACCTGCAATGGCGGCGGCTGCGCGAGCTCGGGGGCTTGCTGCCGATCCGGCCCGTGCCGCTGCTGTTTGCCGGGCTGCTCAAGCATTGGGGCCATAAGGGCCCGGCGGAGATCGCCGCCAAGCGCCGCTTCACCTACCGGCATGTCATCTGGTTGGCGCAGCGCCACGGCATCGCGCTGAATTTCCCGCCCAGCCACCCGTTCAATCCGCTGCGCGCGCTGCGCCTGGCGGTTGCGCTGGACGGCCGGGCCGAGGTCATCGACGCGTTGTTCCGCGTGATCTGGGAAGACGGCCACGATCCGAACGACGCTGGGGTCTGGAGTGAACTCGAGGCACGTCTGAATTTGAACGACGCCGACGCGCTGATCGAATCGGCGGAAGTGAAGTCGCAGCTCAACGAGAACTGCGCCCAGGCCATCGCCGCCGGGGTTTTCGGCGTACCGAGCCTGATCATCGGCGACGAGCTGTTCTGGGGCTTCGACGCCACCGATATGGCGCTCGACTACCTTGGCGATCCGCGCCATTTCGCCGCCGCCGAGTACGCACGCATCGACGAACTACCGACGGGCGTGCAACGCAAAGGTGTCAACGCTTGAGCCTGCTGCCGGAGCAGATACGCGTTTTCGAGCGCGGCTGGCTGTCCTCCAACAACATCCTGTTCCTCGAAGGCGATCGCGCGGCGCTGATCGACTCTGGCTACGTCGCGCATGCCGATCAAACCGTCGCCCTGCTGCGCCACGCGCTCGACGCTCGCGCGCTCACTCGCCTCATCAACACTCATTCGCACTCCGACCACATCGGCGGCAACGCCGCCGTGCGGCGCGCTTTCGGCTGTACGATCACGGTGCCGGCGGGCATCGCCGCTGCCGTTGCCAAGTGGGATGAAGAAGCCCTGTTGCTGCGCCCGTTGGACCAAAGGGCCGATCGCTTCGCATTCGATGCCACGCTCGCCGACGGCGATTCGATCGAACTAGGGGGACTGGTCTGGCACGCTCTCGCCGCGCCCGGGCATGACATGGATGCGCTGGTCTTCTACTGCGCCGAGAAGCGCATCCTGATCTCCGCCGACGCGCTGTGGCGCGACGGATTCGGCGTGCAGTTCGGCGAGGTGCTCGGCACCGCCGACGCGCTGCGTGCCACCCGCGCGACACTCGAAATGATCGGACGCCTGTCGGTGGACGTCGTCATTCCCGGCCACGGCGCGGTTTTCGCCGATTTCGACGACGCCATCGAACGCGCCATGAAGCGCGTCGCCGCCTTCGAAGCCGACGGCGAACGCATGGCGCGCAACCTGCTGCGCGCCTGCTTCACTTTCGCCATGCTGGAGAAACGCCGCATGCCGCGCTCCGGGGTTGCCGCGTATCTCGCTTCCGTGCCGCTATACCGCGAGGTCAATTTCCGTTATTTCCACTCTCCTTTCGATGAGCTGGCTGAGTCGTTGGTTCGCTCTCTGGAACGCGCGGGCGTTGTTCGCCTTGAGGCGGATCAAGTGGTCGCTGCGGCCGGCGCTTGAGCCGGAGTGATCGCTGCATACGTAAATATCGCATTGGCTGCCTCCATTCTTCAGAAGCTCTCGAAAAAAAGATTGCCGCGCCGCCCGATTTCCTCATTGCGTGCCGTCTGCGACACGCTCGATGCGTGTTACCAGTGACGCGAGTTCCGTTGCCTGTGGCGGTTAGAGCATGTTGGCGCACCAGGAGTTCGCGGGAAAGGTCGAGCGGCGATACTCATTTCCACGCACCTGACAAGGACATTCCGCGCGCGGTGACAAGCGGCGGGGCTTTGGCTATGCTTGGCTCGGTTCCCCAGATCACATCGTCCCCATGCAACTCGTCCTGATCAGCGGTCTGTCGGGCTCGGGCAAGAGCATCGCGCTCAACGTGCTCGAAGACGTCGGCTACTATTGCGTCAACAATCTGCCGGCGACGCTGTTGCCGCGCCTGCTGCGCCACTTGCGCGATGCCGGCTATGCCAACGTCGCAGTCGCGGTGGACGTGCGCTCCGGCATCAGCATCGCGGCCCTGCCGCAGCAGGTGAAGGAACTGGGCGCGAGCGGCCTAGACTTGCGCTTCGTCTTTCTCGACGCGCGCGACGCGACGCTGATCCAGCGCTTTTCGGAGACGCGCCGCAGCCATCCGCTGGTGAGCGATAGCACCACGCTGGCCGAAGCCATCGCCCGCGAGCGCGAGATGCTCGAACACATCGCCGAACTCGGCCACCGCATCGATACCAGCGAGTTGCGCCCGAATGCGCTGCGCGGCTGGATCCGCGACTTCATCGATCTTTCGCCCGACTTGGGGATCACCCTGCTGTTCGAATCGTTCGGCTTCAAGTATGGCATTCCGCTCGACGCCGATCTGGTCTTCGACGTGCGTTGCCTGCCCAACCCGTACTACGACCCGGTGTTGCGTCCGCTCACCGGCAAGGACGCGACTGTCATCGAATTCCTTGAGGCGCAGCCGGAAGCGCTCAGCATGCGCGAGGACATCCGCCGTTTCATCGCCGCCTGGCTGCCCTGTTATGTACGCGACAATCGCAACTACCTGACGGTTGCCATCGGCTGCACCGGCGGCCAGCATCGCTCGGTGCATTTCAGCGAGTGGCTGTCGCGCCAGTTCCGCGAGTCGGCGCGTGTCCTGGTGCGCCACCGGTCGCTGGCGGCGTGAGGCCGCTACTCGTCTTTTTGAAACCCGGCGATTGGTTCGTCATCCTCGGCGCCGCCGCCCTGTGCGCAGCCCTGATACCCTTGATGTGGCGCGGCGGCGCCGCCGACCGCGTCGTCGTCAAGCGCGGCGGCACGGTGATCGCCGAGCTGTCGTTGACGCGGCCGCACCGCCTGGAAGTGGATGGTCCCCTCGGCCGCACGCTGATCGAGGTCGAACCGGGTCGGGCGCGCGTCGCGCGCGATCCGGGTCCGCGTCAGTATTGCGTGCGCCAGGGTTGGCTGACGCGGCCCAACAGCGTGGCCATCTGCGCCCCGAATCAGGTCAGCCTGCTGGTCGCCGGGCGCGAGGCGGCGTATGACTCGCTCAACTATTGAACTGCGGACCACGCCGGAGGACTACCGGATCGCGCGCTATGCGGCGGCGGCGATTGCGCTGTCGGTGGCCGAAGCCGCGATTCCGACACCGCTGCCCGGCGTCAAGCCCGGCCTTGCCAACATCGTCGTTCTGGTGGTGCTGCTGCGCTACGGTTGGCGTGATGCCGTATGGGTTTCGCTGCTGCGCGTCGTGGCGGCGAGCCTGTTGCTCGGCCAGTTCCTCGCGCCGGGATTCTTTTTGAGTCTGGCCGGTGCGCTCGCCAGCCTCGCCGCGCTGGGGGTCAGCCGCCACCTGCCGTCGCGCTGGTTCGGGCCGGTGAGCCAGAGCATCGTCGCTGCGTTCGCCCATATCGCCGGCCAGCTCGCGCTGGCTCGCGCATGGCTGGTGCCGCACGACGGCCTGTTCTATCTGGTGCCGATGTTCGCCCTGGCGGCGCTGGTATTCGGCACGGCGAACGGCCTCGCCGTGGCAAAGCTGCTTGCCGCGGAATCGAACAGGCCGTGCGAATGCCAGCCCGATCCGTCGTAGCTGCGGCCCGAACGCACTTCGGTGCTCCCGCCGAACGTCGCCAGGACGTAGGCGTTATCCTTACGCTTTTGGGGGAACCATGTCCGCCACTCAGACTATCGCCGTCGCGCTCGCCGGCGCCTCCGGAATGCCTTACGGCATCCGCCTCATCGAATGCCTGGTCGCGGCGCACGTGCAAGTGCAGGTGGTGTACTCGAAGGTCGCGCAGATCGTCGCCAAGCAGGAGATGGGGCTCACCCTGCCGGCCCGCGCCGCCGAAGTCGAGACCGAGCTGTGCGCCCGCTTCGGCGCGGCGCGCGGCCAGTTGCGCGTGTTCGGGCGCGAGGAGTGGTTCGCGCCGATCGCCAGCGGATCCAACCCGCCCACTGCCATGGTCGTTTGCCCGTGTTCGATGGGAACGCTGGCCGGCATCGCCGCGGGCCTGGCGCAAGACCTCATCGAGCGCGCCGCCGACGTAGTGCTGAAGGAGGGCCGCAAGCTGATCCTGGTGCCGCGTGAAACACCGTTCTCGGCGATCCACCTCGAGAACATGCTGCGCCTGGCGCGCGCCGGGGCAGTCATCCTGCCCGCCAATCCCGGCTTCTATCACCAGCCGCGCAAAGTCGAGGATCTGGTGGATTTCGTCGTCGCGCGGGTGCTCGATCTGCTCGGCGTTGCGCACGAGCTGATGGCGCGCTGGGGCGAAGCGCAGCCGCCAACGACATGGGAGACCTAGCCCGATGACGGAGCCAAAGTCTTTCGAGCTGCCGATCTTTCCGCTGCAAACGGTGCTGTTCCCCGGCGGCGTGCTGCCGCTGAAGATTTTCGAGCAGCGCTACATGGAAATGGCCAAGGACAGTCTCAAGAACGACCGAGCTTTCGGCGTTTGCCTGATCGCCGAAGGCACCGAGGTCGGCGCTCCGGCGTCCCCGCAGGTTGTCGGTTCGACCGCTCGTATCACCCAGTGGGACATGCCGCAACTAGGCGTGCTCCAGGTCGTCGCGCGCGGCGAGCAGCGCTTTCGCATCCTCGACCGAGATACCGACCGGCACGGACTGATCCATGCCCAGGCCGAGTGGATCGCCGCCGAAGCGCCGCTGCCGGTTCCCGTGGACCTAGGGGCTTTGGTACCCCTGCTGCGTGCCGTGGTCTGCGAAGTGGGCAATGAACGCATGCCCGAGCCGCACGGATTCGACGATGCCACCTGGGTCGGCTACCGCTTTTGCGAGATTCTGCCGATCCCGGCCCAGGCGCGGCAGAAACTGCTCGAGCTGTCCGACCCGGTGAGCCGGCTCGAGATAATCTTCGAGTTCCTGCGCAGCCGCGGGCTGGCGGGCGAATCCTGACCGCCGGGACCGCTTGCCGGGACAAGCGAAACGCCGGAAGCGAACGGCGCCTCCGCTATAATCGCGCCTTTTTCCGCCATTCATGGACTTGCTCCTGCTCGCCAAGGCCTTCATTCTCGGCGTCGTCGAGGGTCTCACGGAGTTCCTCCCCATTTCGAGCACCGGCCACCTGATCCTGGCCGGCGATCTGCTCGGCTTCAATGACGAGAAGGGCAAGATCTTCGAGATCGTCATTCAGTCGGGCGCGATTCTCGCGGTGTGCTGGGAATACCGCGCCCGGCTCGGCGCCTTGCTCGGCGGCCTATTCAGCGACACTGCGGCGCAGCGCTTCGCGCTCAATCTGTTCATCGCCTTCCTGCCGCTCGCCCTGCTCGGCCTGCTCTTCGGCAAGGCGATCAAGGCACATCTGTTCGCGCCGGTTCCGGTCGCGCTCGCGTTCATCATCGGTGCCTTCGTCATCCTCTGGGCGGAGAAGCGCGAGCATCGGATCCGTATCGAATCGGTCGACGACATGCGCTGGACGGACGCGCTCAAGCTCGGCCTGTGCCAGGCCTTCGCCCTGATACCCGGCACCTCGCGCGCGGGCGCCACGATCATCGGCGGCCTGCTGTTCGGACTGTCGCGCCGCGCCGCGACGGAGTTCTCTTTCTTCCTGGCGATCCCGACGCTGGGCGTGGCGACCGTCTATCAGCTCTACAAGGAACGCGAAGCTGCTGTCGCTGCGCCGACCTGCCGCATGTTCGGTGTCGGCATCGTCGCCGCATTCGCCTCCGCGTTCCTCTGTGTGCGCTGGCTGCTGCGCTACATCAGCACCCACGATTTCACCATCTTCGCCTGGTACCGCATCGTCTTCGGCGTCATCGTGCTGGTCACCGCCTACACGGGACTGGTGGATTGGACGGTGCACTGACCGGGACGCCGCCGGTCGTTCCGATGATCTTTTACCTGCATGGCTTTCGCTCCGCGCCGGCGTCGATCAAGGCGCAACAGCTTCTTGGCCGCATGCAGGCACTCGGTCTGAGGGATCGTTTTTGGTGCCCGCAATTGCCGGTATCGCCGCGCGCCGCGATGGCGCTGGTGGAAGGCAAGCTCGCCGCCTGCGCCGATCCGCCAGTCCTCGTCGGCAGCTCGCTCGGCGGTTTCTACGCGACCCATCTGGCGCAGAAGCATGATCTGCGAGCGGTGCCGATCAACCCCGTGGTGGCCGCGCGGCGATCGCCCGATGAGTTCCTCGGCGTACACGAGAACCTCTACTCCGGCGAGACGTTCGAGTTCACGGCCAAGCACGCAGATGAACTGCGCGCGCTCGAAGTGGAGCGGATCACCCGCCCCGAGCGCTACCTGCTCATCGTCGGCAGCGCCGACGAACTGCTCGACTACCGCGACGCGCTCGCGCACTATGCCGGCGCGCGCCAAATCGTCGTCGAGGGCGGCGATCACGGCCTGATCGAGTTCGAGCGCCATGTCGACGATGTCTTGCGCTGGGCAGGGCTGACTGCGTAGCGCCAACCGCGCGCTGTAATAGAAGGACTGCGCCGACCCGGCCTGGGGTGGCCGAGCGCCTCGGGTATAATCGGCTCGGCGATTCGCCGCCCACCTCGCCATTCACCTGGTTCTTCCCATGAACGTCCTGTTCGAAGAGGACGGCGCCTTTAAGGCCGGCGTCATCCTCGCCGACAACACGACCTCGCTGCAGGTGGAGCTGCCGTCGGGCAAGCGGGCGAAAGTGAAGGCGGCGAACGTTCTGCTGCGCTTCGCCGACGCGGCGGCCGGCGAGCTGCTGGATCGCGCCGACGGCGAGGCCGAAAGCATCGATACCGACTTTCTGTGGGAAGCCTGCGGCGAGGACGAATTCGGCTTCGACGCCTTGGCGCGGGAGTACTACGGCCACGCGCCTGCAACGGTGGAAGCGGCGGCGATTCTGCTGCGCCTGCATGCAGCGCCGATGTACTTCCATCGCAAGACCCGCGGCCGCTTCCGCAAGGCGCCGCCGGAGATCCTCAAGGCCGCGCTGGCCGGGTCGGAGAAGAAGCGCCAGCAAGCCGCCGCCATCGAGCGCATGGCCGAAGACCTCAAGTCCTCGCGCGTACCGGCCGAATTCACGCCGATGCTCGGCCAACTGCTCTACAAACCCGACCGCAACCGGCCGGAGACCAAGGCGCTGGAATCGGCCTGCGCGGCGACCGGCCTGACTGCGGCGCAACTGCTGGCGCGCTGCGGCGCGCTGGCCTCGGCCTACGACTATCACCTGGGCCGCTTCCTGTTCGAATATTTTCCGGCCGGCACCGAATTCGACGCCTTCGATCCGGCGAGCGAACCGGCCGACCTGCCCAGCGCGCGGGTCGCTGCCTTCAGTATCGACGACGCGACCACGACCGAGATCGACGACGCCTTCTCGCTCACCGCGCGCGGCGGAGGCGGCTGGACCGTGGGCATCCACATCGCCGCGCCCGGCCTGGGCTTCGATGCCGATTCGGCGCTCGGCGCGATCGCGCGCAAGCGCCTGTCCACCGTCTACATGCCGGGCAACAAGATCACCATGCTGCCGGACGCGGTGGTCGAGCAGTTCACGCTTTGCGGCCGGCCGCGAATGTCCGGCGCTTTCGCTGTACCTGGACGTGAATGCCGATCTGTCGGTGGCCGGCGCACGCACCCTGATCGAGCGCGTGCCGGTCGTGGCCAACCTGCGCCACCACGACATCGAGCCGGTGTTCAACGAAGAAACACTGGATCTCATCGTCCAGGGCGGCGGCCCCGACTTCGCCTACCGCGACGAGCTGACCCTGCTGTGGGAATTCGCCTGCGTATGCGAGGCCGGCCGCGGCAAGCCGGCATTCGGCAATGCCGCGAACCAAGCGCCAAAGGACTACACCTTCGACGTCGATTGGTCGGCATCGACCGAGCATGGCCCCGGCAGAGTGGCAATCAGCGAGCGCAAGCGCGGTTCGCCGCTGGACAAGCTGGTGGCGGAGCTGATGATCGTCGCCAACCAGACCTGGGGCAAGCACCTGGCCGATGCCGGCGTTGCCGCCATCTACCGCGCCCAGAGCGCCGGCAAGGTGCGCATGACCACCGTCGCCGCACCGCACGAGGGGCTCGGCGTCGACCAGTACGCGTGGTCGAGCAGCCCGTTGCGGCGCTATGTCGACCTGCTCAACCAGTGGCAGCTGATCGCCTGCCTGCAACAGCGAGAGCCGCGCTTCGGCGCGCGCTCGGAGGCGCTGTTGGCGGCACTGCGCGACTTCGAGCTGACCTACGCCGCCTACGCCGAATTTCAGCGCTCCATGGAACGCTACTGGTGCCTGCGCTGGCTGCTCCAGGAAGAGCGCATGGAGCCGCTCGCGTGGGTCGTCCGCGAGAGCCTGGTGCGCGTCGACGGGATACCGCTCTACCTGCGCCTGCCCTCGCTGCCGGCGTGCGCGCCGGGCACGCGAGTGCGCCTGATCGTGGAGTCGATAGACCTCGTGGCGCTGGAGGCGCGCTGCCGCTTCGTGGAGCTGTTGCCTACCGCGGCAGCGGCCGAGCGCTTCGATCCGGCCATCGAAGCGGAGTAGAATTTGCCGTCGATGCAGATCGCGATGCGCACAGCAGGGAGCGAGCGGGGCGACGCCCAACGGGGCGCCACGGCGCACGCACTCGACGTCTGGGAAGAGACCGAAACCTATTCGTCCCCGCTGCCCGAGGGCCGGCTGAACCCGGCCATGCGCGGGCTGCGCCTGGCGCTGATCGCCTCGCTGCTGCTGCATGCGGGCCTGCTGTCGCTCAAGTTCCGCCTCCCCGACGTAGTAATGAGCAAGCTCAGCGACACCCAGTTGGAAGTGGTGCTGGTGAATCGCAAAAGCGCGCGCCAGCCTGATGACCCGCAGGCCAAGGCGCAAGCGGATCTCGATGGTGGCGGCAACACGATGGTGGATCGGCGAGCCGCGACGCCATTGCCGCCCGCGCCGAACGAAAATAGCGGCGACGAACCGGTGCAGATGCAGGCTCGGCCGCCGGTGGAGGAACGGCACCCGGACCTGCTCGCCATGCGCGCGAAACCAAGCGCTTTACCCGTCGAGACGCAACAGAGCCCGCCCCAACCCGATCCCGCCCCGGCTGTTTCGGGGACCGACCTGAAGACGCGTGCCCTGGCCATGGCCCGCGGGGGCGTTATCGCGCTTCAAGCCGAGGAGTCCAACAAGGGGCTGCGCAGAAAGCAAATCACCGCGCGCACGGTGGGCGTGTCCTACGCGATGTACTACGGACAATGGCGGGAGAAGATCGAGAGGGTGGGCTCGAACTACTACCCTTCATCGGCGAAGGGCCAAGTACACAGCGTGATGGTGACGGTCTCGGTACGCGAGGACGGCAGCGTCGAGAACGTCGAGATCGAACGCAGTTCCGGCAACAAGGAACTCGACCGGCACGTGCGGCGCATCGTTGACCTCGCCGCGCCTTTTGCCCGTTTCTCTCCGGCAATGCGTTCCGAATATCGCGTATATGACATCATCAGCACTTGGACGTTTACCCCCGGCGGCAGCGTCAGCGCAGTGCTGAGGAAATGACCGAACGCTACTGCGTTTTCGGCAACCCGGTTGCCCATTCGAAATCGCCGCGCATCCACACCCTCTTCGCACGGCAAACCGGACTGGACATCGCTTACGATGCACGCCTCGCACCGCTCGATGGGTTCGCCGCCGCGGTAGCGGAATTCGCCGCCGCCGCGGGCAAGGGTGCCAACGTCACGCTGCCGTTCAAGGAGGAAGCGTTCCGCCTGTGCGACAGGCGCAGCGCACGCGCCCAGTCGGCCGGCGCCGTGAATACGCTCACCTTCGATGGCGCGGGAATCGGCGGCGATAATACCGACGGCGCCGGCCTGGTCGCGGACTTGATGCAAAATCTCGGCCTGCCCTTGCGCGGCGCACGCATTCTGTTGCTCGGCGCCGGCGGCGCGGCACGCGGGGTGATCGAGCCGCTGCTCGATCAGAAGCCATCGCACCTGCATATCGCCAATCGCGATGCCAGCCGCGCCGCGGCGCTGGCACGGGCGTTCGCGGCCGGCGCGCTGAGCGCTTCCGGGCTGGACGATCTGGCCGGCTCGAACTACGATCTCGTCATCAACGCCACCGCCGCCGGCTTGAGCGGCACGGCGCCGGCGCTGCCCAGCGGCCTGTATGCGCCCGGCGCGACGGCCTACGACATGATGTACGGCCAAGGGCTGAGCCCGTTTCTGCGCGGCGCGAGCGACGACGGTGCGGCGCGCCTCGCCGATGGGCTGGGGATGCTGGTCGAACAGGCGGCGGAAGCGTTCTTCGTCTGGCGCGGTGTGCGGCCGGAAACCGCGCCGGTGCTCGCCGCGCTGCGCGCGGCCTAACAAAGCGGTGAAAGCCCTGCGGCGCTGGACCTGGCGCTTGCTGTTGGCGCCGGTGGTCTTGGTCCTCGCCTACCAGGCGTGGGTGATCGGCCACCTCGGATTCTGGAAGTACTTTAACCCGGGAACCACCAGCTTCATGGCGCTGCGGCTCGACGAGTTGCGCCGAAGCAATCCGCGGGCGGATCTGAGATATTACTGGGTACCGTATCAGCGCATTTCGCCACATCTGAAGCGAGCGGTCATCGCCGCCGAGGACGACGGTTTCGTCGACCACGAGGGCTTCGACTGGGAGGGCATCCAGAAGGCGCTGGAAAAGAACCAGCGCCGCGGCAAGCTGGTCGCGGGCGGCTCCACCATCACGCAGCAATTGGCCAAGAATCTGTTCCTGACCCCCAGCAAATCCTACCTGCGCAAGGCCGAGGAGGCGCTGATCACGCTGATGATCGAGTGGCTGTGGGACAAGCAGCGCATCCTCGAGGTCTATCTCAACGTCGTGGAATGGGGCAACGGCATCTTCGGCGCCGAGGCCGCCGCGCGCCGCTATTACGGCACTTCCGCCGCCCAGCTCAGCCCGGAGCAGGCGGCGCGGCTGGCGGTGATGCTGCCCAATCCGCGCAAGTTCGAGCGCGCCGGCATCTCGCCCTACGTGGCGCGGCGCACCGCCGTCATACTGCGACGGATGGCCGCGGCCGACGTTCCATAGGCGGCGCCGGCGCGACCCCGGCCGCGATGCCTCCATCGCCCGAGGGCGTGCGATAGCGAAAATTCACTAGAATCGAGCACCTTTCTTGCGCCTCGTGCGTTAGTCGGTATTCAGCCTGGCGCGAACTCCCATGTCCGATAACGAAGAAGTCCAGCGCAGAGAGGATGTACAGCAGCGCTTGCGCGAGGTTAGGGCGCTGCTCGCCCGCCATCGTCTTGTGCAAGGCCTGGTCCATCGCCAAGAGATGCCGCGCCACGACCTGGTCGAGACCCTGGTGCACAAGCAGCACGTGGCCGAGCTGCAAAACAAGCTCGACGTCATGCACCCGGCGGACATCGCCCATGTGCTCGAAGCGCTGCCGCTGGATGAGCGGCTATTCGTATGGGATCTGGTCAAGGCCGAGCGCGACGGCGAAATCCTGCTCGAAGTCTCCGACGCGGTGCGCGAGAGCCTCATCGAGTCGATGGAGGCGCGCGAACTGGTCGCCGCCGCGGAGCAGCTCGATGCCGACGAGATTGCCGACCTGGCGCCGGACCTGCCGCGCGACGTCATGCAGGATGTCTTCCAGGGGCTCGACCTGGAGGAGCGCGAGCAACTGCGCGCCGCCATGTCCTACGCCGAGGACTCGGTCGGCGCGCTGATGGACTTCGACATGGTAACCGTGCGCGACGAATGTAACCCTAGAAGTAGTGCTTGCGCTATCTGCGCCGCTTCGATGAGCTGCCCGATCACACCGACCAGCTCTTCGTCGTCGACCGCGAGGAACATCTGCGCGGCGTGCTGCCGCTGAATCGGGTGCTCGTCTCGGAGCCCGAGACCGACGTGGCATCGCTGATGTTGACCGATACGCTGATGCTGCACCCGGACGACAAGGCCGATGCGGCGGCGCAGGCTTTCGAGCGCTACGACCTGGTATCGGCGCCGGTGGTCGACCACGCCCGGCGTTTGATCGGGCGGGTCACCGTGGCAGCCGTGGTCGATTTCATCCGCGAACAAGCGGAAGCCGAGAAAAGGTCGCCAGGCCGGCCTGCGCGAGGAAGAGGACATCTTCGCCTCGGTTATGGACTCGGTGAAAAACCGCTGGGCGTGGCTGGCGATCAACCTGGTGACCGCATTCGTCGCTTCGCGCGTCATCGGCGCGTTCGAAGGCTCGATCGAGAAGCTGGTCGCGCTCGCCGCGCTGATGCCGATCGTCGCCGGCATCGGCGGCAACGCCGGCAATCAGACGATCACCATGATCGTGCGCGCCATCGCCCTCGGACAGGTTGCCCCCGAGAGCGCCAAGCAAGCTCTTCTTCAAGGAAATCCGCGTCGCCTTGATCAACGGCCTGGTGTGGGGCGGGCTGCTCGGTCTGGTCGCCTGGTGGCTCTACAGCAGCATCGCGCTTGGGTTGGTCATGACGGCGGCAATGACGCTCAATCTGATGCTCGCGGCAACGGTCGGGGTGTTCATCCCGATGACCATGCAGCGCCTCGGCCGCGACCCGGCGGTGGGCGGCAGCGTCATGATCACCGCGGTGACCGACAGCGGCGGGTTTTTCATCTTTCTCGGTCTGGCGACCCTCGTCTTGCTGTAGGGTTGCGGTTTTTCAGTGCCGCGAGCGGGCTGCGCGGCCATCGCCGAAAGCCATATCGATGATTGGAACCATCCTTCTGCGTGCACTCAACGTTCCGGCGCTGCTGCGCCACCGGCGCGAAGCGCGGCGCCGGCGCCATGACGTGGGTATCGAGCCGGAGCTCGAGCTGTACACGAAAATGTTCCAGAGCGACTTCCTGCACGCCGGCTATTTCCGTGACCTGCCGAAGAATCCGGAAGAGATCAGCCTCAAGGACGTCAAGGAGGCGATGCAGGCGTATGCGAACCTGATCGTCGAACGCGTGGCGCCGGGCAGCCGCGTGCTCGACCTCGGCTGCGGCACCGGTGGCCTGCTGGGTTTGCTGCGCGACGCCGGCGCGCACCCGACGGGGTTGACGCCGGTTCCGATCCATCGCGACCACATCCGCCAGCGCTATCCGGACGTTCCGGTCATCCTGAGTACTTTCGAACATCTCGATTGCGCGCCCTACGCGCAAGCGTTCGACGTGGTGGTGAGCGCCGAATCGTTCCACAACGTTCCGCTCGATGCCGGGCTGCGCAACTTGCGCCTAGTGCTGAAGCCGGGCGGCAAGTGGATCATCGTCGACTACTACCGGCTGCACGATCGCACCTACAACCGCTCCGGCCACTTCTTCTCGGCCTTCTCGGAAGCGCTCGAACGCCATGGTTTCAAGGTCTCGGAGGAAGTCGACATCTCAGCCAACACGCTGCCTTCGCTCGCTTTCGGCCACTGCTGGGCGACGCGTATCGGGCTGCCGCTGGTGGATTTCGCCGCGACGAAATTCTTCCGCAAGCACGCGGTGCTGGAATACCTACTGCAGGAGGCCTTCGTCCAGGCGCGCAGCCGCGTGCGGCTGGACGCGCTGGACCCGGCGATCGCTCAGCGCGACAAGCGCTACCTGCTGCAACAGATCATCGTGGCGGGCAATACGAAGCCGGATGCTTGAGCGATGGTCCGTGGGAGCGGCGTCCTCGCCGCGAATCTGCGTTCGATGCTGCGAAGGCATGATTCGCGGCCGGGAGGCCGCTCCTACAAGTTCGTCCTCATCGGCGCATGTCGCTGAACACCGCATCCGCCGCCGCGACCGTGGAAGCGATGTCCTCCTCGTTGTGCGCGGCGGAGACGAAACCCGCTTCGAATGCGGAGGGCGCGAAGTAGTGGCCGCGCGCGAGCATGGCGTGGAAGAAGTGCTTGAACGCCTCGCGATCGCACTCCATGGCTTCGGCATAGGTCGCGGGCGGTTCGGCGCGGAAATAGACACCGAACATCCCGCCCACCGCCTGGGCGCTGAAGCTAACCCCATGTTTGCGCGCCGCCCCCGCCAAGCCGTCGGTCAAGGATTGGGTCAGCCGCGTGAGCCGTTCGTAGAACCCGGGCGCCTGAATCAGCCGGAGTGTGGCGAGCCCGGCCGCCACCGCCACCGGATTGCCCGATAGCGTGCCGGCCTGATAGACCGGCCCCAACGGCGCGATTTTCTCCATCACGTCGCGCCGGCCGCCGAATGCCGCGACCGGCAGGCCGCCGCCGATCACCTTGCCCAACGTCGTCAGATCGGGCGTGATGCCATAAAGCCCCTGCGCACCCTGGAGGCCGACGCGGAAGCCAGTCATCACTTCGTCGAAGATGAGCAGCGCGCCGTTGGCGCTGCACAGGCGGCGCAGCGCCTGCAGGAACTCCGGCCGCGGCAGGATGAGATTCATATTGCCGACCACCGGCTCCAGGATCACCGCAGCGATCTCCGCGCCGCGGACGTTCAGCGTGCTCTCGACTTGCTGCACGTCGTTGTAGTCGAGGACGATGGTATGGCGAGCGAAATCCGCCGGCACGCCGCCGGAACTGGGCTGGCCGAAGGTGAGCGCTCCCGAGCCAGCCTTTACCAGCAAGCTGTCGCCATGCCCGTGATAGCAGCCCTCGAACTTGATGATGGCGTCGCGCCCGGTGTGGCCGCGGGCGAGCCGAATCGCGCTCATCGTCGCCTCGGTGCCCGAACTCACCAGACGCACCAACTCCAGCGCCGGCAGCAGGTGCCGCAGCGCCTCGGCCATTTCGATTTCGAGCGCGGTGGGCGCGCCGAAAGACAGGCCGCGGGCGGCCGTCTCCTGCACGGCGCGTACCACGTCGGGATGTGCATGGCCGAGCACCAACGGCCCCCAGGAGCCGACGTAGTCGAGGTACTCGCGGCCGTCGGCGTCTTGCACGCTGGCGCCTTTGCCGGAGACGAAGAAGCGCGGCGTACCGCCGACCGACAGGAACGCGCGCACCGGCGAGTTGACGCCGGCCGGGATCGAGCGGCGAGCGCGCTCGAACAGATCTTCATTGATGCTCATGGCGATTCCTCAGCGAACAAGCGCGCATAGGCCGCGGCGCGGGCGGCCACGTCGGGCGCTAAAAACAGATCCGTGATCACCGCGAGCAGGCTGGCGCCGGCGGCAATAGCCTGACCGGCATTGTCCAAAGTGATGCCGCCGATCGCCGCGACGGGGACCGTCAGCTCGCGCCGCGCCCGCGTGAGCAGGGCCAGCGGCGCGCGCACTGCTCCCGGCTTGGTCGCGGAAGGAAAAACGCTGCCGAAGGCGACATAGTCGGCCCCGGCGCCAAGCGCCTGCGCGGCGCGCGCGAACTCGTCATAGCAGGAGACGCCGACAAGCTTCCCGGCGCCGAGAACCGCCCGCGCGGCGCCGACATCGCCGTCGTCGCGCCCCAGATGCACGCCATCGGCATCGATGGCGGCCGCCAGCGCCAGATCGTCGTTGATGATCAGCGGAACGCTCGCCGCGCGGCAAGCGGCCAGTAGGGCCAGCGCCTGTTCACGCCGCAGCGCGGCGGAGGCCGACTTGTTGCGATACTGCACTAGGCGCGCGCCACCGGCGAGCGCGGCGCGGACGCGCGTGGCCAATCGCGCGGTGTCCGCGTCCTCGGGGGTGATGGCATACAGGCCGTTAAGCGATTGCACACTGATCGCTTGGCTCGCGCGTCCAAAAGAACCGGTCGCGCATGACGTGACCCATGCCCGGACGAAACCCGGATACCTGCGCCCGATCGGGGCCGGCGCAGCCCATGCCGATCGGCGTTGTCGGGGCCGGTGAGCCTTGTTCCATTGGACGATTTTCGACGGGTATGCCGGTGGCGAGCACCCCGGCAATTGGGGTAAGATGCGGCGAATTCTAACTGAAAAACAGGGTTGGTCATGTCTTCCCCGGTGGAAGCTACTTACAAGACATTCATGTGCTTGATCTGCGGTTTCGTCTATGACGAAGCGGCGGGAATCCCCGAGGAGGGAGTGGCCCCAGGCACGCGCTGGGAAGACCTTCCTCCGAATTGGACTTGTCCCGAATGCGGCGCCCGGAAAGACGATTTCGAGATGGTGGAGATCTGAGAGCGCCGCGCTGTAGGGCCTAACGTCCCTCGCTCGACTGCGCGCCTGACCGTGGCGCGCGAGCTACTAAAGGTTGTGCCGGTCCGGCCGTAGGAGGTTCGTCGGTGTTCGACGGCATTTGACACCGTGAGCCGGCCGCGTGCCGGCGCCGGCGCCCGGCATGCGGCGTTGTTTCTGGAGACTAGCTTGGCGGACCCGCTCAACCTCAATGGCACGAAAGTGATGGTGATCGACGACAGCAACACCATCCGCCGCAGCGCCGAAATATTCCTCGTTCAGGCCGGATGTCAGGTCGTGCTGGCGGAGGACGGCTTCGATGCCCTGGCGAAGATCGCCGATCATCATCCCGACATCATTTTCGTCGACATCATGATGCCGCGCCTGGACGGCTATCAGACCTGCGCACTGATCAAGAAGAATCAGCGCCTGAAATCCACGCCGGTCATCATGCTTTCGTCGAAAGACGGATTGTTCGACCGCGCCCGAGGACGCATGGTCGGCTCCGACGAGTACCTTACCAAGCCGTTTTCAAAAGACAGTCTGCTCAAGGCTGTCGCCGAGCACGCTCCCGCAACGAGAACTCCCTGAGGATCGAATCATGCCAGTCAAGAGGATCATGGTCGTCGATGATTCGCCAACCGAACGCCATGTTCTTGGTGAGTTTTTGGCCAAGAGCGGCTATCAGGTCATTACCGCCGAAAGCGGTGAGGAGTCCATCACCAAGGCCAAGACGGAGCTGCCCGACTTGATCCTGATGGATGTCGTGATGCCCGGCATGAACGGTTTTCAGGCCACGCGAACCATCACCCGCGACGACACCACGCGCGCCATCCCGGTCATCATGTGCACGAGCAAGAACGCGGAAACCGACAAGATCTGGGGCATGCGTCAAGGGGCGAGCGCCTACTTGACCAAGCCCATCGACCACGCCGAGCTGCTGGAAAAGATCAGCGCACTCGATTTGGCGTGAGCGCGCCGAGAGCGGGAGCCCATGGCCAAGAGAATCAGCCTACGCGAATTCCAGCAGGGACTGGTGGAGCGGCTCAACACCGCCCAGCGCGGGGAGGCCCAGCGCGCCGTGCTCGGGTTTCAGTGCGGACGCGATCTGTGGCTGCTCGACCTGACCGACAGCGCCGAGATCGTTCCGCTACCGCACCTTACTGCCGCGCCGTTGACGCGTCGCTGGTTCGCCGGAATCGCCAACATCAGAGGATCGCTGTACTCGGTGGTCGATTTCTCGGCCTTTTGCGGCGGCGAATCGACCAGCCGCGTTTCCGAAGCGCGGCTGCTATTGCCGCACGCGCGCTTGGGTACCAACAGCGCACTGCTGGTTACGCGGGCACTGGGATTGCGCAACCTCGACGACCTGGACCCCCAGCCGCCCCTGGTTGATGCCTCGCCCTGGGTCGGCGCCAACTACACCGATACCCAGGGTCACACGTGGAAGAAACTGAATCTTAGGGCGTTGCTAGCGCATCCTGAGTTCCTCGATATTGGCGTCTAGATCAAGCCGAGCACCATTACGGCAGGAAACCCCCCGGAGACGAAAGATGGCACTGAACGTGTTGGATATGAAGGGCTGGTTCGCAAGGCGCGGCGTGGCGAGCGGCGGCGACACGACGATCATGGAAATGACGCCGCCCGCGGGAGCATCCGCCGCGCCGTCGGCCGGCAAGCTGCCTCTGATCGGCCACAAACCGATAGGCGAGCAATTGCGCATTCTCGGTGTGGTGTTCGCGCTGCTGCTGGCGATCATCGGGAGCATGGCATGGTATGCCAACCGCGTTGGCGCTCATGGCACCGCTTATGTCACGGCCGCCGGTCAGATGCGCATGTTGTCTCAGCGCATGGCAAAGGCCGCGCAGCTGGCTTTGCAGGGCAGCCCGGAAGGCTTCACGGAATTGCGCGAGAGCCGCGACACGTTCGGTTCGCTGCTGGCGCAATTGCGCCAGGGTGGCGAGATCGAGGGCACCAATGTCCCGGCCAGCCCGGGAGCGATGCAGGACGAATTGAATCAGCTGGTGGCGGAGTGGGAGAAGAGCGAACGCAACGCCGGCCTCGTGCTGGATCAGGAAAAGAACCTGGTCGGTGTCGGCAAGTCGGTCGCGGCCATCAATACCAAGAACCCGCAGATGCTCGAGCTGACCGAACAGGTGGCCGCGCTCAAGTTGCAGAGCGCCGCGGCGCCGCGCGAGATCGCCGCGGCCAATCGGCTGGTCATGCTTACTCAGCGCATCGCCAAGAACGCCAACGCCCTGATGGTCGCAGGCGCGGTCGACCCCGAGGTCGCCTTTCTGCTAGGAAAGGACACTAACGGCTTCCGCGACCTGCTCCAAGCCTTGCTCAAGGGCAGCGATGCGCAACGCATAGCCGCCACTACCGACCAGGAAACCAAGGCCAAGCTGGGCGAGATGGAAACGGCCTTCGGCGAATATCGCGAGGCGATCGCGGCCATCCTCGGCAACCTGCAGCGCATGGTGCAGGCGAAACAAGCCGGCGAGAACATTTTCAAGGACAGCACGAAGCTGCTCGGCGCAACCGAAAAATTGTCATCCGCATATGGCCGCCACGCTTCGGGACGGATCGGCTCGACGCTACTGATCTTCCTACTTTCGGCCCTTGCCGTGGGCGCCTTGTACCTCATGCTCCGGCTCTACAACGCGGACGTCACGCGGCGCCGTGCGGCAGCCGAATGGCAGCGGCAGCATGTGGAGGAGGAGAAGAACGCCACGCAGCAGGCGATATTGCGACTGATGAACGAGATGGGCGACCTGGCCGATGGCGACCTGACCGTGCGCGCTACGGTAACCGAGGATGTCACCGGTGCGATCGCGGACTCGGTCAACTACACCATCGAGGAGCTCTCGGTCCTGGTCAAGCGTATCAACGACGCCGCTACTCGCTTGACTGGCGCCACTGCATCGGCGCAACGCACGTCCTCCGAGCTCTTAGCGGCGACCGAGCAGCAATCGCGTGAGATTCAGGACGCCGGCGAGGCGGTGCGCTCGATGGCGGATTCGATGAACGACGTGTCTCACAGCGCGACGGAGTCGGCGCAAGTCGCACGACAATCGCTCGATTCAGCCCAGAAAGGCGCGCTAGCCGTCGAGAACTCGATCAAAGGTATGAATGAGATTCGCGAGCAAATACAGGAGACGTCGAAGCGCATCAAGCGCCTGGGAGAGTCATCCCAGGAAATCGGCGAGATTGTCGAACTGATCTCGGACATCACCGAGCAGACCAATGTGCTGGCGCTGAACGCGGCCATCCAGGCCGCTTCCGCAGGCGAAGCGGGTCGTGGATTCACGGTGGTCGCAGAAGAAGTGCAGCGGCTGGCGGAGCGCTCCGCCGAGGCGACAAAGCAAATCGCCGCCATCGTCAAGACGATCCAAACCGACACCCAGGACGCCGTTTCGGCAATGGAGACCAGTACCCGCGGCGTCGTCGATGGGGCGAAGCTGTCGGATGCGGCGGGCCAAGCATTGCTTGAGATCTCGTCGGTTTCGCAAGATCTTGCCCACCTAATCGAGAGCATTTCCGCCCAGACCGACCAGCAATCCGCTGCGGCAACGCGAGTGGCGGAAAACATGAAGGGTATTCTGCGGATTACCCAACAGACCACCGCAGGCACAAAGGAGACTGCCGTTTCGATTGGTCAGCTTGCCGAGCTGGCAGTGGAACTCAAAGGCTCGGTTTCCGGCTTTAAAGTTTGACGCGAGGCCCCATCAAAATGAACGCCGCGACCGAGATGGACATCGGGCCGCTGACCTGGGTCAAGGGCGAAATCGACCTGGCTCTCGGCCGCACCGAAGACGCACTCAAGCAGTTCGAAGCCAACCGCAACGATCTTGCCCAGCTCAAGTTCGCCCAGACGCATCTGCACCAAGCTCACGGCGCCCTGTCCATCGTAGGGCTGGACGGCATCACGCCGGTCTCCGATGCGCTGGAGCAGCTCCTCGGCGATATGGAAAGGGACACCGCGCCGGCGGCGCCGGAGACTGTTCTGCTTGTTCAGGAGTCCATCGACGCTCTGCGGCACTACTTGGACGATCTCATCAACGGCACCCCGAACCAGCCGCTGCGTCTGCTGCCCCTTTATGAGCGCATTCAGAAGGCACGCGGCCAAAACCAGGTGGCGCCAAGCGACCTGTTTTTCCCCAATCTAGGCTTGCGGCCATCGAGACGGGCTGCGGAGTCCCCCGCACTCCCGCCGCAGGAAGCAAAGCAACGCATGAAGGGCGCGCGTGCCCGATTCGAGCGCGGCTTTCTGAAATGGCTACGTGCGTCCGATGGAATTGCCGGATTGAGCGATATGCGTTCGGCGGTGTCGGCGATCGAACAGGTGCAAACCATGCCAGCGACCCGCGCCTTTTGGTGGGTAACGCAGGGCTTTCTCGATCTGCTGGCACAGCGGTTAGTGCCCGCTGATCTTACCGCCAAGCGCTTGTGCGCGCGTATCGACACCCAAATGCGCCGCACGCTCGAAGGCGCGCGCAACGTCGCTGAGCGCCTGATGCGTGATGTGCTGTACCAGGTCGCGGTCGCCCCGGGTGGCGACGAACACGTGCGCCGGATTAGGGAAACCTATCAGCTCGACACACTCATTCCTCAAGAGAACAAAGCGGGGACCGCGATCGAACCTTTGCGTCCGGTCTTGCGCGCGCTGCGCGAATGCCTGCAAGAGGCTAAGGAAGCATGGAATCGCTACAGCGCCGGCGCTGCGGCGGGGCTTCCCGAGTTCGAACAAACGCTTGCCACCCTGATCAGGCACGCGGCACAGCTTCCGAGCGCGCAATTGCAGCGCCTCGCCGGGGCAGTCGAGAACATCGCACGCGTGCTGAACAAGGGCGCCGTGATAAGCGACGGGAACACCGCGCTGGAAGTGGCCACGGCGCTACTATTGCTGGAGCGCGGCGCGGAGCAATTCGAAGACCTCGACAGCGACTTCGCCCACCAAGCCGATTTGGTGGCCGATCGGTTGACGCTCTTAGCCAATGGCGAAAGCGTGCCACCGCTGGATGTGCCTCTCCTCGGCGAGATGTCGCGCCGGGCCCAGGAGCGGCTGTTCATGAGCCAGGTGGCGCGGGAAATACAAGTCAGCCTCGGGCAGATCGAACAGGGCCTGGACACGTTTTTCCGCGACTCGTCCAAGCAGCTGGAGTTCGCCGGCCTGGCCGGTGCGATCAAGCAGGTGGAGGGCGCGCTGTCCGTTCTCGGTCAGGATCAAGCAGTGGCGCTGTTGCGCGACTGTGCCGGGCAGATCGAAGCCTTCGCGGCCCCCGACTACGAACCGCAACAGGAAGCGTTCGAAGCGGTCGCGCACAAGCTGTCGGCATTGGGTTTCTTCGTTCAGGCCCTGCAACACGGCCCGGCCGACTTGCAGTCGATTCTAGATCCACGAAGCGAAGCTGCCGCCACACCCGAGGTCGCCTCGGTGGAGCAAGACCTCGAACGGCAGAAACGCGAGACCCAGCAGTTGGTCGAGCAGCTCAAGGAGCGGCCCGAGGATAGGGCGCTACGCCAAGACCTGAAGCAGAATCTGGAGAACATCCGCCAAGAAGCAGCGTTAGTCGCCGACGCCAAGCTCGAGCAGCACGCCAGGGCTGCGTTGGCTGCGCTTGCCGCGGCGCCAAAGGCCGTCGATGCCGAAACGCAGGCGAAGGTTGCGGACATCGCTCCGGCGGCCGCGGTCACGGCACCGGCCGCCCCGTCGGCCGAAGTTGCGCGTATGGCCGAGGCGTGAACCGAGGAGCTGGACTCGGAGTTGCTCGCGATCTTCATCGAAGAAGCGCACGAAGTTCTCGCCACCATCGCTACCCATCTGGGCCATTCGCGCAACGAGCCGCACAGTGGCGAACGCCTGACCACGATTCGCCGCGGATTTCACACGCTCAAGGGCAGCGGTCGCATGGTCGGGCTGAAAGACCTGGGGGAGGCAGCGTGGGGTGTGGAGCAGGTCATGAATCACTGGCTCCAGCTAGAGCTGAACGCCACGCCTGCACTGCACGACACGCTCGCCGATGCCCACGGCTTGTTCTCGGAGTGGATTCAGCAGCTCGAAACCGGCGGCAGTCTATACAAGGATGCCAGCGCACTCCTCGCGACTTGCGCGAGGCTCAAAGCTGAAGGCACCGCTGAGCCGGCCGAGGTTGCAGCCGAGCCGGTGGCGGTTTCCCCCGCCGCGACCTTTGAGGCGAAAGCTGCACCGTTCATCGAATCGACCGCCGACTCCACCGCTGCGCACGCCGCGGATGACGAGCTGGAGGACTTGGAGGAGCTGGCGGAAGTTGCGCCGGAGACGCAGTCCATCGATGCCGACTTCGAATTGACCGCTTCCACGCAACAATCGGCTGCGGCGCTCGTCAACGATTCCACGGAGGAAGTCTGCATAGGCGAGCGGGTTCTTAGCCGCACGCTGCACGAAATGTTTATCGGTGAAGCACGTGCGCATGTCGCAACGCTAAGGCGCGAGCTGGGACACGGTCACGCAAACCGTTCGGCGCAACCTGCGGAACCCACGGTCCGCGCAGCGCATACGTTGGCCGGCATTTCCGCCACCGTTGGATTCGAAGCGATACACGACTTGGGACGCGCGCTGGAACAAGCGCTTGCACGCCTGGTGAGTGAGGGCTTAGCGCCGACCGACGAGCAATCCGCGCTACTCGAGAATTGCGCGGTCAACCTCGAAGCCCTGGTAGAAGGCATTGCTGAACTTAATCCTCCGACGCCGGCCGAACACCTCATTCTAAGCCTCGGCGCGGTCGCGCCCGCCGCGCAGGACTATCGGATGACGTCGGCGGCAGAGGTCGAGGCAGACATTGCACCGGAGCTGCTTGCCACGCTGGTCGTACCGATAGAGGAGTCGGCGATGGACCCGCCGGCCAAGCCGGCAGCCGAGTTCAGCACAATCACGCCCTGGGAGGCGTTGCTCGCGGAAGCACCGCCAGGACAGGCAGCGGCAGCCAAACCGGCCGAGGCGCCGGAACGGCGCAAGCTGCGTTTGCAAGACGATATCGACGAGCAGCTGCTGCCGATCTTCCTCGAGGAATCGGATGATTTGACGCGCGAGATCGCCGCCGAATCGCGCAACTGGCATAAGGCGCCGCACGACACCGAGCCTGCGCATGCGCTAAAGCGCTTGCTACATACGCTCAAGGGCAGCGCGCGCATGGCCGGTGCCATGGCGCTCGGCGAGTTGGTGCACGCGATCGAGACCAGGGTCGAGCACGCGATTACGAATCAAGCGGTAACGCCCGCCTTCTTCGACGAGTTCGATCATTCGCTCGATCACGCCGCGGCGATGATCGATCAGTTGCGCGGCGTTCCAAGCGCCGTCGCCGCAGCACCCGTCACCCAGCCCGCCAGCGCCGCGACGGCGGCGCTTGCCGCGCCGTTCGAGGAGACGGAAGCGCCGGGGCAAGCTGTCCTGCGGGTGCGCTCCGACCTCATCGACCGCTTCGTGAACGAGGCCGGCGAGATGAGCATCGCTCGTTCGCGCATCGAGGGTGAAATGCGCGTGCTGCGTAGCTCGCTGCTGGACCTTACGGAAAACGTGATACGACTGCGCAATCAACTGCGCGAGCTGGAAATCCAGGCCGAATCGCAAATGCAATCGCGCTTGGCGCAGGCCGAAGCGCGGCATGGCGAGTTCGATCCGCTGGAATTCGACCGCTTCACGCGCTTGCAGGAACTGACGCGCATGATCGCGGAGAGCGTCAACGACGTCACCACGGTCCAGCACAACGTACTCAAGAATCTCGACGGGGCGGACGCCGCGCTGATTTCCCAGGGTCGTCTCAACCGCGATCTCCAGCAGGCGCTGATGAGCGTGCGCATGGTGCCGTTCAACAGCCTGACCGAACGCCTCTACCGCGTCGTGCGGCAAACTGCGAAGGAGCTGGGGGGCAAGGCCAACCTCGACATACGGGGCGGCCAGATCGAACTCGATCGCGGCGTGCTCGACAAGGTCACCAGCCCGCTCGAACATCTGCTGCGCAATTCGGTCAGCCACGGCCTGGAGCGGCCCGAGGAGCGGCTGCGGCGCGGCAAGGGCGAGATCGGGCAGATCACGATTAGCGTCACGCAGGAAGGCAACGAGGTCGCGATCGAATTGGCCGATGATGGTGCCGGGCTCGATTTTCCGCGTATCCGTGCCCGCGCGGCCGAAGCCGGCTTGCTCGCCCCGGATGCACAGGCCAGCGAAGTGGAACTCAGCGAACTGATCTTCCGCCCCGGCTTCAGCACCGCGCAACAGGTCTCGCACGTGGCCGGCCGAGGCGTCGGTATGGACGTGGTCAAGAACGCCGCCACCGCGCTCGGCGGCCGCATCGAAGTCTCATCGGCCAGCGGCAAGGGGGCCAGGTTCCGCATATCTCTGCCACAGTCCCTGGCGGTGACACAAGCGCTGTTGGTGCGGGCGGGCGGCAAGACCTATGCGATTCCCGCAGTCATGGTCGACCAGGTATTGGAGCTGCGGCCGGACGCTTTGAACAAGCTCAAGCAGGACGGCGCGGCCGAGTGGCTGGGGAACAACTACCCACTGCACTACATGCCGCGTTTATTGGGCGACACCGAGACCCAGCCCCAGCCGGCCCGATACACTTGGGTGTTGCTCGCTCGCAGCGCGATGCAGCGCGTGGCCTTGCATATCGACGAGTTGCGCGGCAACCAGGAAATCGTCGTCAAAGGCATCGGCCCACAGCTCTCGCGTGTCGTCGGCATCGCCGGTGCCAGCGTGCTCGGGGACGGCGAAGTGGTATTGATCATCAACCCGGTTGCGCTCGCCAGCCGGGAGGTCAAGCCGACACTCAGCTACATGCAGGAGACAGTCGCCGTGGCGGCGGCACCGGAGACGCGTCCTCCCACCGTCATGGTGGTTGACGACTCGCTTACCGTGCGCAAGATCAGCGGGCGCCTGTTGGAACGTCAGGGGTACCGTGTGCTGACCGCCAAGGATGGCGTCGATGCGCTCGAGCAGTTGCTCGACGAGATACCCGATGTGATGCTGGTAGACATCGAGATGCCGCGCATGGACGGCTTCGATCTGACGCGCAACGTCCGCGCCGACGCGCGCCTGAAGGACGTCCCCATCATCGTGATCACCTCGCGCATCGCCGAGAAGCACCGCAAGTACGCCGAGGAAATCGGCGTCAACCATTACCTCGGCAAACCGTATCAGGAAGACGAACTGCTCGGGTTGATTCAGTCCTACACGCGGGCCACCACGCACGCCTAGGCGCTAAGGTTTCGTTTGCGGGCGATTCGCCCAGGGCAATTGCATCACTTCGGTATAAGTCCCAACAGCTTATCGCGGTAGTTGGGATTCCAACCGGCGGGCAGGCGTCGGTTTTTGATGCCGGCTTTAGCGGAGCTGTCCAGGCGTAGCAAGTTCAGCGCGATGCGCCGCAGGATCGATAAGTTGGCCGCGGCGTGCCCGGTGCGCACCCGACACTGGTCTTCATTGAAGGCCATGTCCAAACACCAGTGCAAGCGGTTCTCTACGCCCCAGTGGCGACGAATGGCCTGGCTGAGCCGCTCGATATCGGCGCCCAGGGAGCTCAGGTAATAGCGGCGCTCGCACGATTGGTTCTCGCCGATCTGGCGGGTGGCCTCGACCATCACGATCGAGCGCATGCCCGGATGCTTCAGCTTGGGCTCCAGCCAATCGAGTTGCTCGCTCACCACGTAGCGGCGCGTCTCGATGCGACCGTACGCTGGTGTGAGTGCCATGGGGCACATGGGCATAGTCAAAGCGCTCGGCGCTGGCGAAGAATTCCTCGATCGCTTCGAGCTGTTGGGGCTGATTGTCCTTGACCGCCAGCACATAGTCGGCTTCGCCCTCAATGATCTGCGTGGCAATGGCGCGCTGGTTACCCATGGCATCGATACTGATCAGCGCCCCTTTGAGCACTGAGAGCCTGTGAAAAAAACCCCGCTGTTCGGGATTTTGAAGCGACGAACGGCTAGAATCCGTACGTCATTATTTGAAGCGTACGGCGTGAGCCTCATGACCCTGTTTGAAGAACTCCCCATACCGGCCAGCTGCCGCGTCGAACAAAAGCCTGAGTTGCCGAGGCGGGTGCGAGTGCTCGTACCGAACCGTGCTCAGATCGAACTGCGGCCGAGCGATCTGGAGTCCTTGCTGCCCGAAGGTCATCGGGCGCGAATTGTCTGGGGGTTTGTCCAGGGGCAGGACTTGCAAGCGCTCTACGCCGGGATCAAGGCGGTAGAAGGTGGCGCCGGGCGATCGGCGATCGCCCCGGAGATTCTGTACGCCCTGTGGCTGTACGCCACCTTGGAAGGGGTGGGCAGCGCCCGCAAGTTGGCGCGACTGACGCAGGAACATGACGCCTACCGCTGGATCTGCGGGGGCGTGCAGGTGAATTACCACACGCTGTCCGACTTTCGCAGCCAGAGTGGAGAAGCGTTGGACGGACTGCTGACCGAGAACGTGGCCGGTCTGATGGCGGCCGGGGTGGTCAAGTTAAAGGGTGTGGCGCAAGACGGCATGCGGGTTCGCGCCAGCGCCGGATCCGGCTCCTTCCGTCGGGAAGAGAAGCTCAAGGGCTACCTGGAAGCCGCTCGCGCGCAAGTGCAAGCGCTCAAGCAGGAAGTTGCCGACGACCCGGGCGCCGAAGAGCGACGCCGCAAAGCGGCGCGGCAGCGCATGGCTTCGGCCCGAGAAGCGCGGATCGAAGCTGCCTTGAAGCGCCTGCCGGAACTGGCGGCCATCAAACAGCGGCAGGGCAAGAAGGCCGAAGAGGCGCGGGCCTCGACCACTGACGCCGACGCCACGGTCATGAAGATGGGCGATGGTGGCTTCCGACCGGCGTACAACATCGAGTTTGGCAGCGACACCGCCAGCCAGATCATCGTCGGCGTCGATGTCGTGACCACCGGCAGTGACATGGCGCAGATGGCACCGATGCTCGAGCAGGTCGTCAAGCGATGCAGCAAGGCCCCGGAGAACTGGCTGGTGGATGGCGGATTTCCGGCGCACGACCAGATTGATGCCGTCGCCGAGCAAACGCGCGTGATCGCACCGGTGCCCAAACCGAAGAGCACGAGCAAGGACAAGAAAAACAACCAGGACGACCCGCCGAACGGCCCAGGCGCGGGCGCCACCGGAGAGGCTGCGGCCCCAGCGACTGGAGAATCGGTGTCAGCGCCCCCGGCCGCCGAGCCGCATCAGCGCAAGCCGGGCGACAGCGCGGCGGTAGGGGATTGGCGGGAGAGGATGGGCGCCGACGACATCAAGGAACTGTACAAGGAACGGGCGGCCGTTGCCGAATGCGTCAATGCGCAGGCACGCAACCGAAACCTCGTTCTGCTGCCGGTGCGGGGGCTCAAGAAGGTGAAAGCGCTGGCCTACTTGTATGCCTTGGCCCATAACCTGATGCGGATGATCAGTTTGGCGCCTGAAATGTTGGGGATGGGGACAGGCACGTCCGAAATCTGCCCGATGGCGGCATAAACGTAGAAAACGACTCGAAAAGCGGCCAATGAGCACGTTGAAACGCAAGCAATGATGACCAAGACATATTTAGCCGCGCTCGGCGGCTCACGTAGCGTTTGCGCGGTCAGGTCGGCGAAACTGCAAAAATTTCACAGCCTCTGAGGTAGCGATGATGCGATTTCTGCTCGCCCGCGCAGTCAACCCACAGCTCAGCCTGCTCGACGGACTTCGCAATTGGAACCATATTGCCAGCGGGCTGCGCGAGGGGCGGCGCAAACGCAGGTACCAGCATGACGATTTGGACCAATTCTTATCTTAGCGCTTTTGGGTCCCTGCCCTCCCCAGCGCCTATCTCCTTTTTAATATATCTCGTCGCTCACTGCCTAGGAGCCTGTCGCGCTTCAGGGGATCGTTGCGAGAATGTGGGAGAGCGGGGACAGATTTTGGATCAATTCGATGCGCATAGCGGGGCTATGTAACGAGAATTGCGCGAAGTATGGACCGCTCTCCCACATTTGCGGCCGATTCATCCTAAGCCGGCCTATTGGCTTCCAGCTCGGCCGGCTGAGGGTTATATCCGATCGCCTGACGAGGCTGCGGGAAGCGCCTGCTCCGCTGCCTCCGCCCGCCGCGCGATCGCGCTCGTCATGCCCTTGAAGATGAAGAGGTGAAAGGGAACGAGCACGGCCCAGTAGAGGATCCCCCAAACTCCTTGCGGGTGCCAATACGCCGTCTCGACCAATCTTGTTCGGCCGTCCGCGAGCGGTTCGATCTCGAACTCGAGGATGCCGGCGCCTGGACACTTCATCCCGAAGTTGAGCGTGAGCCGGCGCTCGGCCTCGAGGCAGATCACGGTCCAGTAATCGATCGCGTCGCCCAGCCGCAGATCGTCCGGATCGCGGCGCCCCTTGATGAAGCCGGGACCGCCGACCAGCCAATCGCCGAGCGCGCGTAGCCACCACAGGGCGTTGAGATAGTAGTAGCCGTTGTTGCCGCCGATGGCGGTCACCACCCTCCACACGGCGGCAGGCGAGGCGCGCGTGATCGCCTCACCGCTCGCCTTCTTCGCGTAGTACGCGTAATCGTGGCGGTATGACCGGAACATGAAGGTGCCTTCGGTCCAGCGCGCGGCAACCGCTTGCCGCCGTTCCGCCTCCAGCGCCGCCGCGACCGACTCGCGGAAGCCGAGCAGCCGCTGCGGGATCAGCCGGCGGATCGCCTCGTCGTGCGCCGGGATGTCATGCTTGAGGCCCCCGATCAGGGCGCGCGCGATGTTCGCCGGGACGGCGGTCACCAGCCCCAGCCAGTACGAGGACAGCCTCGGGGTGAGGACGGGGACGCGCAAGATTATCGGCCGCTTGCCCACGAACGCGCCGAAGATCCGCATCATCTCCTCGTAGGTCAGGTAGTCCGGCCCAGCTGCGTCGAAGACCCCACCCGCGGCGGCTTCGAGGCGCGGCACCTGCACCAGGTACTCGAGCAGGTTCTCGAGGGCGATGGGCGAAGACTTGGACTGCACCCATCTCGGGGTCAGCATCAGCGGAAGGTTGTAGACCAGGTCGCGAATCACCTCGTAGGCTGCCGAGCCCGGTCCGACGATGATGCCGGCGCGCAGCTCAGTCACCGGCACCGCGCCCGCGCGCAGCCGGTCGCCGGTCTCCTTGCGCGAGACGAGGTGCTCGGAGTCAGCGTCAGGCGGGACGAGCCCGCCGAGGTATACGATGCGCCGCGCGCCTGCCTTCTCCGCAGCGCTGGCGAAGTGGTCGGCCGCCGCCAAGTCGAAGTGCCCGAAATCGCGCCCCGCGGCCATCGAATGCACGAGGTAGTAGGCGACCTCCACGCCGGCGAGCGCGGCATCGAGCGTCTCCGGCTTGAGCGCGTCCGCCTCGACGAGCTCGACATCGGCCCACCCGCGCGCCTCCAGCACCTTGCGGTTGCGCGCCGCCGCGCGCACGCGCAACCCCGCTCGTGCGAGCCGCGGGACGAGGTTCGTGCCGACGTAGCCGCTAGCCCCAAAGACCAGCGTGATGCCGGGCTGCGAGGGCGCGTGGGTGGAAATAGTTTGAGTACTCATTCGATCATGTATCGGGGCAGCTGTCAGCTTGCGACCTGGAATGTTCGACGGGCGCGGCGCCAAGCAGTTCAAACTCGGTCATGCAGATAGGAGTCTGCCTAGCGCTCTGGTGGGCGGCTCAGCGTCGTCTCGCTCGGGGTATGACAAGAAAGGTGTCGTGTCCAGAACGAAACCAGGCACTCCCTGTCAGGTCGCCGGTCGAGCGCTGTTTGGTGAGTACGCCTGGGAAACCTGAGACCATGGCCACAATCATAGCCGGTGCAACCGGAGCGATCGGATCGGAGCCTGGGCGCCGGCTCAGCGCGGCCGGCAACCGCCTGGTGCTGGTCGCGCGCGACGGCGACAGGCTCGCCGCGTTCGCCGAGGAGTTGGGCGGCGCGATCACGATCGCCGCCGACCGCACGGACGCGTCCGCCGCACCCCGCCGGCATCATTCCGCTCAACATGATCGGCGAGCCTGGTGACCCCGCGCTGATCCAGTTGCTCCTCCGCGAGCACAGTGCGTAGCTCACCGGCCTGGTCATCACGGTGGCGGGCCGACCGGGTATGCTGCACTTGGTGTCGTGGACCGTCGCGTGACGCGCGATTGCCCGCCACCATAAGCCTCGGGTCGCCGCGCGGTGAGCGCGGCCTCCCGGCAAGAGCATGCGCGCTTTGCGTGTAGTCGATGAGCTGGCGCAAGACTTGGCGCCGCTGCCGGGCGCCGGTGAATATCTGCTCCGCGAGCTGCAGGCGCGCCGCGAGAGGCGGATGAGCGCAACTCGTAAGCTCGTTCTGGCGCTCGGCTATCAACTCGACCGCGGCAGCCACGCCTTCGACGGCTTCGATCCGCGAGTTGACCGTATATTGATGATCGAAGCCGCGAGCGAGGCGACTCATGTCTGGAATCACAAGCAGCGAATCGCGATCTTCCCCTCGGCGATGCGTCACTTCGGCGCGAGTCTGGCCGCCTCCGGCTTGCCGCTTGACGACGTGGCCCAGGCGGAATCGGGTGACGAGTCCTTGTCCGGCATGCTGCTGCGCAGCCTGGAAAGGCTGCGTCCCACAAAGGCTCGTCGTCGTCCATCCCGGCGAATACAGGCTACTACTGCAGGAAGTGAGCGCTGCCTGCGATCGGGCCGCTGTGCCGCCCGATCTGCGCGCGGACAGGCATTTCTATGGCACGCCTGACAAATTCGCCGACTGGGCCGGGCGCCGCAAGGAATTGCGTCTGGAGCACTTCTACCGTCACCAACGCAAGCGGACAGGCGTGCTGATGAAAGACGGCGAGCCGGAAGGCGAGCGCTGGAACTTCGATGCCAACAACCGCGCGAGCTTCGGCAAGAGCGGCCCGGGCGCGCTGCCCGTGCCGCTGCGCTTTGCTCCCGACGCCATCACGCGAGCGGTGCTCGACGAAGTGGAGGAGCGCATTTCGAACCATCCGGGCAGCCTCGCGCGCTTTGCCTGGGCGGTCACACGCGAGGATGTACTGGCGGCGCTCGCCGACTTCATCGAGCACCTGCTCCCTAACTTCGGGCGCTATCAAGATGCGATGTGGCACCGCGAGCCCTGGCTCTACCACTCGCTGCTGTCGGCCGCGCTCAACCTGAAGCTGCTCGACCCGCGCGAGGTCGTGGACGCCGCGGTCGCCGCCTATCGCGCGGGCTCTGCGCCGCTTGCGGCGGTGGAAGGCTTCGTGCGCCAGATACTCGGCTGGCGCGAGTTTATTCGCGGCATCTACTGGCTCGACATGCCGGCGATGGCGCGGGCCAACCATTTCGGCCACACCCGCGCGCTGCCCGCCTGGTACTGGACCGGCGCGACGCGCATGGCCTGCCTGCGCGACGCAATCGAGCAGACGCTCGCCCACGGCTATGCGCATCACATCCAGCGCCTGATGCTCACCGGCATGTTTGGCGTGCTCGCCGAGATCGAGCCCAAGCAAGTCGCCGACTGGTATCTCGCGGTTTATGTCAACGCGGTGGCGTGGGTGGAGCTGCCCAACGTAATCGGCATGGCCTTGTATGCCAACGGCGGGCGCTTCACGAGCAAGCCCTACGTAGCGAGCGGTGCCTATGTCGATCGAATGAGCAATTACTGCGCCGGCTGCGGCTATGATCCCAAGCTGAAGACTGGACCGCGGGCCTGTCCGCTCACCGTGCTCTACTGGCGCTTCCTCGACAAGCACGAGAAGCGCTTCGCCGCGCAGCCGCGCAGTGCGCTCATGGTTCGCAACCTCGACCGCTGGCCGGCGGAGCAGCGCTCGGCGATCCGCGACGAGGGCGAGCGGCTACTCGCTCGAATCGAGTCGATATGAGCCTCGGCGCGACGAACATGACCGACGAACAACGCGTCGTCACGGAGGCCGTCATTCGGCGCCTGCTCGCCGAGCGCGGCCCGGCGAAGTCGATTTGCCCGTCGGAAGTCGCGCGCCGAATCGATCCCGCTGCCTGGCGCAATCGAATGAACGACGTGCGCGAGGTGGCTTTCGCATTGGCCGCGTGCGGACAGATCGAGATCACGCAAGGTGGCCGGCGCATCGAGGGCCTTCGGAATGCACGCGGTCCGATTCGCTTGCGCTTGCCGCAGCGCTGAAACTGAAAACGCTTGGGCGGATCGCCTGTCAATACTGGCAGTCACGGCTGACGGCGATGGCGAGAGTGCCGTCGACGTTCGGGCCGGATTGACTTGGCGGCGTCGAAAGGCGCAGATTGTGGACTCGGGGAGAGAACACATGGACGCAACCGATTCCGGCTCGAGGCGAGCCTGCTTGTCGAAGCTGGCAGGGATGATCGTCGCGATTCCCCTGGCTGCACTGGCGACCAACGTCGGTGCAGCGAAGAACGACGCCATGAGGCAATCGCTCATGTATCGGGACTCGCCCAAGGATGGCAAACAGTGCAGCGCCTGCGCTCACTGGGTTGCGGCCAAGAGTCCGAGCGAACGCGGTGGCTGCGAGGTCTTGGCCACCGATACGGAGATCAGCCCGACCGGCTGGTGCGTCGCGTTTGTGGAAGCCAAGAAGTGAGCACGGGGTTTCGATCTGCCGCCACCCCACCCCTTGCCGTGTGCGGGGCAGAGCGAGGGCGGATGCAATACGTGGCCGAAATCATGCAGCGGGATTGTTAACCTTTTAGCCTAGCCAGATGGCGCAATCGACGCTGCCTGAGACCGAAGCGCCTAGCGCGGTCGTCTTCTACGACGGCGCTTGCCCAATGTGCCGACGCGAGATCGCGCTCTACCGGCGCCTGCGCGGCGCCGCCAACTTGTCGTGGATCGACATCGCCCGCGACGACGCGGCCCTGCAACTGCACGGACTGCACCGGGACGACGCCATGGCGCGATTACACGTACGCGATCCGGCAGGACTTTCGCATACCGGTGCCTGGGCTTTCGCCGAAATGTGGTCGCACTTGCCGGCCTATCGCTACCCTGCCTGGGCACTGCGCCGGGCAGGCTTGCTGCCACTGCTCGATCGAGTATACGTGCGCTTCGTGCGCTGGCGCTTGCAGCGCCGTTGCAGCGAGGCGAACTGCACTCTGCCCAGGTGAGCGATGAGCCGCTTGAGAGTCTACGAACTGAATCAAGAGCAGTGCGTCGATAGGCCCTTGGAACGGGTGTTCGCCTTCTTCGAGCGGCCGGAGAATCTGGCGCTAATCACCCCGCCCAGTCTCGACTTCCAATTGCTGACGCCGTCCCCGGTCGCCATGGAGCAGGGACGGATCATCGACTACACCATCCGCGTGCTGGGCATGCAGGTTCGCTGGCGCTCGCTCATTTCGACCTATCGTCCCCCGCAGTGCTTTGTCAACGAGCAGTTGCTCGGACCCTACAGCTTCTGGCACCACACGCACCGCTTCGCAGCCGAGGGCACGGGCACCCGGCTCATCGACGAAGTGCGCTACGCCCTGCCGGCGTTTCTGCCGCGACCGCTCGCTGCCGCGGTGCATCGCTGGCACGTGCAAGCCACGCTGCAGCACATCTTCGACTACCGTCGCGAGCAGATTCGACGCTTGTTCGGCGGCGCGACGCCGCCGCGCGGCGAGGCATCGCCCGTCGGCCTAGCCGCGCAACCCTGAGGGCAAAGATATGCTAGTGGCACTGTTCGGCGGCACCGGCTTCGTCGGTAGCTACTTGGTGGACGCGCTGGTCGCCGCGGGCATGCATCCGGTCTTGCTGGTGCGCCCGGGCTCCGAGCACAAGGCGCAGCAGGTACAGTCATTTACGCTGGTCGGCGGCGAAATTGCCGACCGCGGCGCGATCTACAACATCGGCATCCTGCGCGAGGCCCCCCGGCAGAGCATCAGCTTCGACACGCTGCATTTCGCCGGCGCGCAGCGCGTCATGGACGCGGCGCAGGCGGCCGGCGTGAAGCGCTTCCTGCTGATGAGCGCCAACGGGGTAAAGGCCGATGGCACGGCCTATCAGCGCAGCAAATATATGGCCGAACAATACATCGCCGCGAGCGGGCTCGACTGCACCGTTTTTCGCCCCTCGGTGTTATTCGGCGATCCGCGCGGGCGGCAGGAATTCGCCACCCAGTTGCTGCACGATGTCATCGACTCGGCGCTGCCCGCGCCGTTGTTCTACGCCGGGCAGATGCCGCTGGATGCCGGCCGCTTCCGGCTCTCGCCGGTGCATGTCGCCGACGTCGCGCAAGCCTTCGGCGCGGCTCTGCAACAACCCGATACCATCGGCCGGATATTGCCGCTGGGCGGACCCGATACCCTCACCTGGCGTGAGATACTCATCACCATCGCCGCTGCCGCGGGCAAGCGCGGCAAGCTGATGCTACCCGCTCCGGTGGCGCTGCTCGGCGTGACTACCGCCCTGCTGGAGCGTTTCCCGGCGTTCCCGATCACCCGCGAAAAACTGCGCATGCTCATGGAAGGCAACACCTGCTCCACCGAGTCCTTCGCGGCGCTCGGCATCACACCGCGGGCATTCGACGCCGACTCGCTGCGCTATGTGACGAACGCGCCCCCATAGCACTGAAGCATCGATCGCGGAACCCCTCGAGCGTGAACGATCAGTAACGCTCACTCGTGGAGCATGGCATTCAGCCGCGCACTCTTCAGGCGCTCTTCTGGCGAAACGCGAACTTGTATGCCCGATCATTGTCTGTGATGAATGTTTAACAAGAGCCGCCGTCCTAAGCAGATCAGCGTCCGTGAGCCAACTCGAGCGCGTCCGCGACCTTAAGCGTCGGTTCTCTCAACCTAAGGGCGTCACTTGAACCTTGCAAAGTTCATGGGCACAGTGAGTGTCGTTGCCGCCACCGCCGCCGCGACGGCGGCCATGGCCGCGGTTAAAAACATCGTAGACACCGCGCAATCGGCCGGATCGTTCAAGACGCTTGTGGTCGCGCTCCAAAAAAGCGGGGTTGGAGGAAACGCTGAAGGGCGAAGGACGCACGGTTCTTGCACCCAATGACGCCGCCTTCGCTAAGATACCGAAAGGCCGATTGGATGCGCTCCTGGCGGACAAAGGTAAGCTGACCAAAGTGCTCACTTCCCACGTGGTCGCGGAAGAGATATTGGTTAGCGACGTCAAGTCCGGGCCACGGCGGTGGACGAAAGCGACCTGACAATCTCGAGCGGGGGCGCCGGCGAGATGGTCGCCAAAGCCAAAGTCATCAAGACCGATATCGACGCCAGCAATGGAGTATTCACGTCATAGGCAACGTCTTGATGCCCAACTAACAGCAAATGCATTGAAAACGCCGAGCTGCTGGCGCTTGGTCTCTCGGTTCGCACGATTGTGCTCGCCTGGCGAAATGCTTGTATTCCAGCTCCCTCCACGGCATTCGGATTGCTCAAATTGCAGAGAAAAATTGGCCGTTTCGCGTTCGCGCTGGCGCTCGTTTTCATCGCTTGGCTGCCGCTGGGAATCTACAATGTAGTCCCCTTCGTCCTCGAGTTGCCGGGCGAATCCAGCCTGCGATTGCATGCCGGGGCCGCGGTCGCTTGTCTGATGATTTCCGCGTGGGGGTTTTGGGAACGGTGGTAGGCGCTGAGCGGCGTCTTCGACCGACGATCGGTATGTCTAAGGAGAATTGTGATGATAAAGATGTCGGACGTATGCATTCTGCTAGCGGTCATGGTGTCCTTCGCCATCTCCGGCTATCTCTGGTTCAACGGTCAGAAAGAGGCGGGGCTGTTCACCGCAACATGGGTCCCGGCCATTCTTTGCTTCGGCATTTACTTCAAGATCCTCACGCTGAAGGCGCAAATAGATGACTGATACGACAATTCTTTACGCGGGCATATTCTGTTTCGCGTTGATGGTTTTAGGCCTGGCCTTGACGATCCGCGAGTTCAAGAACATGTCCCGTGCGCGCGCGAGGCTTCCCAAGTCTGCGCCGGTCGAAGCACCTCCGGATGCGCCCGCCAAGCTGTCACCATCGCGCGGTCATTGACACGATCCGTTAATCTGGGTTCGACAAAGTGTAGCGATGGGACCGAATTGGGCCGTGCGGCGGCTGCGTGATCGTCGCGAAGCGCACTGCGCATCCGCCCTCGCTGTGGGTCATGGCAAACGCCTATCCGGCTTCTGGGGCGGAAACGACGATAGGATCCGCTGCGCCAATGCCCTGCCGCTGAGCCAGGCGCCTTCTACCTTGCCATCGGCGAGCCAGTCGCCGCACAGCCCGAGTCCGCGCTCGGCATTCCATGCGCAAACGATTGCGAGCGCCGGTTCGGCAGCGGCATAGCGCCAGCGATGCGCTGACCACGCCCGCGGCTCGGGGCCGCCGAGCTGGCGAAAGGCTTTCAGTAAGGCCTGCGCCACATGCGCGGCATCGTCATCTATGTGGGCTTCGCTCCACTGCGCGCTGCCATGCAGCAGCCAGGTTTCCGCCGAGTTGCGACCGGGCTTGCTACTGTCGCGCGCGATCCAGCGCAACGGTCCGGCATTGACGAAAGCGGCATCGAGCGGCAGCGCAACCGGTGCAGAGAAGCGCAGCATCATCGCCCACGTGCCACGCATCGTCACGCCGCGCGCCACCGCGGCTAAATCGGGAGCCAGCGGCTGCAACAGGGGTACGACCTGCGGTGCGGGCAGCGCCAGCAACACCGCGTCGAAACGCTGCTCGAGCCACCCCTGTTCTGCCGAAAGCAGCCGCCAACCATCCGAACGGCGTTGCAGTTGTTCGATTCTGGTCTGCGCACTGACACGCAGGGCATCCGCCAGCCAGCGGGCCGGCGCCGTCATCCGCGGGATACCGACAAAACGCGCCACCGAGCCTGTGGCCGCGGCCACCTGAGCCAAATGATCGCGCAGCGATTCCCCGTTCAGTACGCGCAACCGGGGGTTCCAGAGTCCGGCGACACCAGCGCGCTCCCACCGCGCCACCTCGGCACGAAACTCGAGATCGCGCACCGTAAAGTACTGCGCGCCATAATCGCATTGCCAGTCTTGGCCGCGGCGAGTGCTCATGCGCCCTGCCGGTCCCCGACTCTTTTCGAACACGCGGATTTCGAGCCCGGCATCTTGAAGTGTTGTTGCACAGGAGAGACCAGCGATACCAGCACCGATCACGGCTACGCGGCGGCCTGCTTGCCGCGGCGGTGTTCTTCCGGGTGTCATTACCGACCTTGCAGGCGCTGCGCGCCGTCGAGCAGCTCACGCCACGACAGGATCCGCCGCCGGCGGGAATACACCGTCTCCGGTTCGAGCCCGTGAATCGGGCGCTTCGCCCCTCGGGTAGGATGGCTTTCGTCACCACATGCGTTTACCTGTGACGCGGTGTCGCGCGGGTCTTTTCGCGGCGCGTCATCTTCCCGGGGTTCACGCGCCGCGCGGCTATTGTCCACGGCAGTGGACCACAATTCACTGATTTGGTGTCCAGGATCGTTGGAGGCCCTGTCTGCCCGAAGCAGGCGGAGCCGGAACCAGACTGGCGGTGGGCCGGCGCAAGGCGAGAAGCGCGCGCGGGGACGAGCAACGGGAGAATCCCATCTTTCGGAGACTCGGTCAGCGATGCCTGGCTGCGCGAGCACGGCTTCGGCGCGCCGAGGTTCTGGAACGGCGATGTGATGGTAATGTGCACGGCGTGCCGGGAATCATCGCGAGGACATGCGAAGTTTTTCCGCAAGCCCCCTCCCTTCGCCCCTTTCCCCGGCGCCTCTCCCGCGGCCCTCACCCCCGGTCCCTCTCCCGGAAAGGCAGAGAGGAAGTAACCGCCAACAGGAATACCAATGTCGGAGAGCAACCCCGAAGCCATCGTCATTCATGGCGCACGCCAGAACAACCTTAAGAACCTCGATCTGCGCATCCTGCTGAACGAGCTGGTCGTCGTCACCGGCGTTTCCGGTTCGGGCAAGTCCTCGCTGGTGTTCGACACCCTGTACGCCGAAGGCCAGCGGCGCTTACGTCGAAACCTTCAGCCCCTACGCGCGCCAGTTCCTCGACCGCCAGGACCGCCCGCAAGTCGACCGCATCGACGGCATTCCGCCCGCCATCGCCTACCAGCGCCGGGCGAGCGCAGGCGGCGTCGTCGCCACGGCTTTTTCGGTATCGACCGTTGCCGGCGTGCCGCTTTCGCTGTGGCTGGCCGAGGCGTGGGGTTGGCGAATACCTTTCCTTATGATCGCAGGATCGGGCGTGTTGATCTGGATTGCCGGTTGCTTCTGGCTGCCGGTTCTCGACGGACATCGCAACGGCAACGGCCCGCGTCACCCGCTGACCGCCATCGGCCAGGTGCTCGGCGACGCCAACCAGCGGCGGTCCATGCTGTTCTCGGCTTGCGTGATCTTCTCGGGCTTCACGGTCATTCCCTACCTGACGGTCTACTCGATCGGCAACGCGGGGGTGCTGGCCAGCCAAATACCTGTCATCTATCTGATCGGCGGGCTCGTGACCCTGTTCACCGCGCGTCTGATCGGGCGCTGGGCCGACCGCGTCGGCAAGCTGAAGGCGTTCCGCTGGTTGGCGCTCGCCGCGATAGCGCCGATCCTGGCGCTCACCCATGTGCAGGACGTCGGCCTGGCCGGCTGGTTGCCGGGCAGCATCGCGTTCTTCGTACTGGTTTCGGGGCGCATGATCCCGGCCATGGCGCTGCTGTCGTCGGCCGTCGACCCCGCCCGGCGCGGGGCGGCCATGTCACTCAACGTCGGAGGGTATGTCGCCGCCTGGCAACCGCAGTCAATGCGAGATTTCGCACCGAGGACTCTGAGAAATGCTCGGGATCGCGACCCTTCACTACCTGGGGTCCGCCGAGCGGCCGCCGTTGGCCGCTCGGCCGGCCGACCCCAAGCACGAGTTACTCCGTCACAAGCGGAAACCGAGGGCTAGGCGGCTCGCTTTGTCCTGGCGCCTATCAGCCGATGTGCGGATCGAATTTGCAGTCCGGCACCGGTTGGGCATGAGCATCCCACTCGCCGTGCCTTGCATCCGCCCCTCGCAGAGCGGCGGGCCACCGGCCGGCGCCAGGCGCGGCGGTGATGTCGGCTCGCCTAGGTACGCGAGGATCTCGCGCACGCTCGGCGCCCCGTTGATGAAGGCGATGATCCAGACGAGTTCATGGCGGCAGAAGCGTTGGTTGCGGCGGAGTCATCTCACCTTGGGTTGCCGCTGCGCTGAATGGCAATGAAGTACTCCGCGGGTTTTCCTCTCGCGAGCTTCACAGGAACGACGCGCCAGTGCATGACGAAGGGTCGCTTCTTGCTGTCGTAGTTGATGGCGCGTCCTTCGAAAACCTTACCCTCTCGCATGCAACGATGGAGCACATCGAGAGTCTCCTTTTCGGTGGCTGGGCCCTGCAACAGAGCCGGCGATTTTCCGATCACACTCTTGGCGCCGTAGCCGGTCAACGCGGTGAAAGCCTTGTTCACATAGACAATCGGCGATCCCTTGGCGGCGCTAGTGATCATCACGGAGTCGAAGTTGTGGTCGGCAATCGCTCTTAACGACGCGACCAGAGCATCGGCGGAAGGGGCATCGTTGCGTGTCATCTATCGTCTCCTTGGGTGCCGGTCTTGGGTAATTGACGAGCGCACCGCTCTCGCGCTTGGCGGGGAAACGCGCAGGATGGAGTCCGAGCAATCGGACTTTCAAGGCGCCAAGCTAAAGTCTATCCGGCAATCGTGTCCAAGACAACTATTGGACATAGTAGCGTGTGCAACGCTAACCGCGACGCGGCGACGCGGGACATCGGACTTACTCTATCCCTAGCGGCGAACGGTAAAGGCTTTCCCGGCGTTGCATATGCCACGAACCTCAGGTACAGGACACTAGCGGGCAGTGGTCCGCACCTCTTTTCGATCAGTCAGTCTCGCCAGCGCGTCCCACAGCTTCTGCCGTTCCTGCGGCGATGGATCGGTGCCGGGAAGGACATGGGTAGTGTGCGGCTCGCGGTCGAGCCAGAACATGCCGCTGACCTGGGCCGCCTCCGAAGAGGCCGCGAGCCAGGTGATGGTATCCGCCCCCTGTTCTGCGGTGCGCAGTAGGCGACGGGTGATCGACCGGAATCCCGGGAGCGAGCTGGCGACCCCCGGCGTGTCCGCCCAACCCGGATGCATCGCGTGGACGACGACGGCGGTGTCCTTCAGTTGCTCCGCCCATATCTCGGTCAGCGTGACGAGCGCGCGCTTGGTGCGGGCGTAGGCCCGGCTGCCGTCGTAAGTGCCCTTCGCATACTGCAGATCATCGAGCGCGAGGCCAGTGGCGTACATGCCGCCGGAGGAAACGTTGATGACCCTGGACGGCGCTGATTCCCGCAGGCGTGGCAGCAACGTCTGGGTCAGCAGGTAGGGTGCGAGCAGGTTGGTCGCCAGCGTGGCCTCGTTGCCCTCGGCGGTCGTCGTGCGTTGGTTGAGCAGCACGCCGGCATTGTTCACGAGAACATGAATGCGCGGCTCGTCCTTGAGTAACTTGCGCGCGAGTTTCCTGACGTCGGCCAGCAGGCTGAGCTCGGCAAGCGCGACCGCGATGTTGTCATTGCCGGTCGTGGCAATGATCTCGCGGCGCGCGGCTTCTGCACGGTCCGGATTGCGACCGACCACGATCACCCGCGCGCCAAGCTCGGCGAGTTGCGACGCGGCAGCTTGTCCCAGGCCCGACGTGGCGCCAGTGACCACCACGGTGCGCTCGCGCAGCGAAACCGCCAGCGGCTTCCAGCTCCGCTTGTGCCAGCGGTAGCCGACGTTGGTGAAGCCCAGCAGGCCGGGCACGATCAAGCGATCCTGCAGATCGGCCAGCCGGCTGCGTTCGGGTGGCGGGGGTTCTCCACTCAGCGCTGCCTGGAGGCCCCGGACGGCGTTCTTGCCGACGCGGTCGAGCGCGCCCGTGAGCCACGGTTCGACGATGCGCGACGCGCCGAGCAAGGAAATGTCCGCCGTGTAGGTGATGCGGGTGCCGCGCGGCGTGACCGCGAACGCGATGTCGTCCAGCGCGTGGACCGAGTCGCCCTCTCCTTCCAGTACCACGCGCTTCGGTGGATCGTACTCGCGGACGACGTAGGTCATGGGAATCGAGCGCGGTCCGAACTTCACCCGCAGCTTGAACGTCGTACCGATGGCGATCGGGCCCTGGCTGGCCTTCCTGGAATCGGCGACGCCCGGGTCCCACTGCGCGGCGTTGCAGAAGTCGCTGACGTAGGCGAAGACGTCGTCGATCGGACGCGGGACGTCGATGGTTTCGTGCAGACGAATCATGGCAGCATCGTGTCGGGCGGCTGGCGAGGAGGGATTGCCTTGCCGCGATCGAGGTTCACGACTCTCGGACCGGCGCCGGAACTTCGGCGGCGGCGCTTTGCTCGGCGCGCTCGGCGATCGCCTTCGCGAGTCCCCGATACATCACCACATGCACCGGCGTCAGCGCGTGCCAATACAACAGGCCGCGAATGCCCGCGGGATGGAAGTACGCAGTGACCACGATCCGCGTACGCCCCGGTGTCTCAGGCAGTACCGCCAGGTTGAGCGCCGCCGAGCCCGGCAGCTTCATCTCGGCGAGCAGCGTCAGGCGTTGGCCCGGTTCGACCGCGACCACGCGCCAGAAGTCGATGCTGTCGCCCACCGCGACGTCATGTGGGTCGCGCCGGCCGCGCCGCAGGCCCACGCCGCCGGCCAGTTCATCGACATAGCCACGCAACCGCCAGGCGGCGTCGAGGAAGTAGTAGCCGTTGTCGCCTCCGATCGAAGCTACCTCGCGCCATACGGCTTCGGGCGGGGCTGCGGCCACCGCTTCGCCCTGCATCGTTTTGGCATAGAAAGCGAAGTCCGGCCGGTTCTGGCGGTAGAGCATCGAGCCCTCGGTCCAGCGCGGAGTCGCCGCCCCGGCGCGCTCGCCGTCCAAGGCCGCCTGCGCAGCGGCGCGATAGGTCTTGAGCGGTAGCGGGATGAGCGCCTGAATCGCGGCGTTGTCGGCGAGGACGTCGTGCTCGAGGCCGTCGATGAGCGCGCGAGCGACGTTGGTGGGCACTGTGGTTACCAGATTCAGCCAGTGCGACGAGAGCTGCGGGGTGAACAGCGGCACCGGCAGGATCAGGGGCCGTCGCCCGACGAGCGCGCCGAATTGGCGCATCATCTGTGCATAGGTCAGCACCTCGGGACCGCCGACGTCGTACACGGCACCTTCGGCTTTCGGGATCTCCGGCAGCCGGACCAGATAGGCCAGCACGTCGTCCAGCGCGATCGGCTGCGAGCGCGAATGGACCCAGCGTGGGGTCACCATCGCCGGCAGGTGGAAAACGAGATCGCGGATGACCTCGAACGCTGCCGAGCCGGGGCCGATGATCATCCCGGCGCGCACTTCGGTGACGGGTACGGCGCCCTGACGCAGGATCGCTCCGGTCTCGGCCCGCGAGGCGAGATGGGTGGAACGCTACGCCGGCAGGCTGCAGACCACCTAGATAAACGATGCGCCTGACCCCGGCGCGCCGGGCGGCATCGCGGAAGTTCTCCGCTGCCTCGCGGTCCAGGCGCGGGAAGTCGCGCCCGGCGGCCATCGAATGCACCAGGTAGTATGCGACGTCAACTCCGTCGAGGGCGGGTCCGAGCGTGTCGGGCGCGAGTGCGTCGGCCTGCACCAATTCGACGCCGGGCCAACCGCGCGCCTCGAGGACGGTGCGACGGCGAGCCGCCGCCCGCACCGTCAAGCCGCGTGCTGCGAGGCAGGGCACGAGGTGAGTGCCGACGTAGCCGGATGCGCCAAATACGAGGACTCGGTTCATATGCGGTTCGCTTGTCGCCCTGAGGACTACCACTCGATCGAACGCCCCTGGTAATCGACGAACACGGCCGCGCCCGACGCCGGCAGCACGTCGAGCGCATCCAGGAGCAGCGCTGCGGAAACGTCGGGGTCCATTGCTTCGGCGCCGGCCAGGAACGATGCCGACAGCGGCGAGTGTACCGTGCCGGGCTGCAACGCCGCGAACACCGCCTCGGGCCGCTGGCGGCACGCTTCGACTGCCGCGGTGCGCAGCAGCATGTTCAACGCGGCCTTGGATGCGCGATAGCCGTACCAGCCGCCTTTGCGATTGTCGCCGATGCTGCCCACCCGTGCCGAAAGCGTCGCGAACAGGCAGCGCGACTTCGTCGGCAACAATGGAATGAAGTGCTTCAACAGCAACGCCGGACCGATGGCGTTGACCGCGAACGCACGCGCGAGGTGGGCTGCATTGAGATCGCGCAGCCGTTTCTCCGGGCCGACGCCATCAATCGTCAGGGCACCCGTCGCGTCGATGATGAGCTCGAAGGGACCTCGGGGAGCAACCGTCCGGGCGCAAGCGGCGATCGAAGCCTCGTTCTCGAGGTCGAATCCGGGGTCGGAACGGCGACCGAGGCCGATCACGCCGGCACATCTCGGCATTCGCGAGAGTGCCCGCTCGAACGCGCTACCGATGGCGCCGGTCGCGCCGAGCACGAGGGCCCGGTAACCTTCGGGCAAGCTCTTCATCGACGGCCTCCCCATAGCCCGATTCCCGGCCTGGAGGTAGCGCAAACCCGTCGCCGGCACTGCGTCAAGACCATCCGAACGACCGTGCCCCTCGGTGTGCGTGCTGCCGGCATCAGCCATCACCCGCAACAGCGGGCCACCGGCCGGCGCCCTGCGGCGCGCCGATGTCGGCTCGCCCAGGCAGGCGAGGATCTCGCGCACAGCCATCGCCTCGTTGATGAAGGCGATGATCCGCATCTCGCCGCCAAGATTGGCACACTCGCGCTGCCACCGAATGTCGTGGCGCTTTTCCCGAAGGCTTCAGGCATTTCCTTAACTCCATGCGCGCTTCGGTTGCTTCCGGCGTGAGCACTTCGCTCCGCGGGGCTTTCACCCACCGGGTAGGGCGTGGCGCCTTCGAAGCTCGCGCCTCACTGACCGTAGAGGCGCGCCAGAAGCCGTTCGAAGGCCACCCCGCGCTCAGGTGGGGTCGGGCGGACAACGCCTTCGCGTTGCAGGACGGCGATCAGCTTGTGAGGGGTCACGCCGGCTTCGCCGACGATCTCGACGTGCCCGGCAGCGACTTCGACTTCCGTCGTATTGGAATTGTCGGACACCGGCGGATGGCGCTGCTCGGCGAGACTGAAGACGTAGTCGTCCTCAATGCACCCGCCATCCTGGAACTGGCGCCGGCAGGTGTTGCGTTCATCGGTAATGACCTTCAGATGGCCGCGCACCTGGGGCACCAGGGTGCCGGGCGAGCGGATGAATGCGGAGGCGTGGGTGATCTCGAACCAGTTGTCGCCGCTGATCAGCCAGCAGATCAGGTCGTTCAGCCCGAGGGTGGCCAAGCGCAACACTGGAACTGCGCATATGCGTGCGGACGCAATGCCGGCGAAGGGTGCCGATACGGTCACCAGCTTCACATCGAGCTGCGGCTTGAGGAGCGCATTGGACCGCTCGCCGACGAGTGCCTTGCGCGCGACCAGTCCACCCATGCTATGGCCGATCAACGTTATCTGCGGCGTCTGGACCATCCCGGACAATTGGTCGATCGCCCGCGTCAGTTGGCCCGAACTGCGCATCAGGCTCTTGCGATCGTCATAGGCGAAACACACCGCTTGCTGTCCATGGAAGGCTAGCACCTCCGCCAGAGCGCGAAAGCGCCCGGCCGAGCCATTGCAGCCGTGCACCAGGATCGCAACCGGCTCGTGGGGCGACAGGTGAATAGTGCGGTCCGAAGCGTCGTTGCAGGGACCCAGACCCGAGATCTGCACAGGCAGGGGCGCGTTGGGCAGGCGCCCCGGATCCGTCACGAGACTCTGCGGAACCCGCCCTGTCACAGCGCAGCCGGCGATTGCGACAGTGGCTGCCAATGCCAGTAGGCGTTTCACAACTACTCCCGCAAGAAGTTGGTCAGAGAAACCGAGGAAAGTCCGATGGCATCGCGCGAGTATCACGTGCGTGACGGATGACGTCAATCGGCCCCTCGCGCCGCTTGGTGTGTGCCGAGTCCGATCAAGCTGGTGAAACCGCGCGTGCTCTCGCAGTTTCAAGATCCCAAGCTCGAGGCACGCTCGGCAGAAGAGAAGGAGTTGATCCGCATGGGCAGCGAGAACGCTGCCAAGGTCAAGGGCACACTGCGGGAAATGCGCCGCGCGCTGACGGGACAAATGCCAACAGTGCAAGTTTTCAAACCTGCGATTCGCCGTCAGAGCCTGGCCCGGCGACACCGCTAGGAGCAGCATTTCACCGTCTCCGATTCCCGTATCCATTTGCGTCGCCAAGTGAGCGGCCTCGCGCACACGGGGCAAATATTGACTGGCAGGTGGGATCTCTTCACTGATCTCATCTCAGAAATCGAACTCGGTTTGGGGGCGCGCACGGCCCGCCGTCGCGCGCCGTCGCCGAGATCCGTGCTTGCGCAGCACGTCAATGGCTTCGGCGCGCGCCGCGGCGCCGTGACGCAGTGCGAAGATCGCTGTCCTGGCTGCCCTTGCGGCGTCGGCGTGGTCGACGATCGGCGCCGGGTAATTGGGGCAGAGTCGCTGGCGCTCCCCTGGCGCAAGGCGCCACGGTTCGTGCACCGCCGCGCCCGCGATGCGCGCCAATTCTGGCACCCAGCGGCGCACGAACTCGCCGTTCCCGTCCTGGTCGTGGCCCTGCTTGACCGGCGAATAGATACGCACCGTATTGATGCCGGTCTCTCCCGACTGCATCTGGCATTGCGGCCAGTGGATACCCGGCTCGTAATCGATAAACTGCCGCGCGAGATGAAGCCCGGCCTGCTGCCACGGCAGCCACAGATCGTAGGCAGCAAAGCTCATCAGCATCGCCCGCATGCGGAAATTGATCCAGCCGTGCGCGATCAGGTAGCGCATCGCAGCGTCGATGAAGGGATAGCCGGTCTGGCCGGTCTGCCATGCGGCAAGACGTGCAGCATCGCCGGACGGCGGGCGCAAGCCCTCATACACACGCGCGAACGGCCGCGTCTCGGCTTCCGGCTCGGAGTCCAACTTCTGGATGAAGTGGCAATGCCAGTGCAGCCGACCTACGAAAGAGCGCATCGATTGTGCCCATTCTCGAGAGGCCGGATCGCCCGCGAGCTGCGCGGCTCGTCGCCACGCCGCCTGTGCCACTTCGCGCAGTGACAGGCTGCCAAGCGCGATGTCCTGGGACAGTCGCGAGCAGGCGGTCGGCGCCGTCACGGGCGACGACATTTCGCGCGTGTAGCGTCGGCCGCGTTCAGTCAGAAAGGAATCCAACCGCTCCAATGCCGCGCCGCGCCCGGGTGTTGGCGCGTGCAGCAGTCCGTCGGCGGTTAACCCCAGCTCAGATGCCGTCGGCAGCGCGTCGTCGAACACTGCCTGGGCATTGGACAGCACTGCTGGCGGCGGCTGCAGCGGACGCTGCATGAGGCGATCCCAGTCGGCGGCCCACCGTTCGCGATTGAGTCGCGCGCCCCGCCACACTGCGAACTGGGGTCGCTGCCGCCAGTTGAGACCCTGCGCTCGGCACCAAGCCGCAACGCGCCGATCGCGGGCCCAAGTCCAGCCGTTGCCGGTTTCTTCATGGGACCAGAGTTGGAAGTCGCCAATGCGCGCATGGCAATGTGTTAGGACCGCCAACACATCGCCAACCGCGATCTGCAACTGGCCACCGAGCATCGCCAGTTCGTCGCACAGATCTTCGATCGCGGCGCGGCGGAACAGCCACTGCCGCGTCGAAGCGTCGGGCTGGCGCCAGTATTCGGGTTCGACAATCACGAGCGGAAGAACCGGACCGTTCGCCGCAGCTTCGACCAGAGGTACGTGGTCGAAGACCCTGAGGTCGCGCTTGAACCAGAGCACTTGAACCGTCATCGGTGTCTAACCCGGAGGTCGCCGATTAGAAGGTGCCGCGCCCCACCGTTTTGCCGGGCGAGGCGCCCGACACTGAGAATCACCAGGGGGTCTGTCCCGAACCGACCCACAGCACGCCGACGAAGAAGGCCAGTTGCGCAAGGTTGAGGACCACACTCAGCCCGTGCAAAACACGGAATCTTCTTGTCTTCCCCGCGTCTCGCGCCTGGTTGATGCGAGGCGTCAGAACCCAGAGGGAGAAGAAGAAGAGCACCGCGCACAGCGAGAGCCCGACCTGCAGCGTCGCCTGTACCGCGGACGACGCGGCGAGGAGTGACGTCACCCCAAGAAAGGCGAAGTATCGCGGAAAGAAGGCACGCACGTATGCCCCTGCCCAGTCGTCCGGCAACACCTTGAAGACGACGGGGGCAACCAAAATGGAGAAGAACAGCATCACGCCCACATTGGCGGCAACGAGGAGCGTTGTCATCGCCGAGTACCCGACCTACCGGGCACGATCAACCTTTACGGCTTTCGGTACGGACCATTCCGCGTTGGTGAGTGCCGGGCGCTGACGCGAGAAACGTGAGAGCGACCGACGTGGTTGCAAAGAGTATGAATCCGGTCATCTTGTCGTTCCTTTCTTGGATGAGCACTCTCAGTGGCAGCCGAGTCTGCCGATATCGTATTCGCTGGCTGCTCTCCGCCAGACCCCGACATCCAAGCCTCGCGGGGCCGCAACCTTGAACCTTCTTCCCTCTGGGTTGCGAAATGTCTGACCGACTAATGGCCCGTTTGTCTCGATCTTTCGCTAGACATAGTGAGATGGTTGGTCTTCCGCGGTGGCGGGCCAAGGGCCAGCGCCATAGGCGGGACTGAGGTGGGCTCGCCCAGGTACGCGGTGCTGTCCCTCCCCCAGGCATGGTCACTCCATTCGAGGGTCAGACGCGGCGCGCCAGCACCACGCCCGCGGCCGAGCCGGCGTCCACCAGCGCGCACCAGGCGCGCAGCCACCGGGGCACGGCCGGGCCCGCCAGTGCCAGGGCTTCGTCGCGGTGGTGGCGCTCGTCGGCCTGGCAGCGCTGCAGCAGCGGCAGCAGGCCCTCGGGGCCGCCGTCGCGCTGCAGGTGGTCAATCTGCTGCTGGTAGTGACGGTCGACGAAGGTTTCCACCGCGCCAATGGTGGCGTGCACCGCGCGCGGCCCGGCCAGCGCCGGCAGCGCGCCGGTGAGCCAGCCCGCCAGCCGCCAGGGGCCGAGCAACCGGCTGCGGCGCGCCGGTGGCAGCCACTGCTCGACAAGCCGCAGGTGCTCGGCTTCGGTCTCGCCGTGGCGCCGAGCAAACGCCAGCAGCTCTGCATCGCCACGCCACGTCGCCACGGCCGCGATGGCGCGGTAGATGAACACGGCGCCGGTTTCGCCCGCATGGTCGGAGCGCAGCTCGCACTCCAGGTGCGCCGAAAGCCCGGGCGTCGGCTCCCAGCGCTCGGCCAGCACCTGCAGCCTCGGCCGCAGGCGCAGGAAGCCGCTGTACGCGCGCTCCAGCAGCGGCAGCATGCCGGGCAGGCGGGCCAACCGTGCCAGCCAGCGCCAGCCCGGCAGGCGCTGCCACATCGCCACGAAGGCCGCCGCACCCTGCAGCCGCGTGCCGTCGGCGCGCTGCACGTGGAAGCGGGCGAGCAGCGCGGCGCGTTCGGCGGCTGTGGTCGGGTCGCCCTCGGCGGCGCGGCTGATGTCGAACGAAGCACAGCCCAGCGTCGCCCTGCCGCTGCGCCAGGCCCTGCACGTGGGCGATCTCGCGCCGGCACAGCGGGCAGCCGCCGTCGTACAGCACGGTGAGCATTTCGTCGGGTGCGGGCGGGCTCACAGCAGTTCCCCGGCGTGGCGCAGACCGCGGGTGGCGCGGGTCCACCACTGCGAGAAGCTGGTGCAGCGGCGCTCGACAAGCGGGAACAGCGTCGGCGCGGCGTTCAGTCGCGCCACGCCCCCGAGCCAGCGGGTGAGGTGCGGGTCGTGGACGGCGCCCACCCTCGCCGCGCCGGCCAGCGCGGCCGCCAGGCCGCTGGCATCGACGAACCAGCGCTCGGCCGCCACCGCGGCCATCGCGGCGTCCACCCAACGCCAGCGCGCCTCGGGCCAGGGCCAGGCAGCGTGGTGTTCGCGCAGGTACAGGCCGATGCGCAGGGCGCCCTCGGGCAGGTCGGGCGGCGGCACGCTCAGCGCCCAGGGGTGCACGAGCCAGACATCGCGGCCGAGCAGCCGTTCGGCCACGGTGGCGTCCGGTGCGAACACGCCCAGGTCGGCGGGCGGTGTGGCCCGCAGCGGCGGCTCCGGCACGGCATCAGCGGCGGCCGGGCCCGGGCCCACCGCTGCGCGGCCATGGGCGATACGATCTAGCGCCTCGTAGGGCTGGTCGATCACTGTGCCAGCGCTGTGCCAGTGTGGCGGCGCATATCGCGCTACGTTGTCGGCGTTGAAGAGATAGGGTTTATGGCTGCCGGTGCCGGCCACCCATTGCCAGCTGAGGTGGTTGCTGGCGAGGTCGCCGTCCAGCAGATGGGCGACGAGCCAATCGGCCCCGGCGCGCCAGTGCGCGTGGCGAAGGTGCACCCCGTAGCTCGCCAGCCACATGCGCGCGTGGTTGTGCAGCGTGCCGGTGGCGTAGAGCGTGCGCACGGCCTCGTCGATGGCGGGCACGCCGGTGCGCGCTTCACGGATGTCGGCCGGCAGTTCACGGGCGTAAGCGGCGTCAGGGCACGGCCCCTCGTGCAGCGAGTGCAGGATGCGCTCGCCCTCGTGCGCCCAGGCGTGGCGGAAGAACTCGCGCCAGCCCAGTTCGAACACCAGCTTGTGCTGCACCGCCATCGGCTCGCGCTCCAGCACGCCGGCGAGGACCTCGCGCAGCGTGACGAGGCCGTGCGTAAGGTAGGGCGAAAGGCCGGTCACCGCGCCGTCGAGGTGGTTACGCGTGCGCGCGTAGGCGGCCGGCCGCACGCGGGCGATGCGCGCCAGCGCCGCGCTGCGCGTGGGCGGCAACGCGTCGGCCCAGGTGCCGACTGCCAACGGCAGCTGGGCCGTCATGCCACGCCGACCTCGCCGCGCCGAATGGCGGCGGCGCGCGCGGCCACGGCACCGCGTTCGGCGGCGTCTAGCCGCGCCAGGTTCTTCACCTGCATCACCATGCGCGGGTTGGCCGCGAGTAGCGCCTCGTGGCGCAGCAGGAAGTCCCAGTAGAGCGTCGTGAACGGGCAAGCGCGTTCTCCGGTGCGCTCGGCTGGTCGGTAGCGGCAGCGCGCGCACAGGCTGCCGCCGCTCATGCGTTCGATGTACTTGCCGCTCGCGACATAGGGCTTGCTCGCCATCTGGCCCCCGTCGCCGTACTGGCTCATTCCGAGCGTGTTCGGCAGCTCCACCCATTCCACCGCGTCGACGTAGACGCCGAGGTACCAGGCGTGCACCTCCTGGGGCCGCACGCCGAGCAGCAGCGCGTACAGGCCCGTTACCATCAGGCGCTGGATGTGGTGGGCGTAGCCGAGGCGCAGCGTCTGGCCGATGGCGTCGGCCAAGCACGCCATTGGCGTGTCGCCGCTCCAGAAAAACGCCGGCAGCCGTGCCTCGGCGCCGAGCGCGTTGCGCTCGAGATAGGCCGGCATCTGCGTCCAGTAGATGCCGCGCACGTATTCGCGCCAGCCGAGGATCTGGCGGATGAAGCCTTCGGCGCTGGAGAGCGGCACGCGACCGGCTCGGTAGGCCGCCTCGGCCGCGGCCACCACCTCGCGCGGGTGCAGCAGCTTGACGTTGAGCGCGGCCGACAGATGCGCGTGCCACAGCCACGGCTCGCCGGGCCAGAGCGCGTCCTGCCAGCGGCCGAAGTTGGGCAGCCGCTCGTCGATGAACGACGCCAGGGCTTCGAGGGCCTGCGCGCGGGTGACCGGCCAGCCGAAGTCGTCGCAGCTTCCCGGGTGGGCCGCGAAGCGCACGCGCACGAGCGCTTGCACCTCCTGCGTGATCGTATCGGGCGCGAAGCGCCGCGGCGCCGGCACCGCACCGGGGCCGTCGCGGCCGAAGCTCTCGCGGTTGTCAGCGTCGAAGTTCCACTGCCCGCCTTCGGGTTGCGCGGGGTCGACTGTATCCATCAGCACACGGTGGTGGCGGCGCATCTCGCGGTAGAAGAACTCCATGCGGAGCTGCTTGCGGCCCTGCGCATGGGCGCGGAACTCGCGCACGGTAGCGTAGAAGTGGCGATCCTCGCGCACGTCGAGCGCCAGGCCAGCCTCGGCCGCCACGGCGCGTAGTGCGGCGAGCACGCGCCAGTCGCCGGGCGCGGTCATCACTAGGGCCTGCGGGCGCAGTGCGGCGATCGCGGCCTGCAGCTCGGCGCCCAGCGATCCGCGGTTCGCCGGGGCGTCGAGCAGGGTGTAGTGCAGCGGCCGGCCGCGCGCGCGTGGCTCGGCGGCGAAGTGGCGCATCGCGCTCAAGAAGAAGGCGGTGCGCATCTGCGACGACGGGATGTGCGTCGACTCTTCGGCCACCTCGGCCATCCAAACCGCGTCCTGCGCGGGATCGAAGCCGTCGAAGGCGGCGGCATCGGTGTCGAGCTGGTCGCCGAGAACGAGGACGAGGTGACGCAGGGTGCGGAGCGTGCGGCGGCTCATCGCGCGAGCCCTCCGGCAGTGGCGCGCGGCACCTTGCCGCGCCGGCAAGCCTCGGAGCAGTACTTGACCTCGTCCCAGTTCCTGGCCCAGGCCTTGCGCCAGCTCATCGGCCGGCTGCAGCGCGCACAGGGCTTCGTCGGCAGCGCGGCCTTGTTGCCCTTGAAGCCGCGGCGCGACGCACTCATTCGGCGCCCTCCTCGGAAATCGGCACGAATAGGTCCGGCTGCCGAATCGTGACCCTGGGGCCGGCGAGCAACACCTGCAGCAAGCGCGGGCGCACCAACCTGACCTCAAGCGTTCACGGACGGCAGCGGGATCCCCTCCGCCTGCGCGACACGGACGAGGGCGTCTTCGAAGAGCGCGCGCGCGCTTCCAGCGACGTGGCCGAGTTGGCGGTGTAGTTCGGCATCGGCGGGGCTGCGGTTTTCGCACTCGGCGCTATAGCGCTCGAAGGCTCGCAGGCTCAGCACCAGATCGGCCACGTGGCGCGGGCATTCACAGCGTACCGTGGTCGAGATCTGCGTCAGTTGCACCAGCGTCCGCTCGTCGAAACGTGGTGCAGATGGCGCGGTGACTGGCGGCGCGATAGCCGTCTCGCGTGCGCCGGCCAAGGCTGTGCCGAGTGACTCGATCTCCGCCAGATCTATCGGCGCTCGGGCCACCGCGTGGCCGCGGCCCCGCAGTTCGCGCACCGCCGCTTCGGTGCCAAAGCGATAGGAGACAACCGCGCGCCGCGCACCGACTGCGGCAGCCAAGGCGTTCACGAACTCCACCGCGTCCTCGCGTAGCGCCGGCAATTCGATTGCGAGCAGATCGGCGCTCAGGTCGCGCAAGGCACCGGCGGCGTGTTCCCGATCGGTGCAGGTGCCGACGATCTGCAGCCGCGGGAAGCGCGACGCGGCCGCTGCAGCCCGCGCCGCCAACGCTTCTCCGACGATCGCGACCCGCACGATCGTTGATTTCAGCGCGCGCGGCTGCGTCGAACCTGGCGGCGTCATGAGCCCAGCGCGCAAGTCCTGAAGCTTAGTGGCCGGCAGGTGCGCGATGGTGCCGATCGAGTGACCGAGATCGACCAGCGACTTGATCAGCGCCAGCCGGTTGACGTCCTCTGCCGCATAGCGCCGGTGGCCGCGGGCACTCTGCTGCGGGCCGACTACCTGGTAGCGGCGCTCCCACATGCGCAGCGTATCCACTGCAATTCCAGCCAGGCGCGCGGCCGTTCCGCTGCGGTAGGTTGGCTCAGTTCTCAAATACGACGGTTCCTTTTTCATGGTTGGGCGGCCTTTGTTCGGAGCGGATTCGCGGCGATTCGCGATTCTGTCACGAAAACATTCATGTCCCCGCGGTTCGTCATTTTTCAGGGTTAGACGGTCGTTGTTTGGAGCGCATCAACCCTGACCGCAATTGTGTCACGAAATGATTCATGTTTGTCCAATAGTTGTTATCGAAAAAACTTGACATGGCCAGTTTTGTAGATGTATTGTCTAGGTCAGCAACGATTCATTCCCAACTTTCACAACGGAGCTGAACACATGCCAACCTATCGAGTCCCAGTCGTAATCAAAGGCTTCGCCATGATCAATTACCCGGACGGCAAGGCCGTTGGTGACTACATCGGCGGTCTGCCCCGCGACGCCGAGGCCGAAGTACGTGCCTCAGCGCCATTCCTGGGTGGCGCGCGGATGCTCGAGTACACCGTCGAGCTCAACGGCCCGGCGCAGCACTTCAAGCGGAACTAGGTCCGTGGCGGGTTCCACCGCCGACTGCGCATCATTTCGACGACGCCTGTCCGCTCTGCCGCTGCGAGATTGCGCGCTACCGCGGTCGGGGCGAGGCGGAATCCATCGTGTGGGTGGGCGCTGCCAGTTGCGATCCCACGCACTCGGTGCCGATCTCGCACAAGACTCAGCATTTTCACGCTTAAATGCGCGAGGCGCCTACGGTTCGTTGGTATCCGGCGTTGCTGCATTCGCGATGATCTGGGGTCTATGCCTGCATACCGTTGGCTCGCACTGGGCGCTGCACGCAGGCCCCTGCTGATCATTCCTGAAAGCAACGGCTGGGCTTTTTCGCGCCTGCATGCACTGAGGTGCTGGGCGGCAAGCCGCCCGGACGGATTACTTGATGCAGTGCTGGCCTATTTGCGCTCCGACCACGCCGGCGAGGCGGGTGCGGCGCAAATTTTGTCGCAGCATCCTTGCAGTCGCGCGCGACTGAGAACTGCGCCCCTTTGCTGCGCATCAACTTGCTGAAGAGATTGGGAACCTGCGGCGGATGCGGCGATTGTCCGCCTATCCAGAACTAAGTGCACCGCATGAATCATTTGCTGCCTGTCGCCGCGACAAACACGTCGCCGCGACCCCCTTGGGCGCTTGCTCGCGAGGCCTGGCTCGTCCGCGCGAGCCTGGTCGGCCGTCTTTGGCGAAGGCTCGGGGTTGGCCGTTGCCGCCGGTCGTCGCCTTTGATAAGCCCACACAGCCCCTTGCTGTTGGAGCCGTTGCCGGGACCGAGATCACCGCGGACGTTGATCGATTCAATCGCCTGGCCGGGTCTGCAGCATCTCGGTGAAACACGTCGCTGCCTTTATGCGCCGAGCGCAAAGAATCAATTCTCAATCGAAGAACCGACGTGTCTGCGTTGAAGAAACTCTCCAGCTTCCAGCGCGCGCCGGCCGGTCTTGAATGGCCCGCGCTGCGCCCTTTGCCGATGATCGCACTCGCCGGTACGGTTCTGCCCATTGTCGGCCTGATCGTCGCAGCGCTTTCAATCGTCGGCTCCGCAGCGAGCGTTAAACTCGCCGCCACCATCCAGATCGCGCTCGCGAGCGAGCTGGTGCTGCACTGGACGAGTTTGTTCTCGGCGGCACTGTTGTCCGTGATCGTTCTGAGTGCTAAAGGCCCGGCTTACGTCGCCGATGCCTACCCCCTGATCGATTCCGACCGGCCCGCCTGATAGACGGAACGGGCCATTTCGTCATCCCGAAAGGAGATCCTCATGACGTCTCGTCGCACGTTCGTTCTCGCCATATTGCCGGCTGCGGCCCTTGCCGCCGTCGCGCCGCGCACCGCATCCGCCCAGCCCGCGTTGAGTACGGTCACTGATTTTGATGGTGATCGGCGCTGTTTTGGTCAAGCAGGGTGATGGTGACGGGGTGATCCCGCTCGGGGAACTTGAACAAACGAACCCTTCGGGGGAGTCTCTGGTTACCAAGCCTGGAGACCATTCAAGTGTGTCATGCCCTGCTGTTGGATCCCAAGTTTTTCCTATTGCTGCTGCGCATTGACGAAGAACTGGCTGCCGAAGTGCATGCAGGCAGGTGCGAGTGCGGCGGCGTCCTGCACCGTGCCAACTATCCGAGGAAGCCACGTGCTAGCTTCCTAAGCCCTAGATACACACCGATTTCGGGCACCGCCCGGAGAACCTTGCGCCACGCTGCTTCCCGCCGATATGTCACTAGCAACTGTCAAAGTCGGGTCAGACGACGCTACCCCAACTTAGCGGATTCGCCCTTGGTCTTCCTGGACTGGCAAAAGATTTCTGTTGCAGATCAAAGGGGCTGCTGTGGATAAGCGGCGAAAAGCCGCTGTAGTGCAGACCTTGGTTGTTTCCTTCGGCCAGCCCATGCGGATAATGCGTGGTCATGTTTCTGCGCGCGAGCACCCGCAACAAGGACGGCAAGCAGCACCAGTACTGGAGCATCGTCGAGAATCGACGGCTCCCCGACGGGCGCGTGCTGCAGCGGCACGTGCTGTACCTGGGCGAGATCAACGCCTCACAGCAGCGCGCCTGGCGCAAGTCGATCGAGGTCTTCGACGAGCGCGAGCAAGAACTGCGGGCGCTGGCGCTGTTCCCGGAAGATCGCATCGACGAATGCGCCATGGACGCTGGCGTGGTGCGGCTGCGCCTGTGGCAACTGCGCCTGTGCCGCCCGCGGGTATGGGGCTCGTGCTGGCTGGCGCTGAAACTGTGGGAGGCCTTGCAGCTCGATCAGTTCTGGGCCGCGCGGCTGCCGAAGAATCGCAAGGGCACGCGCTGGGACCAGGTGCTGTTCGTGCTGGTGGCCTATCGGCTGCTCTCACCGGGTAGCGAATGGCGGCTGCATCGCCAGTGGTTCGAGCGCAGCGCCCTGAGTGATCTGCTGGGCGTCGATGCCACGGTGGCCGACATCCACAAGCTGTATGCCTGTCACGATCGGCTGCTCGCCCACAAGCGGGCCGTGTTCGACCACCTGGTGGGGCGCTGGCGGGATTTGTTCAACGTCGACTTCGAGGTGCTGCTCTACGAGCTGACGAGCACCTACTTCGAGGCCAATCCGCCGTTCGAAGACGAGGACAAGCGCCGCTTCGGCTACTCGCGCGACAAGCGTTCGGACTGCGTGCAGGTCGTCATCGCGCTGGTGGTGACCCCCGAGGGCCTGCCGCTGGCCTACGAGGTGCTGCCGGGCAACACCGCCGACAACACCACGCTGCGCGATTTCCTCAGCCGCATCGAGCAGCAGTACGGCAAGGCGCGCCGCGTGTGGGTGATGGATCGCGGCATTCCGACCGAAGAGGTGCTGCAACAGATGCGCGCCGCCGAGCCGCCGGTGCACTACCTGGTGGGCACGCCCAAGGGGCGGCTGTCGAAGCTGGAGAAGGATCTCCTCGCCAAGCCCTGGCATGAGGCGCGGCCCGGCGTTCAGGTCAAGCTGCTGCCCCAGGACGGCGAGATGTACGTCTTCGCGCAAAGCCAGGATCGCATCGCCAAGGAGCGCGCGATGCGCACCCGACAACTGAAGAAGCTGTGGGCGCGCCTGCAGCAGCTCTCGGCCATGACACTGACACACAAAGAGCTGCTCATGAAGCTGGGCGCTGCGCGTAGCCAGTATCCCAGCGGCTGGCGCCTGGTGCAGGTGAAGGTCCACGACACCGAAGCGAGCTTCAGCTACAGCTTGCGCCGCGACAAGCTGCGCCAGGTGCGCCGGCGCGAGGGCCGTTATCTGCTACGCACCAACCTCACCGGCGCCGACCCAGCCGAACTGTGGCGCTCCTACATCCAGCTCACCCAGGTCGAAGAGGCGTTCAAGAACCTCAAGGGCGATCTGGCGATCCGCCCGATCTTCCATCAGCTCGAGTCACGCATCGAGGCACACATCTTCATCGCCTTCCTGGCCTACTGCCTGCACGTCACGCTGGCCCAGCAACTGCGCCCGCACGCCCCCGGCCTGACCCCGCGCAGCGTGCTCGAGAAGTTCGCCGCCGTGCAGATGTTCGACGTCCAGATTCCGACCACCGACGGACGCCAGTTGATACTCACCCGCCACACCGAGCCGGAGCCCGAGCTGCAGCTGTTGCTGGAGCGGCTGGGTCTGCCATTACCCGCTCAGCCCCCGCCCAAGATCACCGCCACACAGGCTCAGGCCGCCACCCTCGTGTAGTGCAGACCTTCGGGAGTGACATCTCCGAAAATCAATGGCTTGTGTTTCTCCAAAGGCCGAATCCGCTAAGTTGGGCTAGCGGGATGCTGTACGGATAGGATTCGATCCTACCTCAGCCGGTCCCCCTTTTCGTGAAGTCGCGGTTACACATTTGTGAAGCGGCGGTTACGTGCGCGAAACGCGAACGATGCCGCTTCCGGATTTCTTATCCTGTGTCGCCGTGCGGGCGCAGGTTAGCGTTCCGATGAATGCCAGCGTAGACCGGACGCCAGAGTCGTAGAGTCCACGCTGACGGACAAACCGAACCGTTCAAAGCGCACTTCGTAGCCACCGAGCGCGCGGAACTCCGCCAGTTGACCCCGTTCGACGCGTAGCCACAGGACCCCGCCTCGGAAGGATATGCCGAAAAAGTTTGCCGTCTGGTCCGGAGCATCCCGTGGGATGACGACATAGTCCACGATGTCGCCGCGCGAGATGCGCACGCCGATCGCGCTCGATGCGTCCACCTCGATCTCGACCGAGGCTGGAGGGCCGGCATCGGCAACGGGTTCGAGGAGTGTTGCAACCACCGGGGGGCCCGCCGTCGTGGGGATTCGCATAGCGAACGCGGGCTCGAGCACGCCGTAGCGCGGCGCAACCCACCCTCCCGTCGGAACCGGTTCCCCCTTGGACAATTTCATGCCCTGGGCGCTCTCACTCGAGATGACCCGCAGTTGCTGCGATCCCGGTGCCGTGATGGCTAGCGAGTGAGCGTCCTCCGCGGACAGCTTTGCTTCCGCGGAAAACTGGAGCGACAGCCACGCCTCTTGCGAGATTGCATCAGGGGGAAGCCGATCATAGACCAGCCAGTACATGCCTCCGACATGGAGCACTCCCCGAGCGTGGCCGGCGTACGCCGTCGCGCCGACCACGGTACCTTCCGTCCAAGTGAGGCCGGCTCCGCTCGCCGTTTTCGGGGCGAGCACATGCGACTGCAGCGCTCCCCAAGGGAAATCGCCCGGCGCGCGGCCGAGCGGATCATGGCCACTGATGCACAGGCCATTGTGGGCGGACGGCCCGAGAAAATGGGCGCGCCATTCCGGCTCCGCCTCCGGCCATCGCCAGCGTTCGGCGCGGTACGTGTAAGTTCCAGCCTCCACAATTACGGGGACTCCACGAAGTCGCAGGTAGATCGACAAGAGGTCCGCATGCATGTGCCCGGGGTTGAAGGGCAGGTCCGGCGCCGGACCGGTCCGCAAGATGAGGCTGCCCTCGAGTGTCGCGTCGGGCATAACGACGAAGCCGCCGCGCGGATAGTCAACCGGGCGGTCGTCCCGTCGAACCGGTCCCGCCGGGACCACTTCACCGCCCAGCGTCCATGCCGCGCGTTCCTGGCCGGGCGCGTTCGGGGCAGAACCGGCGAAGTCAGGATCGTAGAGCGCGCGAAGGGTCTCGCGATGCGACGCGGCGCCGACGCCGTCGAACGCGTCCAGAGGAAATAGATTGAGCTCGATCGTGTCGCCGATGGGGACGCCGCTCGCTTCCGGCCCCGACAGAGACGCCTGAAAAGCCAGCATGCGATGGTGACGCTCCAGCACCCAGGGCTCGAGTGGCACGTCGTTCCGGCGCGCGAGCAACACGATCGCCGTCAACATCTCACAGACGAACTCGTGGTAGTGCACCGAGTGCTCGAAGCTCGACCCATCGTCGAATGTCTGGCGTTGGAGTTCGCGCAGAAATAGCGCTTCTCCGTCCCGACGCCATGCGTCCGCCTGTTCGAACTCGGGATAGAGCATGCCGAGGTAGAACATGAGAAAGGCATCGCCCAGCAGGTGGTTGTTTGCGACCGAGGTTCCGAGCTTCGAGTGGACGAAGCGCGCGTCGGCAAGAAGGATCCTGAGGAATGCGAACTCGAGATCGGCGTCGGGCTCGCCGCTACCCGCCAGGAATGCCAGGCACCAAGTAATCGCAAAGGCGCGGTGCACGGCCAAGAGTGGGCTCATGTACGCGGGCGCATCGGGATGGTCGTGAGTCGCCTCGAGCCAGGAATCGACCGCCGCCTTCAGTGTCGCGGTGGTCGATGCGCCATACGCCTGCGCCCGCGCGAGCTGGACGGCAAATACGAAATGGTGAGCGCGATGAAGCTGTACGGTATCCGCGCCGGGGCCAAGAGGCAGGTCGTTCCAAGCCGGCAACTCGCCCCGCGGCTGCACGCCGCTCTCGTCGAAAATGACGTAGCGCCGCCAATCGGCGGCGGCGCCCAAGGCCTGTGTTCGCCAGTGCGGATGCTCTCGCGCGAAGCGCTCCGTCAGTACCGTGACGTCTTGTGGATCGATG